>JADBJK010000063.1:73863-82768 GCA_014874485.1 Chloroflexota bacterium
TTTGCCCGTTCAGCCCGACGGTTCAGCGTCGGGCGGGGGCCGCGCGGGGCCGTTCCCTCGCCCGCTGGGAGAGGGCTAGGGTGAGGGGTTGCGCGGGGCTAAACCCCCGCGTTGAACGAACCAAGCCCCTTCGGGGCTGGACTAGCCCGCAGGGCTTTGCCCGTTCAGCCCGACGGTTCAGCGTCGGGCGGGGGCCGCGCGGGGCCGTTCCCTCGCCCGCTGGGAGAGGGCTAGGGTGAGGGGGCCGCGCGTTTGGCCGGATGCGCGCGGCGGGTGTATACTGGGGCGGCAGCCATCCGGTGTTTGCGTGGGACGTGAGGAATGCCTGACAAGCGCGACTACTACGAAGTGCTCGGCGTGAGCCGCAGCGCGACAAAAGAAGACATCAAGAAAGCCTACCGGCGGCTGGCGCGCGAGTACCATCCGGATCTGAACAAGTCGCCGGACGCCGAGGCCCGCTTCAAGGAAATCAACGAGGCCTACGAGGTGCTCAGCGACGACGAGAAGCGCGCCGCCTACGACCGGTACGGGCATGCGGGGTTCCAGGGCGGGTTCGCCGACTTCGGCGGATTCACCGACCCGTTTGACCTGTTTGAGAGTTTCTTCTCGGGGTTCACGCGAGGCACGACGAGCCGCCGTTCGCCCCGTCGCGGCGCCGATTTGCGCTACGACCTCACCATCTCGTTTGAGGAGGCCGTATTCGGCGCGGAGAAGGACTTGGAGGTGCCCCGCCTGGAGACGTGCAAGCGGTGCGGCGGGAGCGGGGCCGAGCCGGGCACGTCGCCCATCCGCTGCCCCGAATGCGGAGGCACCGGCGAGGTGCGGCGCGTGCAGCAGTCCATCCTCGGCTCGTTCGTCAGCGTGGTAACCTGCCCGCGGTGCGGGGGTGAGGGTGAAATCGTCAACACGCCGTGCGCGGAGTGCCGCGGGCGCAAGCAGGTGCGGGTCGCGCGCAAGATTCACGTCAAGATTCCCGCGGGCGTGGACGAGGGAACCCAGATTCGCCTGGCCGGTGAGGGCGAGCCGGGACAGTACGGCGGGCCGCCGGGCAACCTGTACGTTGTCATCAGCGTCAAGCCGCACCCTATCTTCAAGCGGCATGAGAACGATATCCTGCTGGACCTCTACATCAACGTGGCGCAGGCGGCTCTGGGCGACACCGTGCGCGTGCCCACGTTGGACGGAGACGAAACGCTGACCATCGCGCCGGGCACCCAGAACGGCAAGGTGTACCGCCTGCGCGGCAAGGGCGTGCCGTACCTGCGGCGCAACGGGCGGGGCGACCAACTGGTTACCATCCACGTGGCGATCCCGCGCGAACTCACCGCCGAGCAGCGCGCGCTGTTTGAGAAACTGGCGCAATCCCTGGGCCGCGAGCAGGTGGCCCAGAGCAACGGCAAGGGGTTCTTTGAGAAAGTCCGCGATGCCTTTGAGGATGCGTTCGGGTCGGGCTAGCACTTTACCACAGGGATTCTTGGTAGTTTGTCATTGCGAGGGCGCGCAGCGCCGAAGAATCTCGTCAGCGAGATGCTTCGCTTCGCTCAGCATGACAGATAGAGCGTGAGATTGCTTCGCTTCGCTCGCAATGACAACAGGTAATTTTCTCTGTGGGCAACTACAAGGAGGGCGGCGTGGGCTGGCTGGAACTGACCCAGGAGGTGGATGAGGAATCGGCCGAGGCGGTGGTGGAACTGTTCAACCGCTACTGCCGGGGCAGCGCCGTCGTGGAGCAGCAGGTGGGCACCGAGGACGGCGGCGAACCCCTCCCCCGCCCCGTAACCCGTATCCGCGCGTACCTTGCCCCCAGCGATGATCAGGTGCAGGTCCTCCTGCGGATTCAGCAGGGCCTGTGGCATCTGGCCCAGATTCACCCTCTGCCAGACCTCCAAATCGTGCGCCTGGAAGACAAGGACTGGGAGCGCGCCTGGCAGGAGCACTACCACGTCCTGCGAATCGGTCGGCGCATCGTCATCCGCCCGTCGTGGCGCACCTACGAGCCCCAGCCCGATGACATCGTCATCACGCTGGACCCGGGCATGGCCTTCGGTACGGGCCTGCACCCGTCCACGCGGCTGTGCGTGCAGGCGCTGGAGGATGCCGTTCGCCCGGGCATGTCCGTGCTGGACATGGGCACGGGTTCGGGCATCCTGGCCATCGCGGCGGCGTTCCTGGGCGCGGCGCACGTCGTGGCGCTGGACAATGACCCCATCGCGGTGAAGGCCGCGACCGAGAACGTGGCCGCAAACGGCCTTCGCAACCGGATTGCGGTGGGCTTGGGGTCTGTGAACGCGGTCTCCGGCGAGTTTGACCTGATGGTGGTGAACATCCTGGCCAATGTGATTCAGGCCATGCTGGCGCAGGACTTGACTCAGCACCTGCGCCCGGGCGGGCACTTCATCGCGGCCGGCATCCTGGACACCCAGGCCGATGACGTGCTTCGCTCGTTCGCTGCCCACTCCCTTCGGTTGATTGAAAAGCGGCAGGAGAAGGACTGGGTGCTCCTGTGGGCCAAGAAGGTTCCCCAGTAATCCCGGCCTGCGTTGGGGGTGCGAGATGCATCGCTTCTTTGTTCCGCGAGGGGCCCTTGGGGGGGATGAGGTCGCGCTGCCTTCCTCCGTGGCGCACCAACTGCGCAACGTCCTCCGCATGAGCCCCGGCGCGCACATCGTGGTCCTGGACAACTCCGGCTGGGAGTACGAAGTGGAACTCACGGAGGTGGCACCCCAAGGGGCGAGGGGGCGAATCGTGTCCCGCTCGCTCAGCGCCACCGAACCCCGCACCAAGATCACCCTCTACCAATCCTTCCTCAAGGGCCAGCGGTTTGAGTTCGTGCTCCAGAAGGGCACCGAACTGGGGATTGTGGAGTTTGTGCCGGTCATCAGCGCGCGGTGCGTGGTGTCCAGCCTGGAACACGCGGAGCGCAAAGCGCCCCGATGGGAGGCGATCATCCGCGAGGCGGCGGAGCAGTCGCGGCGGGGGCGGCTCCCGGAACTGACGCCGGCGCTGTTCTTCCGCGAGGCGTGCCTGCGGGCGACCCGCGCGGGCCAGTTGGCGCTGATCCCCTGGGAAGGCGAGACCAACACCGGTCTGCGGCAGGCGCTGGATCGGACGCCGCGGCCGTTTTCGGTGAGCCTGTTCGTGGGGCCGGAGGGCGGGTTTGAGGAGGCGGAAATCGCTGCGGCGCGCGAGGCGGGCGTCACCCCCGTGCGGCTGGGTCCCCGCATCCTTCGGGCCGAGACGGCGGGCCTCGTGGCGGCATCGGCCATCCTGTTCGCTTACGGCGACCTGGACTGAGGGTCGGCTCGCGACCGCGCGGGGGCATTCTGACTTGCAGCGAAGAATCCCCTCTCCGGTTCGCCGCGAGGTTTTGGCCACGCTTCAGCATGACGAACGCGGGCAGTTTCCGAATCCGCAGAAATTGACAGATGGGCGCAAGTGGGGTATACTTGCGTAGAACATCCGTTCTTATTGAACGCGCTGCCGGGCCTTGCCGCTGCCGCTGATGCCTCGCCCGGCGAGCGGCACGATGCAGGGAGGCGAGCATGAAACGAGAGGATTTGATCAACCTGTGCCGGAAGGCGCGCGATGTGGGCAAAGTGCGCCATGAGGATTTCGTGGACTACGTCATCGGCCTGGAGAAGAAGCGCCGTGTCGGAGATGAATGGGTAACGTCGGAGGCGGCCTACATGTCCGTGGACGGCAAACTGGCCATGGCGAACGAGGATCACCGTCTCCAGGGCAAGCGCCTGGATTTTGAAGACCCCGTCGTGCTGCTGGACAACGACGAGCAACTGACGCTCATGGTTACGGTGGTGAGCGAAATCTACGGGCGTCGCCACGGGATTGCGACATCCCGCAAGGTCGGCGGGAGTCCGGTGGAGCGGGACTTTCCGTGGGAGGTGGCGGAGACTTCGGCCATCGGGCGGGCGCTGTCGGCCATGGGCTACGGGCTGCTGCCGGGCGCGGGCCTGGCGTCGGCCGAAGACATGGAGCGCGTGATGGCCCGCGAGCCGGTGCGCGAGGCCAAGCCGCCGGCCTACTCCCGCACCGCTGCATCCCAGCGCCCCGGCACCCTCACGGAATATCAGAAGGCCGAACTGGTGCGGCTCTACCGCGAGGTGCACAATGTCGCGGATGAGGCCGCCGCGCTGGAAGGGCTGAAGGCGCGCTTCAAGGAGAAGTTCGGGCATGACCTGGATGCGGCCACGTACCGCGAGGGCCAGGACATGATCCGATTCCTCAACGAGGAGCGCCGCACCCGGAAGCCCTCGCAGCCGTAGGCAGGATTTGGAGGGCGAAGTGCCGAAGCAATCCCCGGGGTGCGAGATTGCTTCGCTTGGCTCGCGATGACAAAAGGCAGTTTTCTCTGTGGCCAACTACTTGCCGATGCAGAAATTGGCGAAGATGTTGTCCAGGAGGTCGGGGGTTACCGTCTGGCCGGTGATCTCGCCCAGCGCATCCAGGGCGGCGCGCAGGTCAATGGTAACGAAATCGGCGGGCAGGCCCTGGCGGTAGGTGGCCTCGGCCTTCTCCACATGATCCAGCGCGCGGGCGAGCGCCTCTTTGTGCCGGACGCTGCCCACCAGGATGCCGTTGCTGGCCATCGCCTCGCCCCCCAGCGCCAACTCCAGCATGGCGGCCCGCAGGTTGTCCAGCCCCTCGCCGGTCAGCGCCGAGATGCGCACCCGCGGCGCGCTCGGCAAGAACTCCGTTACATCGGCCACGGTCGGCAAGTCGCACTTGTTGATGACCACAATCGCCGCGCGCCCCTCGGTCAGTTCGGCGATGGCGCGGTCCTCGGGTCGGAGCGGCTCGCTGCCGTCCACCACGACGAGGACGAGATCGGCCTGGCGCACCGCGCGACGGCTCCGCTCAATCCCCAGTTGCTCCACAGGGTCTGCGGTTGCCCCCGCGATGCCGGCGGTGTCCACCAGGACGAAGGGCACGCCCTGGAGGTTGAGGGTCTCCTCCAGGGTGTCGCGGGTTGTGCCCGGGATGGGGGTAACGATGGCGCGGTCCGTGCGCAGCAGGGCGTTGAGCAGGCTGGACTTGCCCACGTTGGGCCGGCCCACGATGGCGGTGCGGATGCCCTGCCGGTACACGATGCCCTGGTCCGCGCCGCGCAGGAGACCGCGGATGGCGTCGGCGGCCTCGCGCAGCGCGGGGCCGATGTCCTGCGGCGGGATTTCGTCCTCCACGAAGTCAATGGTCGCCTCCAGGTACACCAGCGCCGCCACGAGCCGCTCCCGCACCGCGCGCACCTCGCCGGACAATCGCCCCTCCAGTTGTCCCACCGCCAGGCGCAGGGCCGCGTCCGTCTGGGCGTTCACGATGTCCAGCACGGCCTCGGCCTGGGCCAAATCCATGCGGCCGTTGACGAAGGCGCGCAGGGTAAACTCGCCCGGCTCGGCCAGGCGCGCCCCCTCGCGCAGGGCCAGTTCCAGGATGCGGCGCAGGGCCACAATCCCACCGTGGCCGTTGATTTCCACGATGTCCTGGCGCGTGTAGGTGCGGGGCGCGGGCATGTAGGCGGCCAGCACCTCGTCCACCCGCGCGCCCGTCGCCGGGTCCACGATGAACCCGTGGCGCAGGCGGAAGGCCGGCCATGGGGCATCGGCCCGCCCGCGCGATGGCCGGAACAGCCGCCGCGCGATGGGCAGCGCCTCCGGGCCGCTCATGCGCACGATGCCGATGCCGCCCTGCCCCAGGGGTGTGGAAATCGCTGCAATGGTGTCGTCCAGGCTCTTCACACTTGACCTCACAGGGAGTCGGTGCCGTCTTCCGCCGGTGCAATGTATGCACGCGGTCTGGTTCTGTCATTGCGAGCGAAGCGAAGCAATCTCCGGCCTGGAGATTGCTTCGGGTGCTTCGCACCCTCGCAATGACAATCGCCAACGATCTCTGGAACCGAACTCACAGGGCCTATTCTAGCCGTTCGTGCGGCGGTGCGCAATTGGGGATGGTGAGTTGCTCCGTGCATTTCACCGCAGAGATCACAGAGACCGCGGAGAGTTCAGGGATAAGAGCGCGCACATGCCGCCGCCCCTCATCTGGGGCGCCGCGAACGCGAAGGCGCAATTGGGACGGGCGTTTGGAGCACGAAGGACACGAAAGCCCGCGAAAGACGCGAAGGGAGTTACGTCCCTCGCGCCGATTCGCTGATTCCGCGGAATGCGCCCTGTCGCCTACGGGGTCTGCGCGCCGCCGGGCTGGTAGATGGCGCGGTAGGCGGCGAACTGCGCCAGGACGGCCTTGACGTAGGTCTGCGTCTCGGCCACGGGGATGGTCTCCACGAACAGGTCGGGGTCGTACTCCTGCATCCGCGACAGCCAGAGCCGCGCGTAGCCTGGGCCGCCGTTGTAGGCTGCCAGCGCCGCCAGCGGGTCGCCGCCGAAGTCGCGCACCTGTCGGGCCAGGTACCAGACACCGAAGCGCACGTTGACGACCGGGCGGAGGAGGTCCTCCCGTCGGAAGCCTCGCTCGCCCAACTGGAGAGCGATCCACTCGCCCGTCGGCGGGATGATCTGCATCAGGCCCAGCGCCCCCGCCCACGAACCCGCCACGGGGTCAAAGCGGCTTTCCTGGCGCACGAGTGCGAACACCAGCAGCGGATCCAGCCCGTTGCGGGCGGCATGATCCAGGATGAGGTCGGCGTAGTACGTGGGGTAGGCGAGGCGCAGGAGATAGCGCGGCGCCGTGCCCAACGCGCCCGACGGGGCCAGCGCCAGCACGCGCTCGGCGCAGGCGATGGACTGTCGGTGCAGGCCCAGGTCGCGCAGGTGTTCGGCCAACTGGAACAGCGCCAGGGGGGCATCCTTCCACCTGGTGCGGACGACGCCGAACCGCTCGGCGGCTTCTTCCGCCAGCCCGATGGCCGCGAACGCCTCGCCCTTGCGGAAGTCCAGGTCGTGGGTCAGGTCGTCGGGCAATCGGTCAAAGGGATAGGGTTCGCCTTGATTGGCCCAGGCGGTGAGCCACGCGAGGCAGGCGGCGCGCTCGGCCTCATCGTCGGCCCCCAGGAGCAGGTTGCCCGTGGGTGGGAGGATGGCGTCCTGGGCCTGGAGGATGCTCGTCGCGCGGAGGGTGTAGTAGTCGGGCAGTGGGGTCTGGGCCAGGGCGCGGAGGTGGGGTTCGGCCAGGTTGGGCCGCATCTCTCCCAGCGCCGCCTTCGCCGCCCAGAACCGCGCCGCGGTCGCCACGTCGGACGCAGGGTAGCGGGCCAACAACGCCTCGCATGCCTCGCGGGCTTCCGAGAAGCGCCTGTCCTGGTAGTACAGCAGGGCCGCCTGGAACATGGCGTTGTCCGCGCCGTCGTCGCGCGGGTACAGGCGCTGAAGCCACAGGTAATCGGATGCGGCGGTGGCGCGGTCGCCCTGGGCGGCTGCGGCCTCGGCGGCGCGCCACAGGGCCTGGGGCGAGGTGGCGCAGGTAGGGCAGACGGCCTGCGCCTGGCGGTACGCTTCGCGGGCCTCGACGAATCTGCCCGCCCGCTCCAATGTCCGCGCCTTCGCCATGAGCACCTTCGCCTGGAAGGTGGCGTCTTTGCCCGCTGCCAGGGCCTCGTCCAGGACGGTCAGCGCGTCGTCGTAGTCGCCCGATGCCAGGCGCGCCAGGCCCAGGTAGTACGCGGTGTTCGGCCGCTCGGTCTCGGTGGCCGATGCCAGCGCACGTTCAAAGGCGTCGGCGGCGGCCTGGTAGGCTCCGTTCTGATAGTCTATCAGGCCGCGGCGGAACTCGTTCACCGTCTCGCCCGCCTGGATCAACTCCACCAGCGCGAGGTAGGATTCCCGCGCGGTCGCAGATGCCTCGGTCGCAGCCCGAAACTCGGCGAGGGCGGCCTTCTCGTCGCTGTCCCGCAGGGCCAGGCCCTTCAGGTAGTGAACCTTCGCGGCGAGTTGGGGGGACGAGGCCGTGGCCAGCAGGTCGTCGTAGGTCTTCAGGGCGTCGTCTGTGAGGCCCGCGTCCAGTTGCACGGCGGCGATCTTCTCCAGCAGGCGCGTCTTCGCCGCGGCGTCGGCAGCGGCCTCGCGGTAGGATGCCACGGCCTGCTCCGCGTCGCCCAACTGCGCGTAGGCGTCGCCGTTGAGTTCGTGGAGCCAGGCCGAGAGCACCTCGGTGGCGGTGATGAGGCGGGTCTGGTACTCAATGGCGCGGGCCCAGTCGCCCGCATCGCGGTACGCGGTGGCGAGGACGGCCAGCGCCTTCGTCTGCGCGGCGGGGTCTGCGAAGTCCGCCTCGGCCAGCGCGGCCGCTGCGTCCTGGGGCTTGCCCTGGGCCAGCAGGCTCTGGGCCATGAGCAGCCGCGCGTCGGGCGCCAGGGCCGACGATTGCCGCATCACGCGCTCCGCGAGCGCCGCCGCCCGTTCCCAGTCGCCCACGTCGTAGGCAGCGCGCGCCGCGTCCAGCACCTCCTGCGGCGAGGGGGTTGCGGTGGGCGCGGGCGTGGCGCTGGGCGTCGGCGTGGGGGCGGGCGTGGCCGTGCGCTCGGCCCCGCGGTTGAACGCGGCGCACGCGGCAAGCGCAACGGCAAACAGCACCAGCGCGGTTATCCACAACCGAGGCATTCCATCCCTGCGAGCCATGCTGCGATTATGCGGGCGAGCGGCGCGAATGTCAAACCGTCGGGCGGCGGGATTGGGACTCCAACAGCGGGCGAAGCCAAGCGTTCCCGCGAGGTGTGTGATCCGCCAAGCCGCGATGGAATTGAGCAAACTGTCCGCAGGGGCTTGACATAGAACGAATGTTCGTGTATAATGAGGTCAGAAGCGGCAGACGCATGGCCGCCAAAGGAGGTTGACATGACGCTTTCTGAACGTCAACAGCGAATTCTGGAGTTCATCCGCCAGTACACCGCGGAGAAGCACTACCCGCCCACCATCCGCGAGATCGGGCAGGCCGTGGGCAT
>JADBJK010000045.1 GCA_014874485.1 Chloroflexota bacterium
CCGCCCTGGCTATGGGGGACAATCCACACGTGGAAGTTCCCCGGCTCCACGCCCCGCGTGCCGTCGGCGCGCGTGAACACGAGCATGTCCTCGGTGATGGTGAATGTAACCTTGCGGGTCTCCCCCGGACGCAAATCCACCGCCTGAAAATCCTTCAACTCCCGCACCGGTCGGGTAAGCGATCCGACCAGGTCGCGCACGTAGAGTTGCACCACCTCACGACCGGCGCGCGGGCCTGTGTTCGTGATGTCCGCGCTCACCGTGATTCGGTTGCGCAACACGGCGTCGCTGACGCGCAGGTTGTCGTATCGGAACGTGGTGTAGGTGAGCCCGTACCCGAACGGGTACAGCGGGCCAGACGGCAGGTCTATGTACCGGGTTCGGAATGCGCCGTCGGCCACGATGGGTCGGCCTGAGTTCTTGTGGTTGTAGTAGATGGGCACCTGGCCCGTTGCGCGCGGGAAGGTGATGGGCAGCCGCCCGCTCGGGGCCTCGTAGCCGAACAGGATTTCGGCCAGCGCCGCGCCGCCCTCTATCCCGGGATGCCAGGCGTAGAGCAGGGCGCGCACCTGCGAGACCTGGCGGGTGAGCGCCAGCGGGCGCCCCGCGAATACCACCAGCACGGTCGGTTTGCCCAGGGCCGCCATGGCCTCAACGAATTCGGCCTGGCCTGGCGGGAGCGTCAGGTCGCTGACGTTGGCATTCTCGCCCGAACGGCTGGGGTGCTCGCCCAAGACCAAGACGACGGCATCCGCGTGGTGCGCCACGTGCAGGGCCAGGTCAACGTGCGTCTCAAACATCAGTTCCACGCCCGGGGGCGCTGCTTGTCGGAGCGCCTCGCTCAGCGGGACGGCGTCCTCGGCGCGCCCGTCCAGCGTCCATGTGCCGAACAGTTCGCCACGGGCGTGGGCGAAGTTGCCCGCGACCAGAATCCTGCGGAACCCCTGGAGCGGCAGGAGATTGTCCTCGTTCTTCAGCAGCACCATGCACCGGCGGGCGAACCTTCGCGCCAGTTGACGCGTCTCGGCGGTCGGCAGGCTGTGCGCGGCCCGCTGCGGATCGGCGTAAGGGTGTCTGAAAAGCCCCGCGCGGTGCTTGATGCGCAGGATGCGGCGCACCGCCTCGTCAATCTCCTCAATGGGAACCTTGCCATCGCGCACGCTGGCCGCCAGGGTCTCCAGGTACGTCCGGCTGACCATGTCCATGTCCACGCCGGCGTGCAGGGCGATCCGCGCGGCCTCGGCCCTGTCTCCGGCCACGCCGTGCTGGATGAGTTCTGCAACCGAATCCCAGTCCGACACCACGAAGCCGTCAAAGCCCCATTCGCCGCGCAGGATATCGGTCAGCAGACGGCGGTTCGCCGTGGCGGGGGTGCCGTTGAGGTCCACGAAGGCCGCCATGAGCGTGCCGACGCCCGCGCGGACGGCGCTCTCAAACGGGGGCAGGTAGATGTCGCGCAGCGTGGGCTCGGAGATTTCGCTGTTCTCGTAGTCGCGCCCGCCCTCGGCAGCGCCGTACCCTGCGTAGTGCTTGGCGCAGGCGACGAGCGTGTCGGAACGGGACAGGTCTTCGCCCTGGAACCCGCGGATGACGGCGGCCGCCATGCGGCTGGCCAGCGTCGGGTCTTCGCCGAATCCCTCGGCCACGCGGCCCCAGCGCGGGTCTCGCGCGATGTCCACCGCGGGGGCAAAGGTCCAGTGCACCCCTTCGGCGCTGGCTTCGCGGGCGGCCACCGACGCGGCCTCTTCGGCCAGGGCGGGGTCAAACGCCGCCGCCTGGGCCAGCGGAATCGGGAAGACGGTGCGGTGCCCGTGAATGACGTCCCGCCCGAAGATGAGCGGAATCTTCAGCCGCGATTGCAGGGCCAGTTGCTGCAGGTAGTTGGCGGTTTCGGCCCTGGTTGTCGTTCGCGCTCCCTGCTCGGTCAGCACCCCTGACGACCCGTTGAGGATGGAACCCACCTTGCCCTGACGGAGCATGTCGGGGTCAAAGTCGGGGCCCACGGTGATCTGATTGAGTTGCCCGATCTTCTCGTCTAGCGTCATCTGTGAGAGCAGGTGCTCGGTGAAACTCTCGGTGTCTGGCATGTTGTGCTCCTCTGGAATGATTTAGGGATGGAATGCCGCGATTGGAGCAGCGCGCTATACTTCTGCCCGCGAAGGCCGAGTCGCCCTCGTCAGGTGGATTCGCCCCTGCGTACCGCGCAGGCGGATGCGGCGGGTCTGGCCCGACCGCTCTACGGTCTCGCCGCCGTCGCACTCCCAGTTGTCAAGGAGCAATTCGGCGACGAACTCCCTCTGCGCGGTCTCCAGCGTGATGGAAGCCTCGTCGCGGACGACCCCGACGACCTCTGCGGTGAGGTAGCGCACCACCGCGCCCGCGTCCACGGGCCAGTCCAGCGGCAGGATGGCGCCCTGGCGCGCGGGCAGGCTGATGGCGTTCCCGCCGAAAAGGGGCGCGCCGTTCCAGGATATGCGGGTCTCAATGGGGTCGTCCTGGTAGTTGTTGATGAACAGAAAACTGCCCTGCGCGCCCTGGCACAGGCGGACATCCGCCCAGTCGGTCAGCGCAAAGGCGGGCGCGCACCCCATCTTCAGCGCCATCTGGTGGACGATGTCCAGGTCATCCAGGGCGCGGAGGGGCAGGGCCGCGCCGAGCATGAGCACCTGGCCTTTGCCCAGGGCCTTCACGAACCCGACCGGCTCGCCCTGCCGCGTGGCGAAGACCTCGTCAAAGTCGCCGCGGTAGGTCTCCACGAACGACACGGGCACGTCGCGGTAGCCGAAGGCGTCAATGGCGCTTGGCGTGAACGGCGCGTCGCTGCGGATGTCCGTGAGGCCGAGGGCATCCTTGAGCAGGGTGCAGTCCTCGTGGTCGGAATCCTCCAGGCACATGCGGCCGGCCAGGATCAATCGCCCACCTCCCCGAACATACGCCACCAGTTTCCGCTGGATTTCGGCGTCGCACTCCCTGTCCATCATCATCCACAGGAGCGGGATGCGCGAGGCGTCCAACGCGGCGCGTGCCACGTCCACCGCGTCAAAGGGCCTGTGCGTGAGGGCCAGCCCGCGCGCGATCATGTCAAACAGGATGGTCTCGCGCTGGTGGGTCAGGATGTCGGTGCGGGGCTGCGAGAGGCGGTTGTTGACCTCGGTCATGAAGTCGTCCAGGCAGAAGCCGACGGTGGTTACCGTGTGCGGGCGGGCGCGGATCAGGGCCTCGCCGTAGGCCGCCAGCGCGCGCGACAGTTTCGGATAGCGGAAGTAGTGCCGCCGCAGACTGCCATCCTTGCGAACCGGATGGCCCCAGTCGTGGCGCTTGACCGGGCTGAGCAGGGGGTCGTTCTCGCCGTCAAAGAACAGGTAATGGTTGATCGCGCGCATCCCCACAGAGATGCACAGTCGGCTGTGCAGGTCATACAGCGACGACTGGCTATCGCTGAAGTCGTTGTTGCCGCCGGCCTGGAACTCAATGGAGAACAGCGGCTGGTCGGGGTTCTGCACCGCCTTGGTCATCTCGTTGACCAGCAGCAACTGGTGGAAGTTGCCCTCGCCGATATGACCGGGATAGACATCGGTCGCGCTAACCATGCCCGGGATGCGCAGAACGTCCACCAGTTGCGACAGCCCGATGGGGAACGTCTTGCCGCCGTTGGCGAAGCCGTGAATGTTGGCGACGGGCGGGACTTCCATGCCGTTCGCCTTCGCCTCGGCCCAGAGGAACGCGGCGTATTCGCGCAGGTAGGAGCGGTAGAACCGACGGTAGTCCTCCACGACGCGCGCCCCGTGCGGCTCCTGGGGGGCCAGCAGGCTGTCGCGCAGGAACCCGGTCAGGGAGCCGGTGGGGTAACGCTGGGCAAGCCGCTCGCCGAACGTGCGGCGCAGATACCCGGCAAAACGCGCCAGCGTGTCGGGGTTGGTGTCCAGGATGTTCCGAACCCACTGGATCATCCCCATTTCGTTGTCCAACTGGATGAGGACAATCCGGCCTCCCCGCGTGATCTGGCGCGGCGTCAGCACCTGGAAGACCGCGCGGTACCACTTGGAGACGCAGGCCAGGAAGTCGGGGTGCAGGTAACTGACGACGTTCTGGGCGCGGTTGTGCTGGTCCACGAACGCCACCTGCGGATAGCGGTCAAACACCCATGAAGGAATCCCCTCGTTGATGGTCTCGGCCATGATGTACGGGCCGGGGCGGGCGATGATCCACAGGCCCATCGCCGCGGCCAGGTCAAGGAACCCGGCCAGGTCGCGCATGGGGTGGCTGTGCCCGTCAAAGTCCGACACGTCTTCCGCCACCTGGTGCCAACGCCAGGGGATGTACGACGCGACGGCGTTGAACCCCGCCTGCTTCAGCAGGTTCAGGCGGTGCGGCCACTGGTCGGGCGGGGTGCGGAAATAGTGGAACTCGCCCGCCTGCAAGAAGACGGGTTCTCCGTCCAGCCAGAACAGGCCATCTCTGACGGTGAAATCGGTGGTCACGCTGAACCTCCTGTGGATTTGCTGAAGCCGAGGACGCGCAGCGACTTCTGGATGTAGGGGCTGTTGGTGTACACCTCCCAGACCAATCGGGTCAGATGGTTCTCAATCATGATCATGGAGCATCCCTTGTCAATGGCGTAGATGGCCTGGCTGTACCAGGCGGGGGAGACATCCACGTTGTACGCGTCTACGAACCCGTACTGCCCCCAGGTCTGCGGGTGGTGCGCGTACAGGTAGTCCATCATCGCAAGCGAGAGGTCGGGGACAAACGGCAGCGCGGCGATGGCGGCGTAGATGGAGACCGTCCCGTTGTGGTGGGGCTGGCCCAGGCAGGGCGTGCTGCCGAAGACGGCGTAACCGGACGGGCTATCGCCCGCGCTCAACCCCCAACTGTTGGCGTGGTACGTCTTGAAGCGGTCGGAGTTCTCCATGCAGAAACTGCGGTTGGCCAGCGTGGCCAGGCGCGTGTTGTTGAACCAGTCCACGCCGTCGGGGTCGCGGTAGCGGGCCGTGTCAAGCCAGGCCTCGGTGAACTGATAGGCGAACAGGGTGCCCCCTGGGTTGATGATGATGGGTTGGCCCTCGTAATAGCCGATGTCGCGCGAGAAGCCGCGGTAGAGGCTGACCGCCAGGGTGGGGTCTATCCGCGCGGCGGCCTGCACGTACATCATCTTTTGCTCGGCGGCCATGTCCCACTGGCTGATGAAGCCGGGCTCGCCCGTTACGTAGTCGCCGCCCCTGTCCGGGTTGTAGGCCATGCGGAACAGCGTCTTGTCGCCCCGCGTGAAGACGATGAAGTGCCAGTCCACGCGCTCCAGCAGTTGTTGCGCCAGGTCGGCGATTTCCGCGTCCTGGTCAAAATAGGCGGCAGCAGTGATGACTCCGTTCAGGCAGAGGGCGGTGTCTATCGTGGAGTACTCGCACTTGCGGAACCGCTCGCCGCTCTCCATGCGCAGGAAGTGGGCGAAGAATCCGCGATGGTGCGCGGCGGTCTTGCAGAGCGTGCGGAGCGTCCCGCGCACGATGGCGCGCGCTTGGGCCTCGGGCAGGAAGCCACGCTCGCAGGCGATGACCCACGCGGTGAGCGCGAAGCCCACCGCCGCGATGGATGCGACGCTCGGCCGCTTGGTGGAATCCGCCGTCAGCCCGAAGCCGGGACTGTCGGGGGCCAGGTTGGTGTAGTCCAGGAAGAATTGGAGGGAGCCCCTCAATTCCCTGTCAAGAAGCGTCGGGGCCTTCATGTCATATCACCGGATGCGCTGCGAGATTTCGGGTGGAAGACTGGCGCTGAATGAACTCGGCGGGAATGCGGCGGGTGTCAAGGGGAGCCCCGTTTTCCAGGAAGTCAATCAGGCGCGCGGCAGCGGCGGATCCCCATCCGACGCGCGAGACGCGGACTGTGGACAGGGACGGCTGCATGTATCGGGCGATGGGAATGTCATCAAAGCCGACGACGGCCACATCGTCGGGCACGCGAATGCGGTGCTCCTTCAACGCCTCTATGAACCCGATGGCCATCTGGTCGTTGGCGCAGAAGATGGCCTCTGGCAGGTTGCCGGACGCAATCGCCCCTTGCGCGGCCTCGTAGCCGGACGGCTGGGTGAAATTCCCCTCGTAGCAGACGACCGACAGGCCGTTCCTCTCCGCCTCTTCCAGGAAGGTCGCCTGCCGCTCGGCGTTGTCAAACGAATCGGCAGCGCCGGACACAAAGGCGAGCCGCCGCGCCCCCTGCTCGTACAGGTGTCGGAACACCTCCCGCGTGCCGGTGGGGTTATCCACCAGCACCGGAAAGACGAAATCGGCTTCCATGTAGCGATCCAGCGTAACGATGGGGAATCGCTTCCAGGCCAGCCGCGCGATGAGGTCGCTGGAAATCTTCGTGTCAAAGACGATGGCGCCGTCCACCTGGCGGTAGGTCAGCATGCGGCGCGTGGTGCGCGTCTCGGGGCAGATGAGGAGTTCATAGTCGGTTTGCAGGATGGCGTTGTGGATGCCCTCCAGAACCTCCTCGTAGAACAGGCCGCCCAGTCGGGTGATGAAGACCCCGATGGTGCGCGTCCTGCGCTTCTTGAGGTGCCGCGCGAAGGCGTTCGGGTGGTAGTTGAGTTCTTCGGCTGCCGCCAGAACGCGCTGGCGGGTGGCTTCGCTGATGTTCCCCTTGCCGTTCAGCGCGTAGGATGCGGTGGTAATGCTGACACCCGCCCTCTTGGCGACGTCTTTGATCGTGATCATCGGCGCTTACTCTGCTCGCTTCGTGAACTGAAGGCGCTCCAGGCCCTTCTGGATGTGCGCGTTCCGCATCGTGATGGTGTAGATGAAATCGCTCTGGTAATTCGCCAGCATGAGCAGGGAGATGCCCTTGTCTATGCCGATCACGTCGGTCGCGAACCAGTTTCTGCTCAGGTTGAACGCATCGCGGAACCCGTAGGGGCCCTTGAGCCGCTCAAACGAATAGTAGTGTACCATAGCCTGTTCGGCCTGTTTCGGCAAAAACACGATGGAGCCAATGGCGCCGGCCGGCGGCACCGTGTCATCCACGTAGTGCGACTTGTAGTCGTAGCCCGATGGCGGCGCGCCGTAGCGGCCCTCGTACCCATCGGGGCCGTCGCATGCCGTCAGCCCCCAGGCCAGCGGGCCGATGGTTTCGTATTTGTCGTCCACGGCCACGGCGAAGTTGTAGTGCGCTAGCGACGCCTCAACCGAGTTGTCAAACCAGTTGACGCCGTCTCGGTCGTAGTAGTCCCTGAAATCTATCCACGCGTGGCTGAACTGGTAGGTGAAGATGGAGCCGAACCACGAGTGGATGAACGGCTTGCCGTCCCCGTACTTGGCGCGGTGTCGTGTGAATGAGTAGTACAGGGCGGGGTCAATGGGATGGGTGTCCGAACCGGCGGCGAGGATGTAGAGCATCAGTTGCTCGGCGTAGAAATCCCAGTATCCCTCAAACCCCTTTTCGGGCCTGTAGGCCATGTAGAACATGTTGCGCGACTTGTCCACGAACCAGGGCCAGTTGACCTCATCGTAGATGCGCTGGGCTTTGGCCCCAATGTCGCCGCCGAAGTACTCGCCGACCGACAGGACACCCATCAGGAGAATGGCCGTGTCAATGCTGGAGACCTCGCTGTTCCAGGCCCGCTTGCCGCTGCGCATGTCCAGGAAATGGTAATAGAACCCGTTGACGCGCTCCAGCGAGAGCAGCGTGTCCAACGTCCCGCTGACCCGCTCGTAAACCTCCTGCTGGGAGACGTAGCCCTTCTGGATGCCGACGAGGTATGCCGTCAGCCCGAAGCCCACCGACGCGATGCTGGAGATCCCCGGCGAGCCCGGATACCGGTCGCGGATGAGTCCGTAGCCGGGGCTGCCCGCCTCGGCGTTGGCCTGCTCCCAGAAGAATCGGAACGCCCCCGACATCTCAAACTCAATCACGTCGCCCACGGGCACCGGCGTCGGCGTGGCCGTCGGCGCGGGCGTTGGCATGGGCGTCGGCGCGGGGGTCGCGGGCGGGGTCGCGGTGGCCACCGGCGTGTCGGTCGCCGGAGGGACGACTGCGGTCGGCGTGGCCGGGGGCGCAGCGCACCCGCTCAACAGCACCAGCAAGACTAGCGTCAGGGCAAGGGTCTTATTCACCGACGATTCCCGTCCTTTCAACGGATTCCACAAACCACTTCTGCAGGATGAAGTACATGATGAGCAGCGGCAGGATGTTCAGGAACGTGCCGCTCAACTTGACCGCCTCGTTGATGCGGTCAAAGATGTTGACCATTCCCGGCGGGTACAGGTTCTCGTAGGCCTGGACGAACTTGGACAGTTGCATGGGCAAGGTCTGAATGCCGCCCTCCAGGAAAACGACCGTCAGGTAGGTCTCGTTCCAGTACCAGACGACGGAGAAGATGAAGGATACGATGTACGCGGGGATGGCGCTTGGCACGGCGATCTTGAGGAAGACCTTGAGGTCGGAAGCGCCATCCAGCCGCGCCGCCTCTTCCAGAACCTTGGGCAGCGACAGGAAGGTCTGGTAGAAGATCAGGATGAAGATCGCGCTCCGGAACCCCTGGCCCATGGACGCGGGCAGGATGAGGCACAGGATGTTGCCCAGAAGCCCCAACTGCCGGTATGTCAGCATCTGCGGGATGACCGTGTTCTGGGGCGGGATGATGAACGTGGCCAGGATGAGCACGAACAGCAGGCTCTTGCCCCAGAACCGGTAGCGCGCGAGGCCGTAGCCGATGACCGAGCACACGATGGTCTGGATCACCGACGGCACGACGCTCACGAGAATGGAAGCGAGCAGGGTTGACGGGTAGTTCAGGACGCGGAAGGCCTTGACATAATTGCCCCAGTACCATTGGGTCGGCACCCACTGCACCATCGGGTTCAGCAGGTCGGTGGGACTCTTGAAACTGGTGATGAGCATGAACAGGAGCGGGTACAGGTACACGAACCCAATGGCCACCAGCACGGCGTAGAGCAGGACGGTAACGATGAGGCCGCGCCTGGATCGCGTGCCGAAGAGGAAGCCCTTCACGGTGTCCTGATGTTGCCGGGCCCACCGTGCGGCGTTCACCAGGTGCGTTGCCACCTGGCCGAGCCGGGCGTTGTCTCTCAGAGATCGCAGTCGGGATGTCATGCGGACACCCTCCTGACGCGCGATGCCAGCAGGAGATAGATGCTCAGCAGGATGAGGACGAGGGCTGCCAGGTACAGGAAGGACATGGCGCTGGCGTAGCCGATTCCGCCCCTGATGACATACGTCTGGCTGTAGATGTACTTGACGACCTTGTTCTCGGAGAAGTGCGACAGCGTGATGACGGTGTAGATCGCCACGACGATGTTGGTGGTGGACAGGGACGGCAGGGTGATCTTCCAGAACGCCTCCCACGCCGATGCGCCGTCAATCGCCGCCGCTTCGTAGATGCTCTTGTCTATCTTCTGCAGGCTGGCCAGATAGATGAGAAT
>JADBJK010000002.1 GCA_014874485.1 Chloroflexota bacterium
GCCTTCGCCGACTCGTACAGCGCGCTCGCCTTCGCCTCGGCGCGAATCACATCGCGTCGGCAGTCGCGATAGCATTGCACAATGCCGTCCAGCATCGGCCATGCCCCGTCATCCCCGCCCACAG
Source organism: Chloroflexota bacterium (assembly GCA_014874485.1). Taxonomy (GTDB): domain Bacteria; phylum Chloroflexota; class Anaerolineae; order DTLA01; family DTLA01; genus DTLA01. Next base: position 125 of record JADBJK010000002.1, read on the forward strand.
GCAGCCCCGCTGTCTCCCGCTCGTCGCCGACCCACAAACGGCGAATCCGCCGGATTTCCGACAATGCCTCCTCTGCGCCGGTCGTGTCCTGCGCCCCTGGGCCAAGGCTCGCCTCTATGCTCGCCAGGACTCTCTCCGCCTCGCCCCTGGGCCCTGCGATGCTCGCCAGCCGCCCGTATGCCGCCAGCAGTTTCCCGTGGCGCTGCATCACCGGCTCCGGCAACTGTCGCAGCCAACCCAACAGGCGCGAATCCTTGCCCGCCCGTTCCAACTCGCGCGGCAACTCGTCCTCAATCAGGACGGCGGCCTCGTCCCACAACTTGCCGCCCAGCAGGTGAGGAATCGCGTCCGGCGGGTCGTTCTGGGCCAGATACCACTTCGCCGCCCTGCGATGCAGGCGCGGAATCTCGGCGGGGAATCGCTCCTGCAGGTTCGCCCGCAGCGCCTCGGCGAACAGGTCGGGATAGCGATACCAGTCCGACTGCTCCAGTCGCTCAAGGAAGACATTCTCCCCCAGCAGGCGGGCCAGCATCGCGGCAGACCCGCTCTGGCCCGTAACGGCATCGCACAGGGGCCCGGTCAGGTGCTTCAGGATGGACGTCTTGAGCAGAAACGTTTGCACCTCCTCCGGCAGCCGATTCAGCACGTTTTCGGCGAAGAACTCGCGCAACAGCGGGTGGGCACCCGTGAACTCCTCCACGAATCGGGCGCGATCCTCCTGCTGGGCCAGGGCGACGGTCGCCAGCACCAGCCCCGTGATCCAGCCCCCTGTGCGCGCTACCAGCGTCTGCATGTCTCCGTAGGCCAAAGGTGGCCCAGGCACATGCTGCCGCAGGAACTCAACCCCCTCCTCCAGCGTGAAGCGCAGGTCGTCCGCCCCCAACTCCAGCACCATCCCCTTCGCCTTCAGGTAGCCCAGCGCCAGCGGGGGCTTCGTGCTGCTGGCAATGGCCAGTTTCAGCCTCGGCGGGATATGCTCCAGCCAGGTCTGCAGAGAGGTGTGAATCTCCGGGTTGTGGATGTGATGATAGTTGTCCAGCACCAGGCCGACCCCTTCGGGCGCGGCTGGGTCATCGGTTACCTGGACGATGTCATTGGTGAGGTTGACGACGACCTTGGAGAGGGCCGCAGCGGGAGACGAGCGCAACTGCGCCAGCCACCCCCGCCCCAGCCCGGGATGCACGGTTTGCAGCGCCGCCACCACCTTGGACCAGAAGCGAAGCGGGTGGTTGTCATCCGCGTCCAGGGCGACCCATGCGACTTCCAGGCTGCAGTCCTGCCGCCACTCGTTCAGCACGGTGCTCTTGCCGAACCCGCTGGGCGCGCAGACGAGGGTAACGGGCGTCGTAACCAGGCGCGTGAGGCGCGAGCGGGGGATGAGTTTATGGGGCAAGGCCGGCGGCTTGACCTTGGTCAGCGGCAAGAAGGACAAATCCACGTTCGCCATCTCGGCGCTCGGCCCGTTGCCCGGCAGGGTAGCCAGAGCGGTGGAATCGGCCCGGCCCGCCAGCGGCACGAACGGCGTCTGCCCCGCCAGGGTTGCGCTGGCCTCTTCAAGTCGGGCTTGGGTCAGTTCTCGCGGCCTGCCCAGGTAAACCTTGAGCAGTTTGCCGCCGCGCCGACGGTAGCCGTACCAGTAGGCGCTCCCTCGCCTGGTCTCGCGCCGCGCCGTCAGGTGCCCCGCGCTCCCCTCAAACACGAAACTGGAGTTGCCCTCCAGCCACTCGTACCAGCGCGGCGTTCCCACCGTTACGGCATCGGCCACATCCGACCCAGCGCCGTGAACGAGGAGCAGGTTATCCCTCACGAGGGGTTTCCGTGATGTCCGCATACGCCCTCCTCGGCATTCGCCCCAATGCGCCAAGTTACCCAACAACCCGCATTCTACCCCTTTTTGGGTAACATGGCAAACGTTCCTATCCCCCGCCGCGCCCCGTCTCCCCTCTGTCCAGCGGCAGACCGGCGGGCATGCGTCCGCAGTCGCCTGCCCGTAGCCCCTGGGCGCACCGCGACCAGTGAAAAAGCCGCCCTGCGGAATCGCGCCCGCACGAAACGGGGGGTGGCTTTCCCAGCCCCTCGCCCCGGTACCCATGCCCCAATCGGTACCGACCCGCCACAAATCCGCCGAAATACCGATAGACGCGGAGGGGGAATCGGCGTAAGATGAAGTCAGGAAACGCTCGGAAAGCGTCCCTTTGACACGTCATACCAAACGGGAGGGTTGTTCCATGACAAGAGTTGTAGTCATCGGAGGCGGCATCGCAGGCATATCCGCCGCGGTCAGCGCGCGCAAGGCGGGCGCCGAGGTCATCCTGCTGGAGAGGCAGGACCAGTTGCTGGGCATCGGGCGCATCGCCGGGAGCATGGACGTGGGCGGCAGGTATCCGCTCCACCTCGAGATTCTGGAGATGGGCGGGCGCGAGGTCAACGAGGTGCTGGACTCGGTGGCCCTGCCCAACACAGAGGCCTATCGGAAGTCTCACTACCCGTGGCACAGCCTGCCCGGGTCCGAGGAGATGACCAAGCACTCCTGGATTTACAATGTTCTGACGGCAGAACCCGCCCTGCGTCGGCTGCTGCAGAGCATGGGCGTGGAGATTCGGTGGAGAAGCCGCGCGGTGGATGTGGCCAAAGAGGGCAACCACATCACCAAAGTCAAACTTGCCAACGGCGAATGGATAGAAGGCGATGCCTTCATTGACACCTGCGGGTCGGCGGGCGGCATGGATCAGTGCGTCCCCAACGTCGGCGGGTGCGTGATGTGCCCGTGGATGCAGTGCCCCACCTTCGGCAACCGCGTGGACATCTCCGGCAAGGCCGGGGCCAAGACGGTGAGCATGCGCCAGAAGGACGGCAGGCCCGGCGTCAAGTACAACGGCATCTACCTGTACAAGGGATCCCTGTCCAAGGAACTGCAGCGCCAGTTGGACGAGTGCCACCAGATCTTCGTCCCGTTCCGCGGTGTCATTGACTGGGAGACGGACCCCGAGTGGAGTTGGGCGACGCGCGGGCAGGACGGCAACGACGGGATGGGACGTCCCGCGGACCCGGAGACGAGTTGGCGGGTCTCGCCCGACACGGGCCGATTCCGCCTGCTGGACCGGGGCATCTTCGCGGGCGGCGCAGGCCCCAGCCCGATCCCGCTGGAGAAGTTGCGGCAGATACCCGGATTTGAGAACGTCGTCGTGGCGGCTCCGGTCGGCGGCCAGAACCTGTGGTCATTGGGCCACGACCTGGTCCTGTGCGAGAACAACCTGCGCGTGCCGCCTCTGGACAACCTGTTCACCGCCGGGAGCAAGGCGCACATTGTGGACGTGCAGCCTGGCATCAACACGGGCTACCTGGCCGGGTTCAACGCGGTGCGGGTGGCCCAGGGCAAAGATCCGGTGGAGTTGCCGCAGACCACCGTTACCGGCGACATCATCGCGTACACCCAACAATTCCTGCGCGATTCGCTCAATTCCGAGTACGGCGGCCCGACCACGTTCGTCAGCGCCCACGCCGGGCCTTACCTGCGCCGCCTGAAGGACATCGGCTTCTTCCCCGACAACCCTGAGAAGGCAAAGAAGCGCATCGCCGATGCGGGGCTGACTAACATCTTCGCATAGGCCGCCACCCGCGCCGACACGATTGCACACACGACCGAGACGGGAAGCGTCTCCGCGGACCATCCGCGACGCAGAGGCGCTTCCCGTGGGGAGAAATGCGAATGCAAGCCACAAAATGGCAGTCGCAGAAGGTCCACGGCAGGGACGAAGTCCTGCGGGACATTGAGCGCCGTGCCACCGCGTACCGGGATACTGTGGTGCAGGACGCCAGAGCCATCATGCACGACTATGAAGTGGACATGTACCGGCTCGTCCTGGCCATCGGCAAACGGTACGGAATGGACACGGCCTATGAAATCATGAGCGACACCGTAGCCGAGAAGAGACTCCGCTGGCTTGACCAGGCGATGCCAGAACTGCACCTGACCGGCAGCGAGGTTGAGCAGGCGATGAGCCTCTACCTCGCCTACTTCAGGCTGAAAGAGGGCGACTTCAGAATCCTGGAACAGACGGAGACAACGGTCGTCTTCCAGCGCAAGGACTATGTGGACGCCATTGGCTACGCCTGCGACGTTTTGGGAATTGATGTCGTGGAGGTCAACAACAAGGTTTACGCAAGAGCCATGGATCGCATGTTGGAGAGAATCAGTCCCGGCCTGAGACACACGGTCCTGAAGTATCGCGACGGCTGGTACGACGAGAGGATTGAGTTCCATCCCAACGAATGACAAGAGGGAGGATACCCATGTGCACGACGATGGATGGTTCAAAGCCGGCCACGTCCAGCGTGCAAGCCCACTTCCGGGACGAGAAGTATCCGCCGGTGGTGCACCCGGATGGCCGAGTTACATTCCGGTTGAAGGCCCCAATGGCCCAGAAGGTGCAGATTGAACCCGTCAACGGCCAGCCGGAAAACAACGGGTACAATGGGCTTGGAAGTGCGCCGTACGACATGGTGAAGGATGAGAACGGCATCTGGACCGTAACGACGCCGCCCGCCGTGCCCGGGCTGCACAGTTACTGGCTGGTAGTGGACGGCGTCCGCGTGAATGACACGTGCTGCAAGACCTACGGCAGCACGAAGATGCAGACCTGCGGCGTGGAAATCCCAGAGCCCGGCGTGGACTTCTACCACATCAAGCATGTGCCCCACGGCCAGGTCCGCATGCAGTGGTACTACTCCCGGGTAACCAACGCGTGGCGGCGGGCCTACATCTACGTGCCCCCGGACTACGACACCCATCCCGAGAAGCGCTACCCCGTGCTCATCCTGCGGCACGGCGGCGGCGAAGACGAGACCAGTTGGGTGGAACAGGGGCGCGCCAACTTCATCATGGACAACCTCATCGCCGAAGGCAAAGCCAAGCCCATGATCGTGGTCATGGACTGGGGCCAGGCCCCTACGCCCACTCAGCCCATCCACATCCCCTCCACGCCACCCCCGCCGGAAATCACAGAGGTTACCATCAAGGAACTGATCCCCATGGTGGATTCCACCTTCCACACCATTCCAGATCGCGAGTACCGTGCGATGGCGGGGCTATCCATGGGCAGCGTGCAGACGCTGTACATCGGGCTGAACAACCTGGACTACTTCTCGGCGCTGGGCGTCTTCAGCCGGCGGCCCATGTCCGATGAGGAGTTCGGAAGGTTCAGCCATGTGTTCGCCGATGCGGAAGCCTTCAACAAGAAGGTCAAACTCTTCTGGTGGGGTGCCGGCACAGCCGAAGAAGGCATCTACAACGCGGCCAAGGCCGACGTGGCCAAGTTGGCCCGGCTCGGAATCAAGGCCGTCTTCGTGGAGTTCCCGGGCACCTCGCACGAGTGGCAGACCTGGCGCAAGAGCCTGTACGACTTCGCATCCAGGCTCTTCTGGGACTGAGCAAGAAAGGCGCAGCGTTATGTCTGGTACAATCTTCCGCTCCAAACTACTATGCGACAACACCTGGTTGATACAAGGTGAGGGCTGCACGTCATATCTCGTTGTGGGCGACGAGCGCGGCCTCGTGATTGACACCGGCTTCTCCACGCAGAACATCCAACAGTACGCCCAATCGCTGACGGATAGGCCCGTCCGGTGGGCTGCCAACACGCACGGGCACTTTGACCACACCGGCGGCAACGGATGGTTTGAGCGCGCCTTCATGAGCGCCGAAGCGGCCAAGATCGCCAAGACGCCCTACCCCAGCAAACGCGCCCTGCGCTATCCGCTGGACTACCCCGTTACCGTTGTCGGAGATGGCGATGTCATTGACCTGGGCAACCGCCCGCTGGAGGTCATTGAGATTCCGGCCCATGCGCCCAGCAGCATCGCTTTCCTGGATACAAAAGGCCGGATTCTGTTCGGCGGCGATGAGGTAGCCAGAGGCGTTATGCTCTACTGGCAGCAGCCGGAGCCGCAGCCCACCGTTGAGCAGCATGCCAGGAACATGGAGAAACTCCTCAAGCGCCGCGGCGAGTTTGACTTCGTCTGCAGCGGTCACGGCGATGGATTGGATGACGCAGCCCTGGTGGAGATTCTCCTTGAGCACGACCGCTGGATCATGGCCGGGAACGAGGGCACCCCGTTTGCGTTGCGCGAGAGAGACCCCAATGAACCGCCCCCAGAAGACCTCGTCTGGTATCAGATTGAGTACAAACGCACCTCAACCTTCAAAGGGACCACGATTGGCTACGATATCCGATATGTTCACGATAGGAGGTGATGCCAGCGACAGATGTTTGGGAAGTCCAGCAGATCGGTAAGAAGATACCCGGAATGAAATTGGAAGGAGAATGGAGATGAAAAAGAGTCTGCTATTCACAATTTCCGTGTTCATGGTTGTCGCATTGCTGGCGGGCTGCGGCCCACAGGCAACGCCGACACCCACGACTGCGCCTGTGCAACCTACGACGCCCCCTGCGCAGCCCACGACCCCGCCGCCACAACCCACGACCGCTGGGCCGGCCATCGCCCCCGAGGTAACCATTGCCATCGGCGCGGACCCGTCGGACCTGTCGCCCTTCGTCGGCATGAGTATGGGCCGCATCGCCGTCCTCAAGACTATCTACGAGTACCTGCTTGAGACGGACAAGATGGGCACCCAAGCCGTCCCGATGATCGCCAAGAGCGTGGAGAAAGTCGGCGACAAGACCTACAAGGTAACGATCTTTGACAACGTGTACGACAGCGCTGGCAACCACATCACGGCGGCCGACGTGGCCTGGTCGTACAGCACCGGTATGGCGGCCGGCAACCTGCGCCCGCTGGGGGACATAGAATCGGTCAAAGCCACCGGGGACTACACGGTGGAGTTCGTCTTCAAGAGGGAGTTCGGCGTCGGCGACCTGGACAAGGTGCTCACCGAGTGCCCCATCGTCAGCCAGAAGGCCTACGAAAGCAGCCCGGACAAGTTTGCGACCAAGCCCATCACCACAGGCCCCTACGTGCTGACGGAGTACATCCCCGGCTCAAGGCTTGTCTTTGAGCGGCGCGCCGACTACTGGCAGAACGACCCGAAGTACCGGACTCTGTTCAGCCAGGCCAACGTGCAGAAGATCATCTTCCAGATCATCACCGAACCGGCGCAGCACGCGATTGCCCTGGAGACCGGTTCCGCCGACATTTCCGCCAGCGTTACCGGCGACGACGTGGCCCGTTTTGAATCCAACCCCAATTACACCGTGTTCAAGTTCCGGGACAACCTGTCGCAGATCCTTTCGTTCAACGGTTCGGCGGGCAATCCGTTCACGAAGAAAGAACTGCGGCAGGCTGTTGCCTACGCGATTGACACCGCCGGCATGTGCAAGGCTGTGGCGCCAGGTGCCTGCGAACCGCTGCACACCATTGGGAACGCCAACTTCGGCGGCTACCTGACCAAATGGGACAACGAGCCCTACTACGAGTACGATCTGGCCAAGGCCAAGGAACTGCTCGCGGCCGCCGGCTACAAGCCGGGAGATCTGACCGTCAAGTTGCTGGGACAGAACGACGCTTCCACAGGGCTCATGGCCCAGATCATCCAGGCGCAACTGGGAGAACTGGGGATCAAGGTGGACATCAGCCTGGTGGAAACGCCCGTCTTCAACCAGCAGAAGTACGATCCCGCCGCGTTTGACTTGGTGCTGGATAGAGCAGCGGGCGGAGACTTCATCTTCAGCCCTTGGCTGCTCATCTACGACCAGAACCGCAACAAAGGCACCACCAGCAGCTTCTTCAAGGATGACGACATGCAAGCGCTCCTGATGAAGGTGAGCAGCCCTGATGGGTTCACGGCCGAGAACGTGGACGCCTTCCATCGGTACCAGAAGGAGCAACTGTACTCCTATGGTATGGTTTCCTTCTACAACAACGTCGTCGCCGTGAAGGGCATCACCAAGGTCGTCCGGGACACCAGAGGCCAGATCATCCCGGGCGCCTGCGAGTACGCGCCGGACTTCAAGTAACCGTGGCGTCTCAATCGTCTGAGCGGCGTGTGCCGTAGGACAAGATGACGGATGCGGCACTGCCTGAACTTGCACATCGGTGTACGGGATGGCAGTGCCGCATACCCGTTTGCACAGCGCAACGTTGTGAGGTAAGGTTACATCCGAGCACTCTGGCGTTTGGCCCGCCGCGCCCTGGTGCAAGGGTACGGGGAAGACTCGTACAGGGTTTACGGGCGGGTTCTAACAAGGAGAGAGGTCCTCACCGATGGGCAGATACATTCTGAGACGGTTGCTGCAGTTGATACCCGTGGTACTGGGCGTAACCATCCTCATCTTCACGATCATGTACTTCATTCCGGGCGACCCGGTGAAACTGATGCTGGGCCCGGAAGCAACACTGGCGGATATTGAGGCCAAGCGGGAAGCGCTGGGCTTGAACGATCCCTATCTTGTGCGCCTCGGGAAGTTTCTGGGCGATATCTTCCTGCACTTTGATTTCGGCAAGTCGTGGGTTTACAACGTTCCGGTAACTGCCGAACTGCTGCACCGCTTGCCGCGCACGCTCATCATCGCAGCGGCCTGCATCCTGTTGCAGATTCTCATAGGGATTCCACTGGGAATCATCGCGGCGATCAACCACAACCGCTGGGGCGACCGCATCGCCATGTTCGTCGCGCTGTTCGGTATATCCATGCCGAACTTCTGGATTGCACTCATGCTCGTGCTCTATTTCTCCGTGAGGCTGGGCTGGCTCCCCCCGTATGGCATCGGCGGCATCAAATACTACATCCTGCCCGTCATCGCCAACGCCTTCCCGGGCATCGCGACCCAGGCCCGGCAGACCCGCTCCAGCATGCTGGAAGTCATCCGCTCCGACTACATCACAACCGCCCGGGCCAAGGGGATGTCCGAATTCCAGGTCATCTTCAAGCACGCCCTCCCGAACGCCCTACTGCCGGTCATCACCGTCATCGGCAACGGCATGGGCAGGCTGCTCGCGGGCACGGTGGTCATAGAATCCATCTTCGCGATCCCCGGCGTCGGCATGTACCTGGTGGGCGGGATCAACACCCGAGACTACAACGTGGTCCAGAGTTCCGTGATCTTCTTGGCCATCGCCTTCACCCTGATCATGCTGCTCGTGGACCTGATGTATGCGGTGATTGACCCCCGCATCAAGGCGCAGTTCGCGGCCAAGAAGAGGAGAAAGCAATATGCTTAGTGGTTTTCTCGCCAAGAGATTTGTGGTATAATTCCCTCCAAAATGTGTGGAGGAAGTTATGCCGAGACGGATACGGT
>JADBJK010000030.1 GCA_014874485.1 Chloroflexota bacterium
CCAGCCTGCGCCAGCATCGCCGTGCGCACCTTCATTATGCCCCCTCCGCGCCCTGGTGTATATGACCTATATCACGTCGCGGCGAATCATGTCGCAAAACGCTTGACGAGACCATGGAGTCTGGCGTATAATGAGGGCGGGGTTCAACGGAAGGTCCAACGTCCAGCGGAGCAAGTATGGGTGCGCTGTTCCCTGATACCGACCCGAAAATTGAAGCCCTGCAGATTGACACGATTCGGCGTATGCCGCCGTGGAGAAAGATGGCGGTGGTGGACAGCCTCAACGAGATGGTCAGAACGGTGGCGATCAACGGCATCCGACAACGGCATCCGCAGGCAACCCCGGAACAAGTCCACCGCATGTTCGCAGAAATGGTGCTGGGTGCAGAACCGGCAGAGAAGGTGTATGGACGTGTCCGGTGAGACTGTGCGCCTCACAATGCTCGTGGCACAGGCGCTGGAACGGCGCGGTAACATGCCCACGCACGGAGGTGAATATGCCTCTCAAACCTCCAAAATATGTTGATACGGTCCGACGCTTCATCTATTGGCAGTACGCCCAACTGATTGCCAGGGCTGCCGGCTTTGAGGGCAACTATGGCTTCGTGGTTTCTCGCTACAAGAAACTAGAGTCGGGGGAAATGAGTTGGTCCTCTTCCGTCCGAGACTATGAAAAAGAGCTGGAGAAGGGAAGGGTTTGCGTCTACTGCGGAGCCACGGATGGCCTCAGCACGGATCACATTATTCCCATTTCCAGAGCAGGGGTGGACCCCAGAATCGCCGCGCTGCTTGAGACCTCTGACAACTGCGTCTGCGCGTGCAAGAGGTGCAACGCGAGCAAGGGGGACAGAGACATCTTTGAGTGGTACGGGCCTGAGCGTTTGGACGACATACCCAAGTTAGCCCTGTCCAAGTTCCTCAAGTTAGCCTATCGGATACACGAAATGCAAGGTACACTGGACTTGAAGGACCCCAACATGGACGGGGTCCTGGACATCTACGACCTGGGAGTGATCATCACCCACCTCATTGCGAAAATGTCCGAGAAAGTACAGAAAGGCGAGGCCCCGCCACCCACGACAAGACGCGCCGCAGGCTAGAAGGCGCTGGCGCGTCGGATAAGCCCCCTACGTCTGCAGCGGCAACTGCTCAAGTTTGTCCCCTTCACCCTTCGCGCGGGGAGCCTTTTTGAAGGTGATGCTCGTCTGGCCCAGGGGCGGCGCATCTATCCGCTTACCCGCCAGCAGTTCCGCCACGGTGAGAATCTGGAACACGAACACCGCGAAAGAAACGAAAGGGCGCGAAACGTCTTCCGTGCCCTTTCGTACCCGTTCGCGGGTTCCGCGATCCAAACGCCCGTCGGCTCCCCTACCTCCCCACCACCGCTGCTAGCGCGGCGTCCAGTTCGTCAATGGAGCCTACCACGCGCGTGGAGAGGTAGCGCACCGCCCAGTTGCGCGTCAGCGGCGAGATGGCGATGACCGGCTTGCCCGCGCGCCGCGCCTCCCACATCTCCACCGCCGTCCCCATGCTGCACGACGGCACGAAGGAGATCACCACGTCGGCCGCCCGCGCCTCCTCAATCATGGCGAAGAACGTCTCTCGCGCCTCGTCGTCCGAGTACTCCAGACTGTTGGGATTCAACGCCACGGGGTCCACGATGCGCGCGTCGGGGAAGCGCCGCCGGATGACCTCGGCGATGCGCGCGCGGTAGTCCTGGTCGTGCATCCCGTCGGCCAGCGACCCCTGGATGATGCCCGCGATGAAGAATGTCAGACTCACAGACGCCCCCTGATGTGCACGGGTTCACCGCAGAGACACGGAGCGCACAGAGGAAATTCTAGAGACCCTGCGTCCCCGGCGTCTCCGCGGTGCAGAGATCACACGTATTCCTTCGCCTGCTCCTCGCCGCGCAGGACGCGGAGCGCGCCCATCGTCATCGCCTCCATCTCGTCCTCGCCCGGGAAGATGAGCACCGGCGCGATCCACTCCACCCGCTCGCGGACCCAGCCCGTCAGCATCTCCGAGTGGGCCAGTCCGCCCGTCAGCACGATGGCATCCACCTCGCCCTTCAGCACCGTCGCCATTGCGCCGATCTCCTTGGCGATCTGATAGGCCATCGCCTCGTACACCAGGCGGGCATGTTCGTCCCCTTCGGCGATGCGGCGCTCCACCTCGCGGGCGTCGTTGGTCCCCAGGTGCGCCACCAGGCCCCCGCCCCCCACCAGGCGGCGGTACAGTTGGTCATAGGTGTACTGGCCGGAGTAGGCGAGGCGCAGCAGGTCGCCGATGGGCAGCCCGCCCGCCCGTTCGGGCGAGAACGGCCCCGTGCCGTCCAGCGCCTGGTTGACGTCAATCATGCGCCCCTTGCGGTGGGGACTGACCGAGATGCCGCCGCCCATGTGGACGACGACCAGGTTCAACTCCTCATAGGGCTTGCCCAGCACTTTGGCAGCCTTGCGGGCCGCAGCCTTGAGGTTCAGGGCGTGGGACAGGCTCTTGCGCTCAATCTCGGGCAGACCGCTGATTCGCGCAATCGGCTCAAACTCGTCCACCGACACCGGGTCCACGATGAAGGCCGGGACGCCTGCCCGCTCGGCGATTTCCCGCGCGATGAACGCGCCCAGGTTGCTCACGTGCTCGCGCTTCGGCTGGCGCAGGTCCTCCAGCATCCGGTCGTTGATGCGGTACACGCCGCTGGCGACAGGCGGAAGCGCCCCGCCCCGCCCCACCACCGCGTGGAGCGACTTCAGGTCAACGCCTTTCTCCTCCAGCACGCGCAGGATCACATCGCGGCGGAACTCGTACTGATCCACGATGCGCTTGTACCGGGCGATTTCGTCCGCCGAATGGCGAATGATTTCCACGAAGACCGGCGACTCATCCTCATACAGCGCGACCTTCGTGGACGTGGAACCGGGATTGATGCTGAGAACGCGGTACATGCTCCACCTCGTCGTTGGGTTAGGCACCATCGCGCCACAGGATTCGCGCGTTCACGTCGGCTAGGCTGCCACAGCCGGTGAGGATCATGGCCGAGCGCAACTGATCGGCATACTGCGCCAGGAGCGCCGCGACGGCTTCTTGGCCACCGCCGACCGCCGCAATGGCCATGGGCCGCCCGACCATGACGGCGTCGGCCCCCAGCGCCAGCATCTTCAGCACGTCGTAGCCCGACCGCACGCCGCCGTCCGCCAGAATCGTGATCTTGCCCTTGACCCGCTCCGCGATGGATGGCAGGACGTCCGCCGTCCCCGGCGTGTGATCCAGGATGCGCCCGCCATGGTTGGACACCACAATCGCCGCCGCGCCGGTGTCCAGGGCCATCTCCGCCTCGTCGGGCGTCATGATGCCCTTCAGGATGAACGGCCGCTCCACGCGGGCGATGATGTCGCGCCAGGCCTCCACGGGCTTGGGCCCGACGTATTGGCCCGCGCGCACCATGTTGATGATGCCTGCGGCGTCTATGTCCACGCCCACGGCCCACGCGCCGGCCTCCTCCGCTTGGCGCAGCAGGCGCAGGATGTCCTCGGTGCGGCGCGGCTTGGAGATGAAGCACCCGCGCCCCTTGTATCGGGCCAGCGTGGCGAAGCCGACCTCCGCGAACTTCGGGTTCGGCCCATCGCCCGCCATGGCCAGCGACCCCGCCGCGACGGCCCCGCCCATCAGCGCATCGGCCAGGTCCTCTTCGGGCACCGCGTTGTTCATGTTGGGTGCGGTTCCAGCCACCGGCGCGACCAGAATGGGAATCTCCAGCGCGTGGCCGAATAGGGTCAGGCGGGTGTCGGGGGTATCCTTATCGTGCAGCGTGCGCAGGTTGAGGCGGTAGCGGGCCAGCGCCGCCACGTTGTTCATGAACGACGCGCCCGATCCGACGCCGCCCATGCCGGGCATCTCGCCGGCGCACGCCCGACCGTCGCACACCGGGCACACGCGGCATGCAGATCCGAAACGTTCCCTTGCGGTCTTCTTGATTTCTGCCCAGTTCACTTCGCGCCTACCTGTCAAAGTAGATGTTCTTCCCCGTAACCGACAGCGGGATGCCCATCACGAAATCGGCGTCTATCAGCCCCATCTCGCGGGCCACCGTGCCGATGCGGTACATGATGCGGTTGTCCACGTTCAGAATCTGGGCCGTCTTCACCGCCGATCCCAGGGCAATGCCCATGTCCAGCAGGCGGTAGGCGCACTGGGGGCCTTGGAACTCGCCCTCAAAGGTGTTGATCTTCAGGCACTTCTCAAACCCGCACGCGCCGCAGTTCAAGCCGACAGGCGTCGCGTTCTTGATGCCGATGAGCACCACCGCCTCAGAATGGGCCACGTTCTTGCCGTCGCGATCAAAGTTCGGCTTGCCTGTGCGAAGGCCAAACTCCACCATCTTCTCGGCCAGTTCGCGCAGGATGTCGCCCTTCAGGGTGCGCACGACGACGAAATCCTTGCCGGCCGCCTTCGGGGCGGTGCGCGCGGCAATCTCCATCATTGCGGTTACAACGTCAATGCCGTCCATGTGGGTTTCCTCCATGTTCTACGGTTTGGTGTCGGTCTCCGATTCGCAGGGTTGGTCCTGACCGGTCGTCGTCTTTCGGTAACGTTTGAGTTCTGCGCTGGCTCCGATGGCATAGACCGAGCCGGGCAGAAGTTCAATCACTTCGTTCAACTGGTGCACCGCCTCGGCGCACTTGCCGCTGCGCATCAGGGCCAGCCCCAGGTTGTAGCGGCATGCCGCCTCGTGCTTGGGCGGCAGGTTCCCCTTGTCCGCGTTTCCCGCCAGTGCGGCCAGGGACCGAACGGCCTCCTCCAGCCGCCCCTCTTTGAGGAAGCACGCGCCGGTGTTGATGCGCGCCGCCCATCGGCTAGGATCGCTCACGCTGAGCCGGTCGCCGAGGCCATACAGGCTGCGCGCCAGGTCCCACTTCCCCATGCGCGCCGCCAAGTTGCCCGCATCCACCAAAATCTGCGCCCGCATGGTAACCACATACAAGAGGATGACAAACAGAACGGGACTCATCAGGAAGCCGCTCACCCAGTAGATGCCGTAGATGAGCGCGGTGAATGCAAGGCTCTCCACGGCAAACCGCAGACTCAGCGGCTCGCGGCGCAGCAGCCCCAGCCCGCCGAACACCACGATGTACAGCAAGGCCATCAGCAAAACCAACCATGGGCCCATGCAGATACCCTCCTGGCAAAACAAGGCCCTTGTCGCACGGGACAAGGGCCTTGTCTGGGCGACATGCTTTCCTACTTGAACAGGTCGCGAGCAGTGCGCTCCAGCATCGTAACGCCCCGGACTTCGGTCTCGTAGAGGGGCACAATCGCGCGGACGCCATCGCCAAAGGTGCGGTGGATGACCTCCATGTATTCGTCCTGCATGGCAATGCGGTTGCGGACGAATTCCGGCGTCTTGTCGGTAACCGTGCTCTTGTCAATCACCATGTTCACGATGACGCCGCCGACCGGAATGCCGAACTCGGTGAACCAGTTGATGAAGCGCGTGATCACGGCGATGGGGAGCGCCTCGGGCAGCGTAACGAAGAAGAAGGCCGTCTTCTCCGCATCCGTGAGGAGTTCCTTCGCGTGCCCCATGCGATCCTTGAAGCGCAGGAGGTACTCCATCAGCGGGTCTTTCTCCTGCTTCTTCTTGCTATAGGACAGGAGTTCGCGCAGGCTTCGGGCCTCCTCGCGGCTCTGCACCATCTTGTTGACCCACAGGGAGTACACAGAGGACATGCCCAGCAAGCGGCGGGCGTTCGCGGTCGGTGCCGTGTCAAAGACGTAGGCCTCGTACTTGTCCTCAAACATGATGTCAATCATGTTCTCAAACATGGCCGACTCTTCAAAGGCTGGGTTCATGGTTGCCGACTCCACGAACTCGTCCGCCTTGGTCTTGATGTCGGCGAACTTCAGGAACCACTCTATCTTCTCGCGTATCTCCCGCTTGGACTTCTCAATGGTCTCCCGCGTGTCAATTTCGTGGGCCCAGAGGTTGTTCACCCCCGTTACGGGCGTGGGCTTGCCGAAGACGTCCTGCCCGAGGAGGCTGGACAGGCTGTGCACGGGGTTGGTGGAAGCCAGGAGGGTGCGCTTGCCCTGTTGCGCCAGCCACAGGGCCGCGGTGCCGGCCATGACCGTCTTTCCGACGCCGCCCTTGCCCCCGAAGAAGACGTACTTCATCTTCGGGTGCTCGGCGAGGAATTGCTGCGTTGTCTTGGTAATCATGCGCCATTACCTCCAAACATCGCATTGGCGACTTTCTCAATCATCGGCAAGCCGGTGATGTCCCGCTCAAACTCGGGCACCCACGCCAGCACTTCGTCGCCGAAGGTGCGATTGATTTTGTCCAGGTACTGCCGCTGCATCTCTATGCGGTTGCGGAGATACGCGGGGATGTCCTGCTGGCTCAACTCTGCCGGAATCACGCGGTTGACGATGTAGCCCGACAGAGGCACGTTGAACTTCGCGAACAGCCCTGCCGCCTTCTGCGTGTCCAGGATGATCATCTCCTCGGGCACCAGGACGAAGAAGAAGGCGGTCTTCTGCTTGTCGGTCAGGATGCTGGACGAGGTGTTGATGCGGTACTTGATGTACTGCAATTCCTTGAGGATTTTGTCCTCTTCGGTCTCCTTCTCCCGACGCATGACCGCCGCGACCTTCTCGTACTCGGCCATCTCCTCGCGCAGGGCCGTGATCTTGTCAATCCACTCGTCGTACACGGACGCCATGCTGAGGTAGTAGAGCGCGTGGCCGAGCGGCACCAGGTCGTAGATGTAGTAGTCGTACTGCCCGCCCACGACGATGTCCACCACCTCGTCAAAGATAGCGCTCTCTTCCATGGCAGGTTCCGCCGCGGCCGCCTGGATGTAGTTCTCAATCTCCTGCGGGACTTCGGGCAGGCCGTACATGTCCAGAATCTTCTGGCGGATTTCCTGCTGATATTCCTTGATGCGCTTGTCGGCATCAATCTCCTGGGCATACAAGTTCGGCATGATTTCTACAGGACCCTTGCCGAAGATATCCCTCTGGAAGATGTCGGAGAGCGACGCTTGGGGGTCCACCGAAAAGACAAGCACGCGATGCCCCTGCTTGGCCAGCCAGTAGGCTGTGGCGGCAGAGAACGTGGTCTTTCCCAGCCCGCCCTTGCCCCCAAACATGATGTAGCGGCGGTCAGGATTCTGTTTGAAAATCTGCGCTAGTGACAACGCCCATCACCCCTTTCTTGATGTTGTGGAATGCATGTAGCGGGAGCCGCACATCGCCTACGCGAGCGCGTCGGTCAGGTCCCGCTCGCGGAGCATGCGCCGCTTCCAGGTGGCAATCTGCGGCACCACGTAGGGGAGCAGGCGCAGCGAGTAGTACGGCGGCAGGATCGGGATTCCCAGCAGGTCGCCCATGGTGATGAGGATGAATAGGTGCTCCATGCTGCCGCGGGTCTTCAGGGCGAACCGCGCCATGTCGTGGCCTGCCATGCCATACAGCACGCTCTTGGTGGTATCAAGGAACCTTTTGAACACACTGCGCTTCTCTTCTTCAGTCATATCTCCCTTCCCTTCTATCCGATTTCGGAATCAAACAAATCCGTAAGGTCTCGCTCTCTGAGGATGCACCGCTTCCAACGGTCTATCAGGGGCACCGTGTACGGGATGAGCCGCAGTGAGTAGTACGGCGGGAGAATGGGCAGTCCGATCATGTCGCCGAACACCACGAGCACAAAGAACCGCTCCAGTTCTCCGCGCTCCTTCTGCACCTCGCGCACCCAGTCATAGACCGTCATCCCATAGACGATTTGACCCAGCGTGCGCAGGGCGCGTCGGAGCCTGCTCTCCTCACACGGCTCATCGCGCATCACCGAGCCGCCCCCAAAGTCCGAATCTGGCGCTTCATCCACGTGGCGTGGGCGATTTCGTCCTGCAGGTGCTCGGTCAGCATGGACAGGGTGTCCTCGTCGTCCATAATCTCGGCCACGGCCATGGCATAGTGTTTGATGGCCGTCTGCTCCTCGCCCAGCTCCAGCCGCAGCATATCCGCCGTGCGCAGCGCCTGGCTCGCAGCCGTCGCGACCCTGCCCGCGACCGTGGAAGGTCCCCCTGGTTCCACAGGCCGGCCTCCCAGTTCCCGAATGCGGCGCGACAGGTTGGCGGCGTGCTCCTGCTCCACCTCAAGGATCGCCCGCACGCCATCGGACACGGCGGCCTCGGGGATGGCTTTCGCGTGGGCCGCGTACATCTCCACGGCAGCAAGTTCCGCCTTCAATGCATCTTGCAGAACGGCAATCACTTCTTCCTGGGTCATTGGGAGCCTCGCTTTCTATGCATCCGCCGCGGCGGGGACGAACAGCACCGGAACGTGAGAGCGGCGGCGCACCTTGTCTTCCACGTTGCCCATCAGCCAGCGCGACAGCGCCGTCCGCGGGCGGGTCGGCATCACGATGAGGTCGCAGTCATGCTCGGCCGCGTAGGTTACAATGGCCTCGGCCTCCGGCTTCTCCGTGAAGAGCACCTCGCCCGAGAAGGCGATGCCGGCTTCTTGGCCCAACCGCGCCAGGCGGTTGAACTCCGACTCGGCCTCCTCGCGCAACTTCGCCCCACGAGAACCTGGCTCCACCTGAATCTTGTCAAAGAACGCTTCGCCCGATGTAACAATCGGGATGACGCGCAGGCCGGAGATGGCCGCCCCGTGAGCGGCAGCGAGGGCGATTACATGACGGGCCACGGCCTCCGGGACCCCACCGGTGTCAAACGGGAGCAGAATCCTCCGATACATAGCCACCCTTTCTACCCAACAGCGCCTCCAGCCGGGAGACCAGCGCCGGAACGGCATCATGCCCGACGTACCGCTCGCCCTTGCCCAAGATGAACGTGGGGTAGCGGCGAATGCCATGCCGCAGCGAGAGGTACAGTCCCCGAAGCGAACGCGGGTCTGACCAGCGCACCATCAAGTCGTCGCCGCCGATTTGGGACAAGCGTCGGACGACCCCCAACGTCGCCTCAAAATCGCCCCGCCACTCGTCCGGATAGGCGTCTTGCCCCCTATCCAGCCCGGCATCGGTCAGAACAGCCTGGCATGTAAAGCACAAACCAACCCTTTCCAGGATCGGTGCAATCACCTCCAGCAGGATTGGTTTGCGCGTCATGACACCACCCATTTGTAGATTCTGCCCACACGGTATCTTGACAGAAACGTGTAACTCATTCTACGTCATCCACCCCGTTTCGTCAAGAATCGCGGGCAAGAGCGATGGGAGAGCCCCATTGCCCTCCCATCGCTGAGAGTGCACTGTGCCGCGCTAGGCTTTGCCCTTGGCCAGTTCGGCGCGGTACCGACGGATGGCGCTCACTCCGTCCACAACCAGGATCACAGCCAGGACAGC
>JADBJK010000055.1 GCA_014874485.1 Chloroflexota bacterium
TCGGAGGAGTGTAGCCACGAGCTCGCCATCGCGCCACTCCGGTGGTACACATCGGGCGACTGCGGGTGGTACACATCGGGCGATCACGGGTGGTACAGATCGGGCGACTGCGGGTGGTACACATCAGGCGGCGATGCCTGGTACAGTATAGGGCGATCAATGACAACATTCCGACAAGTAACCAGCCAGCACATTGCTGAGAGCTACCAGGGAAATATAAGCGAGGTCTTCCTAGGCCTACATGGTTATCGCACTGAATCAGGAGTATGATCCTATGCAAAAGAGTCTTGACCAACTTGTAGATGAGGCAGAACGGATTGGCGTCGTAGGGTCGCCATCTTCTACCAGTGAAATGGCGCTGGATATCCTGGCCGGAGCCGTCAGCAAGAAGCTGGTAGGGGAACTGGCTTTGTTCCGCTATTACCAGGATGGCCTTTCCCACTACGCGCTGGGGCAGATCACCGAGGTGAAACTGCGCAATGTCTGGCACGAAGACCCCACGATGCGTAGCCTGATCCGTCAGCGCGGGCGGGTAGATACAGTCAGCGAGCGCCAGGATACCCATCTGGGAGAGATGACGATCAGCGCTGTCTTCTCCGCCGGTTCCAATGGCTATCGCCCTAGCATCTTGGGCACTGTCCCGGCTACGGGCACGCCCATTCATCTTGTCAATGACGCTGTTCTGTCTGAGCTACTCCTGCCCTACCGCGACCAGCTTTTCTACCTGGGGCATGTCTACGGCTCAAAGCCCCTCCTGCCGCTATGGTTCAAGCATTTCGATACTGGGCCACAAGGCGCTGGAGAGGCCTACCATCTTGGCATCTTTGGCAAAACCGGTTCTGGCAAGTCGGTGCTCGCCAAGATGATTCTGTTGGCCTATGCCCGCTATCCCAAGATGGCACTTCTGGTCATTGATCCTCAGGGTGAATTTGCCAAAGAAGCTCGGGGCCAGGTGGTCCCGGGCGAATTTCAGTTGCCGATGAAAGATGTCCTGGGCAGACTTAAGAAACCGGTCCAAGTGCATGGTGTGAGGGACTTGGTGCTAGACCGATGGGATCTGTTCAAGCAGATTCTTGCTGAGTCGCGCTTCTTCAGAGAGCTACAAGTAATGACGCAAGATAAGATTATGACGGCATGCGACCAGTTTGTAGAAGCAATTAAGAAAGCTAACATAACCCTTGCCAGTCTGCACCAAAGAACTACGTTTGACCGAGCCTGGAACCTTCTGCGCCAGGAAAAGTTACAGAATAAGATATATGCAAGAGAGGGCGCTGCAGCAGAGCGATTCGCAGATGCTATCAAAGAGGCTAATGCTGACGAGATATATCGCGAGATATGGCTGCCGGTTACTCAACTCTTCCGTGAAGATCGCTCAGGAGCCCAGAAGGTGGAACGGTTGCTGGCCAGCCTGTTTGATCCGGATCAGGATCAACGTCCCCTTGTGGTGATTGATCTGTCCTTGGAACAGGCGACTCATACCACCGGCAATCTGAATACGCTCCCTCTTTTTGGTGGAGATCAATCCCAGCCTCAAAGTACGCCGTTGTTCTGGAATGAGATGATACAAGCGCTGGTCATCAAACGATTGTTGGAAGGTATTCGCACGGCGGCAGAATATGCCTACAAACAGAACCGTGGTCTCAACACACTGGTGCTAATGGATGAGGCGCACCGCCTTGCACCCCGTGAAGACCCTGAGAGTGAGGAGAAGAAAGCTGTACGGGCCATCTTGATTGATGCAGCACGGACCACGCGTAAATACGGAGTGGGATGGATGTTCATTAGCCAAACCTTGTCCAGCCTGCATCGCGAAATCTTGGAGCAATTGCGCATCTTCTTCTTCGGTTTCGGGCTGGGAATGGGAGCCGAGTTCAAGGCGTTGAGCGAGCTGGTAGGCGGGCGGAGCAAAGCCCTTGACCTCTATCAACTGTTCCGCGACCCGCATTCGTCGTTTGACGTAGCGAGCCGAGAGTATTCTTTCATGACCATTGGCCCTGTGTCTCCACTCTCCTTCGCTGGGACGCCTTTGTTCTTCAACGCTTTCAATCAGGTTGACGAGTTTCTGCACACCAACAAACTGGGATTGTCAAGGGCGGACTAACAACTCGCTGCAGATGACTGCTTCACGCTTGGCTGGACATCGCAGCGCCGAGCAGGCGGACGGAGAGGGCTCCGGAAGTGGGGCCTATCCGCCGGGCCGTCAGTCCCTGCAAATCCACAACTGCCCTGGGGGCCAGCGAGCATGATCACAGCAGCCGAACTCATTCCCTACAGAACTTCCAGCGACGATTACGACGTTACCGAGCGCCTCAAGGCTCAATTCGCCCGCTTGCGACGTGAGCGCAGCCCATTGTATCTGACGCCAGAGGAGTTTGACGAGATTCTCCGCTGGAAACTGCGCAGTCAATACGGGAGGCAGGAAGAAAGAAGAAAAGCCAATACGGAAGAGGTTATCCAAACCGTTACGGGCGCGGCGCTTTCGGTAACGCATCCTGACGAAGGGTATGAGACGGAACTGCGATTGGGAATTCTGTGCTCCATCCGCGGAGTGGGCGTTCCCGTGGCATCGGCCGTTCTTGCGCTGGTGTTCCCTGAAAAGTACGCTGTGATTGATTTTCGGGGGTGGAGGCAGGTGTTCGGCCAAGAGAGAAGGACATTCCTCATCGCCGACTACAAACGGTACCTTCGGGAAGTGCGACGGCTTGCCACCGAGTTGGGATGGCCGGTGCAAGAGGTGGACATGGCGATTTGGGCATACGACCGCGCCAACAGGAGCAAGCACGACACCTAGCGGCGCGGCCAGCCCTGGCTCCCCATTAGCGCGCGCCCCTATCGGCGCGGGCTCGCCCTTCCCCGCTATTTGTCATGCTGAGCCGAAGGCGAAGCATCTCGGGTGGCGAGATTCTTCGCGGCTTTGCCGCTCAGAATGACAGAGGAGGGGAGCGGCGGCTAGAACATAGCGCAGGCGGCCGTACTGCCCGGATAGGGACGGCGGCTAGTGCCCTGCCACAGGGATTCTTGATGGTGTGTCATTGCGAGGGCGCTCCGCGCCCGAAGCAATCTCCGGAGCGCGAGATTGCTTCGCTTCGCTCGCAATGACAACGGGCAATTTTCTCTGTGGTCAAGTACTACGGATAGCCCGCCCACGGCACTATCCCTTGGTGCAGATTCGCGTTATTCGTGGATCGTTCCTTCGCGTCCATTGGCGCGGATTCGCGCTTCCCCTCGCTTGGCGCTTGCAAAAGCGCACAAGTGGGACTATAATTTCCCCCAGAAGGTTCCAGGGTTGTCGGCCATGCTGTGGGGTGCCCCCGCGCGAAGGGCGCCGCTCCGCAACACAGCGAGGACGCGCTGTCGGGAAGTTGAGCCATGACCAGAGGACAAATCGCTCTGCTGGTTGCGCTTGGCGCGACTGTGCTGGCCGTATATGTCCTGCTTGGCCTGCTGGTGGCGGGCCGCATCCCCTTTGGCCTGCCCCCCGCGCCCACCGACATGCCCGTCCCCACCCCCACCAGCACGCCCGCGCCCGGCCTCAGCCGCCAGAACCCCATGCCCTACGGCGAGACCATCGCCACCGACAGCATGGAGATTCACATCCTGGAGGTGCACCGCCACGCCAACGCCCTCATCTCCCCCCTCAACGCGCCCATCCCCGAAGGCCACGAGGTGGTCGTGGTCAACGTGGAGGTGCACAACCGCGGGACCGAGGCGATCACCCTCAGCCCGGGCACGTTCCGCATGACGGGCGACAGGGCCATCCTCTACCAGCGGCCGCCGCTCCTGCTGGACAATGAACTGCGTGGCGAACTGGCGCCGGGCGAGACCCGGTCGGGCTACCTGGCCTTCGTCGTGGCCGACGGGGAAGATAACCTGGCGCTGGCCTTCATCCCGTCGGGCAGCGTAGCCGACGAGGCTGCGCGGTGGCTGTGGGCCGACCAGGATCCCGACCCCCGCGCCTTCGCCATTCAGGCTGTGGTGCCGACGGCCTCGCCTCGCACCGGCGGCAGTCGGCTCAACCCCGCCCTCATGCGCCAGCCCGCCGTGGCCGACGACCAGTTGGAGATCGGCGTCCTGTCTGTCCAGCGCGACGCCTGGCCCGCCATACAGGACATGAGCCCCCTGAACCAGCCCCCAGAGCCGGACAAGGAGTACGTGCTGGTGCGGCTGCGGGTCCGATTCCTGGGCCAAATGGACGAACTCCTGTCGGTCAACTGGTGGGCGTTCCGCATGACCGGCGCGGACAACATCCTGTACCCCAACCCGTCCCTCATCCTCGCGGACGAACTCAAGGGCGACCTGTTCCCGACGGGCACGCTGGAGGGCAACCTGGCATTCCAAGTGCGGCGGGGCGAGGAGAACCTGATTCTGGTGTACGACCCGTCGGGCGTGGGCGTGAAAATCGGGCGGGGCGTGCGCTGGTTCTGGGCCACCGAGACGCCCGACCTAGACCTGCTCAAGAGGCCGGTGCGGGCGTCGGCGGCGTTGCCTGCGTCGGGGCGCTCGTCGCAGCAGCCCGCACCCATCGGCGTCCCCGTGCTGTCCGACGGGCAGATTGAGATCACGGTGGAAGACGCCGTCCTGCTGCCCGACGATGCCAGCACGTGGGACCGCTGGACGCTGCCGGTGTCGGAACCCGGGCGGCACTACGTGGTCGTAACCGTAACCGTGCGCAACCTGGCGCCGGAGGAGCGACCCCAGGCGATCCACTGGCAGGGGTTCGTGCTGCAGGAACCGGTCGGTGCGTCGGTGTACAAGCCCACGGTCCTGGGGGGCAGCGAACTGGAGGGCGAAGCCTTCACCGGCGCGACGCTGCGGGCGTACCTGGTCTTCCAGGTCGCCAGCGGGCGGCGGTTCGTCCTGTCCTACGACCCGGCGGGCCTGGGCAACACGAACTCGTACCGCTGGTTCCTGATAGAACTGTAGTGCTTCACCACGGCGATTCTTGCATCGCGAGGCGGCGCTTGCCGACAAACAAAAAGGCCCCTCTTGGCGAGGGGCCTTGCATTTGCCGACGGTCGGTTTAGTACTCGGGCATCGGCGGGGTACCGGCCTTCTCCTTCTCCGGCAAGTCAGAGATGAGGGCCTCGGTCGTCAGGATCATGGCCGCGATGCTGGCGGCGTTCTCCACGGCCGAGCGGGTAACCTTGGCCGGGTCAATGATGCCCTTGGCCACCATGTCGCCGTACTCGTTGGCCAGCACGTCGTAGCCGATGTTGAGGTTGTTCTGCTCCTTCTGCAGGCGGCGGACGGTGTCCAGCACGACAGCGCCGTCCATGCCGGCGTTCTCAACGATGCGGCGCAGCGGCTCCTCCAGGGCGCGGCGCACGATGTTGACGCCCGTCGCCACGTCCCCGTTCGCCTGCACCTTGTCCAGCGCCGGGATGGCGTTGATAAGCGCCACGCCACCGCCCGGGACGATGCCCTCTTCCACCGCCGCGCGGGTCGCCGACAGCGCGTCCTCCACGCGGTGCTTCTTCTCCTTCAGTTCCACCTCGGTCGCCGCACCGACGCGGATGATGGCCACGCCACCGGCCAGTTTGGCGAGCCGCTCCTGCAGTTTCTCCTTGTCGTAGTCCGACGTGGAGATCTCAATCTCGGCCTTGATCTGATCAATGCGGCCCTTGATCTTCTCCGGAGCGCCCTTGCCGCCGATGATGGTGGTGTCCTCCTTGGTGGACACGACGCGGTCGGCCCGGCCCAGGTCGGCGATGGTAACGGACTCCAACTTGCGGCCCACTTCCTCGCTGATGACGGTGCCGCCGGTCAGGATGGCGATGTCCTGCAGCATGGCCTTGCGGCGATCACCGAAGCCCGGGGCCTTGATGGCGATGCAGTTGATCATGCCCCGCAGTTTGTTCAGCACCAGGGTCGCCAGCGCCTCGCCGTCCACATCCTCGGCGATGACGAGCACCTCGCGCTTGCCGACCTGCACCAGTTTCTCCAGCACGGGGACGATGTCGGTGGCCGCCGAAATCTTCTTGTCGGTGATTAGGATGTACGGCTCTTCCAGGACGGCTTCCATCCGCTCGGGGTTGGTGATGAAGTAGGGCGAGATGTAGCCGCGATCCAACTGCATGCCTTCCACGTATTCCTTCTCAAACTCCAGCCCCTTGGACTCCTCCACGGTGATGACGCCGTCTTTGCCGACCTTGTCCATGACCTCGGCGATGAGTTCGCCAATGGTCTTGTCGGCAGCGGAGATGGCCGCCACGTTGGCGATGTCGTCCTTGTCCTTGACTTCCTTGGCCTCGGCCTTGATGGCCTCCACCACGGCGGACGTGGCCAATTCAATGCCGCGCTTGATGAGCATGGGGTTGGCACCGGCGGCCACGTTCTTCAGGCCCTCGGTAACAATGGTGTGGGCCAGCACCGTGGCGGTGGTGGTGCCATCGCCGGCCACGTCGTTGGTCTTGGTGGCGGCTTCCTTCAGCAGTTGGACGCCCATGTTCTGGAAGTGATCTTCCAGTTCAATCTCTTTGGCAACGGTTACGCCATCGTGGGTGATGGTGGGGGCGCCGAACTTCTTGTCCAAGGCCACGTTGCGGCCCTTGGGCCCCAGGGTCGTGATGACGGCGTTCGCCAGGATGTCCATTCCGATCTTCAGGTTGCGTCGTGCTTCCTCTCCGAAAACCAGTTGTTTCGCCATGCTTTATGCCTCCTTACAAGGGTTTTGATCAATCGGGTAACCGGTTGGGTTATTCCTCAAAGACGGCCAGGATGTCGCTTTCCTTGAGGATCAGGAGTTTCTTGTCGTTGACTTTGACCTCGGTGCCGGCATACTTGGCGTACAGGACTTTATCGCCGACCTTGACTTCCATGGGGATGCGCTCGTCCTCTTCGCCGAAGCGGCCCGGGCCAACGGCGATGACGACGCCCTTCTGGGGCTTTTCCTTGGCGGTCTCGGGAAGGATGATGCCGCCCGCGGACTTCTCTTCCTGCTCAATGGGTTCCACAACTACACGGTCTGCAAGGGGTTTGAGTTTGACTGTCATTGCCTTTCCTCCTCACTGAGATTATGGATTTGCGAACGTTGTCGGCGCACGTTGTGGCGGGTTCTGGGCATCAGAACCGCGTTAGCACTCTTGCGCCGAGAGTGCTAACGCGGCCCTATCATACACAAGATGCCCCAAAACTGCAAATTCGCGTCTACGGGCGTAAATTCGGCTATTTTGCCGATTTCAGCGGAATTCTCGCGCGTGCTTGCGAATACGCACGCTTACTTCTCCGGACACATCCGGAGACCTTCCAGCGCGGGCTGGGATGAGGGGTTCACTTCCAGCGCCCTCTGCAACCACGGGCGTGCCTGATCGCACCGGTCCAGGTACGCATACGACAGGCCGATCTCGTACAGAATCTCCTCGGTCTCCCAGCCCAGTTCCACGGCTTTCTGCAGGCTTTCTATCGCGCCCTCGTAGTTGCGCAGAACGTAGTACGTGATGCCCAGGTGAGCGTGGGCGCTGCCGAATTCCGGGTCGGCCTGGATGGCCGACAGAAACTCCGGGATGGCGCGGTCGTAGTCCTGCAGGTAGAAGTACGTCCAGCCGATTTGGTCGTAGGCCTCGGCGTTGTCGGGGTCCATGGAGACGGCCTTCTCCAACTGGGCGATGGCCCCGTCGTAGTCGCCAATGGCGCGCATGTTGCGGGCCGCGTCCACGTACAGATAACTCAGCCGTGGGTGCAATTCAATGGCGCGCTTGTAACTCTCCAGGGCCCCGCGATAGTCGCCCTGCGCCTCCAGGACGTAGGCATAGTTGCGCCAGGCGTCCACGTTGGACGCGTCCAGGTCAAGGGCCTGGTTGGCCTCGTCCTCGGCTTGCCGCCAGAACCCTTTGTCGGCGTAGACTTCGGCCAGGTAGGCGTGGGCTTCGGGGACGTTGGGGCCGAGGCGCGCAGCCTTGAGCGCGGCGTCCAGCGCCTGGTCGTACTGCCCCATCCAGTCGTACACGCGGGCCAGCGTGGCAGCCGCCAGCGCGTCGTTCGGTGCGACGGCCACCGCGCGCTGGGCCATCTGCAGCGCCTGGGAGAGTTTGTGGCGCATCATGAGCAGACGCGCCGCGCGGATCAGCGGCTGCGGGTTCTGCGGGTCGGCCTCGGCGGCCTGGGTGTACGCCGCAATGGCCGCGGTGAGTTCGCCGTTCTGGTAGTGCTCGTCGGCCTCGGCCAGCCATTCCGCGGCGGGCTTCTGCGGCGTGGGCGTGGGGCCGGGCTGCGGGAGCATGGGCAACTCCGGACGCTTCACGATGAGGTACGAGAAGAACGCGATGAGGACGAGGTAGATTAGGATGCGCACCGGAGAAGAGCGCCGCCTCCGCCGAGGGCCTAGGTACATGCTTTCGCCTCCGCCACTGCAGTGCAGGCCCGATTATAGCACAGGGTGAACGCCGTCCCAAATGCAACGGGGTTGGGCGGGCCCATGCTCCCGAAGTCTGCCCCTGCGAGCGAGGCGAAGCCGTCCGGTCAGCCCAACGTGCGACGCGCCTCGGAGGTGCGTCGCACGTGCCGCAGTCATCTGTCATTGCGAGCGAAGCGAAGCAATCTCACGCTCGGAGATTGCTTCGGGCGCTGCACGCCCTCGCAATGACAATCTCCGCCTGTCATGCTGAGCGACGCGAAGCATCAGCGAAGCGAAGCATCTCGGTTAGTAGGGACAATTCATGAATTGTCCCTACGGGCGCTGCGCGCCCTCGCAACGATGGGCATCAACGGGCTTGGGCGACGAGTCGGGGCAGGCGGGATTTTTCAGGACGCGACACGTATGGTACAATAAACGCGTGGAAAAAAGCAGCAAAGGCATTGGCGTAATTGATGCACTGTCGGCGGGATTTGAGTTGGCAGCCCGCCGCCCGTGGGTAGTCCTGTTGCCCATCGTCATGAACCTGCTTCTCTGGCTTGGCCCTCGCCTTTCGGTGGCCCATCTCACGGAGCAGGTCGCGGCTGCGCTCCGTTCGGGCGCGGGCAGCCAGACGGGGCAGTTCGCCGAGGCAGCCCTGTCCGCCGCCAGCAGGATCGCCGAATGGGGCCAGCAGTCCAACCTGTTTGACTTGCTCGCCGTGGGCTTGCCTGTGCTGGTCGTGCGGGCACACACGCAGCACCTGTGGGTGTTGGACAACTGGGCCTGGGCCGTCGGCGCGGCAGCGGGCATCCTCGTGCTCGGCGGGTACCTGCTGGCCGTGTACCTGGGCGTTCTGGGCCGCCAGGTGCGGGGGGTACAGGAGTCGGTAGCATGGGCGCTGGCCCACGCGGCCCGCGTCCTGTGGCGGCTCGCCGCGCTCAGCGTGGTCGTGCTGGGCATCACCACCGTGCTGGCGATTCCCGCCATGATGACGGTCGGCGTCCTGTCGTTCTTCTACCCGCAGGGCGCGGTGTTCCTGGCCACGCTGACCGGGTGGCTCGCCATCGGATTCCTGCTCTGGGTATGGTTCTACCTGTTCTTCGCGGTGGACGCCATGGTGCTGGACGACGTGGGCGTTCGGCAGGCGGTGTCCCGGAGCGTAACCCTGGTGCGCCTCAACGGCGGCGCTACGGCGGGCCTTATCCTGCTGACGCTGACGTTGACCTGGGGTCTCGGCGTCGTGTGGGAAGCCATCGCCGCCAGCACTGCAGGGACGGTGGCCGCCATCCTGGCCAATGCCTACGTGAGCACGGCGCTCACCGCGGCCAGCCTGATCTTCTACAGCAGCCGCTGGCGGGTGCTGGAACAGCGGATCGTGGCGCTGGCCGCCGCGTCGGGGGAATCGTCTCCGACAACGGACAGTACCAATCCATCGGGTGAATAAGGTCTATGAGCGACGGAGTCAACGAGAAGAGCAGCACCTACGGGGTGCAGGATATTCAGGTTCTTGAGGGGCTGGAGGCCGTGCGCCGCCGCCCGGGCATGTACATCGGCAGCACCGACATCCGGGGCTTGCACCACCTGGTCTTTGAGGTGGTGGACAACTCCATTGACGAGGCGCTGGCCGGGTTCTGCAACCGCATCCGCGTTACCATCCGCGCCGATGGGGCGGTGGTCGTGGAGGACAACGGGCGCGGCATTCCCGTCGGCCCGCATCCCACCCAAAAGGACGCCGACGGCAAGCCGATGGACGCCCTGCAGGTGGTGATGACCATTCTCCACGCGGGCGGCAAGTTCGGCGGCGGAGGCTACAAGGTCGCCAGCGGCCTGCACGGCGTGGGCGTCTCGGCGGTCAACGCCCTGTCGGAGTGGCTGGAGGTGGAGGTGCGCCGCGACGGCGGATTGTACCGCCAGCGGTACGAGCGCGGCCATCCCGTTACGCCTGTGGAGCGCATCGGCAAGGCCGACGGCACGGGCACCAAGACGACCTTCATGCCCGACACCGAAATCTTCAAGCAGGGCATAGACTACAAGTTTGAGACGCTGGCCCAGCGCTTCCGCGAGATGGCCTTCCTGACGCGCGGGCTGAAGATCACCTTCGTGGACGAGCGCGAAGACCGCGAGATGTCGTTCTACTTTGAGGGCGGGCTGCGGTCCTTCGTCTGGTATCTGAACCGCGGCCGCGAGGTGCTCCACAAGCCCATCTACGCCGAGAAGCAGGTCAACGGCACCCAGGTTGAGGTCGCCATCCAGTACAACACGGGCTACAGCGAGTCGGTGTATGCCTTCGCCAACAACATCAACACCGTGGACGGCGGGACGCATCTCACGGGCTTCCGCTCGGCGCTCACCCGCACGCTCAACGACTATGCGCGCAAGGCCGGCCTGCTCAAGGAGAACGAGCCGAACTTCACCGGCGACGACGTGCGCGAGGGCCTCACGGCCGTCATCAGCGTCAAACTCACCGACCCACAGTTTGAGAGCCAGACCAAGGCCAAACTGGGCAACGCCGAGGTCAAGGGCCAGGTGGAATCCGTCGTGGCCGACACGCTGGCCACGTTCCTGGAGGAGAACCCCCGCGAGGCCAAGGCCATCGTGGAGAAGAGCCTGACGGCATCTCGCGCCCGCGAAGCCGCCCGCCAGGCCCGCGACCTGGTCATCCGCAAGAGCGCGCTGGAAAGCCTGTCGCTCCCCGGCAAGTTGGCCGACTGCTCGGAGCGCGACCCGCTGAAGGCGGAACTGTACATCGTGGAGGGCGATTCGGCTGGCGGCTCGGCCAAGCAGGGGCGCGACCGCCGATTCCAGGCCATCCTTCCCTTGCGCGGCAAGATTCTGAACGTGGAGAAGGCCCGCATGGACAGGATGCTGAACAACAACGAGGTGCGGGCGCTCATTACGGCGCTGGGCACCGGCATCGGCGACAACTTTGACCTGTCCAACCTGCGCTACGGCCGCATCATCATCATGACCGACGCCGACGTGGACGGCGCGCACATCCGCACACTGCTGCTCACGTTCTTCTTCCGCTACATGCCCGCCCTGATTGAGAACGGCCATCTGTTCATCGCCCAGCCGCCGCTGTACCGTATAGAGAAAGGCAAGCAGCACTACTACGTGTATTCCGACGCCGAGAAGGACCAGATTCTGGCGAAGCACAAGGGCGAGAACATCACCATCCAGCGGTACAAGGGTCTGGGCGAGATGAACCCCGAGCAGTTGTGGGAAACGACGATGAACCCCGAGAACCGCACGCTGTTGCAGGTTACGGTGGAGGACGCGGTGGAGGCGGATCGGACGTTTGAGATGCTCATGGGGAACCAGGTTCCGCCGCGGCGGCGGTTCATTCAGACCCACGCCAAGAACGTGCGCAACCTGGACATCTAGCGGCGGCGGGAATCGGGGATACAAGGCAACCACGAATGGGCGCGAAGGCGATGTGGCACCCCGGAGATTGCTTCGGGCGCTTCGCGCCCTCGCAATGACATCCCATCTGTCCTTGCGAGCGAAGCGAAGCATCTCGGTCGGCGAGATTCTTCGGCGCTTCGCGCCTCAGAATGACAGTCTGGCTCTGTCATTGCGAGCGAAGCGAAGCATCTCGGTCGGCGAGATTCTTCGGCGCTTCGCGCCTCAGAATGACAGTCTGGCTCTGTCATTGCGAGCGAAGCGAAGCATCTCGGTCGGCGAGATTCTTCGGCGCTCCGCGCCTCAGAATGACAGTCTGGCTCTGTCATTGCGAGCGAAGCGAAGCATCTCGGTCGGCGAGATTCTTCGGCGCTCCGCGCCTCAGAATGACAGTCTGGCTCTGTCATTGCGAGCGAAGCGAAGCATCTCGGTCGGCGAGATTCTTCGCGGCTTCGCCGCTCAGAATGACAGGGCGGGGGGCTGTCATTGCGAGCGAAGCGAAGCAATCCCCACGTGCCTTCTCACGCCATGCTTCGCGGCTCAAACGGCAGGGGCCAGCCCTACGCGTACTACCGCAGGTAGTCCCGCAGTTTGCTGCTGCGGCGGGGATGGCGCAGCCGCGTGAGCGCCTGGGCCTCTCTCTGGCGGATGCGCTCGCGGGTGAGGCCGAACTTGCGCCCCACCTCCTCCAGCGTGTGCGTCTGCCCGTCCACCAGGCCGAAGCGCATCTGCAGAATCCGCACCTCGCGCTGGCTGAGGGCGCACATGAGTTCCTCCAGTTGCTCGCGGAGGAGGGAGCGCGAGGCCGCCGTGCTGGGGCTGACCGACGTCTCGTCCTTGATGAACTCGCCCAACTCGCTGTCGCCGTCCTCCCCGACGGGGGCCTCCAGCGACAGGATGCGCGTGGCCGCCTTCATGATGCGGCGCACCTTGTCCTCGGGCAGGTTCAGGCGCTCGGCCAGTTCTTCGTGCGTCGGCTCGCGTCCCAGTTCCTGCGCCATGTCCTGCGACATGCGGGCCACGCGGGCGATCTGGTCGTGCATGTGGATGGGGACGCGGATGGTGCGGCTCTGGTCGGCCACCGCGCGGGCCACCGCCTGGCGAATCCACCACGTGGCGTAGGTGCTGAACTTGTAGCCGCGGCGATAGTCAAACTTCTTGACCGCGCGAATGAGGCCGATGTTGCCCTCCTGAATCAGGTCCAGGAATGGCACTCCCCTGCCGATGTACTTCTTGGCGATGCTGACGACAAGGCGCGAGTTGGCGCGGATGAGGTGATCGCGGGCCTCCTCCCCTTCACGGACCCAGGCCTCCAGTCGCTCGCGGCGCGCGGGCGAGAGATTGGGCTGTTCCAGCATGCGCCGCGCCTTCTGCCCGCGCTCCATGCGCTTGGCGAGGGCCACCTCATCCTCGGCGGTGAGCAGGGGCACGCGGCCAATCTCCCGCAAGTACAGGTTGATCGGATCGCTCACGTCGGCGGGCGATTCGTCAATCTCCGGGTACTCTCCCGCGTCCAGGTCGGGGACATCGTCGTCGGCCAGCGCTTCCATGGCAGGCCAAGGGGCTTCGTCGTCAAGGGGACAGAGGGCAAAATCCTCTTCCGGTTCGGTGAATGCAGCAACCTCGTCGTCCGTCTCGCCGATTGGTAGGCGGTTAAGGTTCAAGTTGCCTCCTCACTCTATGATCCATCTATAAAACGTGCGAACGTGCGATCCAGTTCCGATGAGACCGATAGGCTCACTACCACCGAGCGTTCCCAAACCCTTCTCATTATTATACCACAGTTTTCGTAAAATGGCACAATGAATTTTCGCGTAGATTCGGTTTTGCCCCTTGTCGGTGGGGCGGGCCACGCGGCCTGCGCGAACCATCGTCCTGGGGGCGAAGCATCTCGGACGGGAACTGCGCCCTGCGCCGCTTCGTGCAGATTCGGGGTCTTCGCGTATGAAACCTTCACCTTCATTCGCGCAGGTCCGTCGGCCCGCGCGGCTCCGCGTTTCTTCGCCGCGTCGCGGTTGAGGACGACCGTGCCACCGGCAAACTGGGGTGGGCGTGTTCAATCAGGCCCGCCCCCACATCCCCCTTTGGCGCGCCCTGTGGTATAATGCGCCAACACCCACGAAAGGACATCCAAGCGAATGGACGAAGACCGGACAAAGCCCGAAGTCGCCATCGCCGAGTTGCTCGTGCAGCGGCGGCTGACCTTGGCCGTGGCCGAATCGTGCACGGGCGGCCTTATCTGCCACCGCATCACCAACGTGCCGGGGAGTTCGCGCTATCTGGAGGGCGGCGTCGTGGCCTACTCCTACGCGGCGAAGGAACGCATCCTGGGCGTGGATCACGACACGCTGTACGAGCACGGGGCGGTGAGCGAGGAGACGGCGCGCGAGATGGCCGACAACGTCCGGCGCGCGTTCGGCACGGACATCGGCCTGGCGGTTACGGGCATCGCCGGGCCGACGGGCGGGCTTCCGGGCAAGCCGGTGGGGCTGGTGTACATCGCGCTGTCGGCGCGGGGGTTCTCGCAGTGCGTGCGGCACGTGTGGCCCTTTGACCGCGAGGGCAACAAGGCGGCCTCCGCGGAAGCCGCCCTGCAGATGCTGCTGACGTACCTGCGGAACCTGGACAGGTAGCGCGGCCCGCTACTTGCCCGCGCGTTCGGCCTTTTCGCGCACCTTCTGCCCGAAGCGCTGCACGTCTATGATCGCGCGGGTGTGGGTGCCCTCGCCGATCTTCTCCTGCTCGTCCCACGCTTCCACGCGGAACACCAGTTTGCGGCCGTCCACCTGCACCAGTTCGGACTTGGCCGTAACCGTCATGCCGACCGGCGTGGCCGCCAGGTGGCGCACGTCCAGGCCGATGCCTACCGTCCGGTGCCCTTCGGGCAACAGGTGGTCCACCGCCTTGACGGAGGCGATCTCCATCAGCAGGATCATCTGCGGCGTGGCGAACACGTGAACGTTGCCGCTGCCCAGGTGCTTGGCCGTATGTTCAGGCCCCACCACGAGACTCACCGTGCCCGTGAGGCCGGGCGTGAGTTGTTCCATCGGGTTCCCTCCTTGCGTGCGGTGTCTTCGGGCATGAAAAGAGCCAGGCACGGACGTCCTGGCTCGCCGGGTGTGCGCGTCGCCTAGCCCGCGGGGGCCGGCTCCTGCTGGAAGAAGGCCTCAAACTCCTTCTCCTCCAGGGTTTCCTTCTCAATGAGCGTCTCGGCGATGGCGATGAGGCGCTCCTTGTTGGCGAGGAGCACTTCCTTGGCGCGTTCGTAGGCGGTGTTGATGATGCGGCGCACTTCCTCGTCAATCTCCTGCGCCACCTTCTCGCTGTAATCGCGCTGCTCGCCGATTTCGCGGCCCAGGAAGACGAGTTCCTCCTTCTGGCCCCAGACCATCGGCCCAAGCCGCTCGCTCATGCCGTAGCGGGTTACCATCTGGCGGGCCAGTTGGGTCGCCTGCTCCATGTCGTTCTGCGCGCCGGTGGTAACCTCGTTGAAGATGAGTTCCTCGGCGGCGCGCCCGCCCAGCATAAAGGCCATATCGTCCAGGAACTTGGACTTGGTGCGAATGTAGCGGTCGCCTTCGGGACGCGTGGCGGTCAACCCAAGCGCCAGGCCGCGCGGGATGATGGTCAGTTTCCGCACCGGGTCGCAGTTGGGCAAACTGCGCCCGACCACGGCATGGCCCGCCTCGTGGTAGGCGGTGATGCGCTTGTCCTCGGGGCTGAGGAGACGGCTCTTGCGCTCCGGCCCCATCAGGACCTTCTCAATGGCCTCCTCAAACTCGGCCATGCTGATGCGTTTCTTGTTCCTGCGGGCGGCGAGGATGGCGGCCTCGTTGACCATGTTCTCAATGTCGGCACCCACGAACCCGGGCGTGTCCTTGGCGAGAGCGTCCAGGTCCACATCTGGGGCCAACGGCTTGCCGCGGACGTGCACCTCCAGGATGCCCCTGCGGCCCTTCACGTCGGGCGGGTCCATCACCACGCGGCGGTCAAAGCGCCCGGGCCGCAGCAGGGCCGGGTCCAGGATGTCGGGGCGGTTGGTGGCCGCCATGATGATGACGTTGGTGTCGGTGTCAAACCCGTCCATCTCCACCAGAATCTGGTTGAGCGTCTGCTCGCGCTCATCGTGGCTGCCGCCGAGGCCCGCGCCGCGATGCCGCCCGACGGCGTCAATCTCGTCCACGAAGACGATGCAGGGCGCGTGCTTCTTGGCCTGGTCAAACAGGTCGCGGACGCGCGACGCGCCAACGCCCACGAACATCTCCACGAACTCCGAGCCGCTGATGCTGAAGAACGGCACGCCCGCCTCGCCCGACACGGCCTTCGCCATGAGGGTTTTGCCGGTGCCCGGCGCGCCCACCAGGAGCACGCCCTTGGGAATCCGCGCGCCCAGGGCGATGAACTTCTGCGGCTCCTTCAGGAACTCCACCACCTCGCGCAATTCCTGCTTGGCCTCGTCCGCGCCGGCCACGTCGTCAAAGGTAACGGTGGGCTTGTCGCCCGTGAACAGACGCGCGCGGCTCTTCCCGAACGACAGGGCCTGGTTGTTCGTCCCCTGGGCCTGGCGCATCAGGAAGTAGAACAGCAAGAACACCAGGATCATCGGAACGAAACTGCCCAGGATCGCGATCCAGTTGCCGACCTCGCTCGGCGGCTCCATCTTGAAGGTGATCTTCGTCAGTTGCTCCTGGCTCACCCCCAAGTCCTTCAGCGTCTGGATGGCGCTGATGCCCGGCTCCTTGCGCGAGGTCGCCTCGGGCACGTCGGGGTTCTTGTACGTGATCTTGATTACGTCGTCCTTGACCCGAATCTCGCGAATCAGACCGTCCTGGGCCTGCTTCGCCACTTCGCTGATGTCAATCTCCTGGGGCTTTTGGCTGGGCGTGAACAGGCTGTACAGCAGCGCCACGGCCGCCACCAGAATCAGCAGATATACAAACCCATTCTTGAACCGACCGGGATTCACCCTCTATCCTCCGTATTTCACCCGCCTCTGTGAGGCGCCTCTAAATCCATCACTCAACGGACGGCCCGCTTTGTCCCCGTCCATATTCCATTCCATTTCCAACTTTATATTATACCAGACTTTGCCCGTGCACACCAAAAAGCCCGCCGCGGGTTCATCTGTTGTTGCCAGGTCGCACGCCGCCCGTCGTGCCTGATTGCGAGCGGAGCAGCCTGTGCGCTCCGCGCGTCAGAACGACAGGACGGGCAGGAGCGCCCTGGATAGCCCCGCCCTTCTGTTGCGACGTCCTGCGAAGCGCGTCGCAATTGCCCCCTCTGGTGCATTTCAATTTGGGGGTGAGGCTGTTGCCATGGGCAGCCTCTTTTCCCCTGACGTAGAGCGATGGATCTGCTTGACCTCACCTAACCCCTCCCGCACCCTCCCCTTTCCTCTCCGCGGGCGGAGAGGAAAGGGGAGGGCCGGGGTTGGGGATAGGTGAGGTAGATTCCGCTCGGCAACCTAACGATGCTTGGTCATTCCGCCCCAAAATTGAAATACACCCGCCCCCTCTGGCGGTCTCCAGCAAAGCGTGGAACTGAGCGACACAACCTGCATTCTGGGTCCGCTTTTGACACGCGGCGCGTTCTATGCTATGCTTTGGCCAACAACACGATACGCAAGGCGACGAACGGGAACAGTAGGCGGCCCGCAAAGGCCCCAGCGAGCCGGAACGGTGAAAGCCGGCGCCCGCGCACCGCCGAACCCGCCCGGGAGCCAGCGGCGAAAAGGCCCGCCCGATAAGCCGCTTCGGGTTCCGCCCGTTACCGCGGAGCGGTCTGGCGCTTTCCGTCATTGCCGATGAGCGCACCGACGAAGAACCTCGCGGCAGAGGATTCTTCGCTCCGCTCGGAATGACAATGACCGGAGGCAGACCGGCTGAGCGGCCGATGCCTCGGCCAGCAAGGTGGTACCACGGGGTCATCCGCCTCGTCCTTGTAGGACGGGGCGTTTTTGTTGAACGACGAGCGGTCAGCAGTCAGCCCACGAATTCACGACCGCTGACCGCTGACCGCTGATTGCTGACTGCTGACCGCTGACCGCTATTTCCAGGAGGAGAAGACAATGGCAGAGAAGGTTACACCGCGAAGCGAAGACTACTCGCGCTGGTACACGGATGTGGTGCAGATGGCCGAACTGGCCGACTACGCCCCGGTCAAAGGGTGTATGGTCATTCGCCCCTATGGCTACGCCCTGTGGGAGAACGTCCAGGCGGGACTTGACCGGCGCTTCAAGGAGACCGGCCACCAGAACGCCTACTTCCCCCTGTTCATCCCCGAGAGTTTCATCCGCAAGGAAGCGGAGCATGTGGAGGGGTTCGCGCCGGAACTGGCCGTCGTAACCCACGGCGGCGGCGAGAAACTGGAGGAGCCGCTCATCGTCCGCCCCACGTCCGAGACCATCATCAACACCATGATGGCCAAGTGGATTCGCTCCTACCGCGACCTGCCCTTGCTGCTCAACCAGTGGTGCAACGTGGTGCGCTGGGAGATGCGCACCCGCTTGTTCCTGCGCACCACCGAGTTCCTGTGGCAGGAGGGGCACACGGCCCACGCCACCGCCGAGGAAGCCGAGGCCGAAGCCCGACGGATGCTGGACGTGTACACCGACTTCGCCGTGAACGACGCCGCTATCCCGGTCATCCCCGGCCGCAAGAGCGACACCGAGCGGTTCGCCGGCGCCGTCCGCAGTTACACCATAGAGGCCATGATGGGCGACAAGCGCGCCCTGCAATCGGGCACATCCCACTTTCTGGGCCAGAACTTCGCCCGCGCCTTCGGCACCCAGTACCTGGACAGGAACAACGAACTCCAGTACGTATGGCAGACCTCGTGGGGCGTCAGCACGCGCATGATCGGCGCCATCGTCATGGTCCACGGCGACGACCAGGGACTCATCCTGCCGCCTGTCCTCGCGCCGATTCAGGTCGTCATCGTCCCCATCTGGCGCAAGGACGCGGAGAAGGAGGCCATCACCGCCGCCATCGCCGACCTGCGGGGCCGCCTGACGAGCGCGGGCGTGCGGGTGCGCGTGGACGACCGCGACGACGTGTCGCCTGGGTTCAAGTTCAATGACTGGGAGATGCGGGGCGTGCCGCTGCGGGTGGAAATCGGGCCGCGCGACCTCGCCGCCGGCCAGGTAACCCTGGCCCGCCGCGACACCGGCGAGAAGTTCCCCGTGCCCATGGCCGACCTGGCCGCGCGCGTGCCGGGCCTGCTCAAGGACATCCAGGCGTCGCTCCTGCGCCGCGCCACCGAGTTCCGCGACGCCAACACCCACGAGGTCAGCACATGGGGCGAACTGGTGGAGGTGGTCGCCGATGGCTTCGCCCGCGCCTGGTGGTGCGGCTCCGCCGAATGCGAGGCCAAGATCAAGGAAGAGACCAGGGCCACCACGCGGTGCATTCCGTTTGAACAGCCCGGAGGCACGGGCAAGTGCGTTGTCTGCGGCGCGGAGGCACGCGAGCAGGCCATCTTCGCCCGGGCCTATTAGCCGCTAGGCGGTGATGCCTCGCCGCGGAGCGCTGAGATTCGCACCGTACGCCGAACGTGGACATGCCCCCGACCCAGCGCCCTCGCGAAGGGACAAGGTGCGGGGCCGCGCATGGGGCGGGGGCGAAGCGAACCAACCCCTGACCGCGGGGACTGCCCTGCGGCATTCGGCGCGCAGGCCCGGAGGGCTTCCCTTCCGGGCCTGGCAAGACCGTTCTCTTGTTGGGCCGGCGTGCGACGGTGCAGGCCGGGCCCCGGCCGCAAACCTACGCCGCCGCGGGCGCGGGGGCGAACATCCGCTTCCTCAGCGCAAACGCCACGTTCACCAGGCCGATCATCACCGGCACCTCAATCAGCGGGCCGATGACGGCGGCGAAGGCCGCGCCCGACTCAATCCCGAAGACCGCCACGGCCACCGCGATGGCCAGTTCAAAGTTGTTGCTGGCGGCGGTGAAGGCCAGCGTCGTCGTCTTGCGGTAGTCCGCGCCGATCTTGTGCCCCATCCAGAAACTGACCAGGAACATGATCACGAAGTAGAAGACCAGCGGGATCGCGATGCGCACCACGTCCAGCGGGATGGTAACGATGAGGTTCCCCTTCAGGCTGAACATCACCACGATGGTGAACAGGAGCGCGCCCAGCGTCATCGGGCTGATGCGCGGCACGAACTGGGTCTCGTACCATTCGCGGCCCTTGGCCCGCATGAGGATGAGGCGGGTGAGGAACCCGGCGATGAACGGGATGCCCAGGTAGATGAACACGCTCTTGGCGATTTCGCCGATGGTAACGTGCACCACCGTGCCCTGCAGGCCGAACCACCCGGGCAGCACGGTGATGAACACGTAGGCGTACACGCTATAGAAGAAGACCTGGAACAGGCTGTTGAACGCCACCAGGCCCGCAGCGTACTCCGTATCGCCGTGCGCCAGTTCGTTCCACACGATGACCATCGCGATGCAGCGCGCCAGGCCGATCATGATGAGGCCGGCCATGTATTCGGGATAGGCGCGCAGGAACACGATGGCGAGGATGAACATGAGGATGGGGCCGATGATCCAGTTCTGCAATAGCGAGAACCCCAGGATCTTCCAGTTGCGGAACACGTCCCCCAGTTCCTCGTAGTGCACCTTCGCCAGCGGCGGGTACATCATGAGGATTAGCCCGATGGCGATGGGGATGTTGGTTGTGCCCACCGACACGGCCTTGTTGAAGGACTGCACGGCGGCGGGGAACAGGTATCCCAGGCCCACGCCCACCGCCATCGCCAGGAAAATCCACAGGGTCAGGAAGCGGTCCAGAACCGACAGTTTTGCGACCACACGCGGGGCCGCCGTTGGTGCTGCTGAGACGTTTTCTGCCATTTGCCTCTCTCCTTGCGTGATATGGGTTGCTTTCCAGGGCAACGCAATCTTCCGACATGAGCGGAAGCGACCGACAGGAGCGCCGGCCCGGGACTATCCCTCGGCCTCCTTGAGCCAGGCGATGATCTCCTCCTTGCGAG
The DNA here is from genome assembly GCA_014874485.1 of Chloroflexota bacterium. GTDB lineage: Bacteria > Chloroflexota > Anaerolineae > DTLA01 > DTLA01 > DTLA01. The sequence goes on from JADBJK010000055.1 coordinate 20,730, forward strand.
GGATGCGCCCCGACGACTTCACCCGGCCGTTGATCACCAGCCCAGGGGTTCCGAGAATCGGGTAGGTCATGATCTCCGCGATGTCGGTTACTTTGACAAACTCGGCCTGGACGCCGGCTTCCTGCGCGGCCTCGCGGGCCACGCGCTCCAGGCGCAGGCAGTTGGGGCACCCCGTGCCCAGGATTCGGATTTCCATAGAATCATTACCTCCATCAAGTGTTGTGATTACTCGCTCGCGTGGGCCGTCGCTGTAACGCGGCGGTTGCGGCGGTCAATCAAGGCCAGCGCCAGCGCCAGCACCCCAATGCTCGCAACCAGATACCCCAGCAACACCAGCGCGCTGGCACCGTCCACCCATGCGCCGTAGATGAGCCCAGACAGCGTGCTGAACAGCGCAACCAGCGCCACGTAGGTCCAGGCTTTCTTCTTGCCGATAATTTTGGACGTGATGAGAATGCTCTGGAGCGAGAGTTCCGGGTCGGCCATCAGGTAGGCGAGGAGCGGACCGCGGTGCATTCCCAGGTCCAGGAACATCTTGGCGATGGGCACTTCCACCAGCGTGGGGAAGTACATGAACACGCCGAAGACCACACCCGCGAAGGCGCCCAGGAAGGTGTTCCGGCCGGCCAGCGTCTGAATCCACTCAGGCTGGATAATGCGGCGGACCATGCCGACGACGAACACGCCCACGATGAGGAGCGGGAATATCTGCTGCACAAAGCGCCACGTCTCCCAGAGCCACTCCTGGATATCGTAGGGGTCAAAGGCTTTCCAAGCGACGACGCCAATGGCGATCATAGTCAGCGCAACGCCGAACATCTTGCCCGTGAGCAGGATGTCCAGCCCCCCGGCGTGAGGAACCCAGCCAGCAGCAGCCACGATGAACGTGAGGGCAATGAGGCCCAGCGACACCCACGTCCACCGGTTGAAGCCCTGGTCCACCTTGCCCAGGCCGCGCCAGGCGGTCAGCCCGATGAGCGCCAGCAGGCCGATAAGGATTGCCCCCTGCGCCGAGACGCCCTCCTCGCCCTTCGCGGCGTCAAAAGGCACCAGTTGGTACAGGAAGTCCTGGAAACGATCCATGCCGCTGATGGGAAGCGTGATGGTCGCGTAGGAGTTGGTGAACAGGCCAACCTTCAGCGTACCAGCGATGAGCAGCGCGACCAACAGCAACAGGAAGATGAGCGTCTTGCGATGCAGCGTGGTCTTTACATCCATCCCGTTGGTCTCCAGGTCGTGCTGGGCATCGTCCTTGCGGAAGATGAGCGCCATGATCAGGCCGATACCGATGCCGAAGGTAACGGACAGGATGATGCGGGCCAGCGCGATGTCGCCGCCAATCGCCACGCCGGTATAGGCCAGGGCCAGGATGTTGCCCGCCGGCGCGAAGAACAGGAACGTCATGGCTGGGCCCAACCCCGCGCCCTTGCGGTAGATGCCCGCGAATAGCGGCACGATGGTGCAGGAGCACACGGCGAGGACGCTCCCCGCGAGCGCCGCGGCGGGGTAGGAAATGTACTTTGGGGTATTCCGGCCCAAAAAGCGCGTGATGGCTTCCTTGGGGACAAGGGCCGTGAGCGCGCCCGCGATGAAAAACGCGGGCAGAAGGCACAACAGTACGTGGGCCGCGAGGTACGACGCCAGATTCCCCAGGCCCGACTGCAACAGGTACACGATGTAGTTCAGCGCTTCGGACACGAAAGCCTCCCGGAGTTCTGCGAATGATCCGATGGCGGCAGGCTGCCTGCGATGGGTACCTGGCCGGTGTGAATCATTCAGTTTTCTGAATATTTTATGCGGGCCAGTGGATTTGTCAAATTCGCGCCCTGCGCGCGTTGCCAATCTGCGAGACCTGGTGTATACTGGGACTCGCAACGAAATGTACAGCATGAAGGAGGGCGCGTCCATGAAAGTCTCCTGTCTGCAGGACAATCTTGCGAAGGGCCTGTCCATCGTTCAGCGCGCGGTCCCAAGCCGCTCCTCTCTCCCCATCCTGGGCACCATTCTGGTTGCGACCGACGGCCCCCGCCTGAAGTTGGCGGCCACCAATCTGGAGATCGGCATCAACTGCTGGATCGGCGCCAAGGTGGAGGACGAGGGAGCCGTGGCCATTCCCGCGCGCCTTCTGGTGGATTTCGTCAACTCGCTGCCTCCTGAGCGCATAGAGATGGACCTGAACGTGCGCACCAACACCCTGCACCTGAAGTGCGCCCGCTTTGAAGCCAACATGAACGGCATGGACCCCTCGGACTTTCCGGTCATCCCCGCGCCGGAGGAGAACAACCGCGTGTCCATGGACGCGGATGTGCTCCGCGACGTGATACGTCAGGTTACCATCGCCGCCGCCACCGACGAGAGCCGCCCGGTGCTGACCGGCGTTTCGGTAACCGTGGAGGGCGGCCAGGCCACCTTCGCGGCCGCCGACGGGTTCCGCCTTTCGGTTCGCACCGCGCCACTTAAGGAGGCGGCTGCGGCCCCCATGACGTTCATCGTCCCGGCCCGCGCCCTGGACGAACTCGCACGCATCGCCACGGACCAGGAAGACCCCGTGGAGATGTGCATCCCCGAAGGGCGCAACCAAATCCTGTTCCACCTGAGCAGCGTGGATTTGGTCTCGCAACTGATAGAGGGCCGCTTCCCGGACTACAAGCAGATCATCCCGCGCGCCTTCACGACGCGCACGGTGATGAACACCGGCGAACTCCTGCAGGCTGTGAAGACGACGAACATCTACGCCCGTGAGGCTTCCAACATCGTGAAGTTGCGCATCGTCCCCGGCAATGACCTGGCGCCCGCGCACGTGGAACTGAACGCGACCGCGGCCCAGGTGGGCGACAACGTGGGCGAGGTGGACGCCACGGTGGAAGGCCAGGGCCTGGAGATCGCCTTCAACTCCCGCTACCTGATTGACGTGCTGTCCGTCATCTCGGAGGCGCAGGTGGCGCTGGAGACCACCACGCCGTCCAGCCCAGGGGTCATCCGCCCCGTGGGTTCCGGCGACTTCCTGCACGTGGTGATGCCCATGCACATCACGCAGTAGGCGGGATTCACCGCAGAGAGCGCAGAGAGCGCAGAGGGGAAAAGAATATCGTCTCTCTGCGCTCTCTTTGTCCATACGGCGCATCATACCGCGCCGCTTTTGTTTTGCCGCCCTCTGGTGCTATAATCCACAGCGGGTACGCGGAAATCGCCGCCGTTTCACCGCAGAGCACGCTGAGAGCGCAGAGGGGAAAAGAATATCGTCTCTCTGCGCTCTCTTTGTCCATACGGCGCATCATACCGCGCCGCTTTTGTTTTGCCGCCCTCTGGTGCTATAATCCACAGCGGGTACGCGGAAATCGCCGCCGTTTCACCGCAGAGCACGCTGAGAGCGCAGAGGATAGGGCCTTTCGCCATGGCCTTTGGCCTCTGGCTCCTGGCAGCCGTCCAGAGCAACATGCGGATGGCGAAGGGCCAGCGGCTCTGGCTACCATCTCCGCGTTGTTGGCGCGCGGATCTTTCAGCGCGACCCAACGGACAACGGTTCACGGAGAGGATGGTTTGCGCCTGAAGCGGTTGACGCTCGTCAATTTCAGAAACTACAGCCGCCTGGAGATCGCCTTTGACCGCCCTCTGATTGTGCTGCAGGGCGACAACGCCCAGGGGAAAAGCAACCTGCTGGAGGCCATCTACATGTTGGCCACCAGCAAATCGCCCCGCGCCAACAGCGATCGCGACCTGCTCAACTGGTTCGCCGAGAGCGACATCCAGCCCTACGCCCGCATTGACGCCGAGGTGGAGCGCGGCCCGCGCACCGAGCGAATTGAAATCACCGTGCTGAAGACCAACGGAGGGACCAACGGCCCTGCCGTTCGCAAGCAGATTCGCATCAACGGGGTCAATCGGCGCGCTCTGGACCTGCTAGGCCACCTGAACGTGGTGCTGTTCGTGCCGCAGGATGTGGAACTTGTGGACGGAAGCCCCTCGGTGCGGCGGCGGTACCTGGACATCATGCTGTGCCAGATCAACCCCCGCTACTGCCGCGCGCTCAGCGAGTACTCGCACGCGGTGGTGCAGCGGAGCCACCTGCTGCGGCGGCTGCGCGAGCGGCCTGGCGACCCCGCCCAGTTGGCCTACTGGGATGAGATGCTGACCACGCGGGGGTCGGAGGTCATCACCTGGCGGCGGCGCGCGGTCATCGCCCTGGACCAACTGGCGGGCGCCATCCACCGCGAACTGACCAACGGGAGCGAACTCCTGCGCCTGAAGTATCAGCCCAGCCTGCCGATTCCCGAGGCGCTCCAGCCGCCGCTGGGCTTGGAACTGGCCGTCGCGCAAGACGAGATCGCGGCGATTCAGGCCGCGTTCGCCGAGCGGCTTGCCCGCCTGCGCCCCGCCGAGTTGCACCAGGGGGCCTGCCTGGTGGGACCCCACAGGGATGACTTGCGCTTTCTGGTCAATGGGCGCGACCTCCAGACCTATGGCTCGCGCGGGCAGCAGCGCACGGCGGCGCTGTCGCTCAAGATGGCGGAGACCCGCCTGATGCACGCGGAGACGGGCGAGCACCCTGTCCTCCTGCTGGACGACGTCCTGTCCGAACTGGACACGAAGCGGCGCGAGTGCCTGCTGGAAGCGGTCAACGGCGTGGAGCAGGCCATCCTCACCACCACGGACCTGACGCTGTTCTCGGCGGACTTTCTCGCGCGGGCCGATTCCCTGCGAGTAACCGAGGGACGCCTCCAGCGCCTGAATGTGGGGAGTGGGCCTGATGACTAGGATGCATCGCACCGAGGGAGAGGACATCGCCCTTCTCCACGAGATTCGCGCCTTCGCGCGAGACCTGCGCCGCTCGGTGGCCCGCATCGCGCCACCCGCGGAAGATGAGCGCCGCCGCGTGTCCGAGAAGCCGCCCCGCGACCTGCTGGAAACGAGCCTCGCCTGGGTCAAGCAGTTTGTGCTCGCCGAGGCGCAGGTTCGCCCCAAGCCCCCCGACGACACCGCCCGCGAGGTCTATGCCCTGTGGCTGTTCGCGTCGTACATGGCGGAACATCAGGGGTTGTCGGTCATGGACACCGACTTTGACGCCTTGTACGAATTCTTCTTCTGGTGGTATCCCCGCCAGTGCGGGGATGCCAGCCCCGAGTTGACGGAAACGCTGTTCGGGTCGCTTCAGGACTTCTTCCAATTTCTGGTGGACAAAGGGGCATTGTCGGATACGGCGGCCGTGGACGACTTCTGGGGTTACCGAGACGATGCGCTGCGCCTCCTGGCGCTGTACGAGCAACTGGACCCCGAATCGCCGTACTTTGAGGAGCAGTTTGACGCGCTCTTCGGCCTGGACTGGCAGGAGTAGCGCGGCGCTACTTCAGCGGGCGCTTGGCGGGAATCCCCGGTCGGCGGGGATAGGCGTCGGGCGTGCACGCGGCCTTCCGCACGACCACCAGGCGGCGCTCCTCCACCAGGCCCGGCAGCGCGATCTTGACGATCTTCACCAACTCCCCGCCCAGGACGGTGAACGCCCGACCCGATTGGGCCACCTCCGCCTCGGCGGTCTCGCCCTTCATCGCGATCACCTTGCCCCCCAGCCGCGCGAAGGGCAGCGTCAATTCGGCCAGGGCGGGCATCTCGGCGACGGCGCGTGCCACCACCCAGTCGTACTGCTCGCGGTGCGCGGGGTCCTTGGCCAAATCCTCCGCGCGGCCGTGGAGAATCTCCAGGTCGGCCAGGCCCAGCACATCGCGCAGGTGCTCCAGGAACCGCACCTTCTTGCCTGTGGCCTCCAGCAGCACAACGCGCCAGCGGGGGCACACGATCTTCAGCGGGACGCCCGGAAACCCCGCGCCGCTGCCCACGTCCAGGAGCCGCAGGCGCTCGCCCGCGCGGCGCTCCCGCCCAGGGGGACCGCAAACCTCCCGCATGGCCACCAGGCACGTGAGCGAATCCAGAAAATGGCGGACTTCTATCTGCTCCTCCTGGGTGATGGCGGTGAGGTTGAACTTCTTGTTCCACTCCAGGAGTTCGCGCCGGTAGGTGTGGAATGCCTCCACCTGCCTGGGCGAGAGCGGGATGCCCATCTCCTTCGCGTGGCGCACCAGCAGGTCCATCGGCAACCTCCCGCTCACCCGTTCACAGTTCCACCGTCTCGCCGGGCATGGGGACGTGGACTTCGGGGACGCCCAGTTCCCGGATGGCGTCGGCCAGCGACAGCGACGCGTGCTCCTCGCCGTGGACGATGAACACGCGCCGAAGCCCTGTCCGCCGGACCTGCCGCACGTAGTCCAGCAGTTCGTCGCGGTCGGCGTGGGCGCTGTAGCCGTCAATGCGCTCCACCGCGGCGCGCACCGTGTATTCCTCGCCGAAGATTCTGACCTTGTGCCATCCGTCCACGATCTTGCGGCCCAGCGTCTGCTCGGCCTGGTAGCCGACGAACAGGATGGTGTTGCGGGGGTCCTCAATGTTGTTCTTCAGGTGGTGCAGGATGCGCCCGGCCTCGCACATGCCCGACGCGCTGATGATGACCGCGGGTTCCTTCAGCGCGTTGAGTGCCTTGGACTCCTCCACGTCGCGCACGTAGCGAAGGCGGCGAAAGCCGAAGGCATCCTCCACGTCGGCGCGCTCAATGAAGGCGTTGATTTCGCGGTCGTAGCATTCGGGGTGCAGCCGGAAGATCTCCGTTACGTTGACGGCCAGCGGGCTGTCCACGAAAACCGGCAGTTCGGGGAGTTTGCCGGCCAAGGTCAGGCGGTGCAGCGCATAGACCAACTCCTGGGTGCGGCCCACGGCGAAGGCGGGGATGATGACCTTGCCGCCCCTGCGGACGGTGTCCAGAATGACGCGCTGCAGTTGCGCCTCGGCCTCTACCGGCGACTCGTGCGTGCGGTCGCCGTAGGTGCTCTCCAGAATCAGCGTGTCCACGTCCTGCACAACATAGGGGTTGCGTAGGATGGGCAGGTTGGGCCGGCCCAGGTCGCCGCTGTACACGACCTTGCGGGTGTGGCCGTTCTCGCGCACGGCGACCTCCACCATGGCGGAGCCCAGGATGTGGCCCGCGTCGCGGAAGGTGGCCGTGGCCTCGTCGGTCAGGGGAATGGGGCGGTTGTAGCCCACCCCCAGGAAGTGCTCCACCGCCGCCAGTGCATCGTCCAGCGAGTACAGCGGCTTCAGAGGCGGCTCCCCTTTGCGTGCCCGCTTCTTGTTGACGTAGGCCACGTCGGCGGCCAGGACGTGGGCCGAATCCCGAAGCATGGCGCTGCACAGGTCCACGGTGGCAGGCGTGGCGTACACGTGGCCGGCGAACCCCTCGCGCACCAGGGTCGGGATGTTGCCGCTGTGGTCAATGTGGGCGTGGGACAGCAGCACCGCGTCTACGCCGGCGGGCCTGAACTCAAACCGCTGGTTTCGGTCAAAGAAGTCCTGCCGCCTCCCCTGGAACAGGCCACAATCCAGGAGGATGGATTTCCCGGCGATTTCCAGCCGGTGCCTGGCCCCGGTTACGCTGCGCACCGCGCCGAGGAACTGGATTCTCACGATGCCTCCTTGCGTCGGCGTTTGTCCGAGTTGTGCGGGCTATTATGGCCGATGGCACCGTTTCCGTCAAGCCAGGCGCAACACGTCGTGCGCGCGAGCGGCCCGACACACAACACCTTGTGCTTAACGATAATCACTCTTAAAACTCCGTGCGGGCACAGTTTTAACACGATTTTCCCTTCCTAAAATCCGCAACTTGGTGTAACATAAAAGGGCCGTAGAGATGGGCGGCACGGGGGCCTTCCAGGGAGATGCTGGCGGGTGAGCGCGAACCCCGCAGCAGGCATGCGCGAGTACAAGGCCGGACATTGGTGTTCGCGTCCCCAAAAGCAGAAGGCAAGTCGCCCTCTCCGTTACCCGGTTCAACTCCTTCACAAGTTTCTTTGCCCGTGGTTTGCCGACAACAGAATACGGGATTCTTTGACCCCTCCGGGCTCATGGTAGTTTCGGCGGGCAGGCTGGCCCGGTGGGTTGTAGTTTCTTGTACCCTTTGATCGGAACACAACCATCTCTCTTCACAGCGCGTCCATATGACCAATACATCCGACCGGCAGGACAAACTGACGCCCCTAGAGGCATGGCAGGCAACGCTTGGAGAACTGCAACTGCAGTTAGCGAAGTCTACCTTTGACGCATGGTTGAAAGATACCACGCTGGTGGCCGCCGAAGACGGCGTCTTCACCATCGGCGCGCGGAACTCCTACGCCCGCGACTGGTTGGACAACCGCATGCGCGGCCTCGTCAAGCGCACCCTCACGCGCATCGTGGGCCGCCAGGTGGACGTTCGCTTCATCGTGGACGCCAAGCCGGTGGAATCGCCCGCCCCCAAAGACCTCATCGGATACGACCCGTCCGAGGACGCGCAGGCCCAGGTCAACAGACCCAACGGCCAGGCGTGCGCCCTGAATCCGCGCTACACCTTTGAGACCTTCGTCGTGGGGAACGGCAACCGCGTGCCCTACGAAATCTCGCGGGCCGTGAGCGAGCGTCCGGGCATGGCCTACAACCCGCTGTTCCTCTACGGCGGCGTGGGCCTGGGCAAGACCCACCTGCTGCACGCCATCGGCCTCAACGCGGCCCAGCGCGGGCTCAACGTGCTCTACGTGCCCTCGGAGCAATTCACCAACGACCTGGTCTGCGCCATCCGCGCGCGCACCACCGAGGAGTTCCGCAACAAGTACCGCAGCGTGGACGTGCTCCTGCTGGACGATATCCAATTCATCGCCGGCAAGGACGCCTCGCAAGAGGAGTTCTTCCACACGTTCAACGCGCTGCACAGCGCCAACCGCCAAATCGTGGTGGCGTGCGACCGCCCCCCACGCGATGTCCTGGGCCTAGACGAGCGGCTGCGCTCGCGGTTTGAGGGCGGGCTGGTGGTGGAAATCGCCCCGCCCGATTTCGCCGCGCGCATGGCCATCCTCCAGGCCAAGTCCACGGCCAGGGCCTGTAGCGTCCCGATGCCCATCCTGGAACTCATCGCCCAGACTGTGGAGACCAACGTGCGCGAACTGGAAGGCGCGCTCAACCGCGTCATCGCCCAGTGGGAAGCGCTGCGCCAGCCGCCCACGTTGGAGACCACGCAGGCCATCTTGAAGGACATGCTGCCCAGCAAAGGGCGACCCTCGCCCGAGGCCATCCTGCAGGCTGTAGCCGACTATTTCGGGGTTGACCCCCAGGACATGCTTGGGGCGTCGCGCAAACAACAAATCGCCCTGCCCCGCCAGATTGCCATGTACCTGCTATGCGCCGAGACCGACCTCTCGCTCGCGCAGGTCGGTGCGTTCATGGGCAAGCGCGACCACACGACCGTCCTCCACGGGCGGGACAAAATCCGCGACCTGATGGAGACCGACGCCGCGATTCGCCTGCATGTCCAGACCATCCGAGAGCGCATGCGCCAGCCAGCCGCCGTCCGCCAGACGGCGTGATTCTCACAGAATCAGCATGGCGTCGCCGAAACTGTAGAAGCGGTACCGCTCGCGAATGGCCTCCTGATACGCCCGATCTATCAAATCCTTCCCCGCGAACGCCGACACCAGCAACAACAGCGTGGATCGTGGCAGGTGGAAGTTGGTGATCATCACGTCCACGGCGCGGAACGTGTACCCAGGGTAAATGTACAGCCCCGTCGGGCCTGAATACGGCTGCGCGACGCCGCTCTGCGCGGCAGTCTCCAGGGCGCGCACCACCGTGGTGCCGACCGCGACGACGCGCCGCCCCTCCGCCTTGGCCGCGCGGATGCGCTCGGCCACTTCCGACTTGACCTCGCACCACTCGGTGTGGATGCGGTGCTCCTCAATGTGCTTCTCGCCGATGGGGCGGAAGGTGTCCATGCCGATGTGCAGTGTAACGAACGCCAACTCGCACCCCATGGCCAGGACTGCATCCAGCAGCGCGGGCGTGAAATGCAGCCCTGCCGTGGGCGCGGCGACGGAGCCTTGCACCCGCGCGTACACCGTCTGGTAGCGGTCGGGGTCGCGGAGCGGCTCGTGGATGTAGGGCGGGAGCGGGATGACGCCGAGGGATTCCAGGTGCGGCTCCACCGGCTCGGCGAACTCCAAGATGCGGCCGCCCGACTCGGTGACGGCGATCACCCGCGCCTCCAGCGCCTCGCCGAAGACCAGCGTCCCGCCCTCGCGGATTCTTCGCCCGCGCACCAGCGCCTCCCACGTCTGGGGGCCGCGCTTGGCGACGAGCAGCACTTCTACCTTGCCGCCGGTTCCGGCCTTGCGCCCGTAGATGCGCGCGGGGATGACGCGGCTATCGTTGCAGACCAGCAGGTCGCCCGCCCGCAGGTACCGCACGATGTCGCGGAAGATGCGGTGCTCCAGCGCTCCGGTGTCGCGGTGCACCACCAGCAGGCGCGAGGAATCGCGCGGCTCCACGGGCGTCTGCGCGATGAGTTCGGGAGGGAGGTGGTAGTCAAAGTCGGTGGTCTTCACGATAGCAGTAACCCTGTGCAAATCACCCAGCAGAATTGGAACGCACTCGGAGGTGGCAGGGAATCGGTCTTCATAGGAGTGCAGCGGAACGCCTCAGAGTTGGACGTTCGTCCCATGTCCGTCCGTCCAGGATACGCCCCGCCTTGGCTTTCCGAACGCCTCCCCACTGTTTGAAGAAAAACGGCACTCCGTGCTGTTGACACAGGTCGCGGATGTCTTTTACCCATTTCGGAGAGAGAGGTCTGGCGCCGGGGCCCGACTCGCCACCGACTATGACCCAATCTATCCCTGCTAGGCTAAGGTCTTTGATCGGTCCCAGTAAGGGCTCCAGCGAGAGGAACTTGACCAGAGCCCCGGTTTCACGCAGGTGATCGGCACGGAATGCGTATTCCTGGCTCTCTATGGTAACCCCCATCCACACGTTTGAGGGCCAGTCAAGATTGGCACTGAGATCTCGCAAGCGCTCCGAGCGCTTCGTAAGCACCTGGAAAGTATGCCAGTGAGCCTGCCTCATCGTATCAAACACCCGCTGGATGAACCAAAGAGGGACCTCCTCGTGGAACAGGTCGCTCATGGAGTTCACGAAGATCATCTGCGGCTTCTTCCAAGAGAGTGGCACATCTAGGGCATCTTCATGCAGCGTCAATTTGAAGCCCCTGCTGTAGTGCGGGTGCCCCATTGCTCGCAATCTTATTGCCATCCGCTCAGCATAGCAGTTCCTACAGCCAGGACTGACTTTCGTACACCCCGTCAGCGGATTCCACGTGGCTTCGGTCCACTCAATGGCACTATTCTGAGCCATCACCGAGCCCCCTGTCTTTGTATTTCCTGAAGATGTCTTGGACTATCTTGCCTGCAACTGGCTTGTGTGAGGCAAAGAACAGATAATACACCACGGCCCCTTTTGTGTTGCGCATCGGAATGGGTTCAGGGACATGCGCAAATCCGGCAACCGTTTGCAGACGGCGACGAAAGGCTTCCGCGATAATATCGGTATCCACCTTCATCTCCATGCCAAACAGGTTCCTCGTCGTGTCATATGCGATGTCCCGCCATGAGCCGTCACCCCAAAACGCATCCATTCTATGTCGCTGCCGCTCGTCCACCCTCTCTGGGTTTTTCCACAATACGTTGCGGTTCATGTCCATGACGGGAAAATTAAGGAATATCTCTATTGCTTTCATCTCTCCCGCTGCCTGCACAACTTCCCAGTTCAAATGCAGACCATAGGGATCGAGCAAACACAACCCCCGCCGATAGTCTTCATAGCGGACTCTCGTGAAAATCTCGCTCAGCAGCAGTTTATTGCAGTCACCTTCGTGTACGTAGACGTTTGGATACTTCGCAACGGTCTCTCTCAGTGCCTGGGTTTTTCGCCTATCCAGATCAATGAGGTGGTATTCTTTGAAAGGCGGCTTGACCTCCAATGCATTCAGCGGCGACCCTAACACGAAACCCTGTGTTCTGCGAGAGATGTGTTTGCCAGCACCTGCGAAGGCATCTATGTAGACATGATGCAGTGAAGGGCTGCGTTGGGCACTGAGGATGGTGGAGTATGCCTGTGCATACTCGCGCACGATATCCAACTTGATCTCTGACCAGTAGCCAATCTCGTCAAACATGTCATCTCCTTGCCGCTGGCAGTCAAGCAACATTGCCCCCTGCGTTGATTCTTGCACTGTCGTCGCAATCCGTCAAGTTTCAGCCGGGGAGAAGTTAGCGTTCCTTATCAACCCATTCTCTGACCGCATCTACATTCGCCTCGGGCGTGCCCAGGTGGATGACGCAGCCCGGGCCGAGGATGAAGCGGTCGCCGCCCGTCTGCGCGAGGGCATCTCGGGCCTCGGCGACGGCCTCCTCGGGCACCCCGCTGTGGAACGCGCCGCCCGGGGCATGATTCAGCCCGCCGATGAGCACCCCCGAGAAGTGCGCCCGCGCCTCCGCCAGGCTTGGCCCGGTCGGGCTACGGTCGTGCCAGTTGACCGCCTGCACGGGATAGTCCCGCGCCACCTCAAACCGCAAGTTGGGCCTGCACAGGTGCAGGATGTTGAACCACGTCCTTGCGGCGACCCGCTCCAACACAGGCAGGTCGTAGGCCAGGCCGAACTCGCGGAATGCGTCGGGCGGGAGCGCGTCGCGCGTGGCCCCCTGCACCGCCAGGAAGATGCCATCCGCGCCCGCCTCCACGCAGGCCTGGGCGAAGTCGGCGGCGGTCTCGGTGATGGCCTTCAGCCCCACGTGCAGGTCGGGGCCGGCCGACAGGGCGTGCCGGTACACCGCGTCGCCCGCCAGGTTCCGCGCGATGGTGAGCGGCGCGAACGCCGTCGCCACGATGGGAATCCCCGACCCCAGTTCGTCGCGCAGCATGCGCAGCGCCCGCACCTGATTGCCCAGAGCGCCCCGCAGGGGGTCAAGCGGGCGCAGGCTCCGCCAATCGGCGGGCGCTTTGACAACGTGCTCGGCCACGGGCACGTGCCCCTCGCTGCGGTCGTAGCCCGCGAAGCGGTTGCCCCAGTCCACGGTAAACGCCCAGTTGTTGAACATCGCTTTCACAAAGTCCAGGTCCCAACGGCGGACGAAGCGGACCGTCGCCTTCACCAGACCTTCCGGTGTGGCGTCTTCGGGCGGCAGATGCCGCCAGATGGCGAACGGGACGCGGTCCGTCTTCTCGCCTCGGATGACCCGCCTGATTCGCTCCGATTTGTCCATCTCCTAAATCCTTTCATTCGCTTGTCGCCGGCGATTTCCGCCCGGGCAGAAACAGGATTAGCGGAAGCGCGGCCAGGGTCGCAACCGCGCCCAGGACGAACGCCCAGCGAAGCCCGATCCAGTCGCCGAGAACGCCGGCCAGGGCAACCGCCAGCGCGTAGATGATGAAGTTCATGGAGCCGTACACCCCATTGGCCAGCGCCCGATGTTCGGGGAAACTCTCCTGCACCAGCGCGGTGAGCACCGTCGGCACACACAGCGACGTGAACCCCAGCAGGAGCAGCATCCCGACCTGGGCAAGCCCGCGCGTGGACAGGAAGGCGAACATGCACAGCGGCGCGGTCGTGAACAGCAGCGCCAGCGTCTGCCTTCGCCCCAGCGAGTCGCTCACCGAACCCGCCGCCAGCGCCCCGGCCACGCCCGCGGCCTGGAGTATGGACAGCGACGCGCCCGCCACCCACAGGCTTGCGCCACGGTCCCGCAGGAACACCGGCAGGAACGTGGTGATCGCGGCGACCATGGGCGACCGCAGGAGCGTGATGCCGATAAGCGGGAGCAGCAGCGGCTTCATCCCCGGCAGAATCTGCCGCCAACTGCCCACGCGCACGTTGCTCGCGGGCGCGGTCTGGGCCGCCGACAGGCGCGAGGCGATGAACAGCGCGGTCAGGACGCCGATGATCATCAGCCAGGGCAGCCCCTTCAGGCCGAGGAACTGTATCGCACTCACGAGCAGGACAGGCCCGATGGTGTAACCCAGTTCGCCGCCCACCATCCAGATGCCGATGCCGCGCCCAAGCCGCCTGCCGGCCAGCCGCCCCGCCAGCGGCGGCGCTACCGAATGGAACGCAGCGGAACTCAACCCCGCCAGGGTGAGCATCAGCGCCACGATGCCATACGCGGGCGCTACACCCAGCAGGCTCATCAGGATGCCAGTTACGGCCGGGCCGAGGATGACCAACAGGCGCAGGTTGACCTTGTCGGCCAGGTGGCCGATGACCGGCTGCAACACCGACGGCCACTGCAGGAACACCATGAGCAGGCCCGCCTCCGTCTTGGACAGGGCCAGGTTGGTGATGAACGTGGGCAGGAGCGGGGCCAGGAACGACGCGTACATGTCGTGCACCGTGTGGCCCACGGCTATCGTGATGACGCGGCTTGCCTGGAACCCCTGCACTTCCCCCTCAGGGGCTGGCGGTGAAACAGGCCCTTTGCGGGCGGTAACGATGGCCTTCATGCGAACCTCTTTGCATAGGGTGGTCTCGGTGGAGGGTGGGGCGGGCGCACGGTCAGGTCGTGTGGCCCTGGGCCGACGCGGAGGCTCCGCTCCGGGCGACGATCCACTCGTGCGTCGTCTGCCACACGAATTCGCGCTCGCTGTCCACCGTGAGGCAGTGGCCCGAGTTGTGGAGCACGATGAGCGTCTTGTCGGCCGAGCCGATCTCGTCGTGGACGATCTGCCCGCAGTCGGTGCGGATGGACGCATCGCGGCTGCTCTGGAAGATGAGCACCGGCACCGTGATGGACGGCAGCAGGCGGCGCGCTTCCTTCTGGATGAGCGAGACCTGGTAGGCCGACTCGCCGGGGATCACGTCGTAACTCCACAGCATCTTGTGGGCCTCGGGGTCGGTCAGGTCCGAGTCCTGGGGTTCCTCCTTGCGGTTCCAGCGCATGATGTGGCGGAACGGCCGCACGAACTTCATGCGCCAGTCGCGGGCGATGAGGGCCGGCGCGTACAAGATCGCGCCCGCGATGGTCGGGTACCGCGCGGCGAGGCAAAGCGTCAGCAGCGAGCCGAGGGACAGCCCGCCGACGAACACCTGCGCGCACTCGGCCCGAAGGCGCACGAGGGCCTCCTCCGCCGAGGCGTACCAGTCGCGCCAGGTGGTTTTCGCCAGGTCGCGGTAGTCGGTCCCGTGGCCCGCCAGGAGCGGCGCGGAGACGGTGAGGCCCTGGCGGGCCAGGTACTCGCCCAGCGGGCGCATCTCGGGCGGCGAGCCGGTGAACCCGTGAATCAGCAGGCAGCCGACCGGGCCGCCGCGGAAGTAGAACGGTTTCGGGTCAAGCCAGGGATGCTGCGTCATCTTGCCTTGCCTCCGATGGCGATCTCATGCGCGGGGCGCATCCGCCCGCCGGACGATGAGTTTCACGCCGTCCACGGCGGTAACGACGACCCGCTCGCCCGCGCGGATGGGCGGGTCCTCTGCCACCGCCGACCAGGACTCGCTCCCGGCCAGGACGATGCCCGACGGGTTCAGGTCCACCTGCACGATGCCCTCCACGCCCACGAGCGTTTGCACGCCCACCGGCACGCGGAGGCGTTGGGCGCGAACCCCCGCCGACAGGGCGAACAGGAACAGGGCCGCCGTCCCCGCCGTAACCCCCGCGATGAGCCATCGGTTCACGTTGAGGTGGGGCAGCGTGGGCGAGGGCGGCGTGAGCGGGCTGAACAGGATGAGCGAGCCGAGGATGAGCGCGATGGCCCCGCCGACGCTGAGCGCGAACCCGGACACCTTGATGTCCAGCGCGAAGAAGATGAGCGCCAGCACGATGAGGGCGATCCCGCCCCAGTTCAGCGGCAGGCTCTCCGAGATGATGAAGGCCAGCACCAGGCAAATCGCGCCGGTGATTCCGGGCAACACCGCGCCCGGGTGGTACAACTCAATGATGATAGCGAGCATCCCGATAATCCACAGGACGTAGGCGATGTCGGGGTTGACCAGGGTATGCAGGAACGACTCAAACGGCGTCATCCGCGTATCCACAAGGACCGCGCCGCGCGTGGACAGGGCTACCTCGCCGGCCGCGGTCTTGACCGTGCGGCCGTCCAGCGCGGCGACAAGGCTCGGCAAATCGTCGGCCAGCAGGTCCACCACGTTCAGCCGCAGGGCCTCCTGGGATGTGATGGCCAGGCTCTTGACCACCGACTCCTCGGCCCACTGGGCGTTGCGGCCGTAGCGTTCGGCCAGAGACCGCGCCAGGGCCGCCGCGTCCTGGGTAACCTTGTCGCCCAGGACGCCGGGGATATCCCCGCCGCTGGCGTCAACCGGATGGGCGGCACCGATGCTGGTGGAGGGCGCCATGGCCGCGACGTGCGCCGCGAGCGCGATGAACGTCCCCGCGGACCCGGCCCGCGCCCCGGGCGGCGAGACATATACGGCCACCGGCACAGGCGACCCCAGAATCAACTGCACCATGTCGCGCATGGACTGAAGCGAGCCGCCGGGCGTGTCCAGCACGATGACGTACAGCGACGCCTGAGTTTGCCCCAGCGCGCGCTGGACGTAGCGCGTCGTTACGGGGTCAATGATGCCCTTGACGTAGAGCACGCGCACCGTTGGCTGTGGAGCCTGCGCCTGCGCATGGTGGCTCCCCACCGCCGACAACACGACCAACCCCAGGAGCGCAACCAGAACCAGTTTTCTCATCATCTCCACCCACCCAGAACGCGCTTGAACCCGCACCGTGAGTATAGCAAGGGGCTAGCCGCCGCGCAAGAACGGGTCGGGCGGAAGACCACTTGCCCCCCGTGGACGTTCGCATCACGAAAGCCACGAAAGGCACGGAGGGCTTTTCGGGCCTTTCGCGCCATTTCGCGGCTTTCGCGCTCCAAATCCCTGCGGGCGCACGGGTCGCGCAGCGTGCGTCATCGCCTCGCGCGTGGCGGCCAGCACTTGACCCCAGAGAAAACTGTCCGTTGGCATTGCTTCGCTCGCAATAACGTGGGAAGCACTTGCGACGCACTCGGAGGTGCGCCGCAAGTGGAAGCATCAGCGAAGCGAAGCCTCTTGGTTAGCGAGATTCTTCGGCGCTCCGCGCCTCAGAATGACAATGTCCTCTGTCATGCTTCGCTTCGCTCAGCATCTCGGTTGGCGAGATTCTTCGGCGCTGCGCGCCTCAGTAGGGACAATTCATGAATTGTCCCTACGGGCGCTGCGCTCTTCGCAAGGGCATGCCGTCAAGAATCCAAGCGGAGAAGCCCCTGCTCCCCGCCGTCAGGCTGTTCGGCTCGTTACCACCGATACCGCACGGTGTAGGTGATCTTGGCCTCGCCGTCCTTGGGCACGTTCACGCGGAACTCCACGCTGGTGGCGTCCAGTTTGGTGTAGTCGTGGCTCTTGGTCGTAATCTCCCACTCGCTCCAGCGGAACAGGTGCTCCACCACCCGCACCTCCACCGCCTCGCTCTTGTGGTTGCGGACGCTGATCTCAAAACTCTCCTCAATGGCCCGCTCGCCCAGCGTCTTGAAGTCAGTCTGCTTGCGCTCGCCCACGATGTCAAAGGCGTCGCCCAGGTACAGGCGCACGCGCTCGTCCTTGGGCGTGTGGTCAATGGCATCCTCGCCCACGAACTCGGTCCCGCCGCCCGTGTCCTCCTTGTACACGCGCACACGGCCCTTGGGCAGCGGCACGCCCAGCCCGTCGGCCTCGGAGTTCTTGAACTCCACCAGCACCATGACCTTCTTGTTGCTCGTGGGGCCGTAGGTGGGGTCGGTGATGGGGCCGTAGTAATACCACGACCCGCCGCCCAGGCCGTCGTACACATAAATCTTCTCGGCCTTGACGCCTTCCGCGCTCACGAATTCAATCTGCTTGGTCTGCTGGTCCTTCACCGTTACGGGCCGCTGCACCTCGTACAGGTGATACTCAAAGAACTGACGCTCGGCCACCTGTTCAGGCGTCGGCGCGAGGCCGGCCTTGCGGGCCAGGTCGTAGGCGGTGAGTTCCTGCGCGGGCTGGACGCGGTGGATGTCGCCGGCGATGAGTTTCAGCCGCGCGTCCTTGTACGTCGCGCCGCTGCGGTTGTCCACCGTAACCCAGCCGTTCAGCCCCAGCGAGGCGTCGTCGGCGGCCAGCACCACCACGTAGTCCGCAGACCACGTGATGCCGCTCGTGAGGTACGTTACTTCCACGTTGTGGGTACCGGACTTGGCCGCGTCCAACTGCCACAGGAGCGACGGCTTGGTGATGAGGCCCTCGGGGAGCGCCGGAAACTGGAACTCGCGCACCTGATTGGCCTTGACGACGGTTACCTTGCCGTCGGTGCCCTGCAGGATGATGTCGTCGGCCCCGCTGAGCAGTTTGCCGGTGTACACGCTCCCATCCTCGGTAACCAGCGTGATCTGCTGGTCCAGGTACTTGTGCAGCAGTTTGGCCGACCCCACGACATCGTACTCGTAGTTCTGCTCCAGCACGGTGGTGCCTTCGGGGTCGGTCAGGGAGCGGAAGTGGACCGAGGTGGGGTCAATGCCCGATGCCACGTCGGAGAAGCGGACGAAGTTCAGGCCCTTCTCCAGCGTCATCGGTCGGCGGTCTTTCACGAGGCCCAGGTCCGAGTTGTACACCGTCAACTCCACGCCGGGCGACTCGGCGCGGGCGGGCGTGGGCGATAGCCGCGCCGCCAGGTTGCTGCCGGCGGAACACGCGGCCAGTGCCAGCACCGCCACTACGGACAGAACGCGAAACCAACGTGCGTATCTCATGTCTCCCTCCTGCGACAGACTGCGGTATATGCGCCTTTGAGACGCCTGCGCAGGGGCGTTTGTTCCGCGAGGCGGCATCCCCGCCTTCGGCTTCCTCACGTTCGCGTGTGGTGAGGGGGACCAGGGGTAAGGTAGCCCGCTCTGCGGGTGCACTTCAGTTTGGGGACAAGGCTGCTGCAATGGGCAGTCTCTTTCGCCGCCAGACGTAGGGCGATGGGGTTGCTGGACCTCACCTAACCCCTCCCACACCCTCCCCTTTCCTCTCCGCGGGCGGAGAGGAAAGGGGAGGGCCGGGGTGGGGATAGGTGAGGTAGATTCTGCGCGAAAACCCAACGCCATTCGGTAACTCTTGCCCCGAAATGGAAACGCACCTCGTCCCGCCCGCAACTTGACAAGGCCGCGGCGCGGTGTATCCTACTGGGTATGAGAGCAAGAACGCTGGACAACGGCTATGCCGCCATGGCGAAACTGCACAAGGTGCTATCCCACCCGGTGCGCCTCCGCATCCTGGAGATGCTGGCCCAGTGCGGGGAGGCGTGCGTGTGCCACCTCACCGCGGCGCTGGGGCGGCGGCAGCCCTACATCTCCCAGCAACTGGCCATCCTGCGCGAGGCCGGCCTCATCGCCGAACGCCGCGACGGCACGCTCATGTACTACCGGCTCACCGACGAGCGGGTGATGGACCTCATCGCCGCGAGCCGCAATTGGGCTGCGGCCAAATACGGGGAGTCGGTGCAATTCCCCTCGTCGGAGGAGGGTCCGCTGCCAGGATGTTCTTGCCCCGTGTGCTCCAGAGACTGACGGCCTTTACTTTTGCCGCCGAGACATTCAGAACAATGCATATTTGACAGCGGGGCAGCACGGGGTATACTTCAAATGGGCAGCACGCCCTGTGCTTACCACCGGGATTGTTGATAGTCTGTCATTGCGAGGGGCGAAGCCCCGAAGCAATCTCCGGCGCGCGAGATTGCTTCGCTTCGCTCGCAATGACAACAGGCAACTTACTCTGTGGTCAACTACCAGGGCGCCAGCCTAAGGCCATGCCCCATTTCCGAGCCACACCGATGCAAGCGCGCAGGGAGGATGCACAATGCTGTGCAAGGAGTACGACCTGGAAGTCATCTCGCCACCATGCGATCCGGGATCGGAGCGCTGGAGCGCCTTCGTGCGGCTCCAGGAGGACATCAGCGAGGTCATGCCCTACCTCAATACACTGTGGAAGAATGCTATCTACGACCATGAAAACCGCATCCTGACGATGGTGCGGGGAGGCCGCCGCTACACCCTCCGCCCGCACGAGGTGGCCATTAGCAACCTGGAGGACCGCCAGGAGGCCCAGCGCGTGGCCGAGCGCATTTTGGATGAGATCAACAGGGTGTGGGACAGGCGGCATGAGATCGTGCCTTCCTACGAGAAGCGCCACCAGCCCACCGTGATGGAAATCTACAAACTCCTGCCGGGCGGGAACTGCAAGCAGTGCGGCGACCCCACCTGCTTCGTCTTCGCCAGCAAACTGGTGGCCGGGACGACGGAACTGACGCGCTGCGTGCGCCTCTACGAAGCGGAGTTCGCCGACAAGCGAGCGCGCCTGGAGGAGATTCTGGGGTTGGTGGGTTGAGACATTCTTTGAAGTCCATAGCCGTGCCCCCAACAAAGTGCCTCTTCCGCCTAGCCGCCCTGATCGTCATCCTGGCGCTGGCCCTGTTGCCGACGGCCATCCACGCCCAGCAGCCGGTCGTCCGCGCCGTGCTGTTCTACTCGGACACCTGCCCGGTCTGCCACACGGTGCTGGAACAAGTCCTGCCGCCCCTTCAGGCGCAGTACGGCTCGCAACTGGAAATCGCGAAGGTGGAGATCACCCCGCCGGCGAACTACGAACTCCTGCTGCACATGGAGCAGGTGCACGGCGTCCCGCCGGACAAGGGGGTGGTGCCCGAACTGTTCATCGGCGACCGCGTGCTGTTCGGTGCCGACGAGATTCGCGACAACCTGCCCGCGCTGATCCAGACCTACGCGGCGCAGGGCGGCGTGGACTGGCCCGCGGGCTACGGCGACCAGGCGGGACCCACCACGTGGCCGCCCACCGGCGTCAAGCCCACGCCCAAGGCGTGCCATATCTGCGACGAGGGCGACCCCGTCGTGAAGATGTACTTCTTCTGGAGCAGCCTCTGCCCCGAATGCCGCCGCGTGCAGGATGAGGTACTCGGGCCGCTGCAGGAGCGGTACGACCGCCAGTTGGTGGTGGACGCCCGCGATGTGGAGAAGTCCCCCGCCGACTACGACCTGCTCACGGCGCTGGAGCGGCAGTTCGGCACGGGCGAAGGGGCGTTCCCGGTCATCTTCATCGGCGACCATGTGCTCCATGGCGAGCAGGCGGCCCGCGAACAGCTGGCCGCGCTGGTGGAATACTACATGAACGAGGGCGGCGTGGATTTCCCCAAACTGACCGGCCCCGCCGCGCCATCGGGCACGCCCACCGGCCAGCAGCCCGCCATCCACCTGGCCTACTTCTACCAGGTGGGCTGCCACGAGTGCGACCGCGCCCAGTATGACCTGAAGTACTTGCAGAGCAAGTACCCGCAGTTGCAGGTTCACGAGTACGACATCAAGGAGCAGGCCGCGCTGGCTGAGTGGCTGGGCGAACGCACCGGCGTGCCGCTGAACAAGCGCCTCACCGCGCCCGCGGCATTCGTCGGTTCGGACTTCCTGCTGGGCGGGGACATCAACGCCCAGACGCTGGAGAACGTCGTGAAGAAGTACGCGGCGACCGGCAGCGAGGCCTACTGGCGGGAGCAGGAAGACCTGTCGCAGGCGGGCGAGAGCATCCTGAGCCGCTTCCGCTCGTTCGGCGCGCTCACGGTCGTGGCCGCGGGCCTGGTGGACGGGCTGAACCCGTGCGCCTTCGCCACCATCGTGTTCTTCATCTCGTACCTGGCCTTCACGGGGCGCAAGGGCCGCGACATCCTGCTGGTGGGGGGCATGTTCGCCCTGGGCGTCTTCCTGACGTACCTGGGCGTCGGGGTGGGCCTGCTCAAGTTCCTGGCCAGCCTGCCGTTCCTGCCCGCCATCGGCCGCTACCTGTACGGCTTCACGGCGGCGCTGTGCTTGCTCCTGGCGATAGGCAGCCTGTACGACTGGTATCAGGCGCGGCGCGGGCGGCCCGAAGAGATGAAACTGAAACTGCCCACGCGGATGCGCCGCTGGATCAACCGCGTCATCCGCGAAGGGGCCAGTGCGCGGGCTATCGCGGGGGTTGCGTTCATCACCGGCGCGGTTGTGTCTCTGATTGAGTTGGCCTGCACCGGACAGGTTTACCTGCCTACCATCCTGTTCGTCCTCGGCGTGCCGGCGT
Source organism: Chloroflexota bacterium (assembly GCA_014874485.1). GTDB lineage: Bacteria > Chloroflexota > Anaerolineae > DTLA01 > DTLA01 > DTLA01. The sequence continues at coordinate 42,718 of JADBJK010000055.1, forward strand.
TGAGGGTGCGGGCGTTGGCCTATCTGCTGGTGTACAACATCGCGTTCGTAGTGCCGCTCGTCATCGTGTTCCTCATGGCCTACTGGGGGACGACATCGGAGCGGCTTGGGCAGTTCATCAACCGTCGCGCCGGCACCATCAAACTGGCGACCGCAGGGCTGTTCACCCTGCTGGCCGTTTGGATGATCACGTTCCTGTGATAGCCGCAGCCCGCGAGCGCGGCCCCGACTTTTGGGAAAAACCGGCGTAACGTGGTATCATTGTGAGTGCGGCGCTGGCCCCGCGATGGGCATCCGGCAGCGGTGCCGCGTAGTACCCTGCCACAGGGTTTCTGGATGGTGTGTCATTGCGAGGGCGCGCAGCGCCCGAAGCAATCCCAGTCCCTGTCTGTCATGCTGAGCGAAGCGAAGCATCAGCGAAGCGAAGCATCTCGGTTCACGAGATTCTTCGGCGCTCCGCGCCTCAGAATGACAGTCGGTCCGGGATTGCTTCGCTCCGCTCGCAATGACAACGGGCGGTTTTCTCTGTGGTCTAGCAGCAGTCCACTTGTGAGGTGAAGCGTGGCCAAGAAACGCAAGAAGAAACAGACACAGCAGACCCCTCGCCCTGCCCAGTCCGCCGCCAAGAAGGGCGAGGCGAAGCCGAAACCCAAGAAGAAAACCGCCCCCGGTGCCGGCATCAAGCGCTGGATCGCGCCCGTGGCGTTGGCGCTGGTCGTGGTCGCGGCGCTCATCACCGCCCAGGCGCTCATCCGCCGCAACGCCGCGCGGCCCACCGGCCCGTGGACCCTCACCATCCTGCACACCACCGACGTGGAGGGCTACTTAGACCCCTGCGGCTGACGCCCCCCCAAGGGGGGTGTGGCCCGTCGGGCCACCGTCATCAAGGACTACCGCGCCAAGACCCCGTACCTGCTCGTCCTGGACGCAGGCGATGCGCTCTTTGGACAGCCGGTCTCTGACATCAGCCAGGGCAAGGCCCTTACCGAGGCGATGGGCCTCATGGGATACAACGCCATGGCCATCGGCGAGCGCGACCTGGCCCATTTCCCAGAACTCCTGGACCGCTCGCGCGAGGCCAAGTTCGCCTTCCTGTCGGCCAACCTGGTGTACGCCGACTCGGGCAAGCCGGTCTTCACGCCCTACATCGTGCAGGACGTGGGCGGGCGCAAGGTTGCCATCATCGGCCTGACCCCGGCCGACGATACGTTCAAGTCCTTCGTGCCGCCGTCAACGAACATCACGGCCAAGGACCCGGTTGAGACCGCCCGCGAGTACGTCGCCAAGGCCCACGCCGACAAGGTGGATGCCGTCGTCATCCTGTCGCACCTGGGCAACGTCATGGACCGCAAGATCGCCACCGAGGTGAACGGCATCACGGCCATCGTCGGGGGCCACTCCTACGACCTGCTGCAGGAGACGCTGCAACTCAACAACACCGTCATCGGCCAGGCGGGCTATGGCGGCGAGTGGCTCGGCGAAATCACCGTGGACTTTGACGCCGAAGGCAACGTTACGTCGGCGAAGGCCGGCGTGATCCCGCTCACCGAGGATTACGCCGACGACCCCGAACTGGCCGCGCTGGCCGCTCGGTACAATGCCGCGCTCCCGCCGACGCCCACCGTCCAGCCGTAGTGCACGCGGGGAGGTGTCCGCAATGGCCGTGCTGGGCAAGACGATTACCGTCGTCGTGAAAGGGGGCGGCGACCTGGCTTCGGGCGTCGCCTGGCGGCTGTGGAATTGCGGGTTCCGGGTGGTGGTTACCGAAATCCCCGCCCCCACCGTCATCCGCCGCAAGGTGGCCTTCGCCACGGCCGTGTGGGAAGGCGAGACGACCGTGGGCGGCGTGCGGGCGCGCAAGGTAGAGGGCGCGGAGGGCGTTCGGGCCGCCTGGGCCGAGGGCGTTCTCCCCGTCGTCGTAGACCCCGAAGCCGCCATCATCCGCGAACTGCGCCCGGACGTGGTGGTGGACGCCATCCTGGCCAAGCGTAACCTGGGCACGCATATCACCGACGCGCCCCTGGTCATCGGGCTGGGGCCGGGGTTCACCGCCGGCGAGGATGTCCACGCGGTCATAGAGACGATGCGAGGCCACACCCTGGGGCGCGTGATCTGGCAGGGCCAGGCTCTGCCCAACACGGGAATCCCCGGCGAGGTGGGCGGCCACGCCGAGTTGCGGGTGGTGCGCGCGCCTTGCGCGGGGGTGTTCCGCGGCGTGCGCGAAATCGGCGACATGGTGGACGAGGGCGACATCGTCGCCTATGTGGACGCCGAGCCGGTGCGCGTGCGATTGAAGGGCGTCCTGCGCGGGTTGCTCCACGATGGGCTGACCGTGCACGCCAACATGAAGGTGGGCGACGTGGACCCGCGCGCCGAGCGCGAGCACTGCTTCACCATCTCGGACAAGGCGCTGGCCATCGCGGGCGGCGTGCTGGAGGCCATCCTTCACGCCATGCGCGCGGGCTAGTGCCAACTGGGCACGGATGCTTTGCCGCAGGGATTCTTGATGGGTTGTCATTGCGAGGGGCGAAGCCCCGAAGCAATCTCCGAACGTGAGATTGCTTCGCTTCGCTCGCAATGACAGATAAGGTGTCTTTGCGAGGGGCGAAGCCCCGAAGCAATCTCCGAACGTGAGATTGCTTCGCTTCGCTCGCAATGACAGATAAGGTGTCTTTGCGAGGGGCGAAGCCCCGAAGCAATCTCCGAACGTGAGATTGCTTCGCTTCGCTCGCAATGACAGATAAGGTGTCTTTGCGAGGGGCGAAGCCCCGAAGCAATCTCCGAACGTGAGATTGCTTCGCTTCGCTCGCAATGACAGATAAGGTGTCTTTGCGAGGGGCGAAGCCCCGAAGCAATCCCACGGGATGCGAGATTGCTTCGCTTCGCTCGCAATGACAGATAAGGTGTCTTTGCGAGGGGCGAAGCCCCGAAGCAATCCCACGGGATGCGAGATTGCTTCGCTTCGCTCGCAATGACAGATGGCAATGCTCTCCGCAGTCAACCACGGGCCGGGCACGCCGCTACAGGTACAATTCCGGGCGCTGCCCCTGGCCGACGGGCAGTTTTCGCCGCGCCTCGGCCACGTCGGCCAGATCCACGTCGGCGCACAGGATTTGCTCCGCGGTGCCCGCCTCGGCGATGCGCTCGCCCCAGGGCGACGCCACCACCGACAGCCCCGCCAACGGCTCGCCGCAGCATAGGCCCACCCCGTTGGCCCCCACGAGGAACGCCAGGCTCTGCAACGCCGTCGCCACCGTGAGGATGCGCCAGTGCTCCGCCCGCGCCTGCGGCCACTGCGCCGCGACCAGCAGCACCTCCGCGCCGAGGGCCGCCATGCGCTGGAACAGGCCGGGGAATCGCAGGTCGTAGCAGATGGCCAGGCCGATGCGCCCGATGTCCGTCGGCACGACCACAACATCGCCGCCAGGGGTGAAGTAGTCCGGTTCGCGCAGCAGGGGGATCAGGTGCGCCTTGCGGTAGCGGGCCAGCAGGTTCCGACCAGGCCCTGCCAGCGCCAGCGTGTTGTAGAACCGGTCGCCGTCGCGCTCGGCCAGGCCCCAGGCCACGTGGGCGCGGTAGCGGGCGGCCAGGCCCGCCATCGCCGCGGTCGTCTCGCCATCCAGCGGCTCGGCCAGCGTGTCCAAGCGAGGCAGGTCGTAGCCGCAGGCGGCCAGTTCCGGGAGCAGCACCAGTTGCGCGCCGTCATCCAGCGCGCGCCGGGCCAGGTCGGCCATGCGGCGGCGGTTGGCGGCAGGGTCGCCCGCGGCGATGTGCATTTGGATTGCGGCCACGCGGACCTTGGGCATTCTGGAATCCTCTCCAAGATAGGCCGGTTACAAAACCCGTCTTTGCGTGTAGGGGCGGCCTGGCAGGCCACCCCTACTGCTTGGCCATAGAGAAAATTGCCAGTTGTCATTACGAGCGAAGCCAAGCCATCCAGTCGGCCCACGTGCGACGCACCTCGGAGGTGCGTCGCACGTGCCTTCTCACGTCATGCTGAGCAAAGCGACGCATCTCGGTTGGCGAGATTCTTCGGCGCCCCACGCCTCAGCCCGTAGGGACAATTCATGAATTGTCCCTACGGGCGCTCCGCGCCCTCGCAATGACACACCGTCAAGACTCCCTGTGGTAGAGTACTACACGGATGCTCTACGGCGCGTAGCGGAACGGATGGCGCGCCGAATGCTTCTCGGCAACCAGTTCCTCAAACGTCGGCCGGCCTTCCAGCGCCTTGCGGACTGCTGCTTTCATCGCCTTGAAGTTGTTGATGCGCACCCGCCATCGGTTGCTGGCCCCCGGATGCACGAACACGTTGGCGATGAGCACGATGTCGTCCAGCAGCGCCGGCGGCAGCGTGCCATCCTTGACCAGCGCCTCCAGCGCCATGACCACGCCGCCCGCCGCGTGCTCGTACACGTTCTCGGCCTGGCGCTTGGTGCGCACCGTTACCGTCGGCACCAGCAGCGTCTTCGGGCGGTCAAAGATGATGCGGAGTTCGTGGCCCGGACGCGGCTCGGCCAGCGCCCGCTCTATGGCCTTGCCCACCGGGCCGTCCTTGCGGCCGATGAGCAGGTCAATGTGGGCCAGTTCCGAGAAGGGCGGGCCGGCGAACCCCTCGCCCACCAGGAGCGTCATGTCCCGCACCTCACTGGGTGCGGCGGGCGGCTTGGGGAACTGGCTCGTCGCCGTCGGGCCGCCCGGGTACAGGTGGTAGGTCATGGGGCGCGGCGGAATCTTGCCCAACTCCTCCAGCACGCCGCGCACCTCTTCGTAATCCTCGCGGCGGAAGGCGTCGCCCTTCATCATCGGGTGGCGCGAATCGCCGATGGGAAGCCCCAGCAGTTGCAGCGCCTCCTTGACCGCCTGGGTCGGCCCCTGCCGCGCCAAGATGCGGACGAACCGCTGGATGCGCGCCATCAGGGTCTGCGCCGTCGCCAGGTCGCCCGACAGGACGGCCTTGTAGATGGTCTGCCACACGTCCGGGATGACGTTGGCGCTGGCCAAGATCGCGCCGTCGGCTCCCATCGCCAGCGCGGCGGGCACGATTTCGTCGTGGCCAGTGAAGATGCCGATCTTGCCGCGCACCTTCTCAAACACCGCCATCAGGTAGGGCATGTCGCCGCTGGAGTCCTTGATGCCCACGACGTTCTCCAGATAGGCCATGCCCTCGGTCGTCCACCACTGGTAGTGCGTCCCCGCGCACTGGGGGATGTTGTACAGGATGAGCGGCACGCCCAGTTTGTTCAGCGCGTCGTAGTGATCGTACACCTCGTTAAACGACGGCTTGAGGTAATAGGGCGCGGCGACCAGAGCGGCCGTAACGCCCGCGTCCCTGGCCCACGCCGTCATCTTGACCGTCTCGCGGGTGGACGGGTAGGCCGTGCCCGCCACGACCGGCACGCGCCCGTTGACCTCATCCAGGGCGATCTCAATGGCCCGCTTGCGCTCGTCTTCCAGCATGTACACGAATTCGCCCGTCGTGCCGCAGGGGACGATGCCATTGACATGGGGCAGGACGTAGCGGATGAGTTCGCGGTAGGCGGCCTCATCCACCCGGTCGTCCTTGGTGAAGGGCGTTACCAGGGCAGGGAAGATTCCTTTGAACCAATCGGGTTTCTTTGACATGGGTCTCTCCTTTGCCCTACGCGCCGAACGCCTGGCGGATGGCGGCGTTCGTTGCGGCCAGCACCGCATGATACAGGGCGTGGCGATCCAGGGCCTTGGGGTGTACGCTGGCCTGCACCAGCATCACGTGCGTGTCCATGGCCGACTTGGGAATCGTGCCGTCTTCCAGCGCGTCCACGATGGCGCGGGCCACCGCCGCCTGCGTGGGGCCGTAGATCATGTTGGCCTGGCGCAGGTTCCGCAGTTCCGCCGTCGGGACGATGAGCGTGGACGGGCGCACGGTGAGGTTCGGCTCCAGGATGGTGGTCAGCGCCTCGTAGCCGTGGCGCGGGTAGGTGAGTTGCAGCGCGAACGCCTCGCCCACAAGGCCGTCCTTCGGCCCCGCGACCAGGTCTATCTGCACGTTCTCCGGCTCCACGCCCGCCGTGCCGGTCCCCACACGCAGCGAGGCGGCCTTCACCTGTTCGGCTGAGATGCCCAGCGCGGCGAACCGCCCGGCCAGGGGGCCGTCGGGCGGCGCGTAGGCGCTGTCGTCGGGGGCCACCTTGCCCAGGCGCTCCAGTTCCAACTGGATCTCGGCGCGGTCCTCGTGGGTCAGGCTGCCGCCGACTTTGAGCGGACGCCGCGCCTGCCCCACCGGAATCCCCATCATGTTCAGCGCCTGCTTGACGGCCAGGCCGCCGCCGTAGCGGCAGAAGATGCGCGACAGTTTCTGGACGCTACGCTGGAGCGCGCGGGCTTCCTCTATGCGGCCCTCCTGCACGGCGGCATAGACCTGCTGCCACACTTCGGGGTACACGTTGGCGCTGGCCAGAATCATGCCGGTGCAGCCCCCCGCCAGCGCCGGCAGCACCACCTCGTCGTGGCCGACGAACACGTCAATCCGCCCCTGCACCATCTCCAGAATCTCCATGGTGTAGGTGAGATTCCCCGACGAGTCCTTGATGCCCACGATGTTGGGGATGTCCGACAGGTCTTCCACCACGTTGCGCGGCAGGTAGGCATCCACCACCTGCGGGATGTTGTACAGCAGGATGGGGATGTCCACCGCCATCGCCACGTCGTAGAAGTGCTGATAGATGCCCTTGTCGGACGGGTGCAGAAAGAACGGGGTAACCACCAGGCAGGCGTTGGCCCCGGCTTCCTTCGCGTTGCGGGCCAGGAGGATGGTCTCCTTCGTCCCGGCAGCGCCCGTGCCGGCGATGATGGGCTTGCGCCCTGCCACCTCATCCACGACGATGGAGATGACGCGCTTTTGCTCATCGGGGGTCATGTACGGGAACTCGCCGGTCGTCCCGCAGGGCACGAACCCGTCCACATGGGGCAGCAGGTGGCGCACCAGCGCGCGCAGCGCCGGCTCGTCCACCTCCTCATCTTTGGTGAAAGGCGTTACCAACGCGGGGAAGACGCCCCGCAACCACGGCAGTTTTGCAGGCATTCGGGAACCTCCGATGCAAAATCTCGCGGGGCGCGCAGGGGATACCGCAGACCGCCGTCCGGCGACCCGGGCGCCCCGCACGCCACCGCGAACGATGCGAGTTGGCTACGGCTTCGGGATAGCCAGGCCCTTGCAGCCCTGCTTGGAGAGGATGAGGTCGGGCTGGTTCTCCTGAATCAGGGTGTGGATGATCTCGGCGTACTTCACCTTCTCGCGGGCGAAGTCGGCCAGGGCCTGGGGGCTGGTCCACGGCTTGTACAGCGCCCCCGGCCCGGCAGCGCAGGCGGGCCCAGGCTCAATCTTGAAGTAGCAGGGCGCGCAGACCCGCGCCATCTCGGCCCCGTCGTAGAAGCGGTTGTACCCACCGAAGGACTCCGCCAGGTAGATGTGCAGGTCCATGGGGATGTCCACGGCCTGGCGGATGGAGGCCAGTTGCGGCAGGCTCAGGTCGCCCACGGGGTTGAAGGTGCCCGCGCCCAGCGACTGGAGCACCTTGCCGCCCGCCGCCGAGGCGTGCCCCGCGTAGATGGAGACCTTGAACGTTACGTCATCGGGAATCTCGCCCGCCTTGCGGAGTTCGTTCAGGAGCCACAGGAGGCCCTCGTCAATCACCAGGAAGCCGCGGAAGCCGATCTCAATGCACGTGAGGATGTCGGTGATGACGTAGCGGAGTTGGTCGGAGCCGCGGAAGCGGAGGCCCGACAGGCCACCTTCGGGGGTAACGACTTGCCGCCCCACGTCCCACGCGGCGCGCGGCCCGGGCGTCAGGATGACTTCCAGCCTGTTCTCGGCGGCGATCTGGGCGAAGTCGCGCAGTTCCGCCCGGTCCAGGAGCGTGGCGCCCATGACTACGGAGATGACGCGGTGGATGGGGATCTTGCGCCGGTTCATCTCATCAACAAGCGCCTCCAACACGTTGGGCCGCTCCACGCCCGAGATTTCCATGCGGTAGTGGGCGCCATCGGGGAAGCGCTTGGGGCTGGATGGGAGGTCGTAGGCGTCCCGGCCGGGGATGCCCACCTTCTCCATCATCTTGGCGACGCGATCCATATTCATTTGTCAACCCTCCTTCGCAATATTCACTGGCCTCTTTGCCGCAAATTCCCGCGGAGGTAAGGACAACCACACCGTTCCGCCCGCAGTATACCATGCGGGGCGAGGGGTGTCAATCTGGGGCGAGGCGGTTCGGCGCGTCCTCCGGCGGCGGAATTCACCGCAGAGACGCAGAGAACACAGAGGGTAGAGATTGAACTTGAGTTCTCCGCGCTCTCTGCGCTCTCTGTGGTGCGGTACGGATTTCACCGCGGGGAGCGCGGCGGATTTGGAACACGAAAGCCGCGAAAGGACACGAAAAGGCGCGAAAACCTTTCGTGCCTTTCGTGCGGTTTCGTGCCCTCCGTGCTCCGATCTCCGCGCGCTCTGCGTTCTCTGCGGTGCGGTACAGATTTCACCGCGGGGAGCGCGGCGGATTTGGAACACGAAAGCCGCGAAAGGACACGAAAAGGCGCGAAAACCTTTCGTGCCTTTCGTGCGGTTTCGTGCCCTCCGTGCTCCGATCTCCGCGCTCTCTGCGCTCTCTGCGGTGAAGTACTACTCGTACCGCAAGCGCCAGAACCCGAGGCCGAAGAACACGGCGGCGAAGGCCAGCAGCACCCCCGCCTCGGGCAGGATGCCGCCAACCCCCTGCCCGCGCACGACGATGTCGCTGAACCCGGCCATGGCCCACGTCGTCGGGAATATCCGCACCACCTGCTGGTACACCTGCGGCGTGATCTCCAGCGGCCACCACGCGCCCCCTAGTGCCGCCATGAGCATGCCGCTGCTGATGGCCATCCAGTTGGCCTGGCTGGGCGTCTTGGCTACGGTACCCACCAGCACGCCCAAGGCCACGAACGCCAGCGCGAAGGCCAGCATCATGAGGGCCAGCGCCAGCGGCGACCGTCCCCAGTTGACACCCAAGACCAGCGCCCCGAACACAATCAACAGCGCCATCTGCACCATGCCGTGGATCAGCCGCCCGCCGATTTTGCCGCCGAGGATGATTTCCCGCCCGACCGGCATCGCCAGCAGACGGCGCAGCGTCCCCTGCCGCCGCTCATCAATGAAGATGGCGGCCACCCCGATGAGGGGAATGGACACCCACGTAACCAACTGCCCCACCGACGACTGTTCGGCAGCGTTGGCGCTGGTGCGGATGACTTCGGGCGCGTAGGTCGTCTCGGCGCGGGCGGGCGGGTTCGCCAGCAGTTCCTGCGCCATCGCCATGGCCTGCTGGAAGTACGCCCGTCTCGCCGCCGCGTCGGCGAAGGGGCGTATCCGTTCGGCCTCGGCGACGCTGGCGGTGGCTGCCAGGACGGCGTTGCTCACCCTGTCCGCCGCGGCGCGCACGGCTTGCTCCACCGCCAGCGCGCGCGTGTCGTTGGGCGCCTGGGTCAGCGTGAGGTCCGACACGCGGCCCGCCATCAGCGCCTCGCCGAACCCGGTGGGGATGATGAGCGCGGCGGCCACCTTGCCGTCCTTGACCAGGGCCTCGGCCTCGGCGCGGGTTCGGGCGACCGGCCTCACCACATCCGACTCTGCGAGGAGCGCCGTCAGTTGGGACGACAGGGCGCTCGCGTCCTCGTCCGCCACCGGCAGGGTGTAGCGGTTGTCGCCGTCGGAACTCCCGCCCCCCGACATCGTAGCGGCCAAGATGAGCGTGAAGATAACGGGCAGGACAAGGAAGAAGATCAGTTCGGACTTGTCCGCGAACCCCATCTTGAAGTCCAGCCATGCAATCGCAAGCAGTTTTCGCATTTCCATCCCTCGCAGCACAATCACGCGTACTGCCGGCGGAAGATGACCGACGCCGCGATGAACAGCACCACGGCCAGCGCCAGAAGCCCGGCAATAGGCACGAGCACGTCGCCCAGCGTCCCGCCCGCCGTCAACTTGTTGAACGCGTCCAGGCCCCAGGCGTTGGGCGTGATGAGCGACGCCGTCCGTATCCACTGGGGCAGGGCCTGGCGGGGGAAGAAGTTGCCGGCCAGCCCGCCGAAGGCCAGCGACAGAATCGTGCCCATCTGGTTGGCCTGGCCCGCCGTGCGTGCGTAGGCGGCCAGGACCAGTGCCCAGCCTGTAGCCGCCGCGACCAGCGCCAGCGTTACGGGCACCACCGCCGAAAGCGGGCCGTACTTCACGCCGAGCATGAGCCTGCTGGCCACCAGCAGGATGCCCATCTGGGCGAGGCCCGTCAGGTAGATGCCGCAGACCTTGCCGCCCAGCACCTGGAACGCGGTTGTGGGCGTCGCGAGCAGGCGGGGCAGTGTGCCCCAGTCGCGCTCGGCGAGCAGGGTCTTGCCGCCGTTGCTCACCGTGAACATGAGGAACAGGATGGCCATGCTGGGGGCCATGTACGTGAGCCAGTCAAACCCGCCCTGGGGGTCTTCTGCGGCAGTCTCGCCCTTGACCGCGATGAGGCGGGTCTCGGTGGCCTGGCGCGCCGCCCGCTCGCCGATTTCCATGCCCTTGGTCAGCGCCTCCTGCGGCGCGAGGAGGCCGCTGGCGATGAGTTGCGACACGGCTACCTGCCCGCCCGCCGCTCCCGCCGAAACCCGGCTGAGGAACTGGTCCACGATGCCGCGCACGATGCCCGCGCTGATGGGACGGTCGGGGTTGGCGTACACTTCCACCACGGCCTGCGGGCGGTTCGCCAGCGCCGAGGGGTCGCCGCTGGCCAGGCCCGACGGCACGATGCTCTCGCTCAGGTCGGCCGGGATGACGACCGCCGCCGCGGCCTTGTTGGCGTCCACAGCGGCGCGAGCCGCCGCCTCGTCCGCCGTTACGGTAACGTCCAGCAGGTCGGCCAAATCGGGCGACTGGAAGGTCTGCTGGAGGTAGCCGCCGAACTCGCCGCCATCGTGATTCACCACGAACACAGGGATTCCGCTGAGGCCGCCCCCGCCGCCGCTCAGGCCGCCAAACGCGAACGCCATGACCAGGGTGAGCGCGTAGGGCGCGGCCAGCATGATGATGAGCGCCGTCGGGTCGCGGAATGTGGTAACGAGGTCCTTCCACGCCACGTTGAGAATCTTGCGCATGGCCGACCTCCTAATCCCGCAGCGCCCGGCCCGTCAGGTGCAGGAACACGGCTTCCAGCGTCGGCTCCTGGATGTCCACCGAGCGCACCTTGACGCCCAGTTCGTTGGCTTTCGTGATGACCGGCGGCAGGGCGTCCTCCGCTTCGGGGACGATGAGCACGATTTCGTGGTCGGCTGTGGAGACCCGGACCACGCCCGGCACGCCCCGCAGGGCTTCGGCCAGCGGCTCGGCGGCTTGGTCCTCCGCCAAGTGCAGGCGCAGCGTCTCGTGCTCGCCCACCAGCCGGGTGAGTTCCTTCTGCGTGCCCAGCGCGATCAACTTGCCGTGATCCATGATGCCCACGCGATGGGAAAGTTCTTGCGCTTCCTCCATGTAGTGGGTCGTGTAGAGCACGGTCATCCCCTCGCGGTTGAGTTCCTTGACCATGTCCAGGATGTTGCGGCGGCTCTGGGGGTCTATGCCCACCGTCGGCTCATCCATGTACACGATCTGCGGCTTGTGGAGCAAGCCGACGGCGATGTTGAGCCTGCGCTTCATCCCGCCGGAGAAGGTGCCCACCCTGGACTTGGCCCTGTCGGCCAGCCCGACCTGCTGCAGGACTTCGTCCACGCGCCGTGACAGTTCCCTGCCGCCCATGCCGTACATGCGCCCCCAGAAGACAAGGTTCTCCCGCGCACTGAGGACGTTGTACAGGGCGATTTCCTGCGGCACCACGCCGATGGCGCGCTTGACCGCCATCGGCTCGCGGATGACCGAATGGCCCGCCACGAACGCATCACCTGCGGTGGGGGCGAGCAGGCAACTGAGCATGGAGATGGTGGTCGTCTTGCCCGCGCCGTTGGGCCCCAGTAGGCTGAAGATTTCCCCCTGCTGGATTTCAAAGGACACGTCGTCCACGGCCAGGACGTTCTCGGGCATGTACCGTTTGGATAGGTTCTGAACCCGGACTATGGCTGTCATTCGCTCCTCCTCACCGTTTGTGTGCATTCGCGGTTTCTCTCCGTTATGCGATTCTTGGCGGCTGCGCCGCCGGGGGGTTCGCCGGAACGACCGCCTACAGCAGACGGGAAATCCACGCGGCGATGTCGTCCACCACTTCGCGGGCCACGTTGCCGGCCACGTCGTACTCGGCGGGGTTCGGCTGGCCGCTGCCCGCCATGAACAGGTGGTTCAGGCTGGGGTACGACTTGAACTGCACGCCGGAGCGGTCGGCAAGCCCCGCCTTCCACGCCGCAAAGTCCGCCATCGTAACCTGGTAGTCCCGCTCGCCCTGGAGGATGAGCATGGGCACGGTCAGCGATTGCGCCGTCGCGACGGGGTCATAGGCCAGGATGTCGGCCCAGTACGCCTTGCCCGCGCCCAGGATCACCTCGCCCTCCTTGAAGTCCAGCGCCTTGACCCGCTCCACCTGCTGGCGGAGTTCGTCCAGCGCCTGCGCCTCTTCCGGTGCAACCGTGCCGTCCAGTGCGGCCAGGTACTCGCTCTGCGCCAGCATGAGGTCGGCCAGGTTCCGATTGCTGGCCGCCAGCAGGATGAGGCCCGCCAGGCGCGGGTCGCGGGCCGCGATGCGCGGGGCCACAGTTCCGCCCAGGCTGTGGCCCAGGACGAACACCCGATGGGGGTCAATGCCGCTGACGCCGCGCAGGTACTCGGCAGCCGCCAGCGCGTCGTTCACAACCTCCTCGTTGACGGTCAACGTCGCCATGGACGCCATCATCTGGCCGGGGCACTGCTTGGTGCGCTTCTCGTACCGCAGGACGGCGATGCCCCGCGTCGCAAGCCCCCACGCCAAATCCTTGAACGGCTTGTTGGGGCCGATGGTCTCGTCGCGGTCATTCGGCCCCGACCCGTGCACGAGGACGACCGCAGGGAACGGCCCCGCGCCCTTGGGCATGGTCAACGTGGCCGGGAGCGGGCAATCGCCGTCGGCCAGGGAGACCTCCGTCTCCGAGAAGGCGGCTGGGTCAGCGTAGTCGGGCGTTCTTCAGGTGCCCCCGCTGCCGGGCGGGACAAACCACAGTCCGGCGATGCGCCCCTGGGCATCAAAGACCACCTTCATGTCCAGCGGGTTGCGGGCGAAATCGCAGGCTACGTAGGCGATGCGATATCCGGCCTCCTGCGTCATCCGCACCTCCTTGATGCCCTTGAGGTCGCCGACGTTGCGGATGACCTCCTCCCACGTGGCCTTGAGTTTGGCGACGGGGAACGCCGCGGCCATCTGGGGGTCAAACATGGCGGCGGCCTCGGCGTACTTGCGTTCCGCCAGCAGGTTGGTGAAGTACCGCGCGGCGGTCTCCAGGTCGCCGGATGGCGGCGTGGGCATGGGGGTAGGCGTGGCCTTCGGGCTGCACGCGCCGAGCAGGAGCAGACCCAGGGCCAGCACATAGGCGGGCGTCCAACTTCGCTTCATGGCAGGCTCCTCAATAGCGAATTCCACGGCGCGGAATTGGGGCCATGCCGCGCCGCAGGTACCGCGCACGATTGTGCCAGAGCCTGGCCTGAGTGTCAAGACGCGGTGAGGCCGGGGCGCGGGGCGAGAACGTTCATCCGCGAATCACACGAATCGGCACGAATAGCGATTCGCGCCCATTCGCGGACAGCGTCGGCAGAAATGCTCCGCAGGTCAGGCTACGGGCCGGGGCGGGGGCGTTTGGAGCGCGAAGGCGCGAAAGACGCGCGGGGCTGAACCCCGCGCTGAAGGGACAAAGCCCCGTTGGGGCTTGGGTAGCCCGCAGGGCTTCGCCCATTCAGCCCGACGGCTTCAGCCTCGGGCCGGGGGCGCGAGGCGTTTGGAGCGCGAAGGCGCGAAAGACGCGCGGGGCTAAACCCCCGCGCTGAAGGGACAAAGCCCCGTTGGGGCTGGGGCAGCCCGCAGGGCTTCGCCCATTCAGCCCGACGGCTTCGCCCATTCGGGGAGGGGGCGCCGCGCCCGCATTTGACATCCGGGCGCAGTGGTACAAAATGCAGCGCAGAACCCCACGCCGGAGACCGACATGCCGTCAGGGAAAATCCACCAGCGGGTCAACGAGGCGGCGCTGCTGCTCGGCACGCCCACCGCTTTTGCCCTCACGTGGTACGCCACGTCCGACGTGCGGATGGCGCTGGAGATCACCGGCTACGCCCTGGCGGGGATGCTGTTCGGCACCTATTTCGCCGACCCCGACCTGGACCAAGACCACATCACGCGCACCGAGGCGCGCATTCGCCGGTGGCCCGTCGTCGGCATCCCGCTGTACATCGCGTTTGTGGCCTTCTGGTATCCCTACGCCAAGCAGACGCGCCACCGAGGGCTGTCGCACGCGCCCATCATCGGCACGTTGCTGCGGCTGGGGTACATCCTGCTCGTCTTCACGCTCATCAACACGATTGGCCGGTGGATTCTCTTCGGTACGCCAAAGGGGTGGGGCGACCTGCTGACCTCGCTCATCGTGTGGATGGTGCGCCGTCCCGAGCAGGCCGGGGCATGGATCGCGGGCGAGTGCCTTGCGGACCTCCTCCACGCCCTGGCCGACCGCCTGTGGCCCGCGACGGTGCGAACGGCGTCGGTCCGCTGGAGCCTGCGGAACCGCGAGTGAGAGGCGGCGCTAGCCTGCGGCCGTCGGCGCAGCCACGGGGTTGCGCAGCGTGCCCAGCCTCTCTATCGTGGCCTCCACCACGTCGCCCGGCTTCAGATACCACGACGTGTCCGGCTCCCGTCCCAGCGCCACGCCCGACGGCGTGCCCGACGTGATCACGTCTCCGGGCTCCAGCCCCATGCGCGACCAGTAGGCGATGAGGGCCGCGAAATCAAAGATGAGGTCGCTGGTGTGCCCGCGCTGGCGAATTTCGCCGTTCACGCGCAACTCCATGCTCAGCACGTGCGGGTCGGGCAGTTCGTCCGCCGTGAGCAGGTACGGCCCCATTGGGCAAGACGTGGGGAAGTTTTTGCCCAACGTGAGGAACCCCGCTTTCATCTCGGCCACCTGCACCTCGCGGGCGCTCACGTCGTTGAGGATGGTGTACCCCGCCACGTGCCGCAGTGCGTCTTCAGGCCGGATGCCCGTCCCGCCCACGCCGATGACCGCCGCCAGCTCCACCTCGTAGTCCAGTTTCTGCGTCCACGGCGGCATGACGATGGCTTCCTCGGGGCCGATAACCGACGACGGCGCTTTGAGAAAGGCCAGGGGCATTTCGGGCGGCTTGGCAGAGAGCCCCTTCGTCTCCTCCAGATGCTTACGGAAGTTGAGGCCTGGGCAGATGATTTTGCCAGGGCGGGCAATGGGTTCCTCTAGCCGAACCTGCGCCAGAGGCACGGCGACGCCGAACGGCAGGGCATCCCAGCGGCGCAACGCTGCATCCAGAACCCTGCGGAGCATGTCCAGGCTCTTCGCCCACGAACGCAAGAGCGGAAGGACGTCGTTGGGGATGGGCGCGTAGCGGCTGGCGGGGAACGCCCATGCCCGCGCCCGGGCCACGTCCAGCACGTGAAGCCCGTCGGGGCGCTCCACCAGGATCCCAAGCCTTCCGCACTTCCGGCTCTTGGCAGGGCAATAACGCACAAGTTTCATCGCGGCCTCCTTGATGGGTGTCGGAATGATGGGCGGGCGGTCATGCCCGAATCATGACGAGCATCATCTTGAACCGCTGCACAGCCTTCAGCGCGTGGGGCTTGTGCGCGGGCATCAGGATCATCTCGCCGGCGCGCACGCGGAACGGCGTCCCCGCGATGGTGATTTCGGCTTCGCCATCCAGCACGAGCACCAGCGCGTCAAACGGCGCGGTGTGTTCGCTCAATCCTTGCCCCTCATCAAAGGCAAACAGCGTAACCGTGCCCGTCTTCTGGCTGACGATTTCGCGGCTGACCACCGCGCCGTCCTGGTACGCCACCAGTTCCGACGGGTTCACGACCTGCGCGTCCAAAGCGCCCATAGGTGTCCTCCAGAGGTTTGATGATCGGTGCAGGCCCATCATATCACACTTCCGCCCGCGAATCAACGCGCGCCCTCGCGGCTGCGTCGCGTGCACCCCCGCCCGTCTGGCGTGCTGCCGTCGGCCGGAACATGGCCTTGACGCGGCTTCGCATCTGCGGTAATCTTGCGCCACGCACAAACCGACGAAGGCAAAGCGAAGGAGCGACAGCCATGGCTGAACTGACAGAAACCCGCATACCGGTCTCCGACGGCATCCACCTGCACGCGGTTGTCGCCGGGCCGGAGGATGGGCCGCTTGTGGTGCTCCTGCACGGATTCCCGGAGTTCTGGCACTCGTGGCGGCGGCAGATACCGCCCCTGGCGGAAGCCGGTTTCCGCGTCGTCGCCCCCGACCAGCGCGGCTACAACTTGAGCGACAAGCCGCGCGGCGTGCACGCCTACCGCCTGGACGCGCTCACCGCCGACGTCGCCGCGATCCTGGACTGGGCCGGACGCGACCGCGCCGTCATCGTGGGGCACGACTGGGGCGGGGCGGTGGCCTGGCGCTTCGCCATGGACTACCCCCAGCGCGTGGAGCGGCTCGTCATCATGAACGCGCCGCATCCGGTGGCCTTCGCGCGAGAGATGCGCCACTGGAGCCAGCGGCGGCGCAGTTGGTACATGTTCTACTTCCAGATTCCGTGGCTGCCGGAGACCCTGTTCGCGCTGTCGCCCTTGGGCACGGCGCGCCTGTTCTTCCGCAAGGCCGCTTTCCGCAAAGGCGCGTTCTCGGACGACGACGTGCGGGCGTTCGCCACGGCGATGGGCCAGCCCGGCGCGCTCCGCGCCATGATTCACTGGTACCGCGCTGCGTTCCGATACCCGCCTGCCCAGCGCGTGCGGCCGATAGAAGCGCCGACGCTGCTCATCTGGGGTGTGAAGGACATCGCGCTGGGCGTGGAGTTGACGCGCGGCCTGGAGAAGTGGGTGCCCAACCTGACCGTGCACTACATCCAGGACTGCGGCCATTGGGTGCAGAACGAGGCAACGGAAGAGGTGAACGCGGCGCTGCTGGGTTTCCTGCGGGCATCGGGCGCATAGCGGAGACCGCAGAGATTTACTCCGAATTCTCCGCGATCTCTGTGTTCTCTGCGGTGAACTGGATTCACCACAGAGACGCAGAGAACACAGAGATTTCCTTCAAAATTCTCCGCGCGCTCTGCGTCTCTGCGGTGATAGAGGCCAGGTATGGACAGCGGCATCCCGTCGTGCGAATTCGGGTCATTCGCGGATGACGCTTTCAGAGCGCAGGGCGGAACTTGCACATCTCGCCCGTCAATGCTATAATGTACGCGCTTGGGCGAGTAGCTCAGTCGGTCAGAGCGCACGGTTCACATCCGTGAGGTCGTAGGTTCGAGCCCTATCTCGCCCACCTTCGGTCGCGAAGCGTGCCCCTTCGCGACTTTTTTCTACCTCATCGCAGGAGGTGCGCCATCGGACACACGCTCCAGGCCAGCCTGTGGGTCGCCGCTTCTGTCCTCGTGTACCTCGCCGCGTCCCTTGTCTTGGACACTGCGGAGACGAGCCCCGATGCACCGTTCCGCCGAGTCCTCCTTCGCGCGCGGCAGACCGGCCTTGACCGCCTGGCGGGGCTTGCGTACTACGTGGGCCTGCCCTTCGTGGCCATGCTGGCGGGCGCGGCGGACTTCCCCCTCCATCTGGGCCTTGCGGGCATGGATTGGCCGGCCTCGCTGGCCAGGGGGGCTGGGCTGGGGGTGGCCGTGTTCGTGGGCCTGGCGGGCATCGCCGGATACGCGCGCCGCCATGGACTTGGACAGCGGGCCTCCGGCAAATCCAACACCGACTGGGATGCGTGGCTCGTGGCCCTGTGCCAGCAGGCACACTGGGCGTTCTACCGGCTCCCCGCCATCCTGCTCACGGGCGATTTCCTGCTGGGCACGTCCCTGGGCGCGACGCTGGCGCTGCTGGAGCGCGTGGCCGACCCGCGTTGGCGTCGCCAGGCCACGAGTGCCGATGCCGCCCTGGGTGCATGGCTGGATGTGGCGCTCCTCGTAGGGATGTCGGCGGCGTTCTACCTCGTGCGCAATTTCTTTGTCCTGTGGGGCGTTCACGCCCTGCTCATCTGGGCGGTGCGTAAGGCGTTTCGCTGACCGTCGGGCGCGCTCGTGGGAACGAGAAAAGGGGAGCGAAGCGAAGCAAATCCACGAATCGCACGAATCTACACGAATGCAGGGGGGCCATTCGTGTTCATTCGCGCGGGTTGGCGGTTTCTCCACATTGTCATTGCGAGCGAAGCGAAGCATCTCGGTCGGCGAGATTCTTCCGCGCTGCGCCGCTCAGGATGACAATGGTAAACTTGTAGGGGCGACTCGGCGAGTCGCCCCTACTTCGGGCACTCCGTGCCCTCGGATGACACACCATCAGGAATCACTGTGGCAGAGTACCCGCGCGTCTCGCCGGGTTGCGGGGATGGGCCTACGCCAGGAGCAGGCTCAGCACCACGAGCACAACCAGCATGACCGCTGCGATGATGCCCAGCCGCCGCAGGTCTTTCAGCACGTAGTGGTACTCCTGCTTGAAATCCACCGCCTGGCCGCGCTTGTAGGCCGTGGCCGCTGCGGCTTCCTTCTGAGCCGGGGCCGCGGCCGCCTTCACCGGTCGGTCAAACGTCGTCTGCGGCACCGGTCGCCGTTGGGCGCGCGGCCTCTGGGACTTCCTCGTCTTCTTCGCCATGTCTTCCTATCCTCCGATGAATTATTGCACCAGCGCCGCAATCACAACGATGCGGTGCGTGTCTATCCTGTAGGGGTAGCAGGTGATGAGCGTCAGAATCGGGTCGGGTGTCGGGTCCATCACCTCCACCTGCGTGGGCTCAATGATGCGCTTCGCCACCACCTTGTACCGGTACGGCTGGGACCCCGCGTAGACGATGATCTCGTCCTCCAGTTCCAGTTTGTGCAGGTCGCGGAAGATCTCGCCGTAGATGTCGTTGTGGGCCGAGATGACGCAGTTACCGCGCTCGCCCGGGTTGGCCGAGCCGATGTGATGCCCCGCGCCTTTCTTCAGTTGCTCCCACCCGTCGCCTTCCACCACGCGCGCGTCCACGTTGATGGCCGGGATCACGATGCGCGTCGGCTGCTCGGGCCCAGGGGTGGGGATGGGCACGGCCACTTCGGGCGACACCAGGTGCTGGTATTGCGCCGGCACCGGCTCGCGCCCGGGCACCGGCGGCTCGTGCCCGCCTGGGAGCACCCGCACCTCAATCAGCGCGGTGGCCGTGGGCGTGGGCCGATTGGACCCGCTGGCCTCCACCACGTCGCGGTTCAACTCCTGCAGGTTCAGGAACGTGCCGGCCAGGATGACCAGAAGCCCCACCAGCGCCAGAATCTCCACGGCGAGCAGCAACTGCTCGCGGATGCGCTTCATATCCAGGCGGCGCGGGCTGCGCGTCTCCGGCTTCGCCGGCTCCTGCGGTTGCGGCTGCGCGGGCTGCACGGGCGCAGGAGCAGGGGCCACCGTCGGCTCCACCGGCTGTACCACGCGCCCCTCCGACGCCAGGCGGCGCAGCCTCTGGGCGCGCTCCTCCCGCTTCTTCAGCAGCAGAAGCCGCTCCAGTTCCTCTACGCTCAGTTCTTCCGCAGACCGTTTTCTACCAAACACGATTAGGCAACCCGTTCCACCTTGACATTGCGCTTGGCCAGTTCGGCGAAGAACGGCTCAGGCTCCAGGCATCCCTCCGGCGCGAACACGCCCGCGGGCAACCCGCCCCGCGCCAGCATCAGCGCGCCGATGGCCGCGGGTATACCGGTGAGCCGCCCCATCTTGTCCACCGTGGCGTACACCAGCCGCCGCTCCTGGCCGTCCTTGCGCCCGATGACGTCCACGCGCGCGCCCGAGAACGGCACCCCGCCCGCGCGGAAGATGCCCTCAATGGCGTGGATGACCTTCGCCACTCGGTCAATCTTCCTGGGCGTGTTGATGAGCCGCAGCGCGTTGAACACGTCCACGAGTTTGTTGTTCCAGTCGGGCGTCAGCGCGCCCTTCAGCGTAACCGTCTTCGCGCGGATGTACCGCGGGATGGTCAGCGGCTCCGGGTGTCCGCAATGGAACACGCGGATGCGGCCCAGCGGCGGCGGGAACTCCACCACCTCGGCACCCGACGACGCCGGGATGTTCTTCCACTCGCCGTCCATGTACGTGGGCACCTCGCCGGTTACTGCGTAGAACACGTGCTTGATGACGGCCAACCCCTGGGAGTCCGCCGCCCCGCCTGCCCAGGCCACATGGATGGCGTCCACCTCGTCCAGGCGGAATGCACCGTCGCGGGCCATCAGGTTCGTGATGCCCGGCGTCCACCCCAGGCCCGTGATGGCGGTGATGCCCGCCTCGCGCGCAGGGGCGTCCAGCGCCAGCACGTCGGGTATCGGCCCATAGTCGTCGCAGATGTCCACGTAGTTCACGCGGGCCTTGACGGCGGCGCGGGTCATGGGCGCGGCGAACTTGTAGAACGGGCCGATGCACCCCACCGCCGCGTCCGCGCCCCGCATGACTTCCACCAGCGAGTCCTCTTTCGTGGCATCCACGAACCGGGCCGAGGCGCGCGGCCCCAGTTCCTCGGCCAACTTCTTGGCCGCGTCTAGCCGATAGTCGGCGATGACGATTTCCGCGTCGCTGTGCGCGGCGATGTCGCGCACGACGAAACTCCCCATGTCTCCGCAGCCACCCAGGACGACGATTTTCATGTCAGACCTCCTGTAACTCTCGCCAAGGGATGCCGAAAGACGATTCGGTTCCATCTCTTGCTGGTGAACCACTCGCATGTGCTGCTGACTTTCACAGACCTCCAGTTGCGACGCACCTCGGAGGTGCGTCGCAACTGAAACCCTGTTTCTTTCAGTCTCCAACGAGATTTGGAACCAATCGCAGGCAAAACACCGCAGCGCAGAGAATGAGGGGCGGCAATGAGCGAACTCCTGCGCTGCGCGCGACCGGCCCCGACTCGGATGTGAAAGAACAACGGTTTGGACTAATTCCTCATTATAGCCCAGGTTTGCGCCGCGTCAAACGAAGTCGGCGCGCCACCGCACGGCTCAGCGTGGCCCATTCCTCCACGCGCAGCGCCGAGATGAGCGCGGCATACACCCCCACGCCGACCACCGCCCCCACGCCGACCTGCACGAGCCACGGGATGGACCCTTCAGCACCCACCCTCGCAGCGACCTGTCCCGCGCTCCAGTGGACTGCAAGCGCCATGCCACCGGCGGCCACCAACGACTTCAACGCCGTCGCCCCGATGCGGCTCTGGCGCAGCGATTTGCGCAGCAGGAACAGCATGATGAGCGCGTGGCCGGTCAGTTGGCACGAGTTGGCGATGACCAGGCCGAGCATCCCCAGCGGGCGGATGAGCGCCAGCGCCACCACCAGGTAGATGCCCACGGCGGCAACGCCCACCAGCGCGGGCGTCAGCGTGTTCTTGCGGGCGTAGAAGGCGAAGATGAGCAACTGGTCAATCCCCGCGAAGGTGAGGCCGATGAGGTAGAACCGCAGCGCGTTGGCAACCTGCACCGTGTCGTGGGGGCCGAATTCGCCGTGCTGGAAGATGAGGGCCACCACCGGCCGGGCCAGGACGAACAGCCCCAGCGTCGCGGGGACGAGCAGCACCA
This sequence comes from Chloroflexota bacterium, assembly GCA_014874485.1. Classification (GTDB taxonomy): domain Bacteria; phylum Chloroflexota; class Anaerolineae; order DTLA01; family DTLA01; genus DTLA01. The sequence goes on from JADBJK010000055.1 coordinate 64,433, forward strand.
GCACCATGCGCAGCGAGATGCCCAGGGTTCGCTCGTAGGCGGCGTCATCGCCGGCGTAGTCCGAGCGGGCCAGTGACGGCAGCGAGGCCAGCGAAATCGCCGCGGCCACCAGCCCCAGCGGGAACTGCACCAGGTTCGTGGCGTACTGCATCCAGGCGATGCTTTCCCCGCCCGTCCGGGACGCCAGGTTGCGGTCTATGGCGATCCCAATCTGGCTGACCACAAGCCCCAGGACGATAGGCAGATACAGTTTCAGGATGCGTCGCAGGCCTGGGTGGCGCAGGTCCAGGGAAAACCGAAAGCGCCCATCCCGCAATCCAGGAGCCAACAGGGCGAACTGGAGCAGCGCGCCCAGGACGATGCCCACCGCCAGCGCGTACACGTCCAACCACGCTGCGAAGAACATCGCCGCCAGGATGAGCCCCAGGTTGTAAACAGCCGCGCCGAACGCGGGATAGGCGAACCGTTGGAGGCTGTACAGCACGCCGATGGCGATGCCGGAAACGCCGAACACCAGCACCGCAGGGAGGACGATGCGGATGAGCCGCGTGGTCATGGCCAGGACCTCCGGCTCAAACCCGCCGCCCAGAAGCCACGCCACCACCGGCGCGCCCAACTCCAGCAGCAGAATCAGCGCCGTCAGCAAGACGGCAGCCAGGCTGAACAGAACGCTGGCCAGTTCCCACAATTCCTTCTTGCGGGTCTCGGCATAGTCGCTGAGCACAGGGATGAGCGCGGAACTGAGCATGCCCCCGATGAGCAAATCAAAGATCATGGTGGGGACTTGGGAGGCCACCCGGAAGGCGCTCAGGTACGGGGACGCCCCGAAGTAGTCGGCAATGACCAGTTCGCGCACCAGGCCCAGCAGGCGGCTCACGATGTTGCCCGCGCCGATGATGCCCGCCGCGCCCGCGATGCTGGTTACCGTCTTTTGGGTTGAGTCTGCCGGTGGAGTGATTTCAGCCAAAGCGCGCCTTGCCCCTTGCCCTCCAATGCCAGCGCATTGTACACGAGGACGGGGGCACGGGCAAAAGCGTGGTCGCTCGTCAGGATTCACCGCAGAGAACACAGAGAACGCAGAGATTTCAGGGCAAACCTCTGCGGTCTCCGCGTGCTCTGCGGTGAATCTCTGTGTTGGCGAGGGAACGTCGTGCCGCTATAATAGGCCTGCGCGGGAACTTCCCTGTGGCGAGGGGCGTCAGCAATTTGGGATTTGGAGCGCGAGGGGAGGTGCGGATTGTGATGCGCAGAAGTGCGGCTGGATGGCTGTTGGCGGCGGCCTTGGCAGTGGCGGCCGTACTCCCTTCGGCGCCTGTCCGCGCTGCCAATGGCACGTGGCAGGCGCAGTACTGGGCCAACCGGTTCCTGTCGGGCGCGCCCGCCCTCGTCCGCACGGAGACGGCCGTGAGTTTTGACTGGGCGTTCGGTTCGCCCGGCGCGGGAATCCCCAAGGACAACTGGTCGGCGCGGTGGGAGTACACCGGCGCGTTCGCGGCGGGCTGGTACCGCTTCCGCACGTTCACCGATGACGGCGTGCGCGTCTGGGTGGACGACAAGCCCGTCATTGACCAATGGTTTGACATGCCCGGCGTTGCCAACACGGGCGACGTGTACCTCGCCACGGGCACGCATCGGGTCAAGATGGAGTACTACGAGCACACCGGCTGGGCGCGCGCCTATCTCTCCTGGTTGCGCTTCTCGGGTGAACCGGAGTACACGGGCTGGAAGGGCGAGTACTTCAACAACCGCAACCTCACAGGCAGCCCCGCTTTCGTCCGCGACGACCCGAAGGTGGACTTTGACTGGGGTTGGGGCGATGCGTACCCGGGCATCGGCCTCGGCGCGGATGACTTCTCCGTGCGCTGGACGCGGCGCATGCGCTTTGACGCGGGCTACTGGCGGTTCAAGGCCACCGTCAGCGACGGGATTCGCATCTACGTGGACGGGCAGAAGGTTGTGGACTCGTGGCGCGAGCAGGACACGACCTTCGTCAGCGGCGATGTGTACCTCGCGGCCGGCGAGCATGAGGTCAAGGTGGAGTACTTTGAGGGGCGCGGGCGGGCGATTGTGCGCGTGGAATGGGAGCAACTATCGGCTCCCGCGCAGCCTTCGCCCACACCTGCGTACACTCAGTGGAAGGGCGAATACTACGCCAACCGCTACCTGTCCGGGACGCCAACCCTCGTGCGGAATGACGCCGAGGTTCGCTTCAACTGGGGCCTTGGCTCTCCCGCAAGCAACATCCCTGCGGATGAGTTCTCGGTGCGGTGGACGCGGACGCTGTCTTTCGCGGCGGGCACGTACCGATTCTACGCGCGCGCCGACGACGGAGTGCGTCTCTGGGTGGACGGCCAACTGATCATAGACCGCTGGCACGATCAGGCCGCCACCACGCACCAGGGCGACATCGCGCTGAACGCAGGCCCCCACGACATCCGCCTGGAATACTACGAGAACGGCGGCTTTGCCGAGATCGCCCTATGGTGGGAACCCATCGCCTCTGCGGCACAATGGCAGGCCGAGTACTTCAACAACGTGGCCCTGGCTGGCGCGCCTGCGTGGAGCGGGTCGGTGGCGGAGATTCAATTTGACTGGGGCGGTGGCAGTCCGGCGCCGGGCGTTGCCGCCGACCGGTTTTCGGCCCGCTACACGTTCGCGGCGCAGTTCGCTGCGGGGCTGTACGTGTTCCGCGTGCGCTCCGACGACGGGGTGCGTCTGTGGGTGGATGACCAACTGGTACTGGATCGCTGGGTCGTGCGGTCGGCAACCGACGACGAGGCGGCGCTGCAACTGGCCGCAGGCACGCACCGCATTCGGCTGGAATACTTTGAGGATGTCGGCCTGGCGGAGTTACGCCTCTCCTGGGAGAAGCGCGAGGACGCGGGCAGCACCGCCTGGCGCGGCGAATACTTCACCAATCCCTGGCTCATCGGATACCCGACGGTTACCCGACAGGATGCCGCTGTGGATTTCAACTGGGGCACCGGCTCGCCGGCATCCGGCATTCCCGCAGATAACTTCTCGGCGCGCTGGACGCGGACGCTGGTGCTCCCCGCGCCGCGCACGCTGACCTTCTCGCTGCGCACGGACGACGGCGCGCGCCTGTGGGTGGACGGGCAGTTGGTGCTGGATCGCTGGTACGACCAGGTAGCCACAACGACACACACCGCACGGGTCGCGCTGCCGGCGGGCGTCCACACGATTGTGCTGGAGTACTACGAGCACGGCGGCCTCGCGTCGGCGTGGCTGGGTTGGCAGTAGCGGCTGGCGGGCGTGGTCAGGGGTCCGCTCACTCCACCCGTTTTCCGGCGGGTGATGAAGCGCAGTTCTCGTTCTGTGGCGGCATTTCGTGCGGTGCCGATACGCCCTGCCTGCACAATCGCGCGCGTGCCGCGGTTGACATATCCGCACAAGTGCGTGTACAATAGCACAAACGGAGCGTTTGGAATGGTCAGGTGCGTGTCAAGTGCCGCCTGTCCACCTTTTCGGGAGGGAGCATGAACGAACGCCAACTGCTGATGATTCCTGGCCCCATCTCGTTTGACCCCGCCGTGTTGCGCGCCATGTCCATCCCCACCGACAGCCACGTCAGCCAGGAGTTCGTGGACCTCTTCGGCCAGGTGCTGGACGACATGCTCCAGGTCTTCCTGGCCCCCCACGGGTATCCGTTCGTCGTCGCGGGCTCCGGCACGTTGGCGATGGAGTTGGGCTTGGCGAACCTGGTGGAGCCGGGCAATCGGGTCCTGGTCCTGCGCACGGGCGTCTTCGGCGAGCGGTTCAGCGACATCGCCCGCCGCCAGGGGGCCGAGGTGGACGAAATCGTCGCGCCGCTGGGCGAAGTGCCCGACGTGGCGGAGGTGGAGGCCAAACTGGCCTCGGCCCCGTACAAGGTGATGACCGCAACCCACGTGGACACATCCACCGGCGTCGCGGTGGACGTGAAGGCGCTGGCGGCCCTGGCCCGGAAGCACGGCGCGCTGTCGGTGGTGGACGGCGTATGCGCGACGGCGGGCATGGAATGTCGGCAGGAAGAGTGGGGCGTGGACGTGTACCTCACCGCCTCGCAGAAGGCCATCTCGGTGCCGCCCGGGCTGGCGCTGCTGGTGGCCAGCGAGCGCGCGATTGAGGCGTTCCGCCGCCGCAAGACGCTGGTCCGCAGTTACTACGCCGACTGGGGCAAGTGGCTGCCCATCATGGAGTCGTACCGCCAGCGCAAGGCCGCCTACTTCGGCACGCCCGCGGTCAACCTCGTGTACGCGCTGCGCGTTAGCCTGGCGCAGATACTGGCCGAGGGGATGGATGCGCGGTTCCGCCGCCACCAGCGCCTGAGCGACGGGTTCAAGGCGGCGGTGGCTGCCATGGGCCTGCAGCAAGTGCCTGCGCGCCCTGAGATCGCCGCCACGACCCTGACCGCGGTGTACTACCCCGACGGCGTGGGGGCCGAGTTGCTGAAGAAGGTGGCGGATGAGGGCGTGATCCTCGCGGGTGGCCTGCACCCCGACATCAAGACGAAGTACTTCCGCGTGGGCCACATGGGGCCGGCGGGGCCGTCCGACATCCTGGCGACGGTCGGGGCCATTGAGCGCAGCCTGAAGGCGCTGGGGTATGCGGTGGAATTAGGCCGCGGCGTGGAGGCAGCCCAGCGGGCCATGGGCGTTTAGCGGGTTTTCGGGCCGTTTGAACCTTCGGCCTGCGACCATTGTATTTTGAATAGAGGGAGTGCATCTGTGGCAGAAAGTGCGGACGCTGCCCTCATCTCACAGGCGCAGTCGGGCGATGTGGCCGCTTTTGAGGCGCTGTACAAGAAGTACAGCACGATGGTGTTCCGCACGGCCTATGCCATCCTGCGCGACCGGTACGCTGCCGAAGAAGTAACGCAGGAATGCTTCGTCCGCGCCTACCGCGGGCTGGCGCGCGTGCAGGCGTGCGACTCGCTGGGGCCGTGGCTGCACCGCATCGCCGTGAACCTGAGTTACAACTGGTGGAGGCAGACGCACCGCTACCGGCTCTTGCCGCTGGACTCCCTGACGGTCTTGGAACATTCGGCCCGGACCGAGTCGCCCCAGGCGGCGCTTTACCGCGCCGAGGTCAACGACGCGCTGGCGCAGGCGCTGGATACCCTGGGGTTTGACCAGAAAGTCGCGCTGATCCTGTTCTATCTGGGCGGCTTTTCGCTGGAGGAAATCGCGTACATCCTGGACTGTCCCGTGGGCACGGTGAAGTCCAGACTGCACTACGGGCGCAGCAAACTCAGGCGCACGTTGGAGCAGATGCAACGCACCCTACCCGAGGTGGCGTACGAGTTCTGATGATGTGGAGACGCGCAAGGCGAGTTTCCGATGACGAGTTGGACTGGGCGATTCGCTCAACCCTGCGGGCGGAGACCGAGGGGCTAGAGCCTTCGCCGCAGGTGTGGGCCCGCGTGCGCGCGCGCATCGCGGATGGCCGTCCGGACCAGGAGCGACAGGCCCGCGCCGTCCTGTGGCACGCGCGCCTCGCCAACGCCATTCAGGGAGCCGTACTGGCTATGCTCGTGCTCGGGTTTGGGCTTGGGCTGAGCCGGGGCTTCCTCGGCCCCGATTGGCACCAGACCACTGCCCATTCGGTCCCTACCGTTACCTACGTCAGCAAGTCCGCTGGCCGATACCCGAAAGACGTGCTCAATGCCAAGCGGCTGATGCAGATAGATAAGCAGAAACCCGCGCCTGGGGCCTGGCGGTTGCCCCAGTAGGCTGACCGGGTTCCGAATGCGTTTGCGACTGTCATTGCGAGGGTGCAGCGCCGAAGAATCTCGGCGTCCGAGATGCTTCGTTCGCAATGACAATGTGGGGAAAGCGCCAATCCGCGCGAATGAACAGAAGTGGCACCCCTGCATTCGTGTAGATTCGTGCGATTCGTGGATTGAACATTCGCGCAGCGCCGAAGAATCTCGGCGTGGTGGAAAATCGCGAATCGGCAAGAACAACAATTCGCATCCATTCGGGATTCGGGTCTGAGGCGGTTTGCGCGCAAGGACAGGTGGGTGAGGGCGGTGTGGCTCGTCAAGGAGACGGGCCGAATGCCGAAACGTGGGCTTGACGGAATGCAGGAATGTGTTATAATAGTACAGACTCGTTGTCCTGAGTTGTTCCGTGCATCACGTCCCCACCGCCGTGGACTTTCTGTAACAGGAAAGGGGGTGGTTGCCGAAACCTAACGCGACAGGAAACCCTTGGGTAGTTCAAATCCGCAAAGACTCTAAGGAGGAAATGGGAAGATGAACAAGAAGTTCGTGCTGGTTTCGCTGCTCGTTGTCGTCGCGATGCTGGTCTCGGCCTGCGGCGGCGGGGGCGAGAAGTTGGCCAAGTCCATCAACTTGAACCTTGGCACCGAGCCGCCCACGCTGGACCCCGGCCTGGCCACCGACACCACGTCGGTTCAGTGCGATGAGTTGCTCTTCTTGGGCCTGACCGACTTTGACGACAAGACCCTGGAGACCATCCCCGAACTGGCCACCAAGTGGGAAGTCTCGCCCGATGGCCTGACCTGGACGTTCTACATGCGCAAGGACGTCGTCTGGGTGCACTACGACCCCGCGACCAAGAAGGTAACGGAGAAGGGCCCCGTAACCGCCTATGACATTGAGTACGGCGTGAAGCGCACCCTGGACCCGGTTACCGCGTCCGACTACGCGTATGTGGACTACATCATCAAGAACGGCCAGAAGTTCAACACCGGCGAGATCACCGACGCCAACGAAGTCGGCGTGAAGGCGCTGGATGCCTACACCATCCAGTTCACGCTGGAGAAGCCGGCGGGCTACTTCGCGGGTATCGCGGGCATGTGGGTCAACCGCCCGGTTCCTCGTGAGCCCATTGAGAAGTTCGGCGACAAGTGGACCGAGCCTGGCAACATCTGGACCAACGGCCCGTACATGCTGGAGACGTGGGAACACGAGAACAAGATGGTCATGGTGAAGAACCCGAAGTTCTTCAACGCCAAGAACGTCTCCATTGAGACCATCAACTGGGCCATGGTCGTGGAAGAGTCCACCGCGTTCGCCATGTACGAGAACGGCGAACTGGATGTCTGCGGTGTCCCGTCGGCCGACCTAGACCGCGTGCGAGCCGATCCGGTGCTCAGCAAGGAACTGTACACCGCCCCGTACCTGTGCACCTACTACTACGGCTTCAACAACACCAAGCCGCCGTTTGACAACAAACTGGTCCGCCAGGCGTTCTCCATGACCATTGATCGCAAGAAACTGGTTGAGACCGTGTTGAAGGGCGGCCAGAAGCCGGCCAAGACCTTCGCTTGCCCGGGCATCTTCGGCTCCCCGGCGGAAGACCCGAACTTCCCCGAGATTCCGTTTGATCCCGCGAAGGCGAAGCAGTTGCTGGCCGAGGCCGGGTATCCCGATGGCAAGGGCCTGCCCGAGATCACCCTGATGTACAACACCTCGGAAGGCCACAAGCGCATCGCCGAGTTCATCCAGCAGGGTTGGAAGGAGCACCTGGGCGTGGAAGTCAAACTGGCCAACCAGGAGTGGGCGGTCTACCTGAAGACGGTCCATGGCCCGGACACGCCGCAGATTTACCGCCTTGGCTGGTGCGCCGACTACCCGGATGAGAACAACTGGGTGCTGGAAGTCTTCCACCCGACGCTCGGCTCCAACGACATCAAGTGGAACAACGCCGAGTTCGCCCGGTTGACCGAGGAAGCGGCAGCCGCATCGGATCCGGCGAAGCGCAAGGAACTCTACTTCCAGGCTGAGAAGATCCTGGTCCACGACGAAGCGGCCATCGCTCCCATCTACTACTACGTCCGCGTCGTCTGCACCAAGCCGTACGTAGAGCGCACCTACGCTCCGTTGGGCGGCGAGCACATTGACAAGTGGAAAGTGAAAGCCCACTAGTCTAGGACGACCTTACGGCTACGTAGCCCCGCGCAGGGGCTACGTAGCCCTTTCGCATCAGACAATCCAGAGACCGCAGAGAGGCGGCTGAAAGACGTACCAAAGGCGGCTCTTGCGCCGCCAGGTTTTTTTCAAAGTAACCTGTGTGGGGGAAGTGGAATGCTGAGATACATCGTGCGAAGACTCTTGTGGATGATTCCGGTATTGCTGTTCATCTCCATTGTAACCTTTGCGTTGTCGCACGCGGTGCCAGGTGGCCCATTTGACCGCGAGAAGAAACTTCCGCCGGAAGTGGTGGCCAACCTGGAGAAGTACTATGGACTGGACAAACCCCTGTACCAGCAATACCTGAATTATATTGGCAATATTGTTACGAAGTTTGATTTTGGCCCGTCCATGCGGCAACGCGGCCGCACCGTCAATGAGATTTTCGCAGATCACCTGCCGATTTCGGCGCAGTTGGGCGTGTTGGCGCTTCTCGTAGCACTTGTCATCGGGATTCCGCTGGGGATTGTGGCTGCGCTGAAACAGAACACGTTCTGGGACTATCTCGGGATGGGGATTGCGGTGTTCGGGGTTTCTGTGCCGAACATTGTGCTGGGCCCGCTGCTCATCTGGATTTTCGCGCTGGCCCTGGGCTGGTTCCCGGTCGCAGGCTGGGGCAAGCCGTCGCAGATGGTCCTGCCCTCCATTGCCCTGGGGCTGGGCTCCTCGGCCATCATCGGGCGACTCACCCGCGCCAGCATGTTGCAGGTGATCCGCGAGGACTACATCCGCACGGCCCGCGCCAAAGGGCTCACGGAGCGCGTGATCATGGTCCGCCACGCCCTCAAGAATGCTTTCATCCCTGTAGCGACGGTGCTGGGGCCCATGTTCGCCGCGCTGACCACCGGCACCTTCGTGGTGGAGCAAATCTTCGCGATTCCAGGGATGGGCAAGTACTTCATCACCAGCGTAACCAACCGCGACTACGCGGTGGTGATGGGCACGACGCTCCTGTACGCCGTGTTCCTGGTCATCGCAAACCTGGCTGTGGACATTACGTACGCATTCCTAGATCCGCGTATTCGCTATACATAACCTAAGACCGCTCGCCGCCCAGGCCACTGCACACGGAAAGTCGCCGGATGCGAGTGGCCGGGATAGAGCGTGAGGAGGAGATAGAATGACCGTTCAAGAGCGAGCCGCCAGCCGACTTACGGCACGCGAGCAGCGCGAGACCAACCTGTGGGCCGACGCGTTCCGAAGGCTCATCCGCAACCGTGCGGCGTTGGTCGGCGGCCTCATTGTCCTTGGCCTGATCCTGACGGCCATCTTCGCGCCCCAAATCGCGCCGATGCACTACGCCGAGGGCGATTCGTACAACGCCCTGACCGTGCCTTCCTGGCTGGCACCCTTCCTGCCCATCAAGAACATCCAGTCGTATGCCAAGATCAACAACAATTTCCTGCTCGGTTCTGACGAACTGGGCCGAGACATCTTCAGTCGCATCGTCTATGGCACGCGGGTCTCGCTGCCCGTGGGGTTCATGGGTGCCCTCACAGCCCTCATTATCGGCCTGGCTTATGGCTGCATTTCCGGCTACTACGGTGGCAAGGTGGACAACATCATGATGCGCATTGTGGACATCATGTACGCTTTCCCCACGATGCTGCTCATCATCCTGCTCATGGCGTTCTTCAAGTCCACCTTCGCCCAAGTCCAGGAGCCGGGCACAATCGCCTACACCTTCAACCAAATCAACAAGGTCGTGGACCGATTCCTGGGCCTGCAGGGTGGGGGCATGCTGTTCATCTTCATGGGCATCGGCCTGACCGCGTGGATGGGCATGGCCCGTCTGGCGCGCGGGCAGATTCTCTCCCTGAAGGAGAAGGAGTTCATTGAGGCGGCCCACACCGTGGGCGCGGGGGATTTGCGCATCATCGTCCGCCACATCCTGCCCAACATCCTGGGCCCGTGCATCGTCGCCGAGACCCTGGCCATTCCGGGGTACATCAACTACGAGGTGTTCCTCTCCTTCATCGGCCTGGGCGTGGACGCGCCGACGCCGTCGTGGGGCTCCATGATTTCGGAGGGGTCGCGCTCCATCCGATCCTACCCGCACATGATCCTGTTCCCGGCGCTCGCGCTGTCCATCACCATGTTCGCGTTCAACTTCCTGGGCGACGGCCTGCGCGACGCGCTGGATCCCCGCATGCGAGGGACATCGTAGCCGCAATCCAAGCGAAGGGCGCGTTGAGCGTGGACCGACGGAGCAGGCAAGACCAGACCCGACACGAAGACCGCAGGGCCGGCAGAGAGACCCCTCTGTTGGCCTGCGGTTCTTCTGTTGCTGGGGGCGGTGAGCAGGTATGACCGACCTCTTGCAGCCCCGCCCCCAGCGCGCCGCCCCGAAACGCCTGTGGCTGTGGATTCTGCTGGCCGTCCTCGTCGTGGCGTGCCTCACGATTGCGTGCGCGGCGGGCGGCGTGGCGTGGCTCATCTCTTCGGGGCGCATCACCCTCGGCGAGCGCACGCCCGTGGTGGCGACGCCGGGGGCCTCGCCGGCGGCCACGCGGCCCTCGGGCGGGACCGCGCTGGACCTGCGCCTCATGGCCGACCCGCCCACCACGCTGGACCCGGCCATGGTGGAGGACAGCGCCTCGGCGGAGTACGTGGACAAAATCTACTCCGGCCTGGTGGGGCTGGACGAGGACCTGAACGTGGTGCCGGAAATCGCCGAGCGGTGGGACATCAGCGACGACGGCACCGTGTACACCTTCCACCTGCGCGACAACGTGTACTTTCACAACGGGCGGAAAGCCACCGCTCAGGACTTCAAGTACTCCGTTGAGCGGGCCTGCGACCCGGCAACGCGCTCGCCCGTGGCGCGGGCCTATTTGGGCGACATCGTGGGCGCGGAGGAGAAACTGGACGGCCGCGCCCCGGCAGTTCGCGGCGTAGAGGTGCTGGACGACAGGACCGTTCGCATCACCATCCGCGCCGCACGGGCGTCGTTCCTTGCCAAGTTGACCTACCCGACCGGCTTCGTCGTGGCCAAAGAGGTGGTGGAGTCCGGCTCCTCATGGTGGCGCAAGCCCGTCGGCACGGGGCCGTTCCGCCTGCGGTCGTGGGACGCGAAGCAGATCGTGCTGGAGAAGCATGACCGGTACTATCAGCCGCTGGGGGACGTGCGCACGGTTACCTTCCTGTTCGGCGGGGGCGCGCCGGTAACCATGTACGAGCAGGGCGAGTTGGACGCGGCTCCCGTGGGCGTGGCCGACATAGAGCGCGTGCTGGACCCGGCAAACCCACTCCACTACGAGGTGCAGGAGACACCCCTCCTGTACACGCAGTACGTGGGGTTCAACGTCCGCCAGCCGCCCTTTGACGACCCAATGGTGCGACGGGCCTTCGCGCTGGCGACCAACAAGCAGGCCATGGCCGACGTGTTCTTCAAGCGGACCCGCGTGCCCGCGACGGGAATCCTGCCGCCGGGGATGCCCGGCTACAACGCGAACCTGCAGGCCATTCCCTTTGACCCCGACAAGGCCCGCGAGGCACTGAAGGCGTCGCGCTACGGCGGGGCCGAGAACCTGCCGCGCATCGTCCTGACGGTAACCGGCGAGGGGGCTACCAACGCGTTCGCCAACCTGCTGGCGGGGATGTACGAGGAGGTCCTGGGGGTGCGCCTGGAGATAGAGCAGGTGGACTGGGCCACGTACCTGCAGGACCTCAACGCGCACAGACTCCAGATGTTCACGTTGGCCTGGAGCGCCGACTACCCGGACCCGGAGAACTTCCTGGAGACCCAGTTCCACTCCAGGAGCGAACTGAACAACACCGGCTACAGCGATGCAGAGGTGGACCGCCTGCTGGAGCAGGCCATGACCGAGCGCGACACGGCCACGCGCCTGGCGCTGTACCAGCAGGCCGAGCAGCGCATCGTGGACGACGCGCCGTGGATTCCGCTGTTCCACGGCGTGGACTACACGCTGGTCAAGCCGTACCTGCGTGGGCTGAAGGTTACCGCGCAGGGCAATTATCACTTGCGCGCGGTTTCCGCCGCAACGCAGTAGCGGGGCTGTTGCGCTGACGGCGCGCGCGTCGCCCGAAAACCGAGGCAACACAAAGGGCAACTTGCTAATCTTGCGGTTCCTGTGTACAATGCAGAGCGTTGTCGCAGGTGCCCCAAGAGCGGCTGCTATTATCCCTGTGGAGGAGTCTAATGGGAACTATTCTGGAAGTGAAAGGACTCAAGACCCAGTTCTTCACTCAGGATGGCATCGTCAACGCGGTGAACGGGATTTCGTACACCCTTGACGAGGGCGAGACGCTGGGCATCGTGGGCGAGAGCGGGTGCGGCAAGAGCGTGAGCGTGCTCTCGGTCATGCGCCTGATTCCCCAGCCGCCGGGCAAGATCGTCGGCGGGCAGGTCATCTTTGAGGGGCGAGACCTGCTCAAGTTGAGCGAGGACGAGATGCGCCAGGTGCGCGGCAACAAAATCTCCATGGTGTTCCAGGACCCCATGACATCCCTGAACCCGGTGCTCACCATCGCCCGCCAGATGACCGAGGGCATGGAACTGCACCTGGGGCTGGATCACCAGCAGGCCCGCAAGCGCGCCATTGAACTCCTGGAGATGGTCAACATCCCCCAGGCGAAAGACCGCATTGACGACTATCCGCACCAATTCTCCGGCGGCATGCGCCAGCGCGTGATGATCGCCATGGGCCTGTCGTGCAACCCCCAGGTGCTCATCGCCGACGAGCCCACCACCGCGCTGGACGTTACCATCCAGGCGCAGATTCTGGACCTGGTGCGCGACCTGAAGCAGAAGATCGGCATGGCCATCATCTGGATCACCCACGACCTGGGCATTGTGGCCGGCCTGGCCGACCGAGTGCTGGTCATGTACGCGGGGTACATCATAGAGTCGGCCCCCGTGAAGGAGATTTACGCCGACCCGCGCCATCCGTACACGCTGGGCCTGCTGGGCTCCATCCCGCGGCTGGACGCCGAACGCAAGAAGAAACTCACCCCGATTGAGGGCCTGCCGCCGGATTTGATAGACCCGCCGCCTGGCTGCCCGTTCGCGCCTCGGTGCCGGTTCGCCATTGAGCAGTGCCTGGTGGAGAACCCGACCCTTCAACCGGTGGCCCTGAATCACCATGTGGCCTGCTGGGTGGATACCAAGAGAGGAGTGGCGTAAGATGGCTGAAGCAGAAGTGCTCGTGAAGGTTGAAGGCCTCAAGATGTATTTCCCCATCACCCAGGGGATCGTGATCCAGCGCCACATCGGGGACATCAAGGCGGTGGACGGCATTGACTTCTTCATCCGCCGCGGCGAGACCCTGGGCCTGGTGGGCGAGAGCGGCTGCGGCAAGTCCACCACGGGCCGGGCCGTGCTGCAACTGTATCGGCCCACGGCGGGGAGCGTGTACTTTGAGGGCCAGGACCTGACCAAAATGAAGGGCGAGAAACTCCGCCAGATGCGCCGCAAGATGCAGATGATCTTCCAGGACCCGTATGCGTCGCTCAACCCGCGCATGACGGTGGGCAACATCATCGGCGAGCCGCTGGAGGTGCACAACATCCTGCGCGGCAAGGCACTGAAGGAGCGCGTGCAGGAACTGCTGCAGGTCGTCGGGCTGAACCCGTACTTCATCAACCGCTACCCCCACGAGTTCTCCGGCGGGCAGCGCCAGCGCATCGGCATCGCGCGCGCCCTGGCCGTCCAGCCGTCGTTCATCGTCTGCGACGAGCCGATTTCGGCCCTGGACGTGTCCATCCAGGCGCAGATCATCAACCTGCTGGAAGAGTTGCAGGATCAATTCGGCCTGACGTACCTGTTCATCGCCCACGACCTGAGCGTGGTGCGCCACATCAGCAACCGCGTGGCCGTCATGTACCTGGGCAAACTCATGGAGATGACGACCAGCCTGGAACTGTACAAGAACCCGCTGCATCCTTATACCAAGGCCCTGCTGTCGGCGGTGCCCATCCCGGACCCGGTGGTGGAGGAGAAGCGGAAGCGCATCATCCTGGAGGGCGATGTGCCCAGCCCCGCCAACCCGCCCAAGGGCTGCAACTTCGTTACCCGCTGCCCCATGCGGATGGACATCTGCAAGGAGCAGGAGCCCGAGTTCCGCGATGTCGGCGGCGAGCACTTCGTGGCGTGCTGGCGCGTGTCGTAGCATCCCTTTCGCGCAGACACAAAAGCCTCTCCGCGCAGGAGGGGCTTTTGTTTGCGCCCAGCGACCGCCGGAGGTGAGGATGACCCCGTTGGCATGTGTGGACGAAGCGGAATACGCGGAACTGGCGCGGAACTACGGGCCGTGCGTCCGCAGGGCATACGACATCCCCACGTCTAGGGCGTACTTTGACGAGTGGGTGTACAAACTGGCGAAGAATCGCCGGGCCGAGGTGGCCATGGTCGTCCTCAACCCCGCTGGCCAGGTGCTCACGCACACCAAATCCTTCTACCCTGCGGGCGCATTCCGCATACCGACCGGCGGAATCGGCCACGAGGAGCGGGTGTTGGACGCCCTGCAACGGGAGGTCTGGGAGGAGACGGGCCTGGAAGCCGAGGTGCAGCGCCTGCTGGCTGTGATTGAGTATCGCTTCACCGACGGCGCGCGCGAAGTCCGCTTTGCGACCTACCTGTTTATGCTGCAGGCCGATGGCCATGCCCCATGCGTGCACGACGCGAACGAACGCATCACCGAATTCCGTCACGTGGACGTGGCTGCTCTGCACCGCATCGCCGTGCAGTTGGAGGGACTTTCCGGCGACTGGAACGAGTGGGGCCGCTTCCGAGCCGTCGCCCACCGCGTGGCTGCCGAGACGTTGGGGGCCTAACAAAAAGGGGCGATGCGCATCGTGAGGATGCACGCCGCCCCTGACAAACCGGCCGCGATGGGCCGGAGGAGGCAGCGGCAATCGGGCCGCTGCAGGCTCATCTTACCCGCATTCGTCGCGCGGTCAAATTGTCCGCGTGTCCAGGAGTGCGAATCCAGGGCAATTGCATTTATATTGGTGGGCCTGCTAAAATGCGCCCTCGTTGTGAGACTGTCGCATGGGAGGCGCTATGCAGGAAATATCAATGCCCGACATACTACGGC
>JADBJK010000091.1 GCA_014874485.1 Chloroflexota bacterium
TTCCACGATACCATAATCAGCGCCTTTCCTCTGATCTCTTTGGGGCTTAAGAGTTGTCTTGCCTCCCAACGCGCCGTACTTGGCAGCAATCTCGACGGCTTTTGCCAGCAGCCACTTCTCTGCATCATTCATCGGACGCAACTCAACAAATTGCAACCGGAAATCCATATTGCGTTCCAGAGCATCCCGTATCGGCGCCCCATTGTAATCCAACACCCGCAACCGAAACTTGCGTGCCCAACCTGTGCAGCCAAAGAGCTCGCATGCCGCACAATGCTTGCCGTCTTTATCAGGGCAGCGATCGTCACTCGTCGGATCGCACGCATACCCGCCCAGCCCGCGCACCAGGGCCTCGTACCACCAGCGCAATGAGCCGATCAGCCCGGTCTCGTGCAGGCGGTCGCAGGTTTGGTCCACACCCCCGGTCCATAGTGGGGTCAAGGTTTTTAGTCGGATCTCAAGCGTACTCATAGCGCCTCCCTTCACCAGCATTATACATAAATGCAAACCCGAAATGCAAGTACGGACTTTCTCTCACCACCTTGCAATAAATGGCCCATACACCGGCCGGTCACCGCGCAGGAACGTAGCCAGGTGGCGGGCCTGCATCTGGACGATCGCCCGCAGGGGATGATGCCTGCCCTCGTACTTTTCGGGCTTGTCCAACCGGTCTAACACGTGCCCAGCCAAAGCGCGGCGCGTCTCTGCGGTCAGAAGGCCCTCCTCGTCCTGGTCGAAGGCCACCCGCTTGTTCACCAGGCCGAATATTGTGCGATCCACGGCCGGGACCCTGAACTCCTCAATGAGGTCGAGCACCAGCGATGGCTTGCCGGGCCGGTCGCTGTGGATAAACCCGGCGTATGGGTCCAGCCCGGCCAGAACGATGGCCCATTCCACCTGGGAGTAGAGAATGCCGTAGCCATAGTTGAGCGCCGCGTTCACCGCGTCCTTGGCCCCACGGCGCTCCCGCCCCGGCCATTCGCACTCAGGCGGCAACACCTGCTGGATCATCGTCCAATAGCGATGCGCCGCCCGCCCCTCTATTGAGAGGATCTGTTCCCGTACTTCTTCCACACAACTTCCCGACAGCCGTTCCAGTTCGTCCAGGTGGTCACGCACCTCGCCTACCACCAAACGCATTTCCCGATGCAGATCGGGATCGGCTTCCTTGCGATATTTGGCCATATATTTGAGCAGCGCTGCCTGGTTCATGATCTTACCGGCGGCAAAACGCTTGGCTATGGTCACACCCCGCCCGTCCAGATAGGCGGCTATCTGGGCGCGGCGCGTCTGCACTGTGCCCATCAGGCCGCTGGAGTACAGGCCGGCGTAGGGCGTCCCGTTAGGCGAGAGGAAATGGATGGGGATGCCCTCCTCGCAGCACGCTTGCACCGCGTCGGCAGAAAGGCTCACCCCGCGCCCGGTGATGAGCACCTGTTCCAGGTGCAGGAGGGGCGCTTCGGCCACTTTCTCGCGGCCCACCGACACTCGAAGCCGCCCGCTATGCTTGCCCAGGAACGCTCCGTATTGGTCCACCACCAGATGGGCTATCTGTGCCATCTTCACTCCTCGCCGAATTACATCTCTGCCTCTATCACATACCAGCCGTTGCCTTTCACCGCGTCCTTGCCCACATGTGTGAACTGGCCCCATATCAGACAGGGCAAAAAGGGACCCCAGTCCTCGGCCTCGAAGGTCACCGCACCCACGAAACCACTGGTGGGCGTGGCCCGCCCCTGCCGGGTGGAATAACTGCGCAGTTCCACCCACCGTGTGTCATCTCGGATGGTGCGCACCCTTTCTGCTGCACCCACCAGAGCGCGGAAGTCCACCGCCATGGGTGTATCCGAGAAGTGCCGGGCCAGCGCCGAGAGCCGCTCCAACAGCCGCTGGAAGATGGGGCGGAAGGCGGGGCGGTGGAGGAGGTGCTTCTGGTCGGTGATGCGCGTCGGGGTGAGGAAGGTCATGGTCAGCGGTCCGTCTTGAGGACGCCCTGCCGCCGCCTGCAGTACCTGGGCGTGGGTAATGGGGATGTCGGGGATGTGCACTAAGTTGTCGCCCGCGCTCACGATGGGCTGCTCCTGGCCCGTGAGCGGGTTGATGGCCCGGATTTCGCGCAGGCGGAAGGTGCCCCGCCGCCAGTCGTTGGCTTCCAGCCGTTTGCCCAGGCCGCCCCGTTCCATGGCCTGCACAGCCAGGATGACGTAGGGGAAGAGGTTGAGGGCCTCGGCGAACATAGTCAGGCCGAATTCGAGCGTCTCGCCGGGGACGTAGGAGGTCTGCTCACCCAGGGGCGGCTCAATGGTGTAGGGACGAGCGACGTCGCCGCCGCGGCCCTCATCCGGATTAAGGGTGCTGACCAGAGTGCAGACGGGGCAGGTGGCAGCGAGGGAGCACTGGCGGCAGTCCCGGGCAGTGCGATTGGCGCACCAGGTGCGCAGGGCGTGGTAGAGGGCCCCGCGGATGGCGGAGCCTTTGTGCTCGTTCAATTCGATTGGCGTCTGCACTTCGGCCACGAAGCACAGACGGTGAGCGGTGAAGGTGTGCATCTCTCATGACCCTCTCACTTTTTCAATTTGTAGCCGCAGCACTCAGATCCAGCCCTCTCTCAGCGGTATAGAGCACATCCGCGATGGGAGGCCAATCCCGTTCTGTCCGCCACACCTTCCCCTGCGCATGGAGTCGACAGAACTGGCTATACCGGAGGGGCACTAACAACTGACTAGCTTCAAGTGGCTCATCCTGCGCCAATTGACTGTACTGCTCTTCTAGGCAAGCTGGTAGAACCTCGATACTATCGAAGGCCTGATAAAATGCTTGTTCCAGTCCTTCGTCAGAATTGAATGCCCGCAATGTGGTCAGGCAGGCGTCACTGAATTCAGCATAGACTTGGTCATACCTCTTGTTCCACCGGTCAGCGATCTCTCCACTGTATATCTCATCTAACCAATCTGATATGCGGTCCTCGTTAATCAGTGGGGCCGTCTTGGCCTGCTTCTCCAACATAGCGAGTGTCGCAGACACCAGATCATCTTCGTATACGTGTTGGCCGTCAGCTGGCTCACGGAACACGTAGGTGTAGGCGCCCTCTTTCAACCGCATCTGCCGGTTGACACGCCCGAAGCGTTGGAGCAGTGCTTCCAGTGGAGCGGGATCCGTGTAGATCACATCCAAGTCTATGTCCAGGCTCACCTCCACTACCTGGGTCGCCACGAGAACGATCGATCGGCGCTCCCTCGAGTGCAGACCCGTTGCTTTCTGAATGATCGTCTCCTTTGCCAGCCTGTCTCGCCCGTTGAAGCAGCCATGGAGCAGGAGCACCTTTGCTTTACCTTCGTCTCCGAATTTCCGTCGCAGTTCATCATATGCTGTCTGTGTTCGCTTCACTGTATTGCAACAAACCAACACTGACTGCCCACTGCGCGCCACTTCGGCGATTTGAGTCAGTGATGCGTCGCTCAGGATGTCGCCATCCCTCACTAGCAACCGATGGCGCTGGAATTGGGCAAACAGGTCTGGTGTGGCGCGGATTAATGTGAATGGTCCGAGTGCATCGACCAACTTCGCTTGCAGCAACGACGAGATGGTGGCTGACATCACGAAGAAACGCGCTCCAAAGCGTTCGCGTAAATACTTCACTGTGGCCAGGATCATGGCTAATCGTGCTGGATCGTAAGCGTGGACCTCGTCGAGGACGAAAGCGGCATCAAAGAAATCGCTCAGCAGCGACTCGTAACCCTTCAGTCGGTACGGTGCTTTGAGGATTTGGTATGGGCTGAGCACGCGCACCGGGAAGTAGCCTAGCCGGGCTAGGTTCTTGGACCACCGCGCAATCCGCGCCGCATTTTGTGGTGTGTAATCCTGATCGAGTAGACGACGGTACAGCGCCAGCGTGCTACGACTGTGTTCCAGGCCGACTTGCCTAGGGAATGCCTTCTTGTTCAGCCGGTCGAACATAGCGTTCATGCTGGCCTGGTAGGGCAAGGTGTAAAACAGGCGCGGGACAGGCCGCGTTCCATCAGTCTGCGCACAGGCCCACAGTAGGGCAGACTCGGTCTTGCCACTGCCTGTCGGGGCGATCAGCACCGCCGATCCTCGCGTGGTAACGCACGTTTTCTGATGCGCGTACAGGTTGCTTTCATTGATCTGCAAGCGGGTCAATAGATCGCTCGGGCGGGACAGTAACGAACTGGGCAACTCGTCTGTGTGTGCCGAGGCCATGTGGTCAGACGAGATCAGGTGTCCACGCAAGGCCAGCGTGCCGATAATCAGGCTGTCCTCGTCGCTGCGGTCGAGTCTCTTTAGCCAACGGCGATAGGTTTGCAGCCAATACCGTATCCGTGCGGCCCCCTGTTCCCGCACGTCCTGAAGAGCCTCCGCTTGCGGAGGAAGTGTTGGCACCTGGATGCCAAAACTGCCTAACCCTAATGCCTCAATCCATGATACTGCGCACTCGTTCAGCCAGCGCCACAGGCTGCTCTTCACTTCGTCGTTGATCTCATCTACAAGTGTAATCAGTGGCTCATCGGCGGGGTCAGTCGGATCCATATACATCAACTGGATTTCATCAGCGTCTTTGTGGTGTGAGACGATAGCCGCCGCCACCCACCGGCATTCCTCGTCGGAAAGTGCGTCGGCTATCCAATCGAGGAATGCCAGCGAGAGTACCTCATGACGGTGAAGCCATTTCCCGCCGCCACGCAATCGCTCCTGAAAGCCTCGTGCTGCTTTGCCGAAGTCATGCAGGAAGCAGGCCCAGAACAGGCAGTTCCACAGGCGCGGAAAGCCCAATGCCGTCGGCAGATTGGGTCGCAAGCGGATCGCTTCGGCCAATCTTTCCAGCACATACCAGGTGTGCCGCGCCAGGCTTTCGGCCTGCCCTGCCTTGCCTTTCTCCGCACTTTTGGCCCAGATAGTGTCTTCCAGCCAATCAGGCCATAAGGGGGTTGTCATCGTACTCACCTACGAACGTGTGGAAGGCCAACCCCAGGTGAGCACCATCCACCTCTGATGAGGCTGGGTCAACCCAGAATTCTGTCTCGGTTGGCAGGCCGGCGAAGTGCAGGAACTCTGTGCTGTAGATACGTCGGTTCAGCACCACGTAGCGGGCAAAAGTTGGGGCGCGACCATTGGCATAGTCCAGAAAGCGCGGCATCAGTACCACATAGCCTCGGCCCGTTTGCAAGGCCATCCGGTATGGAGCCAAGGTATGTTCGAAATAGGCGTGTTTGGCCCGTACCAGTTCCACCACGCTGACACTGGTGTAGGTGAATAGGTCCTGCGACCGGCCCAGCACCACGGCGTAGCATGGGCTGCGAAAGGCCGTTTCCCACTCTGGCTGGTTGATGTAGAGCACTAACCGGGGGCGGAATAGCAGGGTGCGCTTGAAGGGAACCACCTTGCCTTCCAGTACCTTTGGCAAGGCTGTGCCCGGCAACTTGCTGGTGGACGCCTCAAGGACGTGGATATGCTCCACGTCGTCGAACGAACCCTGGTGTGTAAAGTGGTAGGCGAACTGAACGCCCTCTGGTGATACCCACTCACCCAGCGCACTGCAGATGTGCCCATAGATTGTTGCCGGTGGCGGCATCTCGAACGTCGGGTGGACGCCTTGTATGAAGTGGGGGTAGCGGAAGGACGTAGTGAGCCCTTCCGCCACCACTTTCAACACTCGCATGGCCGTGTGCCTCCTATTTCAGCCAATCGGCGTTCTCCGGGTTCTGGAGGTCAGCGATCAGGGCTTGGAATGCTTCTCGTGGGTGACTGATCTTCACAAGTTTTCCTTCGTCCGCCTGGGCGAACGCCTCCAATTTGGCCCGCTCATCATCCAGGTAGCCACGCACCCAACCCACGTATACGTCTGAAAGGATGTCGTCGCTGAATACTGTCAGCGCTTCCTTCAGGGCTTCAGTCTTAAGTTCTGGCAGCCCATGCGAGTTGGCACCGATGACGTGTCCGAAGATGTGATTGCCGCCTTTCGTTACAACCAACACCACCAGCGCCGGGGCGACATCCGTATAGTGCAATGCCTGCTTGGCACCGCCTTCCAACAGAGCCATCCCTTCAAACAAGGTCGTTACTCGCTGGAGACGTTGCTCAAACGGCAGGCGATAAGCCTTCTTGCCTTCTACCTCGACCAGCCCGGCCTTTTTCGCTTCTTCGATCCGCACGTCATCCAGGTTGCGGAATCCGGTCTTCTGGCGGTACCAGAAGGTGCCACAGGCGTGCAAGTCCAGCGAAAACAGACCTTTTAGCGTGGCGCGGTAGAATTGGTTGCTGTAGGGCACTGGATCACCCTCGTGCCGACTCATGGACTCCCAGTCTTCCACGATGTTGACCGGTGCGATGGACACGAGTGTGCTCACCCGGAAGGGCGAAGCCCGTGTCACCGCATCGATAGTCGGCGTCTCGGTAGCACGCGATTCATCAGCTTCGCGTTGTTCTACAGCAGCGGCCTTCTTGGAAGGTGCTCGCATATACCCAAACAGGTCGTCGTCCCACCAGCGGATGGGGTTGGCATCGGTATAGGCTACCTTTGCCTCGCGCCAAATGGGTGCTGCCTTCCAGCCTAACCCGGCCTGTTCAAGCGTGGTCCGCAACCAGTAGCGGAAAGCCTGGGCCGAAACATAGGGATAGGTACCCTCTCGCGTGCGGATCACCTTGACACCAGTTGTATTTAGGTCTTGACGGCCCTGGATGATCCCCAGATTGTTCAACGCTGATGCGGGCGCATCAATCAATAACAGTCCAGTCACGAATGCCATTGTAGTCCTCCTTCTGTTTGAGTTATGGTTGGATCACGAAGCCGATTCTGGCTCCTCGGAAACATCC
Source organism: Chloroflexota bacterium (assembly GCA_014874485.1). Taxonomy (GTDB): domain Bacteria; phylum Chloroflexota; class Anaerolineae; order DTLA01; family DTLA01; genus DTLA01. Next base: position 6,832 of record JADBJK010000091.1, read on the forward strand.
GGAATGGCCTCTGGGTGGCTTCCCAGCCAGCCTTGCTGGTAGAGTTGCTCTACCATACGGATCAGCACCAAGTCGCGGGCCAATCGCCAGTCCGGGCTGGCCAGCTCGTCCCCTTCTTCGAAGATTGCAATGTAAGGGTCAAGGGTGATGAGCGGGGGATTGCCGTGTTGCACGTGAGCCAGGTTGGCCCGGATCAGGGCCGTACGGAAGTAGTTGTAGCGGTGTTCGAAGAACTCTCTGAAGAACCGCTTGTCGTTCTGTCCGCTCACATAGGCAGCCAAGCGGTCGCCCAGCTCTCGGATTTGCTGAATACGGTCTTTGTTCATGGCTACCACCTTTCTCAAGAATAGTTCGGTTAGCTTCCAGGAGACGAGTTCCGCCTCGCCTCTCAGTGAATAGGTGCGACGCGGGTCGTCCTCGAAACGGGTACGTACTGGAATGCGCAGGAAATAGCGGCGCACGAACTCACGCGCGTTCCCTGGCAACTGGAACAGGTCTTCGTACAGCATGTTTCGTCGGGATCGAGTGTCTTCTTGTATGTCCTCCTTTCCTTCTGTTTTCTTGCCTTTCCTCTTAGGGTGCGAAAGCCGCCAGGCCCGATGAGCGATAGCACTCCACTCAGCCTTGTAGTCCGGGCCGACGATCTGACTCAGAAAGTCTGTCAGTTCCAACGGCAAATGATAGATATCCAGAGATGGAGTCGCGCCCAGGTTGCTCAAGTGATACGCCGTCACAGAGCATGGGCGGTATTCTCCGGCTTCGTCTCGTCGGCTTTGCTCCACCTTCAACAAGGTTTCGATGAGCAATGTCTTGGCGGACGATTTCGCTTCAGGCATCTTATTGCTGCCTGACTGTTGGGCCAGTTGTAGAGCCCGACGGTTCTCTTGCAGGAATTCCGATGCAAAGTCTTGAATCAAGTCAGGACTGTCGGAGTGAACTGCCAACAGCCTGCCGCCGCACTTGGCGCAACCCAGTGGAAACGCCTGGATAGCGACCAATGCCTCGCCTGATACAGGTAGCCCTGCATCGCCCCACGGGTAGAAGTTTATGACGTTTTCGCCGGTCAGTAGTGGAATGTGTTGGCGATATGCCCGGCCTGGCGGCAGTTTGTCGGAGAACGCTACTGCTACCGCCGGATCGCCAGTGAAGACGCAACGCTCTTCAAGGTATGGTGTGCCTGCCCTATAGCCACGCAAGACACGTTCGGCATATTCATCGCGTTTCTCCGGTGTCTTAGCAAAGGCCGGCTGCGTAAAACCGGAGTTGGGAAAGGCAACCGTCAAGAACGATTTGAGCGGATCCACAACATACTGCCTGGCCATAAAGTCGGCGACCCTATCCAGATCGGCTTCTGTAATCGAAGTCAAGTCGCGTTTGTTCACAAATGCCGCAATCGTCGCTACCCCCACATCAACGAGAGGATGTCCTGTGTACTTCAGCATTCTGCTTTGCCTCCTTTGCTGATTCGCCGATTCGAAATTCATTGATCCCCATACCTCTCCGCCGCCCTCCTCAACTCCCCTGCCACCTCCTCCCTCAACTCCGGCGGCTCCAGCACCTCGCAGCCCGCCCCCCACTGTAACACCCAATGCCGAATCTCCAAAGTGTGCGCCACCCGCACCCGCAGGATACATCCCCCATCCTCGCAGTCCTCCAGTACCTGTGTCGGATGCCACACGCTCTCCTTCACCCGCCGCGTCACTGCCGGGGCGAAACGCAACACTACCTCCGTTTGTTGCTCCCCGAACATCACCCCCCACGCACTCTCCAATAGCGCCGGCCCGTCGAAATCCACTGGCAGTTCAAACTCTTCCTCAGTCAATTCCGCCCGCGAGATGCGCTCCATCTTGAACGTATGTACCTTGTCGAAGTAAGTGGCGTGGCCCACCAGATACGTCGCGTAGCCCGCACCAGAAACGTCAATGAAATACGGCGCTACCAGGTACTCGTGCACGTTCTGGCTGCCGCTGGACTGGTACCAGATGCGCACCTTGCGTCGCGTGGCCCACCCCAGCGTCACCACTGCGAACACCTGCGTGAAAGTTGGGGCATCGGGCCTCCTTGAGAGCGAGCGGCTGATGCTGTGGACGTGGCCCGCGATCGCGTCGGGCAAAACCCCGGTCAGTTTGGTCAGCGCCTGCACGATGTATGGATTGTGCTCATCGCTGTAGCGCACCAAAAGCCGTGCTGCCAAATAGATCGCTGCCGCTTCGTTCAGCGTGAAACGAACGGGCGGCAGTGATGGATTGGCCTCCGGAGCGATCTTCCAG
>JADBJK010000066.1 GCA_014874485.1 Chloroflexota bacterium
GGGTTCATAGAACTGCTCCTGCAGGGCAAGGCCGAAGACCCCAAAGTCCGCACCGAGTTCCTGAACATCATCCGCGACCAGACCGATCACCTGAGCAAGTTGGTGGAAGATATCCTGGACACGTCCAAGATGGAGCAGGGGAGTCTTGTGCTCAAACGGGAGCGCGTGCCGGTGGAAGACCTCATCCGGCAGGCGGTAGCCGACGCCGAGGGGATGGCCGCCAGCGCCGGCGTGGAACTGCGCGTGGAGGTCGCCGAGCCGCTCCCCGAAGTCATCGGGGATTTCGTGCGGCTGAAGCAGGTGATGACGAACCTCATCGGCAACGCCATCAAGTTCAGCAAATCGGGCAGCGTCGCCACCATCCGCGGACTGCGGAAGCCTGGCGAGGTCTGGGTGCAGGTGCAGGACCAGGGCGCGGGCATCCCTGCCCACAGCCTGCCCCACGTGTTTGACAAGTTCTTCCAGGCCGAATCCTCGCAGACCCGCTCAACGGGCGGGGTGGGCCTGGGACTGTACATCGCGCGGCAAATCGTGGAGAACCTCGGCGGCCGCATCTGGGCCGAGAGCGAACCGGGCAGGGGAAGCACGTTCACCTTCGCCCTGCCGGTCCAGGAGAACCCCGCGGATACACACGAAGCCGATGCCACGTAAGGAGGGGGTGAGATGGCCAAGCGGATTCTGGTCGTGGACGATGATCCCACCGCACTCAGACTCATCGGGTACAGCCTCCAGCAGGAGGGGTACGACGTTCTAACCGCCGCCAACGGGCTGGACGGCCTGACCCAGGCGCGCCAGTTGCACCCGGACCTGGTCATCCTGGACATCATGATGCCCGACCTGGACGGATTTGAAGTGTGCCGCAGGCTTCGGGCCGACCCCGCCACCCGCAGGCTGCCCGTGCTCATGCTGACGGCCAAGGGCCAGGTGGCGGACAAGGTCGCCGGGTTCCGTGCCGGGGCCGACGACTATCTCGTGAAGCCGGCGGACCCAGGCGAACTGGTGGCGCGTGTCGCGGCGCTTCTCACGCGGGCCTCCTATGCCGAGGCGAAAGAGGCGCGGATTTTCACCTTCGTGGGCGCGAAGGGGGGTGTCGGCACGACGACCGCCGCCGTGAACGCATCGGTGCTCCTGGCCAAGGGCGGCCACAATGTCGTGTTGGCGGAGGTGCGCAACACCTTCGGCACCGCCTGCCTGCAGTTGAACATCCGGCCGCGCGTGTCGCTAGGCCGCCTGTTCCGCGAGCGGGATAGCCGCACCGGCCGCGAGATCACCGGCGCGCTGATGCAACATCCCAGCGGCCTGAAAATCCTCGCCGGCCCCCAGCAGCCCGAGGAGTACCTGGAACTCACGCCCGCCATGGTCTCCTCAACCCTGGATGCGCTGCGCCACTCGGCGGAGATGGTGGTGCTGGACATGATGTCCGCGTCGTTCTCGCCGGCCTGGCGCGAAGCCGTGGAGCGTAGCGACTTCGTCGCACTGGTTACGGAGCAGGACCCCACATCCTTGGCGGCCGCCAAGATGCTCCTGATGTTGCTCAAGGGGTATGGTGTTCCGCCCTCTAGCATTGGCGGGCTCATCGTGCACCGAGCGCGCTCGTCCACAGAGATGTCCGCACTCCAGATTTCCAACTTCCTGGAACTCGGCCTCCTGGGCGTGATTCCCAGCGCGCCCGAGGAGTGCGCCAGCGCCGCGCGACTCGGCAGCCCGGTCGTGCTCGCCCAGCCCACGGCGGCCATCTCGCAGGCATTCGCCCAGGTGGCCGAGCGCCTGAGCGCGGACCCGGTCATCCTGCAGCAGTTCTAGTCGGGCTCGGTCCCGTCGGTTCTGTCATTGCGAGCGAAGCGAAGCAATCCAGTCGGCCCACGTGCGACGCACCTCGGAGGTGCGTCGCACGTGAAGGTTGTCCATTGTCATTGCGAGCGGAGCATCTCGGACGGCGAGATTCTTCGCGGCTTCGCCGCTCAGAATGACAAGATGGGGGCTGTCATTGCGGGCGAAGCGAAGCAATCTCACGCTCCATCTGGGCGCTTCGCCCCCTCGCAATGACAGGCACAAACAGACCCTGGAACCGAACCCAACGGCACCTTGTTGCAGGGCAGGGCCAAATGGTGTATCATGTCTAAACAGAAAGCCGATTCTCGGATTCTATCCCAGGAGGGGGCTTGTGCTTGAAATCCAGCACCTGACGAAAATCTACGAAGACGGAACCCGCGCGCTCCACGATGTCAGTTTCACCGTCAGAGACGGCGAATTCGTCATCCTCATCGGCCTCAGCGGGTCCGGCAAGTCCACCCTGCTCCGCTGTATCAACCGCCTCGTGGAGCCTACTAGCGGCAAGATCATCTGGAACGGCGTGGACATCACCGCGGCCTCGCTGAAAGAACTGCGGGAAATTCGCCGCAACATCGGCATGATCTTCCAGCAGTTCAACCTGGTCAAACGGTCTTCGGTGATGACCAACGTGCTGTCGGGCCGCCTGGGCTACGTCAATACGTGGACCAGCGTCCTGGGGCAGTTCAGCAGGGAGGACCGACAGCGCGCCTTTGCCGCACTGGAGCGGGTGGGCATCAGCGAGAAGGCCTACAACCGCGCCGACTCGCTCAGCGGCGGCCAGCAGCAGCGCGTCGGCATCGCCCGCGCCCTCATGCAGTCGCCCAAACTCATGCTGGCCGACGAGCCAGTTGCCAGCCTGGACCCCGCTACCTCGCACTCGGTGCTCAAGTACCTGGAGCAACTCAACAAGGAGGACGGCATCACCGTCCTGTGCAGCCTCCACTTCCTGAGCCTGGCGCGACGCTACGGAACGCGCATCATCGCCCTGAAGGCGGGCGAAATCGTGTTTGATGGCCTGCCGAAGGACATTGACCATGAGCGTTTCAAGGCCATCTACGGCGAAGAGGCCATAGAAGTGGAGATCGCTTGATGCCTATTCTCGCACGGAGAGAACAACGATGAGCGAAGAGCAAAACGAGATTCTGCGCCGTGGCGACAAAGTCATCATCGCTCGCGGTGTGAGCCGATTCAAGGTAGCGCAGCACCGCCTGACGGGATTGTTCGCGGACGTCTTGGCGCTTTGCTATCTCTACGCCTCGGTTCGGCTTCTCATCCTCCAGTTGCCCAAGTACAAAGAGGCCGTGAAGGCGAGCACGGGCCAGCCTGTGCTGTACGTGCCGTGGGCTATCGTGATTTCCGCGGCGATTGTGGTGGCGCTGTTCTGGGGCAGCCTGGGGCGGTCGCTCGGCGGGCGTGTGAGCAACATTGAGTACAGCCGCAATGGGAGCAAGAAGGTGTCCGTCTTCCGGCGGCTGCTCCACGCCCTGCTGAACGCCATCGGCATGGCCCCCGCCTACATCGGCCTGTGGTGGCTCCACACGCACGATGCACGGTACGAGACGTGGACGCTGGCCTCGCTGCCGCTGCTGATCCTCTTCCTATGGGCACTCGTGGACCCCAAAGGGCGCACCCTGGTGGACCGCATCGCAGGGATTGAAGTCTCCCTGCCCGAATACAAGGAGGTGGCGGACATCCGCGTGCGTCCGCGCCCCTGGTACACCCGCTCGTGGGGCGCGGCGGTGCTGGCCATGCTCATCCTGTCATACACGACGGGGTGGATCATCACCAAGATTGACCTGAACGCGCTGGTGAAAGACGCGCCACGGGCCAAACCGCTGTTCATAGACCTGGTTACGCCCGACCTGTTTGAGCGGACGCCCACCGACCAGATCGCCCGCGCCAAGTATCAGATTCCCTGCTCCGGCAACCCGCCCGCCCCAGCCCAGGTTGAGCCCGGCAAGCCCAGCCTCATCATCACGCGGGGCGGGACCTGCGGCGATCGCGGCGATCTGATCGCGGTGCGCGGCGAAAACTTCGCCCCCAACTCCAAAGGCATCCTGTACTGGGTGGACCCCATCGGGATGAAGGAGCGCGTCCGCGGCATCCAGACCGACGAGAACGGGACCTTTGAGTACACGTTCAACGTGCCCAATGCACGCGGCACCGACTACGAAATCCACGAGGTGGAGGCGGCCATCTCGGTCCCCACAGGGCCTTGGAGGGCGACGATCACCCTCCGCATGGTCATTGACAAGATGATAGAAACCATCTTCCTGGCCCTGATGGCGACGACCCTGGGCGTGATCATCTCCATCCCCATCAGTTTCCTGAGCGCTCGCAACCTGATGATCCATAACCCACTCAGCGCGACGGTTTACTACATCACGCGCACCATCATGAACATCATGCGCTCCATTGAGCCGCTCATCTGGGCCCTCATCTTCGTCGTGTGGGTGGGCATCGGCCCCTTCGCGGGCGTCCTGGCCCTGACGCTGCACACCGTCGCGGCCCTGGCCAAGTTGTACTCGGAAGCCATTGAGAGCATAGACCCAGGCCCCATTGAGGCTGTAACTGCAACCGGCGCCGACCGTATCCAGACCATCGCCTACGCCGTTGTGCCGCAGATGATCCCGCCGTTCATCGCGTTCACCATCTACCGCTGGGACATCAACGTGCGCATGAGCACCGTCATCGGTCTGGTCGGCGGCGGCGGCATCGGCTTCCTGCTCATCCAGTGGATCAACCTGCTCCAGTACCGTCAGGCGGCGACGGCGGTCTGGGCCATCGCCCTGGTCGTGGCCATCATGGACTACGCGAGCGCCATCGTGCGCGAGAAGTTGGTCTAGAACTCGGGTCGCCCCGGGCATCATGGAGGGAAGGGATACGATGAACTCGTACAAGCGGAAGTTGCGAGAGCCGTTCTCGGTGTGGATGCTTCTGGCCTGCGCCATCGTCCTTGCGGCGCTCCTGGCGGGCAGTCTGGGTGGCGCGGGGGCCGCCATGCTGTTCCAATCTCCCATCTCGCCGCCGGGCCCCAGCCCCACCGACACGCCCGTCGTTACCGAGGAGCCCACGGTCGTGCGAACGCCGACGATCATCTACGTGGAGCCGACGCCGTTCCCGACGTCCGCGGAACTGCCGCCTCCGCTGCCGACGTCGCCGGGCCAGCCCACGCTCCCGCCGCCCCCGACGCTGGTGCCGGAGCAGCCGACGTTCACGCCGGTGCCGCCCGCACCGATTCCGACCGTCGCGCCCCAGCCCACGACGGGCGGCCCAGCGCCCATTCTGTGGGTCATCGTGGGCCTGGTCATCGTCGGCCTGTTCGTGGTCATCGCCATCTCGCCCAAGAAGCCGACTTCGCAAGAGTGATTTCCGTCGTGCAGCGACCGCAACCCCAGAGCGCGCCCATCCCCGGCGCGCTCTTGTTCATGTGAGGCGGACGGATGGCGCGGACTGTGCGCCTGACAAGAACCGAGCGGCTCTCGTTGGCGGCCCTGGTCGTCGCCGCGTTGGCCATCCGCATGGCCCGCATCGGCTTCCAGAGCCTGTGGCGCGACGAGGTGGACGCCATCCGCTTCGCCACGCAGCCGCTGGGCGACCTGATGCGCATGTTCCTCACGCCTGGGGAGAACGGCCCGCTGTACTTCCTGGCGCTGCGCCCCTGGCTGGCCGTGTTCGGCGAGGGCGAGGCTGGCCTGCGTTCGTTCTCGGTTGTGGCGGGCGCGGCGCTCGTCCCGCTCATGTTCCACCTGGGGGCACGGCTGTTCAGCAGGCGGGTCGGGTGGCTGGCCGCGGGCTTGACGGCCGTCGCGCCCTACGCGGTGTGGTACTCGCAAGAGGGCAAGATGTACGCCTGGGTCGCGCTGCTGGCAACGGCGAGTTTCGCCCTGCTGTGGTGGGGACTGGAGGGCGGGCCGTGGTGGGCCTGGGCGGGGTACGTGCTCACGACTACCCTCTCGCTGCTCGTCCACTACCTGACGGCACTGCTGATTCCCACGTTCGCGCTGGTGTTCCTGGCGGGGCTGCGGCGCTGGCGACCGCGGTGGAAGGCATACGCGGCAAGTTTGGCCCTGATAATCCTGCCCTACCTCGCGTTCGCCGCCTGGCAGGTGCCGGCGCTGCTGTCCGGATTTCGCACCGGCCACCCCTTCGTGCCGTTCCCTCAAGCATTGGCGAGCGTCCTGTTCGGCTTCAGCGAAGGGGTGCGGCCCGCCGCCACATTCTGGGCGCTGGTCCCGTTCCTGCTGTGCCTGCTGGCGGCGTGGGGGCTTCGGATGGGAAGCGCGAACGAACGCGATTCCGCGCAGATGGGTTCTGATCCGCGCGGTTCCTCGGGTGATTCGCGGCTCATCTCCGTCTCCGCATGCACCCTCTGGTGGGCGGTGCCGTTCTTGCTCCTGTTCGGCGTCTCGCTCCTGTCGCCGCTGTTCGTGGAACGCTATCTCATCACCACACTGCCCGCGTTCCTGCTCCTGGTGGCGGCGGGGCTGGACAGTCTGCTGCGCCGCGCCCGTTACCTGGGGGCGCTCACTGCTGCTGCGGTCCTCGCCGTGTCCCTGCGCGGCGTGTGGGTGCAGGCAACGCAGCCCATCAAGCCCGACATGCGCGCCGCTGCGCAATACGTCTGCCCGCGCTTGTCCACGGACGACGCCATCGTGTTCCTCATCCCCCACGTTGAGCCTGTGTTCGCCCGCTACTGCGCCAAACCCTACACGCCGATTCCCGCGCCCTACGCCAACGGCGGGCAGACCGAAGCGGCCATCCACCTGGCACTAGAGCAGGCACTCCGGGGCAAGCGGGCGGTCTGGCTCGTGGAGTCGGAGGCGCATCTGTGGGACGAGCGGGGCCTCGTCCGAGCCGCGCTGGCGGAGGACTGGGCACAGGCCGACGACCGGCAGTTCACGCTGGTGCGGGCCACGGCGTACCGGCGTTGAGGCACACCGTTCTTGCCCGGCCGGTGTTGTAACGGGCAGGCGAGTCGTGCCGATTCGCCGAAGGGGTGCGAATGGACAAGTTCAGAGCAGTTGCCCTCGTCGCCCTCTCGCTCCTGCTGATAGGCTGTGTTCCGCCCGCGCCAAGGGCCACGCGGACGCCACACGCGACGGTTGCACCTTCGCCCACTGCCACCCAGCCGCCTGGCGCTCCCACCATCGGCTTCGCCTTCGGCGTGGAATACATGCTGCCAGGCGGGCTGGCCGCCGTCTACTCACAACTCGGCGCAAGATGGGCGCGCTCCAACACGAGCAAGCAGTTCTCATGGGGCACGATTGAGCCGAAGCCGCCCGCAGCCGACGGCCAGCACACCTACGACTGGGCCGAGGCGGACAAAATCATCGCCGAATGGCAGAGCGCGGGGTTCCGCATCCAGGCGTACACCAACGCGAACAACGCCTGGGCCTCCTCCACGCGGCTGCACCATATCCCCGACCCGAAGTACATGGACGACTACGAGGAGTTCGTGTTCAACCTGGTGGAGCGGTACGACGGCGATGGCGACCGCGACATGCCCGGGCTGAAGGCCCCCGTGCTGCACTACACGGTCGTAGAGGAGTGGACGGGCTACTTTGAGGGCACAGCCGAGGACTACCTGCGCATCCTGGCCGCCGCGCACCGGGCCATCAAGCGGGCCAACCCGCAGGCGCTGGTGGGCCTCGTGGATTTCTTCCTGATAGACGTGTTTGACGGGAATCCATCGTCCGCAGAGGTTGAGCGCCGCGCCGCGAAAGACCATCCGCTGCGCCACCCCATGAGCGAGGTGCGCGAATTGTTGCGCCACCCCGACCTGTTTGACATCGTGGAGATTCACGCCCTGGGCGACTACACCGAACTGTACCCGACGATGGCGTGGCTCCGCGCCGAGATGCGGAAGAACGGCTACAACAAGCCCGTCTGGATCGGCGATGCGCTGCCCGTGTCCTCGCTGCTGATGCCCATCACCCCGCGGGGCTTGCTCCCCGGCGCTGCGGACTCCGACTACCAGACGGTAGCGCCCATCCGCCCACAGGACGCCGTGCGCACCATCGGCTGGCTGGAAGCCGTCGGCAACGCCAAATCGCCGCAGGGCGAGGTCGCCGAGCGTTGGTGGCGCGCCGTGCAGGCGAGGGAACTCGTGAAGAAAATCGGGGTCGCCATCCATGCCGGATATGCGGGGATGAATCTCGCGTGGCTCGTAGAAAGCCCCCTGACGCGGACGCCGCGCATCACCGGCAGTTGGGGATTTCAGGGGATGGCCGATGCCGAGTACAACCTCCTCAAGCAGACGTGGAGCGTGAACTCGCTCCAGCCGGCGTTCTACGCCTACCAACTGGCCATTCGCAAACTGGATGGCTACACCGCGGTTGAGCGCCTGCAGATGGACGAGGGCATCTACGCCTACCGCTTCACGGTTCGGGGCAAGCCTGTGTACGTTCTGTGGCGCGAGCCGGGCCGCCTGCACTTCCCCGACGAGGCCGAACCGACACCCGCGTCGGTCAACCTGCCCGTGGAGTTCGCCCAGGCGCTGGTTACCCACACCATCACCCGCCTCGGCCGAACGGAAGCGGATGCAGAGGCGATGGCCGCGCAGGGCGGCGTCCTGACCCTGTCGCTGGGCTCCGCGCCGGTCTTTGTGGAAGGCCGATAGGAATTGCGGGGGCGATGCCTGCGCTGCCCCTGCCAGTCGGATTCATCCCCCTTCGGCCCTCGCTGCACCCCTCCGCGTGACAGTTGCCCACAAACTTTGGAACCGGAAGCGCCGCGCCGGTGCACTTCAGTTTGGGGGCAAACCTGCTGCAATGGGCACGTCGGAGCAGGGCCGTGAGCCGCTCCCCACCAACGAAATCCACTTTCGCCGCCCGACCTACAGCGAAGAGGCTGCTCGACCTCACCTAACCCCTCCCACACCCTCCCCTTTCCTCTCCGCCCGCGGAGAGGA
>JADBJK010000006.1 GCA_014874485.1 Chloroflexota bacterium
TCGGAGGAGTGTAGCCACGAGCTCGCCATCGCGCCACTCCGGTGGTACACATCGGGCGACTGCGGGTGGTACACATCGGGCGATCACGGGTGGTACAGATCGGGCGACTGCGGGTGGTACACATCAGGCGGCGATGCCTGGTACAGTATAGGGCGATCAATGACACAAAGACACATCACACGTACTCCTTCGCCTACTCCTCGCCGCTGAAGGCATAGGTTCACCGCAGAGGCACAGAGGACGCAGAGTTTCTTGATCTTCTCTGTGCGCTCTGTGCCTCTGCGGTGCAAAGACACATCACACGTACTCCTTCGCCTACTCCTCGCCGCTCAAGGCATAGGTTCACCGCAGAGGCACAGGGGACGCAGAGTTTCTTGATCTTCTCTGTGCGCTCTGTGTCTCTGCGGTGCAAAGACACATCACACGTATTCCTTCGCCTGCTCCTCGCCGCGCAGGACGCGGAGCGCGCCCATCGTCATCGCCTCCATCTCGTCCTCGCCCGGGAAGATGAGCACCGGCGCGATCCACTCCACCCGCTCGCGGACCCAGCCCGTCAGCATCTCCGAGTGGGCCAGCCCGCCCGTCAACACGATGGCGTCCACCTCGCCCTTCAGCACCGTCGCCATCGCGCCGATCTCCTTGGCGATCTGGTAGGCCATCGCCTCGTACACCAGGCGGGCGTGCTCGTCCCCTTCGGCGATGCGGCGCTCCACCTCGCGGGCGTCGTTGGTCCCCAGGTGCGCCACCAGCCCCCCGCCCCCCACCAGGCGGCGGTACAGTTGCTCGTAGGTGTACTGGCCGGAGTAGGCAAGGCGCAGCAGGTCGCCGATAGGCAGCCCGCCCGCCCGTTCGGGCGAGAACGGCCCCGTGCCGTCCAGCGCCTGGTTCACGTCAATCATGCGCCCCTTGCGGTGCGGGCTGACCGAGATACCGCCGCCCATGTGGACGACGACCAGGTTCAGTTCCTCATAAGGCTTGCCCAGCACCTTGGCGGCCTTGCGGGCAGTGGCCTTGAGGTTAAGGGCGTGGGACAGGCTCTTGCGCTCAATCTCGGGCAGGCCGCTGATGCGCGCAATCGGCTCAAACTCGTCCACCGACACCGGGTCCACGATGAAGGCCGGGACGCCTGCCCGCTCGGCGATTTCCCGCGCGATGAACGCGCCCAGGTTGCTCACGTGCTCGCGCTTCGGCTGGCGCAGGTCCTCCAGCATCCGGTCGTTGATGCGGTACACGCCGCTGGCGACAGGCGGAAGCGCCCCGCCCCGCCCCACCACCGCGTGGAGCGACTTCAGGTCAACGCCTTTCTCCTCCAGCACGCGCAGGATGACATCGCGACGGAACTCGTACTGATCCACGATGCGCTTGTACTGGGCGATTTCGTCCGCCGAGTGTCGGATGATCTCTACGAAGACCGGCGACTCATCCTCGTACAGTGCGACCTTCGTGGACGTGGACCCGGGATTGATGCTCAGAACGCGGTACATGCTCCACCTCGTCGTTGAGTTATGCGCCATCGCGCCACAGGATTCGCGCGTTCACGTCGGCAAGGCTGCCGCAGCCGGTGAGGATCATGGCCGAGCGCAACTGGTCAGCGTACTGGGCCAGCAGCGCCGCGACCGCCTCTTTGCCCCCGCCGACCGCCGCAATGGCCATGGGCCGCCCCACCATGACCGCGTCGGCCCCCAGTGCCAGCATCTTCAGCACGTCGTAGCCCGACCGCACCCCACCGTCGGCCAGAATCGTGATCTTGCCCTTGACCCGCGCCGCGATGGATGGCAAGACGTCCGCCGTTCCCGGCGTGTGATCCAAGATGCGCCCGCCGTGGTTGGACACCACAATCGCCGCCGCGCCGGTGTCCAGCGCCATCTCCGCCTCGTCGGGCGTCATGATGCCCTTGAGGATGAACGGCCGCCCCAGGCGGGCGATGATGTCCCGCCAGGCGCTCACCGGCTTAGGCCCGACATACTGGCCCGCGCGCACCATGTTGATGATGCCCGCCGCGTCAATGTCCACGCCCACGGCCCACGCGCCGGCATCCTCCGCCTGGTGCAGCAGGCGCAGGATGTCCTCGGCGTGGCGCGGCTTAGAGATGAAGCACCCGCGCCCCTCGTACCGCGCCAGCGTTGCGAGGCCGATCTCCGCGAACTTCGGGCTCGGCCCATCGCCGGCCATGCCCAGCGACCCCGCCGCGACGGCCCCGCCCATCAGCGCATCGGCCAGATCCTCTTCGGACACCGCATTGTTCATGTTGGGCGCGGTCCCGGCCACCGGCGCGACCAGGATGGGAATCTCCAGCGCGTGGCCGAACAGGGTCAGGCGGGTGTCGGGGGTATCGTTGTCGTGCAGCGTGCGCAGGTTGAGGCGGTAGCGGGCCAGCGCCGCCACGTTGCTCATGAACGACGCGCCCGACCCGACGCCGCCCATGCCGGGCATCTCGCCCGCGCACGCCCGGCCATCGCACACCGGGCACACGCGGCACGCAGGCCCGAAACGTTCCCTTGCGGTCTTCTTGATCTCTGCCCAGTTCACGTCGCGCCCTACCTGTCAAAGTAGATGTTCTTCCCCGTAACCGACAGCGGGATGCCCATCGCGAAATCGGCGTCTATCAGTCCCATCTCGCGGGCCACCGTGCCGATGCGGTACATGATGCGGTTGTCCACGTTCAGAATCTGCGCCGTCTTCACCGCCGACCCCAGGGCAATGCCCATGTCCAGCAGGCGGTAGGCGCACTGCGGGCCTTGGAACTCGCCCTCAAAGGTGTTGATCTTCGGGCACTTCTCAAACCCGCACGCCCCGCAGTTCAACCCGACGGGCGTCGCATCCTTGATGCCGATGAGCACCACCGCCGCCGAATGAGCCACGTTCTTGCCGTCGCGGTCAAAGTTCGGCTTGCCCGTGCGCACGCCGAACTCCACCATCTTCTCGGCCAGTTCGCGCAGGATGTCGCCCTTCAGAGTGCGCACCACGACGAAATCCTTGCCGGCCGCCTTTGGAGCGGTGCGCGCGGCAATCTCCATCATTGCGGTTACAACGTCAATGCCGTCCATGTGGTCTCCTCCATGTTCTACGGTTTGGTTTCGGTCTCCGGTTCGCAGGGTTGGTCCTGACCGGTTGTCGTCTTTCGGTAACGTTTGAGTTCTGCGCTGGCTCCGATGGCATAAATTGAGCCGGGCAGGAGTTCAATCACTTCGTTCAACTGGTGCACCGCCTCGGCGCACTTGCCGCTGCGCATCAGGGCCAGTCCCAGGTTGTAGCGGCACGCCGCCTCGTGCTTGGGCGACAGGTTCCCCTTGTCCGCGTTCCCCACAAGCGCCGACAGAGACTGGATGGCCTCCTCCAGCCGCCCCTCCTTGAGAAAACACGCGCCGGTGTTGATGCGCGCTGCCCAGCGGCTGGGATCGCTCATGCTCAGCCGCTCGCCGAGGCCATACAGGCTGCGCGCCAGGCTCCACTTCCCCATGCGCGCCACCACGTTCCCCGCATCCACCAGAATCTGCGCCCGCATGGTAACCACATACAAGAGGATGACAAACAGCACGGGACTCATCAGGAAACCGCTCACCCAGTAGATGCCGTAGATGAGCGCGGTGAACACAAGGCTCTCCACGGCAAACCGCAGGCTCAGCGGCTCGCGGCGCACCAGCCCCAGCCCCCCGAACACCACGATGTACAGCAAGGCCATCAGCAACACCAACCATGGGCCCATGCCGATACCCTCCTGGCAAAAGAAGGCCCTTGTCGCACGGGACAAGGGCCTTGTCTAGACGACATGCCTTCCTACTTGAACAGGTCGCGAGCGGTACGTTCCAACATCGTAACGCCCCGAACCTCGGTCTCGTACAGCGGCACAATCGCGCGGACGCCATCGCCGAAGGTGCGGTGGATGACCCCCATGTACTCGTCCTGCATGGCGATTCGGTTGCGGACGAATTCCGGCGTCTTCTCGGTAACCGTGCTCTTGTCAATCACCATGTTCACGATGACACCGCCGACCGGAATGCCGAACTCGGTGAACCAGTTGATGAAGCGCGTGATCACGGCGATGGGGAGCGCCTCAGGCAGCGTAACGAAGAAGAACGCGGTCTTCTCCGCATCCGTGAGGAGTTCCTTCGCGTGCGCCATGCGGTCCTTGAACCGCAGGAGGTACTCCATCAACGGGTCCTTCTCCTGCTTCTTCTTACTGTAGGACAGGAGCTCGCGCAGGCTTCGGGCCTCCTCGCGGCTCTGCACCATCTTGTTGACCCACAAGGAGTACACGGAGGACATGCCCAGTAACCGGCGGGCGTTCGCGGTCGGGGCCGTGTCAAAGACGTAGGCCTCGTACTTGTCCTCAAACATGATGTCAATCATGTTCTCAAACATCGCCGACTCTTCAAAGGCAGGGTTCATCGTGGCCGATTCTACGAACTCGTCCGCCTTGGTCTTGATGTCGGCGAACTTCAGGAACCATTCTATCTTCTCGCGAATCTCCCGCTTGGACTTCTCAATGGTCTCCCGCGTGTCAATCTCGTGGGCCCAGAGGTTGTTCACCCCCGTTACGGGCGTGGGCTTGCCGAAGACATCCTGCCCGAGGAGGCTGGACAGGCTGTGCACGGGGTTGGTGGAAGCCAGGAGGGTGCGCTTGCCCTGCTGCGCCAGCCACAGGGCCGCGGTGCCAGCCATGACCGTCTTCCCGACGCCGCCTTTGCCCCCGAAGAAGACGTACTTCATCTTCGGGTGCTCGTTGAGGAATTGCTGCGTTGTCTTGGTAATCATGCGCCATTCCCTCCAAACATCGCATTGGCGACCTTCTCAATCATCGGCAATCCCGTGATGTCCCGCTCAAACTCGGGCACCCACGCCAGCACTTCGTTGCCGAAGGTGCGATTGATCTTGTCCAGGTACTGCCGCTGCATCTCTATGCGGTTGCGGAGATACGCAGGGATGTCCTGCTGGCTCAACTCTGGCGGAATCACGCGGTTGACGATGTAGCCCGACAGGGGCACGTTGAACTTTGCAAACAGCCCCGCCGCTTTCTGCGTATCCAGGATAATCATCTCCTCGGGCACCAGCACGAAGAAGAAGGCGGTCTTCTGCTTGTCGGTGAGGATGCTGGACGAGGTGTTGATGCGATATTTGATGTACTGCAACTCCCTGAGGATTTTGTCCTCTTCGGTCTCCTTCTCCCGCCGCATCACCGCCGCGACCTTATCGTACTCGGCCATCTCCTCGCGCAGCGCGGTGATCTTATCAATCCACTCGTCGTACACGGACGCCATGCTAAGGTAGTAGAGCGCGTGGCCCAGCGGCACCAGGTCGTAGATGTAGTAGTCGTACTGCCCGCCCACGACGATGTCCACCACCTCGTCAAAGATGGCGCTCTCCTCCATAGCAGGTTCCGCCGCGGCCGCCTGGATGTAGTTCTCAATCTCCTGCGGGACCTCGGGCAGGCCATACATGTCCAGAATCTTCTGGCGGATTTCCTGCTGATACTCCTTGATGCGCTTGTCCGCATCAATCTCCTGAGCGTACAAGTTCGGCATGATTTCTACAGGGCCCTTGCCGAAGATGTCCCTCTGGAAGATGTCGGAGAGCGACGCTTGGGGATCCACCGAGAAGACGAGAACCTTGTAGCCCTGTTTCGCCAGCCAGTAGGCCGTGGCGGCAGAGAACGTGGTCTTTCCAAGCCCGCCCTTGCCCCCGAACATGATGTAGCGGCGGTCAGGATTCTGTTTGAAAATCTGCGCTAGTGACAACGCCCATCACCCCTTTCTTCGTGTTGTGGGATTCGTGTTGCGGCGACCGCACATCGCCTACGCGAGCGCGTCGGTCAGGTCCCGCTCGCGGAGCATGCGCCGCTTCCAGGTGGCGATCTGCGGCACCACGTAGGGCAGCAGGCGCAGCGAGTAGTACGGCGGCAGAATCGGGATTCCCAGCAGGTCGCCCATGGTAATGAGGATGAACAGGTGCTCCATGCTGCCGCGGGTCTTCAGGGCGAACCGCGCCATGTCGTGACCTGCCATGCCATACAACACGCTTTTGGTGGTATCCAGGAACCTCTTGAACGCACTGCGCTTCTCTTCTTCAGTCATATCCCCCTTCCTTTCTATCCGATTTCGGAATCAAACAAATCCGTCAGGTCCCGTTCTCTCAGGACACACCGCTTCCAGCGCTCTATCAAGGGCACCGTGTACGGGATGAGCCGCAGCGAGTAGTATGGCGGGAGAATAGGCAGGCCGATCATGTCGCCGAACACCACAAGCACAAAGAACCGCTCCAGTTCCCCGCGCTCCTTCTGCACCTCGCGCACCCAGTCATAGACCGTCATCCCGTAGAGGATTTGCCCCAGCGTGCGCAGGGCGCGACGGAGCCTGCTCTCCTCGCACGGCTCATCGCGCATCACCGAGTCGCCCCCAAAGCCCGAATCTGGCGTTTCATCCACGTCGCGTGGGCGATTTCGTCCTGCAGGTGCTCGGTCAGCATGGACAGGGTGTCCTCGTCGTCCATGATCTCGGCCACGGCCATGGCATAGTGCTTGATGGCCGTCTGCTCCTCGCCCAACTCCAGCCGCAGCATGTCCACCGTCCGCAACGCCTGACTCGCAGCCGTCGCAACCCTGCCCGCGACGGTGGAAGGCCCGCCAGGCTCCACGGGCCGCCCGCCCAGTTCACGAATGCGGCGCGACAGGTTGGCGGCGTGCTCCTGCTCCACCTCAAGGATCGCCTGCACGCCCTCGGACACGGCGGCTTCGGGGATGGCCTTCGCGTGGGCACCGTACATCTCCACGGCGGCCAGTTCCGCCTTCAACGCATCTTGCAAAACCGCAATCACTTCTTCCTGAGTCATTGGAGCCTCGCTTTCTATGCGCCCGCCGCAACGGGGACGAACAGCACGGGAACGGGCGAGCGGCGGCGCACCTTGTCTTCCACGTTGCCCATCAGCCAGCGCGACAGCGCCCCTCGCGGGCGGGTGGGCATCGCGATAAGGTCACACCCATGCTCGGCCGCATAGGCCACGATGGCCTCGGCTTCTGTCTTCTCGGTGAAGACCACCTCGCCCGAGAAGGCTACCCCCGCCTCCTGGCTCAATCGCGCCAGGCGACCGAACTCCGACTCGGCCTCCTCGCGCAACTTCGCCCCGCGAGAGCCCAGCTCTACCTGAAACTTGTCAAAGAATGCCTCGCCCGATGAAATGACAGGGATGACGCGCAGGCCAGAGATGGCCGCCCCGTGCGCGGCCGCGAGGGCGATCACATGACGGGCCACGGCCTCCGGCATCCCACCGGTCTCAAGAGGGAGCAGAATCTTCCGATACATAGCCACCCCTTATACCCACCAGCGCCTCCAGCCGGGAGACCAGTGCAGGCAGGGCCTCATGCCCGACGTACCGCTCACCCTTGCCCAGGATGAACGTGGGGTAGCGGCGAACGCGGTGGCGCAACGAAAGGTACAGCCCCCGAAGCGAGCGCGGATCGGACCAGCGGACGGTCAGGCCATCGCCGCCGATTTGCGCCAAGCGCCGGACGGCTCCCAACGTCGCCTCAAAATCGCCCCGCCACTCGTCCGGATAGGCATCCTGCCCCCGGTCCAGCCCGGCATCGGTCAGAGCAACCTGGCATGTAAAGCACAAACCAACCCTTTCTAGGATCGGTGCAATCACCTCCAGCAGGATTGGTTTGCGCGCCATGACATCACCCATTTGTAGATTCTGCCCACACGGTATCTTGACAGAAACGTGTAATTCATTCTACGCCATTCAACCCGTTCCGTCAAGAATCGCGGGCAAAGCGATGGGAGAGCCTCGTCGCTCTCCCATCGCTGAGAGCGCATGATGCTCCGTTAGGCCTTGCCCTTGGCCAGTTCGGCGCGATACCGCCGAATGGCGCTCACTCCGTCCACCACCAGGATCGCAGCCAGGACGGCCAGGAGCAGGGCAAGCACCCCGATGGTAACCTGGGCCGCGATACCCTGCCAGGCCGTTTGCTTGGGCAGGTTGATGAAGAAGGCCGCATAGGCCGACCAGAGCAGCGCCCCGATGGTGGTAACGAACATGAAGATGAAGGGCCAGAAGGTCCACTGGTAATTCTTGCCCTTGGACATCAGCCACAATGTGATCAGGAGCAAGGCCAGGGACGCCATCAGTTGGTTGGCGGCACCAAACACGCCCCAAATCTGGAGGAACGGCATGACCCAGATCAGAAGCAGGGTGAGGACCAGGGCGATGGTGGTGCCAACATGGACGTTGCGGAGGATGGGGAAGCGGTCCC
>JADBJK010000099.1 GCA_014874485.1 Chloroflexota bacterium
CGCACCGGGGTCGCCAGGTGACTATTGATCACGCCCAGAATAGCATTGGTCGCAATACAGCCGCCCCCTACACTCTACGTGCCCGGCCCGGTGCTCCAGTCTCGACCCCCTTGACCTGGGACGAGGTGGAGGCTGGCCAGTTGCACCCATCCGATCTGACGCTGCGGGTGCTGCCGCAGCGCTTGCAGCAGGTGGGTGACTTGTTCGCGCCGGTGTTGCAGGGAGGGCAATACCTGAAATAGGTGGCAAGGAGCCGGTCGAAACGTATTGATACCCGCGCGATGGTGAGGTGGTATGGACAGGGTTGTTGGAATGATACTGGTGAATCGGGAAGGGAACATCCTGTTAATCCACCGCGAAAATGATCCCCATATCCCCGCCCCGAACAAATGGGACCTCGTTGGTGGACACGTGGAACCAGGTGAAAGCCTGGAAGAGGCACTCCTGCGTGAGGTTGAGGAAGAGATAGGTTACCGCCCTCCATCGTATCAGAAGTTCGGGGAGTTCCATGATAAAGAGGCGGAGCGATATGTTTACCTTGGCCCAATAGAAAAGGGATTGGGTCAGTTACATTTGGGGGAAGGTCAGGATTTCGGCTTCTTTTCACCGCAAGATGCTTTGAGCCTGGATTTGGGCGAGCCCGCCAGGCGGTGTCTCACAGCGTATGTTCGAGCGATTAGGGCAAATTCACTCTCAGTGGTTAAGGAGCGTGCTTGGAGAGAGCAGGAACAAGGAGACTAACGGTAACTGGTCTGTTCTCGATTGATCACTTTATGAGGAGTGGATCTGTCATGACGGAACGATCTCTGAACACGAAGGATACTTTAGCCAATAATGGCTCTGCGCTGTTCTGGCCGGTCTTGTTGGGGTCGTCGGCCTTCGGCATCCTCTCGTTTCTGCTGCCCATCTATGGCCGGCGGTTGGGTGCCAGCGCGCTGGGGATCGGCGGCCTGTATTCTATCTTCGCGCTCATGACGGTGCTCATCCGACCTGCGGTCGGTTGGGCACTCGACCGCTTCGGGCGCAGGACTTTCTTCGTGGTCGCTTTGATGTGCTACGCCGTTGCCATGGGATTATTCTGCATCGCCGATAGCGTGGCTGGACTCTACCTGGCCCGGCTGATGCAGGGTGTAGCATCCGCGCTGATGTGGATTTCTGCTTACACGATCGCCACCGATTTAGCCTCTCCGGAAAGGCGCGGTAGGGCGGTGGGGCGTGTGGATGAGGCTTCTGCTCGTGGCTCGCTCTACGGAGCACTTGCTGGCTTCGCTCTGCTGACCTGGCTACCACTGAGCATTGGTTGGCGGGTGTTGTTCCTCGCTTATGCGCTGTTGGCTGCTTTCGGGGCGTGGTTGGCGTGGAAACGCGTCCCTGAGACGCAGCCTGTTCATCCTCTCCAAACGGGGAGTAGGAGAACCATATCTGGACTCTTGTTTAGGTTGATGGTCATTGCCTTTGTAACCGGCGCATCCATGGCGATGATCAGCCCCTTGGTATTGATCTTCCTGCAGGACAAATTCACTGCCGAAGTAGGCATGCTGGCGTTGGCTTTCATACCCGCCGCGCTTGTTTACAGTTTCTTGCCCTCGCGTCTGGGTCAACTCAGCGACCGTTTTGGTCGCACGCCGCTGATGACGGCGGGCCTGGTCGTATCAGGGCTCGTTTCCCTGCTACTACCCGGGTTGTCCCACATTGGCTGGCTCATCGTGATGTGGGCGTTAGAGGCTCTGGGATTGACTATGGCTACCCCCACTCAAGAGGCTTTGGTCGCCGACCTCACGGGGGGCACTGTGCGAGGCACAGGCTATGGACTCTACACTTTCGCCACCAGCCTGGGGGCTACCTTGGGCCCTCTATTGGGCGGGTGGTTGTATGATGCGGCAGGACCCGCAACACCTTTCTATCTCAACGGGGTCGTATCGTTTGCCGGGGCTGTTTGGGTCTTGGCGTTATTGGGGAAACGACCGCTCCAGCCAGCGGGAACTACCACGCAACCTACCGGTGAGTTGAAACAATGAAGAAGATCCTCATTCTGATGAGCGAGACAGGTGGGGGCCATCGTGCTAGCGCAGAGGCGTTGCGGGATGTCTTCCACGAGCGGTACGGTGCCCAGTTTCAGGTGGATATGGTGGATCTGTGGAGCGAGCACACTCCTCCGCCACTCAGACACATGCCTAAGACCTATCGTTTCCTGGTGGACGATGTGCCCTGGCTCTACAAATTCATCTATGAGGTCGGCGAAAAGCCGCAGGTGACAGAGCCTGTAATGAAGGCCGCTGCGAAGTTCTTACAGACCTTTGTCAGTCGGGCCATCCGCCAATACAACCCCTACCTGATCATCTCTGTCCATCCCTTAATGCAGGAAATCCCCTTGCAGGTACTAGCACGAATGAAACGGAACACCCCTTTCGTCACCGTGGTGACTGATTTGATCACCATCCCTCCGGTGTGGTTCGACGAAAACGCCACTCTCTGCTTCGTGCCCAGCGAGGAGGGATATCGTTTGGCTCGGCAGGCGGGGCTGCAACCGGACCAGTTACGCCAATACGGCCTGCCCATCCGTCCGGCCTTCGCTCGGAAGCCACGTCCCAAACCTTTGTTGCGGCAAGAGTTGGGTATGTTGCCCGATGTGCCGACAGCATTGATTGTCAGCGGTGGCGAGGGAATGGGACCGGTGGGAGAGATCGCCCGGGCGGTGGCGGCGCGGCTGGCTGCTGATGGCCAGGATGGGGAACGGTCAGCCGGCCAGTTGGTTGTGGTCTGTGGTCGCAACCAAAGGCTCCAGGAGGAGTTAGAGGCCCACGATTGGCCTATCCCGACTATCGTCAAGGGGTTTGTGGAGAATATCTGGGATTGGATGGCAGCCTGCGATTGCATCATCACCAAAGCGGGCCCTGGCACTATTGCGGAGGCCTGCGCGTTAGGGCTGCCGATACTCCTCAGCGGCTACATCCCGGGTCAGGAATCAGGCAATGTGCCCTACGTCCTCAAGCATGGGATAGGCGTCTACGTCGAGGAGCCCTGGCAGATTGCCGAGGTGGTCAGTGGCTGGTTCGGGCCGCAGCGTGCTATCCTGGAGGATGTGGCGGAAAGGGCACGCCAGTTGGGTCGGCCCCAGGCTACCTACCAGATCGTCGAGGAAATCGCAGGGCTGGTGGGGGGATAGCCACAAAGGCACAAAGTTTCTTGATGGGCGTGGCACCGTGATTGACCCTGGCCGTTCGCGGCGTTATAATAGTCGTAGTGGACAGAAGTGTATATGTACATTGAGAGGAGGACAAAGATGGGACCTTTCCAACCCCAGGTACTATCCCCGGAGGAGATTCGTGCTCTGCTCACAGAGGTCTCCAACCAGGAGGTTGAGCAGGCCCGAGCCCACTCCCTCGTTCCCCTCAAGCGCGAGATCCTCTACGAGGGCGTCCCGGCGAGCGCCGTGGTGCGCGACACCTCAGGCAAGGAGTACATTGATTGCACTTCCCAGGCCTGGACCCTTAGCGTAGGCTACTGTCACCCAGACGTCCTGGCCGCTGTCGTGGAACAGATGCGCCACCTGACTCACGTTCGTTACGGCTACCCCACCATCCCGCGCATCAAACTCATCAACCGCCTGCCCCAACTCTTCCCCGGCGACCTGAAGAAGGTGGTGCTGAACAACCAGGGAGGCGGCACTTCCATTGAGGCAGCGATCAAACTGGCGCTGGTCAACCGGCCTGGCGCGTCTACCTTCCTGGTATCTCACCGGGGCTATCACGGCTCCACGCTGGTTACTCTGGCCGCCAGTCACTATATGCCGGGACTGGCGCGCTTTCCTGGCTGGGGCCTGGACCACTTCGTCAAGTTCCCGTATCCTTACTGTTATCGCTGCCCTATTCACCGGGAACCACGCACTTGTGGTCTGGCCTGCCTGGAACTGGTGGAGCGGGCCATCCGCTACGGGGCAAACACCCCGGTGGCCGGCCTCATCATCGAGCCGATGCAGGGGGCTGGAGGGCAGGTTCCCACTCCGCCCGGTTATCTGGCGGGTCTCAAGGAGATCTGCCACCGCCACAACATTCTCCTGATCTACGATGAGGCCCAGACCGCCTTTGGCCGCGTCGGGGCGATGAGCGCCGCTGAGTATTACGGCGTGGCTCCCGACATCCTGGTTCTGACCAAAGGTTTAGGTGGAGGTTTCCCCATCGGCGCGGTCCTGGCCCGCGAAGACTTGAAAGGTTTCACCCTGGTAGAGGAGCACACAACCTTTGGGGCCAACCCCGTCGCTTTCGCCGCCGCATTGGCCAGCATCGAGGTCGTTCTGCGGGAGGATTTACCCGCGCGGGCGCGACGCCTAGGGGAGCGGGCGACAGCGCGCTTGCGCCAGATGCAGGAAGATATCCCCCTCATCGGCGATGTGCGTGGGCCGGGGCTGTTCATTGGCGTGGAACTGGTGGAAGACCAGGAGACCAAAACGCCAGCCACGGAGCGCGCGGCCGCATTGGTGGAAATGGCGATGGAGCAAGGGGTCATCTTTGACTTGGACATGCCCGATGTGGTAAAAGGCCTTCCCACCCGCCGCAACGTGGTCAAAATCAAGCCGCCGTTGGTCATCACCGAGGAGCAACTGGATCGGGCCTTGGATGTCCTCGAGGGGACGCTGAAGCAAGTGGCCCAGTTCCCGCCCGAAATGCTGCAGATGATCCGCCAGCAGATGGTCAAGGAGGCCATGCCCAGTTAGGGGCAGTGCAAGCATCGCTTTTCGCTGGTAGATATGAACGGGAGGTGAAAGATGCCCCAATACGTCGTCGCCCACGACGTGGGCACGGGAGGCAACAAGGCGGTGCTCGTGGACACGGAAGGAAATGTTTGCGCGACCGCTTTCGCGCCATACTCCACCGCTTATCCCCGTCCCGATTGGGCGGAGCAGGAGCCGGAGGATTGGTGGCGCGCCGTCTGCTCGACCACCCGCCAGGTGATGGAAAGGAAAGAGCTCTCCCCACGTGATATCCTGTGCATGGTGTACACCACACAGATGTTGGGCATCGTCCCTATGGGACCCGACGGCCGGCCGCTGCGCCCGGGCATCATCTGGCTGGATGCTCGCGCGCCAGGGCACGCTGAGCGGATCATGCGCAAGTTCCTGGGCCGGAAGGTCTTCGCTGCCATCGCCGGCGCCGAACTCTCGGGCAAGGACGGACTGCCGAAACTGCTCTGGCTCAAGGAGAACGAGCCCCAGGTTTACCAGAAGATGACTTGTTTTTTAGACGTGAACGGCTACCTCACCTACCGGGCCACAGGCAAGATGGTATTCGAGTGGTCTTGCGCCTCTGCCTTCGGCTTGGACCTGAAGAAAAAGGACTGGCTGCGGGGGATTATCCGTTACGCTGGGCTGGACATGGAGAAATTCCCGCCCCTGGTGCGATCCATTGACCGGGTGGGGGGATTGACAGCGGAGGCGGCACGAGAATGCGGGCTCCTGGAAGGGACTCCTGTCTTCGGCGGTGGAGGCGACGCCCCAGGGGCATCGGTGGGCGCAGGGGCAGTGAGGGAAGGCGATGGGCACATCTACCTGGGGACCTCTGGCTGGGTGGGCGTCGTCACCCGCAAGACTCCCACGGGCCGACACGGCGTCGCTTGCATCCAATCTGCCGACCCAGACAAGGCGCTGCTATTCGCGGAGATGGAGACGGCGGGAGCGTGCCTGAAGTGGGTCGCCGACGAGTTTTACCGCACCGAGCAGGCCGACCCAAATATTCCCAACGTCTACGCCCTGATGGACGCGAAGGTGGAGTCGGTGCCGCCCGGCTCCGATTACTTGGTCTGCACGCCGTGGATGTACGGGGAACGGGCTCCCATTGCCGATACCTGGGTGCGGGGCACGTTCTTCAACCTGAGCGCCGACCACACCCGTGAGCACATGCTGCGGGCAGTCTACGAGGGGGTGGCGTACAATCTGCGCTGGATCATCGAGATCGTGGAGAAGACCTTCGGCTTCCCGCTCCCGGTGTTGCGGGTCATCGGCGGCGGGGCGCGAGGAGCGCCGTGGATGCAGATCATCGCCGACGTGACCGGGCGGCGGGTGGAGACCGTCGTCAACCCGCAGGAGGCGGGGGCGGTGGGCATGGCCCTTACCGCTGCCGTCGGCCTGGGTCTGTACTCCGACTTCGAAGCGCTCAGGGACATCGTGCGCGTGGAGCGGGAGTTCGAGCCCCAGGCTGGCAACGCGGAGGTTTACGACCACCTCTACCGAGCCTACCAGCGCATTTACAGTTGTCTGCGGGACCTGTATCGGGAGGTGAACGAGGTAAGGTTCAAGAAGTAGGGCGTATTGTCAATTTGTCCTACTACAGGAGGTGAAACAATGCAAGATGTGGAATCCCTGCCTATCGCTCTGCCCGATGGGGTGGACTATGAGGAATATGTGATCGGCACCTACTTGGTCTCCTTCCCCAAGGCCATCCCGGTGCCCCAACTGGCACCGGCCCTGGCCATCGAGCAATCCACCGGCACCTGGGTGCCCGTGCCAGGAGAGACGCCCGAGGTCCGACGTAAGCACGTGGCCAAGGTGATCGGTGTCTACGAGGTGCCGGACTACGAGTGGATGGTCCCGCCCGAGGTGGGGGAGCGCCGTTATATCATCCAGGTTGCCTTCCCGGAGATTAACTTCGGTGAACAAATCCCGATGCTCTTGACCACTGTGGTTGGCAACATCTCCATGGCGGGTCGGCTCAAGGTGCTGGACATCCGCTTCCCGAAAAAGTACGTGGCGGGATTCCAGGGACCGAAGTTCGGCATCCCGGGGATCCGAAAACTTCTTGGGGTGCAGGGCCGGCCGCTGCTCAACAATATGATTAAGCCCTGTACCGGCTATCCGCCCGAAGTGGGGGTGGAACTCTTCCGCGCCGCCGCCCTGGGCGGGTGCGACATCATCAAGGACGACGAACTGCTGGCCAATGCCTCCTTCTGCCAGATCGAGGCGCGGGTGAAACTCTATATGGAGGCAGAGCGGCAGGTCTACGAGGAGACTGGCGAGCACACCCTGTACACAGTCAACGTAACCGACGAGGTGCCGAAAGTTTTCGAGAACGCTCGCCGGGCGGTGGAACTGGGCTGCAACGCCATCATGGTGAACTACCTGGCCACCGGCTTCCCGGTGCTGCGGACGCTGGCGGAAGACCCTGCCATCAACGTGCCCATCCTCGCCCACATGGATGTGGCGGGGGCACTCTACGCCGCGGAGTGGCATGGCATCAGTTCTCACCTGGTAATGGGCAAACTACCGCGCCTGGCTGGGGCCGATATCGAGGTGTTCCCCGCGCCCTACGGCAAGGCCCCGGTCCTGCCGGAGAAGTTCCAGCGGGTGGCCCAGAACCTCACTTTCCCCCTGTACCAACTCAAGCCGACGTTCCCGATGCCTTCCGGTGGCATCACTCCTAAGATGGTGCCCCAAGTGATGCGCGACCTCGGGCCCGACATTGTCATCGGCTCGGGTGGCGGCATCCATGCCCATCCGCAAGGCCCGGTGGCCGGGGCGAAGGCCTTCCGGCAGGCCATTCAGGCCACGATGGAGGGCCGCTCTTTGGAGGATGCGGCAAAGGAGTATCCCGAACTGAAGGTGGCCCTGGAGACCTGGGTGGACCCATTTGGCAAAGGGCTCGGGATGTAAGTGGACACGAGGCACAAAGGGTTTTTCTATCCCTAGTGCCTTTGTGCCTTCGTGGTAGAATCAAACGTGTCGGGGCGCTCCTTTGAGGCTCCCCCGCAGTTGCATTGCTGAACAATGCGTAGCGGGAAG
>JADBJK010000024.1 GCA_014874485.1 Chloroflexota bacterium
CTCTGCGGTGAGAACCCCCTTGTGCTCGGCGAGCGGGCAGTGCACCTCCACGCTTGCCCACGGCGGCTTGGTTCACCGCAGAGAACCCAGAGAGCGCGGAGATTTCTCGGGTTCTCTGCGTTCTCTGCGTTCTCTGCGGTGATAAGGGCGAGTGCCTCTGACGGCATGGAAAGCCACCCCACGGACTCGGGATGACCGTTCGCGACAAATCTGGAGGCGCGCGGGCGGGCTGTGCTTGCTCTTGCTAGCGCGCGGTGGGCTGTGCTATACTTGTGGTGCGAGCGCAGGGCTGGTAGGTATACCGTGGGTTGAGGGCACGCGCAGTTTGATTCGCCCCCATCGCTGCTTCCGCGCCAACGCGGCTTGCGCTGCTTCAACTGGCCGTGCTATCGGTTGTGAGTTGTGTTCCAGGTGCAGGTCGGAGCCATGAGCACCAATCGCGCCATTGACGATCTCCTGGAGGAGAGCGCCCGCTTGGAGGCCGCCGGCCAATTCGCCGAAGCGATGGAGCAGGCCACCGAGGCGCTGGCGTTGGCGCGTGCCGCCGATGACATGCGCAATGTGGTGGCGGCCCTGAATCGGGTCGGCCTCCTCCACTTCCGCATTGGGCAATACGCCCAGGCGCAGGCGCTTGCCGAGGAGGCCCTGGCCCACGCGGGCGAGAATGCCCAGGCGCGAGCGGATGCGTTGCTGCTGATGGGGCTGTGCGCAACGGAGACCGATGACCTGGACGCCGGTGAGGACTACTACCGCCGCGCGATTGACCTGAGCCGTCGTTTGGGGTACAAGCGTGCGCTGTTTCGGGGCCTGCACAACCTGGCAGCGGGTGTGTACATGCCTCGCGGGCAGTTTGACCTTGCCGTTGCCGCCGATTCCGAGGTGCTCCGCCTGGCCGAAGAACTGAATGCGCCTGACCTGGCTTGCTTCCCGCTCATCATGCTGGCCTGGATATACTGGCTGACCGGCCAGCGCCCTCTCGCCGAGGAGACCCTGGCCCAATTGCAGGCGGTTGTGTCGCCAGGGACGCCCGCAGAAGGGTACTACTGCTGCCTGTCGGGTTTCATGGCCGAAGAGCGGGGCGACTTGGACCGCGCCGGCTCCCTGTACGCGCGAGCGCACTCCATCGGCGAGAAGACGGGCGAACTGAGCGTGAGCATCCTCGTGCGACTGGGGATGAGCCGCCTGAAGCGCGCTTGCGGCAATGCGTCTGCGGCGCACCAGTGGGCGAACGACGCTGCGACTCTGGCTGCCCGCGCCGAGTACTTGCACTTTGAGGGGATGGCGCTCATTGAGCGCGGGCGCGCATCGTGGGAGATGGGCGATGCGCTTGCTGCCGAGACCGACTGGCGTGCGGCCATTCAGGTGTTGGAGGCCATCGGCGCGGCCTTTGACCTGGCCCGGGCGCGCTTGTTCCTGGCGGTGCTTCTGCATCAGCAGCAGCGTGCCGAATGCACGGCCGCCTGGCGCGAGGCGGTGAGGAGCATTGTCCTGGGCAATTACCTGTTCCTGATAGACCAGGAGCGCGCGTTGACCTACTCGCTCATTGCGGCGTACCTGCGCCACCCAGATGCGGAGGTGGCCGCGCTGACTTCGGAGATTCTGGAGCATCTGGGTCGTACCCCCGCGCCCCCGCTGCACATCTTCACGCTGGGCCGCTTTGAGGTGCTTCGCGACAATCGGCCGGTGCCGGCGCACCTGTGGCGGCAGCGGCGCGCGGGTGAACTGCTCCGCCTGCTTCTGCTGGCCCACAGGCGCACCCTGACCCGCGATCAGATCGTGGAGGCGCTGTGGCCGAACAAACCGCCCGACTCCGCCCAGGCGTTGCTACACCAGGCGACCTCGGCGCTGCGCCGCGCCCTGGAGCCTGGCCTCCCGGACAAGTTCCCTTCGCGCTATCTGCATCTAGAGGAGGGGCAGGTGAGCCTGGAACTGCCCCCCGGCTCCGAGGTGGATTTTGAGACCTTTGAGGCGTTGCTTCGGGCCGGCGATTGGGAGGCCGCCCTGAGCATTTACAAGGGCGACCTGTTTCCCGATGACTTGTACGCCGATTGGGCCGTGCTGCCCAGGGAGCGCCTGAAGCGACTGTACATGCAGGCGCTATACGGCGCTGCCCGTGCCAGGATGCAGGCGGGCCGCGCACGGGAAGCCCTGGACGCCTGCCTTCGGATTCTGGAAGTTGACGCCTGGCAGGAAGAGGCCGTACTTCTGGGGATGGAGGCGTCGGTGGCCCTGGGCGACCGTGCCGGGGCCTTGCGCCTGTACCGCTCTCTGGAACAATCCCTCCGCGAGGAACTGAACACCGTTCCCCAAGAACCCCTCCGCCGCTTCTGCGAGTCCCTTCTGCGCAACCGACAAAGCGATTCTGCTGCGTCATAGCCCCGCAGTGTCAGTCCGGTGTCAGTCGCATGTGCTATTGTGGCGCTGACGATGGCCACTCTCGTCTGACAGGCGGTCTTATGCGAACAACCCAGACGTATGTTTTGCGCCTACTGGTGGACAATGAATGCCCTGCGGAACTGCGGGGGATTCTGGTTTCCGTTGCGGACAACGCGGAATACCCGTTTGCCGACGCCGAGGCGCTGCTGGCCCTGCTGCGCCATGTGGCGGGGGCCGGAGAGGGTTCGGAAGAGGACAAGCGAGGGGTACCTAATGTAGGCCAATCAAGGGAGCCCGGTGGCCTCACGGAGCCGCACGGGAAAGGAGGCGATACTGGAGATTAGGTACTGGTGAAGCGCGATAGTGTCAATTCTGTGTCGGTCCGATGGTGCAGAATCCTGTTACGGGATTCCATAAGGAGGTAGAGCGATGCCGTACTGTCCGAGTTGTGGTGCGAAGAACAAAGATGGCGCTCGGTTCTGCGAGGCGTGTGGCGCGCCGCTGGCCGTCGCCGCTGCGCCAAATCCGCCAGCCGCCCCGGCCCAGACCCCGGCGGCCGCCCAGTCGTTCGGGAGCGCCAAAGGTCTGATTATCGCCGCAGCGGCCATCTATGCCTTCACGGCGCCCCTGGCCGTTTTCGCGGGCCCCATTGGCTTCATTACGGCGCTCCTTGCCCTCGGTGTGGTTCTTCTCCTGGCGTACGAACCGCTCCGCAAGGGCAATGTGGGTGCGGCAAAGACCGGAGTCTTGATCGGCGCCGGGCTGGCGATACTCTACACGCTGATAGACTTCGCTATGGGAGCGCCGCTCGCGGCCGTACTGAATCTTGCCGCCGGGGTGGCTCTGGCTGTGGCCTACATGCAACTGAAGTAGGCCGCCGCTTCGGGGTTGCCGCAACTGTCGGGGCTTGCCGTCGTGTCATGACGGCCGCGGGCGCCAGCGGAACGGCTCCCTTCTGTTGCCCTGCCGTTCTCCCGTGTGCCAGGTGGGAGAACGGCAGGGTCTTCCGATTGTCCCCATTCCTCTGTCCGGTGTCCGCTCATCGTGCGCCATTTCACAAGTGATTTGCCATGTGGGCCAGAACGTGCTACAGTAGCATGGCCTGTTCGGCAGGTGGCAGTCCCGTCCAGCGAAGTTTACATCATTCGCAGATACTCATGGTTTCGCAGGCGCGGTTCCCATCTCGCATCAAGGAGGTTGCGATGATCACCGTTACCATCTGCGTCGGGAGTTCCTGCTCGGTGCGCGGCTCGGACGAGTTCGCCGATGCCCTGGAGCGGGAGATTGAGAAGAGGGGACTGGGAGACCGCATTCGTCTTGTGGGGGCTTTCTGCATGGAGCAGTGTTCCAAAGGCATTTCGGTGAAGGTGGACGACCAGCAGTACCGCGAAGTCCATTTCCTGGAGGCGGCCTCGTTCTTTGAGCGGGAGATTCTGCCTCGGTTGAATCGTGAGGAGTCGTCATGACCCATTCGGTTGTCAGTACGAACGTGGCGCGGTGCCGCGACTGCTACCGGTGCGTGCGCAACTGCCCGGTCAAGGCCGTGCGAGTCCAGGGCGGGCAGGCGCAGGTGGTGCCCGAGTTGTGCATCGTCTGCGGCACGTGTGTCCGCGAGTGTCCCCAGGGTGCCAAGAGCGTGCGCGACGACCGCGACTTGGTCCGCGAGGCGCTGGCCGCGGGCCGGACGGTGGTTGCCAGCGTGGCGCCCTCGGCTCCGGCGTACTTCGGCATTCAGTCCTTCGCCCAGATGGAGCGGGCGCTGCGGGCATTGGGGTTCGCGGCGGCGCACGAGACCGCCTTCGGTGCGGAGATGGTCGGTCTGGCTCACCGGGAACTGGTGGAGGCCGAACCTTCGCGCTGGCCCATCATCACCTCGTCGTGTCCGGTGGTGGTCAACCTCATTGAGATTTACTACCCGGACCTGATTCCGCATCTGGCGCCCATCGTCTCGCCAATGCTCGCCCATGGCCGCTGGCTTCGTCAACGCTACGGGGATAGCGCCTTCCTGGTGTTTATCGGCCCGTGCTTCGCCAAGAAGGGCGAAATCCACGACGAGGCGGTGCGTGGCGTGATGGACGCGGCGCTGACCTTTGGCGAGTTGTCCGAGTGGCTGGAGTCCGGCGGCATCGCCATGCCGCAACCTCCTGATGAGCACGAGCGGGTGCCCCGCGCCAATGCCCGCGCCTTCCCGGTTGAGGGCGGCCTTGTGGGAACGGCGAACCTGGATACCGACATCCTGACGAGCGAAATCGTTACCACGTCGGGCCTGGCTGCGTGCGAGGACGTGCTCCGTAGCATTCGGGCGGGCGGGTTGCAGGCATCTCTCGTGGAACTGATGGCGTGCGAGGGCGGCTGCATCAACGGCCCAGGCATGGGCAAGGACATCGGCGTGTACCTGGCCCGCCAGCGGGTGCTGGATTACGCGGCGAGGCGGCAACCCCAGCCGTTGCCGTCGCGGGCGGAATGGCCTTCCCTGTCCCGCACCTACCGCGACAAGAGCGTTCCGCTGCCTGAATTTACCGAAGAGCAGATTCGCGAGGTTCTGCACCGCGTGGACAAGTACACGCCCGAAGACGAACTCAACTGCGGCGCGTGCGGCTATCCCACGTGCCGCGACAAGGCCATCGCCACGCTGCGGGGGCTGGCCGAGGCCACCATGTGCATCCCCTACACGCGCAAACGGGCGGAATCCCTGCGCCAGGTGGTCATGGCCGTAACCCAGGACCCGGTCATCACCGTGGACACGCGGCTTCACATCCAGGACATGTCGCCCTCGGCCGAGGCGATGCTCCGCTGTGCGCTCCAGCAGATCATTGGCCATCCCCTGGACGAGGTGGCTCCGCCCGTTGTGTTGGAGGGCTTCCAGAGGGTGCGCCAGACGGGCCAGCCCATCATCCGCCAGCGCCTCACGCTCAACGGGCTTGTCGTGGAGCAGACCATTGTGGCCGTCAAGGACCAGAACCTCATCGTGGGGATTCTGCGAGATGTTACCGAGCGCGAGCAGCAGCGGGAGCAATTGGAACGCATCCGCGAAGAGACGCTCCAGCGGACGCAGGAGGTGGTCATCAAGCAGATGCGCGTGGCCCATGAGATCGCGCAACTGCTGGGCGAGACGACCGCCGACACGAAGATCATGTTGTCGCGGCTTGCCAAGTTGCTGGAGGAAGGGCAGGAGCCATGAGGCTCTTCATTGAGGTCGCCTGGGACAGCCTGGCGAAGCACGGCGAGGAACTCTGCGGCGATTGCGTGCGTGTGGCCACCACACCCCAATCGTTCATCGTCGTGCTGTCCGATGGCCTGGGCAGCGGCGTGAAGGCGAACATCATGGCCACGCTCACCGCAGAAATCGCCGCGTCCATGTTCCAGCGCGGCGCGTCGGTGGAGGAAGTGATCAGCACGCTCGTGGCTACCCTGCCCGAGTGCAGCGTGCGCAAACTGGCCTACGCGACGTTCGCGGCGCTTCTCGTGGAGCGCGGGCGCGATGCCTATCTGGTGGAGTACGACACGCCGCCCTTGATTCTGATTCGCGGCGGGCAGATTTGGAGCCTGCCGCGCGTGGAACGGGAGGTGGAGGGGCGCAAGATTCACGAGGCGCACTTCTGGCTCCAGGAAGGCGACTATCTGGTGATGGTCAGCGACGGCTACGTCCATGCGGGCGTGGGCGGGCTGTACCGCCTGGGCTGGGGCTGGCAGAACATCGCCGTGTCGGTGCGGCGCTGGGTGCAGACGGGCGGGGATGCGCACAGCCTGGTGCGGGCGCTGTCCAACACGGCGATGCGGCTATACGATGGCAAGCCTGGCGACGACAGCACCGCCGTGGCGATGCGCGTGCGGCGCACCGTCGTGGCGACCATCTGGACGGGCCCGCCCGCCGACCGCGAGCAGGACGCGCAGGCGGTTGCGCGGCTCATGAAGTCGCGGGGCATCAAGGTCATCTGCGGCGGCACGACGGCCCAGATTGCGGCGCGGGTCCTCGGCCAGGAACTCAAGGTGGACTGGGTGCCGCCCAGCAAGCGCGGGAATACCCCGTCGCGGGCGCGCGGTACGCCGCCCACGGCGCGGCTGGACGGCGTGGATCTGGTTACCGAGGGGATTCTCACGCTGGGCCAGACGGTGAGCCTGCTGGAACAGGCCAAGACCGTCCACGACCTGCCGCCAGGGGAGGACGCCGCCAGCCGACTCGCGCGGATTCTCCTGTCGGCCGACGAGATTCACTTCCTGGTGGGCACGGCCATCAATCCCAACCAGGTGGCGGATGTGATTCGGGGCGAATCCATGCGGATGCTGTACGTGAAGGAATTGGCCCGCCAGTTGGAGCAAAGGAACAAATCGGTTACACTAGAGCGTATCTAGGGCTTTGCCACAGGGATTCTTGACAGTGTGTCATTGCGAGGGTGCGGAGCGCCCGGAGCAATCCCAGCGGACTGTCATTCTGGGGTGCGAAGCGCCAGGCGTGGGATTGCTTCGCTTCGCTCGCAATGACGGATGAGGTGTCATTGCGAGGGGCGAAGCCCCGAAGCAATCTCGCTGGGCTGTCATTCTGAGCGGCGAAGCCGCGAAGAATCTCGTGAACCGAGATGCTTTGCTGCGCTGATGCTTCGCTGCGCTCAGCATGACAGATAGGGCGTGGGATTGCTTCGCTTCGCTCGCAATGACAGCAGTTCTCACTGTGGGCAACCGATAACATGGGAGTAGGTAAGATGGAGACCAAATCGTTGGTTCTGAATCGCGGCATGATCTGGGCGGGCGCGGCCAAGTTCGCCCTCGCCCTTGCGGCGGCGCTCGCCATCACAAATATGGGGCTGCCCCAGTACGTTACCGGCCCGCTGGTCAACGCCCTGTTGCTGTTGACGCTGGAGTGGTGCGGGCTGGGCCAGGCCCTGGTCGTCGGCATGGTTACTCCGATGGGCGCGGCGCTGCGGGGCATTCTGCCCCTGCCGCTGTGGGTGATGATCCCGTTCATCGCCGTCGGGAACGCGGCGTTCGTGGGCATCTTCCACCTGCTGCGCGGGCGCAACCGCGCCGTGGCGCTGGTGCTCGCCGCGGTGGTGAAGTTCGCGTGGCTCTACGCGGCGGTTACAGCGCTGGTGGTCTGGCCGCTGCAGGTGGCCGTCGGCGGCAATGTGGCGACCGTTGCCATTCCGCAGGCGCTCGTCAACATGATGCGCTGGCCGCAGTTGGGGACGGCCCTGGCGGGCGGGGTGCTGGCATTTGGCGTGCAGGGCGTCGTCCGCTGGGCGCGGCAGGATCGCAGGCACCCGTAGGAAGGCGCGCTGTGGGCACATGCTGGATTGATTTTGAGCCGCTCGGCCGCAGGGCGGAATGTGTTCCCGGCGAGACGCTGCTGGACGCGGCGCGGCGCGCGGGGGTCGCCCTAGCGGCGATTTGCGGCGGCGCGGGGTCGTGCGGGCGCTGCCGCGTGCGCGTGATGGTCGGCGACGTGTCATCGCCGTCGGAAACGGAGATTCACAGGCTGGGAACCGAAGCCGTTGAGCAAGGGATGCGCCTGGCGTGCCAGACGCGCATCCATGGCGGCGTCAAGGTGTACGTCCCCGCCGACTCCCTGAGCACCACGCAACGTCTCCAGGTGGAGGGGCAGGCCGTCCGGGTTGCGCCGAACCCGCCGGTGTTGGCCTGTCCTGTGGAACTGCCCCCCGCCACGCTGACCGACCTCCGGGCCGATGCCGTCCGCCTGCGCGATGCCTTGCGCGAGGCCCACGGCTTTGGCGATGTGGCGCTAGACGTCGCGGTCGCGCAAACCTTACCTGACCGCCTGCGGGCGCAGGAGTGGCGAGGCGTGGCGCACGTCCGCCGCGTGGGGGGGCGGGCCGAGGTCGTGCGATTCGGTGCGCCCGATGAGCCGCCCCTGGGCCTGGCGGTGGACCTGGGCACGACCAAGATCGCCGCGCACCTGGTGGATTTGCGGACGGGCCTATCCCTCGCGGCGGATGGTGTCATGAACCCGCAGATTGCCTTCGGCGAGGATGTGATGGCGCGCATCGGCTACGCCATGCAGGGAGAGCGCCAAGCGCGGGAATTGCAGGAGGCCGTCGTCGCTGCCATTGGCGGCCTGGCGCGGACCCTGTGCGGGCGGGTGGGCCGAACCCCGCGCGAAATTGTGGAGGCCGTCGTCGTGGGCAACACGGCCATGCATCACCTGTTCGTCGGCCTGCCGGTGCGCCAGTTGGGCACGGCTCCCTACGTCCCGGCCGAAAGCGCCGCCATGGACGTGAAGGCGCGCGACATCGGCCTCGCCCTCGGGGAGGGGGCGTATGTGCATCTGCTGCCCAACGTGGCCGGCTTCGTGGGCGCCGACCACGTCGCCATGTTGTTGGGCACGGGCATCCCGGACATGGACGGCGTCGTGCTGGGGCTGGACATCGGCACGAACACCGAACTGGTGTTGAAGACCCCCTCGCGCCTCATCAGTTGCTCTACGGCGTCGGGGCCGGCCTTTGAAGGCGCGCACATTCGCGACGGCATGCGCGCGGCGTCGGGGGCCATTGAGTGGGTGAGCCTGGACGACGGGGAGGTGCATTGGCAGACGGTGGACAACGCGCCGCCTGTCGGGATTTGCGGGTCCGGCGTCCTGGACGCGGTGGCGGTACTGCGCCGTGCGGGTGTGCTCACGGCGGCCGGCAGAATGCTGGACCATCCGCGCGTGCGCAGGGGAGACGACGGGCTGGAGTTCGTCCTGGCGACCGAGGGCGAGACGGGCCACGGGCGGCCCATCGCGATCTCTCGCAAAGATGTGAGCGCCATCCAACTGGCGAAGGGAGCCATTCGCGCCGGCATTGAGTTGCTCATGGCCGAGGCGGGCGTCGCGGTGTCGGACCTGGACGCGGTGATTTTGGCGGGCGCGTTCGGCACGTACTTGAGCGTGGACAGCATCCTGGAAATCGGCCTGCTTCCTCCGGTGCCTGCGGCGCGGGTGCACCAAGTTGGGAATGCGGCAGCGGTGGGGGCACGCCTGGCGCTGGTGTCGCTGGACGAACGCGAGCGCGCCCGTGCCATCGCGGCCCGCGCGGAGTACCTGGAATTGACCATCCTGCCCGAGTTCCCCAATGCGTTTGCGGAGGCGATGCTCCTGTCGCCGTAGCCTTGCCACTCCGGCCTAGCACTGTACCACAGGGATTCCTGATGATTTGTCATTGCGAGGGCGCGCAGTGCCCGTAGGGACAATTCATGAATTGGCCCTACTGAGGCGCGGAGCGCCGAAGAATCTCGCCAACCGAGATGCTTCGCTTCGCTGATGCTGAGCGAAGCGAAGCATGACAGACGACTCTGTCATTCTGAGGCGCGGAGCGCCGAAGAATCTCGCCAACCGAGATGCTCCGCTCCGCGCACAATGACGTGCACGTGCGACGCACCTCCGAGGTGCGTCGCACGTGGGCCGACTGGGATTGCTTCGCTTCGCTCGCAATGACAACGGGCAATTCTCTGTGGTCAACGACTAGGGGCGTATGACGATGGGCAAGTAATGACGGAAGGCGGGGGCCGGGGTTGCGGTGGGGGTGGCCGTCGGCGTTGGCGTGCTTGTCGGTGTGCGTGTTGGCGTTGGATAGGCAGGCAGAGGGGCATCGGCTGCCTGCCAGCAGTACACGATGCCTTCCGAGGGGAAGTACGGCTCCGAGTCGGTCCACACCGCGTGGAGGATTCCGTCTGCATCCATCGCAAAAGCAGGCTGGAATGAGTATCCCCAGTTGTGCGAAAGGTCTTGCACCGTAGACCAGGCTTGCCCGTTCCAGCGAATGTAGTAGATTTCCCACTGATCCACGACGAGGTCGTCCCACAACACGTGCAGGACGTTGTCCTCGTCCACGATGAGGTCAATCTGGCTGCTGATGCCGCTGGGCATGATGATGACATTCCTCGGCAGGGACCACTCGCTCCCGTCCCAGATGGCGGTGTGCAACTCGGACGTGCCAGTAGCGTTGTCTTCCCAGACGGCCACGACGCGCCCTGTGAGGTCGCCGATGATTGCTGGGTGTCGCGAGAACGACGGGTTGCGCGAGACGTTGGCTACAGGCGACCATCCGTTGGGCAGGAGGTGTCGGTGCAGAACCTCGGGCGCGGCGGGCATGCCTTCCTGCCAGGCGACGTGAATGCGCCCGTGGGCGTCAACAGCGATGTCTGGGTCTTCCGAGCGTGCGGGTGTGTTGGATAGATTGACGGGCGCATCCCATCGGTCGCCGTTTCCAGACGTGTAGAAGACCTCGCGGTTGGTTCCGAACTTCTCCACCCAGGCCACATGTGCCGTGTTTTCGTCATCCACTGCGATGGCGGGGGACAGGGAGTCGGCTGGCGACTGCGATAGGTTCATGGGCGCAGACCACGCGACGCGGTCCCAGTAGACATAATAGATATCCGATTCGCCCTCACTGCCTTCGGCCCAGACGACATGCACCCACCCGCGCGAATCCGCTGCCATGCGGGGCGTTCGGGATGCCTCTGCCGAGTTGGACAGGTTCAGCGGCGCGGACCATTCGCCGCCAGATTTGCCCACCAGCAAAATTTCGCCGTCGCGTTCTCGCTCCCAGACGGCATAGACATCGCCGAATGGGTCCGCTGCGATGTCGGCGCTGACGCAGCCGTAGGATGAAATGGGCTCCCAGTGGGTCCACGCCCGCGTCCGAGGGATTGCGCCTGTCAGGGCGATGGATACCACAAGGGCGAACAAAGCGAACGCAGACAGGAGTGCGAGGGGGGTATCCCGCGGTGTGGGGCCTTTCATACGCGCCTCCTCGGCCACGCGCGGGAGCGACAGCGGAGATGGCTCAATGCAGGGGCGCTCCCGTCGGACAGTTGCGACGGGCACATGGTAGCCCCGCTGCTCGGCGCTGTCAAATCAAGTGGCCCCTACCTCGGCGGCGTGTGGCGGTCGTTCCTGCGCCTTACAAATCCTTGCGCGAGAAGTTGCGGATGGCGATGGCCAGCGCGGCCACGAGGTACGCGAACGTGTAGGCGACCATGGCGAGGCTCGGCTGTGCGTTGCTGCCGAATGGGCTGACGTTGAACGTCCGCAACAGGGGCGGCTGCATGAGGTAGGCGGCCCAGCGCCACATGGCCTCCGACGGCATGATGAGGCTGCTCAGGATGCCGATGTTCACGACGGTCTCGTTGTACATCAGGCTGCCGAACTCCTCCATCCAGCCGCCGATGAAGGCCACACCGAACAGTCCCAGCACGAAGACGCCATTGGCCAGCGTGGACAGGAATGTGCCGCCGAGCAGCGAAAGGTGCAGGACGATGAACCCCTCCAGCACCATGAGCAGGCTGCCCCGCAGGACATTGGGCGGCGTGTAGCCCGTGAGCGCGCGGGTGATGAGCACGACGCCGCCGATCATCAGGGTGGCGTACAGGACCAGCATGACGGCGAACCCCAGCCATTTGCCGAGGAGAATCTCTGCGCGGCGGATGGGCTTCGTGGCGATGGCGTGAATCGCGCCCGACGCCACCTCGCCCGCGATGGTGTCCACCGATGTGAGGACGGTCATGACGATGATGAGGAAGTTCACCGCGTACAGCGCCATCATGACCAGCATGTTGACGGCGGTCAACGTGCCCTGCGGGTACTGATCCATGCCCGTAATGATCTCGCCCCGCAGGAAGTACAGCCCCAGCGCGTAGATGGCCAGGAACGCCAG
Organism: Chloroflexota bacterium; assembly: GCA_014874485.1. Taxonomy (GTDB): domain Bacteria; phylum Chloroflexota; class Anaerolineae; order DTLA01; family DTLA01; genus DTLA01. Next base: position 12,024 of record JADBJK010000024.1, read on the forward strand.
GCCCAGGAGCACCGCCGCCCACATGATCTTGCGGCGGCGGGCCTCGTGAAACGTGAGTTGGGCAATCAGAGCGATGCGGCTCATTTCACCTCTCCCGTGTCGCCCACGACTTCCATGAAGAGGTCTTCCAGGGACACGCGCTCGGGGGTCAGGGCGTACAGGCGCGCGCCATTCGCCACGATCCAGTTGGCAATGGCGGGCAGGCTTTCCTCTTCGTCCACAACCATGTGGATATACGTGCCATCGGCGCGGACTTCACGCCCCCACTGCTTCAGCCCTTCCAGCGTCTCGGGGGTAACGCCTGCGGCTCGGATGTGCACGGTGGTTTCGCCCGCGATCAGTTGGCGCAGGCTGGCCGTGCGGACGACGACCCCCTCGCTGATGAACGCCACGCGGTCGCAGGTGATTTCCACTTCGCCCAGCAGGTGCGAGTTCAGGAACACCGCGCAGCCCTTGTCGCGCAGGTGGCGAATGACATCCCGCACCATGCGCCGCCCGATGGGGTCAAGGCCCGACGTGGGCTCGTCCAGAAACACCAGTTCGGGGTCGTTGAGCAGGGCCTGGGCCAGGCCCACGCGCTGAAGCATCCCCTTGGAGAAGGTCTTGAGGCGCTGGTCGGCGTGGTGGATGAGCCCCACCATCTCCAGCAGTTCGGGTATCTGCTTCTCGCAGGCCGCGTCGGTCATGCCGAGGAGTTTGCCGTGGTAGCGCAGGAGTTCCCGCGCCGTGAGCCAGTCGTAGAAGCGGAAGTGCTCGGGCAGGAAGCCGATCCTGCGGCGGACTTCAATGTCGGAGAGGGGGCGGCCCAGGATTCGGCCTGCGCCCGCGGTCGGCGCGATGAGCCCCAGGAGCATCTTCACGGCGGTCGTCTTGCCCGCGCCGTTGGGGCCCAGGAACCCGAAAATCTCGCCCCGCTGCACGGTCAGCGACAGGTCGGCGACGGCGACTTTGGCCCCGTACTCTTTGCGGAGGCCGCTGGTTTCAATGGCGGGCGATGCACTCATACGGTCAGTGTACCACAGCGGGATTGGATTGCCAAAGCGAGGCGGGGCGGCGAGAAGCGCGCTCGTCGCCCCGCGGTCTGGCCTGGTTCGGTGCGCGGTCTAGAACATGGACTCGGCGATGCCCACCAGTTCCTGGGCGGACATCGGGCCTTCCAGCCCGTAGACGATGCCGTCTTTCTGAAACACCAGAAGACCGTGCTGCGCACCCTCGGTTGCACTGTCTGCAAGGAACACGCCATGCGCGCCCGCCACAGTTACCTCTTGGTAGGATGCGTACCCCAACGGCACGGGGATGATGAGCGTATTCGTCCAGTCAATGGCGGCCGCCATGGCGCGGGCTTGCGCCGTCGGGATGCCCGCCAGCCGCAGGCCAAACTCGCCGATTTGCTGCAGGTCCAGGTTGGGCGGCAACTGAACCTCGGGCGACATTGCCTGGACAACGGTGAGCCAACCTCGTTCGGATGCGTAGTTGGCGGCGAGTATCTTCGGCACGGTTACATCCAGCACCGCTCCGTCCAACCCTGGCGGGATGGGGACATCCGTCTTGCCCAGGGCCTCCCGAACGGCCAGCACGTAGTCCATGTTCACACGTGCGCGAAATCCGAACTCGCCCTGGATGCTCATGCTGGGCTGGGCTGGGTACCCTTGGGGCAGTGCCGACGGAAGCCGCACCGCGAACCCCAGGGCCGCCGATGCGTCCTCGGGGGAGGCGACGGGGGTCGCGGGCCCTGGCTCCTTGGTGACGGTGAGTTGATCCGAGAACGCGGATTGCAGCAGGTTCTCAAACGTTGGGTTATCCAGCGCCGCCACGTTGATGGGCACGGCGACGAATTTGCGCACGCGGAACACACCCAGGAAATCCGATGCCGCCGTCCGCAGCGGCGGGTAGAACACGAACAGCGACGCAATCACAAGCACCACAAGGCCGATCCAGACGGGCCTCCATCGGCGCAGTGCTCCCTGCTTGGTCATAGATGCTTTCCTCCCTTCTCGGTGTTCATGTATGTCGTAGTGTTGCCGAAAGCGCGCGAGCGCCGTGGACGGGTGGGGCAAGCGCGCGGTCGGTGTGGATTGCAGGTCGGACATCGCGGCTGCCGCACGGTCGCGGTTCGCCTCCAGTCGCTGCAAGCGCTCGCGGCACGCCTCGCACGCGCGAAGATGCGCTTCTACTTGCCGCCTCTCTTCGGGCGTTACTTGCTCGTCCAGGTATGCGCGCAACAGTCCTTCGCGGATATGCATGGTTACCTCTCCCGATGACTCCCAGCGCGGCCCGTCGCGTCGCCCTTGTAGTGCTTTGCGAAGGCGCGCTCGGCGCGGGCCAGCAGCGTTCCCACAGATGATGCCTTGACCCCGACGATTTCGGCGAGTTCCGCGTATGTGTACCCCTGGTGCCGCAGGAACAGGATCTGCGCCTGGCGGAAGGGCATTCGCGCCAGGGCCTGTTGCACTTCTCGCCGCGCTTCCTCGGCAAGGGCTTCGGCTTCTGGGTCGTCGGCGGCCTTCGCCTGGGATTCCCAGACCTCCTGCCGCTTCGCCCTGCGCGTTCGCTCTCGGATGGCGTTGTACCCCAGGCGTGTGCCCACGCGGATGAGCCAGCCCCTCAGATTGTGCTCGTGCCCTGGGGACAGCGGGCGGCGGTACAGCCTCCAGAACGTCTCCTGGGCGATGTCCTCGGCTTCGTCCACAGAGCCCAGCAGTCTGGACAGGAGATGGACGAGGGGTTCGTAGTGTTGTACGAAGATGTCCGCGAACGCTGCCTCGTCGCCCTCCCGCCAGCGCTCCAGCAGGAGCGCGTCCGATGTTGCCATGGCGCTCTGGCCTTTCGGAATCGGTTGAAGTGCTTTCATTTTATCAACACCGTAGGAGGCCAGAATGTGACAGTCGGGCGCGGCGGAGCAAGGGGCTAGCGGGGTCGCGCAATGAGTTCCTGGGCCTTCTGGCGGAGGGCATGCATGTCAAGCGGTTTGAACATGCATTCGTCGGCGCCGGCCTCCAGGGCCTGCTCGTAGATGCCTGGGTGCTTGTATCCCGTGATGCACAGAATGGCGGTGTTGCGCAGTTCGGGGTCGCTTCGTACCAGACGACAGACCTCAAATCCATCAATGCCGGGGAGCATCAGATCCAGCACCAGGAGCGCCGGGGTGAAGCGCAGGAGTTTCATGCCGGCCTCTACGCCGTCGGATGCGGTTTCCATGCGCCAGCCCGGGAAGACGGGGCGAAGGGCATGGAGCACGACCTCCAGGATGGCCGGCTCATCGTCCACGACCAGGATCACCTTCTTGGGCCCCTGCGCTTTGGGTCCGTAGTGTTCCGATAGGAAGCGCGCGAGGTCGGCCTCGGCGATGCGGTAGTGCCCGCCGGCTGTGGTGAACGCAGCCGGTAATTTCCCGGACTTGATCCAGTGGAGGACCGTCGTCCGCGTAACGCCGGCCCTGCTGGCCACTTCGCCAGTGCTGAGAAGATCACCTTTTTTCGCCAATTCCCCCCACCTGCGGCACGGACGTTGCAATACCCCCGCGCACTCTCTGCACGGGGGCTTTCCGTTTCTTACGTTTTGTATTATACCACAACTTCTGCGAAGCGGTGCAAACTGCGGTTCTTCGGGTAGGGCGGTCGGCCCAACCTAGCCTTTGCCGTGGAGCGCGCGCCAGACCATCTCGCTCGTCGCGGGTATGCGCTTCAGCCAGACGCCCGTCGCGTCGTGGATCGCGTTGGCGATGGCGGCGGCGGTGGGCAGGGTCGGCGTCTCGCCCAACCCCTTTGCGCCGAAGGGGCCCGTGGGGTCTTCCACCTCAACCGCCAGTGAAACCAACTCCCGCGGCATGTCCAGCACGGTCGGGATGAAGTACTCGCTGAATCGGCGGGTGCGCGGCACGCCGTTTTCCATGATGAACTCCTCGGTCAGCCCGTAGCCCACGCCCATGTGGACGCCCCCGGCGACCTGGCCGAAGTACATGGCGGGATTGACCACCTTGCCTGCGTCGTGCGCCGCCCACATCTTCAGAACTTCGGTCTCGCCGGTCTCCAGATCCACCTCCACGAGCGCGATTTCCGTACCGTAGGAGTACGAGATGTGCGGGTTGCACTGGCCGGTAACGGGGTCGTAGGCCGTGGTGGGGCGGCGAGAGCGCCCGCGGTACAGGTACTTGGCCGATACCGTCATCTCGCCGGTTTCCTCCAGCAGGATGCGCTCGCGTTTCTCCAGGGCCGCCTTGCAGGCCCCGTACACGGCGTTGCCCGTGATGTACGTGTGGCGCGATGCCGAAGAACTCCCCGCGTTGGGGGTGTCCGCGGTGTCAATCAGCGCGACGCGGACTCTGGACACGGGGACACCGAGCGCCTCCGCGGCGATCTGCGCCAGCGCGGTGGTTACGCCTTGCCCCACGTCCACGGCGGCGGTCTTCACCGTGGCGCTGGCGATGCTGCCGTCATCCCTGAGGCGCAGGATGACCTCGGCCTCCGACTTGTCGTCAAACCCGAACGAGTACCCCACGTTCTTGTAGGCGCAGGCGATGCCGATGCCGCGCTTCTTGTGGGGGGCGGACGGCTGGCCCAGGTCGGGCTTGATCCAGCGGTCGCCTTGCTGCCGCCAGCCCGCGGCGATGGCCGCCTGCCGCAGCGTCTCCTTGATGCCGACGCCGCCCCACATGGCGTTGCCCGTGATGGTGATGTCGCCATCGCCCAGCAGGTTTTTGAGGCGGAACTCTACAGGATCCATCTGCAGGGCTTCGGCCAGTTGGTCCATCATTCGCTCGTACATGACGGGCGGCTGGGTGGCGCCGAACCCGCGCATGGCCATCGTAACCGCGTTGTTGGTGAACACGGTGTAGGCGTCCACGTGGGCGTGCGGGTACTTGTAAGGCCCCGCGGCGAAACTGGCCGCGTTGTTCAGCACGGGGATGGATGTGGACGCATAGGCTCCCGCGTCGGAGATGAGCCGAATCTTCACCGCCGTCAGGGTCCCGTCGCGCTTTGCGCCCACCTTGTACGCAAAGTAGAACGGGTGGCGCTTGCCCGTGTGGGTGATGGACTCCTCGCGGTCCCACACCATCTTGATCGGGCGCCGCATGACGAAGGCGCACAGCGCCAGCAGGTGCTGGATGTACATGTCCTCGCGCCCGCCGAACGCCCCGCCGACCGCGGGCACGATCTCGCGCACCTGGTCTTCGGGCAGGTTCAGCATCCGCGCGATCTGGTGCAGGTCGTCGTGGGGCCATTGCGCCGCCGCGATGACTGTAACCCGCCCCTCCTCGTCTATGTAGCCGATGCCCGCCTCTGGCTGCATGTAGGCGTGCTCCACAAACGGGGTGGCGACCTCACCCTCCACGATGACATCGGCCTGGGCAAATCCTTCCTCCACGTTGCCCTTGCGGATGGGGATGTGGTGCAGGATGTTGTTGGGGCGGTTCTCGTGGACGAGCGGGGCGCCGTCTTTCATGGCGGTGAACACGTCGGTCAGCACAGGCAGCGGCTCATAGTCCACCCGCACCAGGTCGCGCGCCCTGTGGGCCGTGCGAAGGTCCTGCGCCACCACGATGGCGATTCGGTCGCCCACCCACCGCACCTTCTCGCCTTCGCCCACCAGGACGGGCTGGTCAGGGATGCCGATGCCGTAACTGTTGACGGGCACGTCTTTGGACGTGATGATGCGGACGACGCCGGGCACCGCCTCTGCGGCGGATGTGTCAATGCGGCGGACGATGGCATGGGGGTGCGCTGCCCAGACCACGGCGGCCCACAGTTGCCCCTCCATGTTGAAATCCTGCGGGTACTTCCGCGTGCCCTTGACTTTCGCGGCGATGTCCAGTCGGGCTTGTGGCGTGCCGATTGCGTCGCTCATTTTCGCCCCTCCTCTGCCAGCCGCTTGGCGGCCAACGCTACCGCGTCCACGATTTGGTAGTACCCCGTGCAGCGGCACAGGTTGCCCGATATGCCGTGCATGATGTCTTCCCGCGTGGGGTTGGGGTTGGCGTCCAGCAGGGCTTTGGTCGCCATGATGAAGCCTGGCGTGCAGTAGCCACACTGCGATGCCGTGCTGTCCACGAATGCCTGCTGGATGACGTGCAGTTCCGTGTCCCGCGAGAGCCCCTCTATAGTTGTTACGCGCCTGCCGTGGGCCTTCATGGCGGGTGTGATGCAGGACGTAACGGCCACGCCGTCAATGAGGACGGTGCATGCCCCGCATTCGCCCTCGCCGCAGGCGATTTTAGTTCCGATTAGGCCGAGTCGGTCGCGGAGCACCTCGGCGAGGGTCTCGTCCGGGTGGATTTCCAGGCGGACGTCGGACCCGTTGACGTTCATCTCCAGCGTTTGCATGTTATCCCCTCCTGTGGCATTCCTGGGCAGCCTCGGCCAGCGCGCGGCGCACCAGCACGCCGACCATTGCCGTTCGGTACTCGCTGGAGCCGCGGATCAGGCTGTCGCGCGGCTTGGCCTTGGCGGCGGCCAATTGTCCGGCCTCGGCGAAGACGGATTCCTCTGCCTTCTTGCCGACGAGGTGGGCTTCGGCGTCGGTGGCGCGGTAGGGGGTGGGCGCCACCGGCCCGATGGCGATGCGCGCCGCCTTGATGGTGTCGCCGGTCATCTCCAGTACGACCGCGACTACCAGCGTTGGGAGCGTGAGCGCCTTGCGCCTGGCCAGGCGCTGGTAACTGCACCCGCACGCGTTGACGAGCGGCTTGAAGCGGACGGCGGTTACCATCTCCCTGCAGGCGTTGATGGTGCAGACGCCGACGCCGCGGTAAACGTGGGAAATCGGCTCCCAGCGGCGGCCTTCCTGCGTGGCGACTTCCAGTTCGGCGTCCAGCACGAACAGGGCCGTGGCGCCATCGGCCGCCGGTTGGGCGTTGACCACGTTGCCCACGAGTGTCCCGGCGTTCCGCGTCTGCGGCCCGCCCACCTGCGAGCACGCCATGGCGAGAATCGGGGCTTTGTCGCGTATGAGCGGGGAAGCGGCGATCTGGGCGTGGGTAACTTGGGCGCCGATGAGGATGAATCCATCGCGCTCTTCAATCCGATTGAGGCCGGGGATGCGGGTGATGTCCACCATGACGGTGGCAGGACACTGGCCGCGCTGACTCTGGAGCACCAGGTCGGTGCCGCCCGCGATGAGTTGCGCCCGTCCTTCGTAGCGGGCCAACAGTTCCAACGCGTGTTCCACAGAATTCGCGAAGAGGTATTCTTCCCACATGGCTCACCCATCCTTTTGTGAGAGTGCTGCCGCTTGTGGGTATTGTAGCAGACTTCGCGTGCCGTGTAAAGGTGGGTGAGTGCGCGATTCGGTTCCGTCTTGTGTTGGTGACCGAGATGCGACGCACTTCCGAAAGAGCGTCGCACCTTGGCTGGTTCTGCATCTTTCCGTTGTCATTGCGAGCGAAGCCAAGCAATTCCAGGTACGGGGGAGATTGCTTCGGGCGCTCTGCGCCCTCGCAATGACAGGTCATTCTTCCTTAAGAGCGTCGCACCTTGGCTGGTTCTGCATCTTTCCGTTGTCATTGCGAGCGAAGCCAAGCAATTCCAGGTACGGGGGAGATTGCTTCGGGCGCTCTGCGCCCTCGCAATGACAGGTCATTCTTCCTTAAGAGCGTCGCACCTTGGCTGGTTCTGCATCTTTCCGTTGTCATTGCGAGCGACGCCAAGCCATCCCAGGAATGGGGAGATTGCTTCGGGCGCTCTGCGCCCTCGCAATGACAGGTCATTCTTCCTTCACCCTGCGGTGAGACCGTGCTTCACCGCGCAGGCGCAGAGTGCGTGGAGAAGAGGCAGAGGATTTGGAGCACGAAAGCCGCGAAAGAATGCGAAAGACGCGCCCCCCTTTCGCGCCCTTCATGCTCCAAATCCCCTCCGTTGTCAGTGTGAACGAAGCGAAGCATCTCGGATGGTGAGGTTCTTCGGCGCTCCGTGCCTCGCGTGCGATGGGAGCCAGGGGACTTCGCGGCGGCTATTCCCGGGGAGCCTCCGCGCGCGCGGGATTGGCCAGCAGGTTGCGGAACGCCGTCTGCGAACCCGTGCGCACCAGCGCCAGAATCTCATCGTGGGCGCGGAGCACCGTGTCCCCGCGAGGCATCAGGATGTCGTTGTCGCGGATGGCGCCGACCAACAGGCAGTCCTTGGGGAGCGGCAGGTCGGCCACCCGCTTGCCCTCGGCAGGCGCGCCCGGCTCCAGTTTCTCGGTAACCAGCGAGATTTCGCCCTTGCGAAGCCGGAGGAGCACCATCATGTCTCCCAGCGACATCTCCTCCAGGATGAGTTTGGCGAGCAGGTCCGTCTGGTTCACGGCCACGTCCACGCCCATCTCCGGCGTGAACAGCCAGGCGTTGCGCGGGTTGTTGATGCGGCCGATGACGCGGGGAATCTTGTAGAACGTCTTCGCCATCAGGGCGATGGTGAGGTTCACTTCGTCGTCGCCGGTAACGGTAACGAGGACGTCGGCGCGGTCGGCGTGGGCCAGGTCCAACGTCTCTCGGCGCGCACCGTCGCCGTCCACAATGACCTCGGTCGGGAGTTCGCGGTGCAGGCGAGCCAGGACATGGGGACGGTTCTCCACGATGCGGACATCGTGGTTCCCGTCAAGCAACAGCGAAGCCAGATACGAGCCGACCTTGCCGCCGCCAACGATGACAACGTTCATGACAGTCCCTCTTTCTTGAGATGCTCCAGCCAGTTCTTGAACTCATCCAGGTAGTCGGACACAACGGCCAGGCGCAGTCGGTCGCCTTCTCCCAGGCGCGTGTCCATGGTGGGAAGCGACGCCGCACCGCCGTGGAGCACGGCCACGTCGGTCGTCTGCCCGGGATGGACGAATTCGCGGACGGTGCGCCCGATAAGCCCTTCGGAGACCTGAACCTCCACAACTTGCACTTCACCGTTGCCCAGGGTTCCCACAACGCTGAGCGTGGGCTGACACAGGAGTTGCTCCAGACGTTGCACCCGCCAGGTTACCGACGACACGGTGGGCACCCCCATGCTCGTGTAGAGCGACGCCCGTTCAGGCTCATAGAGCCGGGCCACCACGTTGGGGACGTTGAAGGCCAGTTTCGCGATGCGGCACACGATCATGTTGGCCGCCTCGTCGTTGGTGAGCGCGGCCAGTCCATCGGCCTCTTGGATGCCCGCGCGCACGAGCACGTCGTGGTCAAAGGCCAGCCCCTCATACGTGCGCCCTCGGAATCCGGGACCAAGCCGAGAGAACGCGCTCTCGTCCTTGTCTATCACGGCGACATGGTGCCCCTTGCGGCAGAGCGATTGCGCCAATGTTGCGCCGGTGCGTCCGCACCCTACGACGATGAACTTCATCAGACTTGCCTCGCTATTCTTCTAGGTGGAAGGGAACGTCGGTTACCATGACGTCCCGACGGAATACAAAGGCCAGGTGAATGAGAATGGCCGTCTGGTTGTGCAGCAGGTTGTGCCAGGGTCGGGCGGGCACAAACTGCGGCAACACGATGGTTACCACCTGGTCGCGGCGGTTGGGGTCATCCACCTTGTCCACGTACTCAATCAGCGGCCCGATGATGGAGCGGTACTCGGACTTGAGCGTTACCAGCCGAATGCCCTCGCCCCAATCGGCCCACTTGCGTTGTATCTTCGGCGTCTCGGCGGGGTCCACCTCCACGTACACCGCCGTAACGTCGTCGGAGATGGAGCGCGCGTAGTTCAGCGCCGCGATGACGCCGCGGTGCACGTCGGCCACAGGCACGATGACCCGATGGCGGCGGATCGGCGGAAGGCTGCCGCGATTCTCCAGCGACAACTGCTGCGCGACGCGCTGGTAGTGGCGGTGGACCGAGAGGAAGAACGAGATGAAGATGGGGATCCACACGATGACGATCCAGGCGCCTAGGGCGAACTTCGTAACCGCGATGACAATGAGCACCACGCCCGTGGCCAGCGCGCCTAGGCCGTTGATGGCTGCCTTGATCTCCCAGTGCCGCGTTCGCAGCCGCCACCACCGCACCACCATGCCCGTCTGCGACAGCGTGAACGACAGGAACACGCCGATGGCGTACAGCGGGATCAGCCGCGTGGTCTGCCCGCCGAACAGCACGATGAGCGCCGACGATGCCAGGGCCAGCGTGATGATGCCGTTGGAGAACACCAGGCGGTCGCCTAGGTTGGCGAACTGGTGGGGCATGTAGCGGTCGCGGGCGAGGATGGACGACAGCCGCGGGAAGTCCGCGAAACTGGTATTCGCCGCCAGCACCAGGATGAGCATGGTCGCCACCTGCAGGGCGAAGTACAGCGGCGAACCCTCGCCGAGCACGTACCTGCCCAGTTGCGACACCAGCGTCTCGTGCGTCGCCTCGTCTGGGACGATGCCGAATTGGTGGGTGAGGAACGTGATGCCCAGGAACATCGTGGCCAAGAGCGTGGCCATGGCGATGAGGGTCTTGCCCGCGTTGTCCGACTCGGGTGGTTTGAAGGCAGGGATGCCATTGCTGATGGCCTCAATTCCGGTCAGCGCCGCGCACCCGCTGGAGAAGGCGCGCAGAATGAGGAACAGGGTGAGGCCCTGCACCGCCGGGTAGTCTATGCGCGGGGGCTGCGCGGGGGGCATGCCAGCGCTTATCCAACGGGCAAATCCCGCGGCCAGCGTTGTGAACATGATGGCCAGGAACAGGTAGGTCGGCACCGCGAAGATGGTGCCCGACTCGCGCACGCCACGCAGGTTGAGCGTCATGATGAGCGCCACGAAGAACAGCGCGATGGTAATTCGGTACGGGTACAGGACAGGGAATGCCGACGTGATGGCCGCCACGCCCGCCGTGATGCTCACCGACACGGTGAGGACGTAGTCGGTGAGAAGAGCCGCCGCAGCAACCAAGCCGGGCATCTGGCCTAGATTGTCATGCGCAACGATATAAGAGCCACCCCCCGAGGGATAAGCGTGTACCGTCTGGTAGTACGAAAACGCAACGATCGCGATCAATGCCGCGATGGCCAGTCCAATGGGCCACGCCAGACCTACCGCTGCGCTTCCCGCCACGATCAGCATGAGCATGATTTCCTCGGTCGCGTACGCCACCGAGGACAGCGCGTCGGACGAGAAAACGGCCAGCGCCTTGATCTTCGTCAGGCGCTCGTGTTTCATTTGCGCAGTAGCCAGCGGCCGACCGATCAGGATACGCCGCAGGCTGAACGAACGAGCCACGCGATTCCCCCTACCTTCCGCTCACAGAAATACCCCGCAGGAACCGATGGGGCCGTGCCTACGGGGTACTTCATTCTAGGCCATTGTGGTTTCTCTGTCAAACCGACGGCGAGGCGCGTCAGGATTTCTTGCGTCCCCAGACGTACCAGATGATGCCGCCGCCGATCATGAGCACGAGGGCGGGCAGCACGCAGCACAGTCCCCCGGCCGCGACGAGCCATCCCGAATCGGTGTCGGTGCTCATCCAGGACGCTCCCAGCATCACCAGTGTCCCCAGGATGCACGCGACGGCGCCGATGAGGATGAGGATGACGCCCGTAACGATGGCCCACGTCCGGTTTTCCGATGGGCCGGTGGTGGGGCGGGCGGGTTCCTGGGGCGCGCTCGGAGGCTGGGCGGCCGGCGCGGCTTCAGGAGCCGCAGGCGGGTTGGGCGGCGGCACGAACGTGGGCAGGCCACACTCGCCGCAGTACCGGTCGGTGGGGCGCAGTTCCGCGCCGCAGTTGGCGCAACGTCGGATGGGCTGGGGCGCTTCTTCGGTCATCGTGTACCTCCTTGGATTCGGGTCGCCTAGCGCTTGACCACACAGAAAACTGCCCGTTGTCATTGCGAGCGAAGCGAAGCAATCTCACGCTCCATCTGTCATGCTGAGCGAAGCGAAGCATCTCGGTTGACGAGATTCTTCGGCGCTTCGCGCCTCAGAATGACAGTCTGCTGGGATTGCTTCGGGCGCTGTGCGCCCTCGCAATGACACACTGTCAAGAATCCTTGTGGCAGAGTACTAAAGACGGGACTCCTGCAGGCGGGCGGCGAAGTCGGCGATCGCGGCGCGCGCGTCGCTGGTGATCGCCGGCCCGTGTCCGAAACAGCACACCTCAAAATCGTGCTGCGCAAGGCGCTGGATGGAACGGACGGCCTCTGCCATGTCCGTCGTGTACGCTTTCATGGGGAGCGCCAGATGCCCGCCCCAGTGCGTGAGGGCGTCCCCCGCGAACAGCACCTTCTGCGCGGGGAGCAGGTAGCAGGCGCTCCCCGGCGAGTGCCCCGGCGCGTGGATGACGGTCAGCCCAAAGGCCGAGTCGCCATCCCCGACGGGGTGGGATACGGCCACCGGCTTGGACGGCATGACCAGCCGCACAAGGGGGGCCATGAGCCGGTCGGCGGAACTGGGCGCAGTGGGACGGCGCACGTCGCGCCCTTCCACCAGCGGCACCTCGGCCCGGTGCGCCACGACCGACGCGCCGGTTTCGCGTGCGATGGCGTGGAGCCCGCCGATGTGGTCGCCGTCGCCGTGGGTGATGAAGATGGCCTTGACCGCCGATGGATCAAATCCGAGTCGTCGGATGTACCGAAGCACGCCCCTCGCCGCCCACGCGATGCCGGTGTCCACCAGCAGCAGGCCGTCCTCTCCCACGATGAGGTAGGCATTGCTGACGGGCGGGATGCCCTCTATTTGGTGGACGTTGGGCGCGATCTCCATGCCGGCGGCCTCCTGCAAGTTTACATAACGCGATGGCTGCGGCGGCTGTAGGGGATGTGGCGCACATCCGTGCCGTAGCGCAGCAACTGGTCAAGCCGCCACAGTTGGTCATCCTGCGACACCGTCTCGCCGCAGAAGTCGCAGACATCTGCGGTAACGTTGGACACGATGATCAACTGGTCCTCGTGCCATTCGGCATGGGACGTTCGGCGGGTGCGAATCTGTCCGATATGGCAGATAGGGCAGATGCGCTTGGGTTCCGAAGCTTTGTCATCCTTGGACACTCTGCGCCTCCTGCATGATTTTGACGCTGGCGCTCGCGCCGATGCGGTTGGCACCCGCGGCCACCATCCGCTGAAGCGCCTCCAGGGTGCGGATGCCGCCCGCGGCCTTCACGCCCATGTCGGGGCCTACGGTACGCCGCATGAGCGCCACGTCTTGCTCGGTTGCGCCGCCCGGCCCGAAGCCTGTGGACGTCTTGACGAACTCGGCGCCCGCCCGCTTGGCCAGAGTGCAGCCGCGAATCTTCTCGTCGTCCGTAAGGTAGCAAGTTTCCAGAATCACCTTGCAGATCGCGCCGCCCGCGTGGCACGCTTCCACAACGGTGGCGATGTCCTGTTCCACGAGGTCATCCTGACCTGCTTTGAGGGCGCCGACGTGGATGACCATGTCAATTTCCGATGCGCCATCGCGTATGGCCTGCTGGGCCTCAAAGGCCTTGACCTCGGGAAGGGTGGCGCCGAGCGGGAACCCGACGACCGAGCAGACCTTGACCGGGCTTCCCTTGAGCAAATCCCAGGCAAGTTTGACATAAACAGGGTTCACGCACACCGAAGCGAACCCGTACTCTCTCGCCTCGCTGCAGAGTTGGGCGATCTGCTCGGGCGTGGCCTCGGGCTTGAGCAGCGTATGGTCAATCAGGCTTGCGATGTCCATCCTGCGTTCTCCGTGCGTCTGTCTGCGGGCGCGCTGCCTTGTAGGCGCGTGCCTGCGAGGCGAATGGTACATGAGGAGCGCGCGGTTGTCAAACGCCCGACGCGCGGATTCGCGGTTTTCCCCACGCCGTGATTCTTCGTACCTTCGCCGCTCGGAATGATATTCTCGGCTAGGCGAAGCCCCTCGGTTTTTGGGGTCGCAAGGAAGCCGTGTCTGCACCTACTTGGCGAACGCCTGCACCACCGGCGATGCCAGGCGGGCGAAGTCGGCGTACTTCATCTTGAACGTGTCAGTGTGCGTCCCGACGGCGAAGACGATCTCATCCTGGGCTGCCAGCCCTTGGTCCACGTACACGGGCACGTGGTATAGGTTGCCGAAGGGTGGCATGGAGCCCACCTCGCAGTCGGGAAACAGTTCGGCGAAGTCGCCTTCCCTGGCCAGCGTCAGGGCCTTCGCGCCCAGCATCTGGGCGGCCTTGCGCAGGTCAACCATCGCACTGGCCTGGAGCACCAGCATGACGGGCTTGTCGTCGGCCTTGACGATGACCACCTTGGCCAGTTGCTTGCCCGAAACGCCCTGCGCCGCCGCCACCTCCTGCGCGGTGTACGCGGTCGGGTGGCTCATCGCCTTGAAGGGCACGCCGTTCTCCGTAAGATACTGGGCAAGTCGCTCTTTGCATCTCATCTCCACTTCCTCCTGTCTTCCCGGACTGTGGAGGCGCCGCGGTGATGAGGGGCGCTGTGTGGCGATGGGGTGCGTTGGATGGCGGGCCTCGCGCGATTCTCTGTGCCCCTATGATACACCTATTGCGCCCACCCGTCAATGTTCTTTTGGCGCTTTCTGCTCGGATGGATAGAATGGGCTTGGAGGATGCGGCGACGATGGATGAACTCCCGCTGTTCCCACTGCGCACGGTGCTCTTCCCGGGCATGCTGATGCCCATCAACGTGTTTGAGCGGCGCTATCTGGAGATGATCGCGGCCTGCCAGGCGGAGGGCCGCGCGTTCGGCGTTGTGCTCATCAAGGAGGGTCCGGAGGTGGGCGGGCCTGCCGTGCCTCACCGCGTGGGCACATCGGCCCATGTGATCCGCGCCGAGCGGAATGAAGATAACAGCGGTCTTACCATCGTGGTCGTGGGGCGGGAACGCTTCGTGATCCGCGACATCCTCCAGAAGCGTCCCTATCTCGTGGGCGCAGTAGAGCGTTTTCCTCTGGAGGGTGTGGACGACCCCAGAGTGGGCCAACTCGTGCGCCGGGTCAAGGATGACCTGCGGGCGTACATGGGGCTGCTGGGCCGTGTGTCGGGCACGGTGATTCAGGTGGAGCAGTTGCCCGATGAGCCGGATATTCTGGCCTGGGTGATCGGCATTGCCCTCCAGGTCTCGTCATTGGAACGTCAGGAACTGCTGGAGTGCGCGGACTTGCCCAGGCTGCTAGGCCGCGAGTTGCAACTGCTGAACCTGGAGCAGAAACTCCTCCAGTTCATGGCGCGCACCGAGGATGACCAGGAGCGCTGGAACACCTTCCCCTTCACCCAGCGCCCGCCGAATTGAGGGCTCAGGAACGCGCGATGGATGCTGACTGGGTGGTTTCCCCGCCTCTATCCGTGGAGCAGATTGAGTCCCTTGCGCGCCATCCTTCGGAGAATCCCCTGGTGGAGAAGCGCGCCCATTATCTGCTGCGCCGGATGAGCAAGACCATCCGCGATTACGACATGATTCGCGGCGGCGACCGCGTGGCCGTGGCGGTGTCGGGCGGCAAGGACAGCCTGGCGCTTCTGGATTTGCTGCTGCGCCACCGCGCCATCGCCAAAGACAAGTACGACATCGCGGCCATTCACGTGCGGACAGACCCGCCCTGCGGCGGCTGCCTGGGCCCCGACGAACTGGCCGCCCTGTGCCGGGCCTACGGCGTGCCGCTGTCGGTAGAGCACGTCTCCGAGGCCGAACTCCGCAACGAGCGCGGCGAGATCACGTGCTTCGGCTGCGCGTTCCAGCGACGCAAGGCGCTTTTCCTCGCGGCGCACCGCATGGGCTGCAACCGCATCGCCTTCGCGCACCACCGCGACGACGCGGCCACCACCGCCATGCTCAACCTGTACCGCCACGGTATCCTTCTGGGCCTGGAGCCGGTGCGGGTCATGTTCGGCGGGGTGCTGACCCTGGTCCGCCCGTTGCTGGGCGTGGACGAGCGGCGCATTGTGGAGTTCGCCCAGGCACGCGGCATCCCTCCGCAGGTGTCGCGCTGCCCCAACGCGGCGACGTCTGAGCGCGTGCGCATGGCGCGCATCCTGCGGGAACTGGAGCGGGAGTGCCCGTCGGCGAAGGCCAACGTGCTGAAGGTCGTGGCGCGCTTCGGCGGCGACCCCGCCCGCCAAGATGAGGAAATCTGAATCCGCTCGCAATGGCAGATGGCTCTGTCATTCTGAGCGGCGAAGCCGCGAAGAATCTCGCCAACCGAGATGCTTCGCTTCGCTCAGCATGACAGATGGAGCGGGAGATTGCTTCGCTTCGCTCGCAATGACAGATGGCTCTGTCATTCTGAGCGGCGAAGCCGCGAAGAATCTCGCCAGCGGAGATGCTTCGCTTCGCTCAGCATGACAGATGGAGCGGGAGATTGCTTCGCTTCGCTCGCAATGACAGAGCCATAGTGTCATTCTGAGCGGCGAAGCCGCGAAGAATCTCGCCAACCGAGATGCTTCGCTCCGCTCAGCATGACAGATGGAGCGGGAGATTGCTTCGCTTCGCTCGCAATGACAGATGGAGCGCCCGAAGCAATCTCACCGCACACTTTGCCAATAGAAGACCGACCCAAGCCCGGAAAGGAGCATCATGCACGTCAGCGAGCACACGCGTTTTGCCATGTCCATCGCGCAAGAGGCGGGCGCGGAACTCCTGCGCCGCTTCAACGACCACCACAATGTGCGGAGCAAGTCCACGCCCAACGATTTGGTTACAGAGGCGGACGAGTTTTCCGAAAAACTGCTGGTGGCGCGCATTCGCCGCCGATTTCCCGGCCACGGCATCTTGACCGAAGAGGGAACCTCGCAGAGCAGCCTGGCCAGCGAATGGCTGTGGCTCGTTGACCCGCTGGACGGCACGGTGAACTACGCCCACGGCCTTCCGAGTTTCAGCGTCAGCATTGCCCTCGTCCACGAGGGCCAGGTCGTGTGCGGCGCGGTGTGCAGCCCGTGCCAGGGCCTGCTGTTTGTGGCTGAGAGGGGCCAGGGCGCGTGGCAGGACGGCAAGCGGCTGCATGTGTCTGCCGCGCCAACGTTGAGCCAGGCTATGCTGAGCACCGGGTTCCCGTACCGCATGGTCGGCAACCCCGAAAACAACCTGCGCGAGTTCACGCAGGTGGCCTTGCGGGCGCAGGCCGTGCGCAGGCTGGGTGTGGCGTCGCTGGACTTGGCGTGGGTGGCGGCGGGCGCGCTGGACGGCTACTGGGAGGCCAATCTGCAGCCGTGGGACTGGGCGGCGGGCGCGCTCCTGGTGGAGGAAGCGGGTGGCAGGGTTACCGACTACGAGGGCCGACGCTGGACCGTGGAGACGACGCACCTGGTAGCCACCAACGGCCTGTATCATGAGGAACTGCTGGCGGTGTTGCGGGGCGTGGCGGACAGAGATGATGCTGAGGGAGCAGCCTCTCTACCTTGACATCCGCCAGCAGTCTGCTATCCTGCGCAGCGGCGACAGGAGGCGACGATGACCGGTGTGGCTGAGGTAATGCAGGAATGGTCGTTCCATCCGCTGACCCCGGAGCGTTGGCATGACTTTGAGGCGCTGTTCGGGCCGCGTGGGGCGTGTGGTGGGTGCTGGTGCATGTGGTGGCGGCTGACCCGCGCGGAGTTTGACCGCATGAAGGGCGAAGGCAACCGCGAGGCCATGCGGGCGCTCGTGGAGTCCGGCCGTGTGCCCGGCATCCTGGCCTATGCGGGCGGCGTGCCCGTAGGGTGGTGCTCGGTGGCCCCGCGCGAGGAGTTCGGGGCGCTGACGCGTTCGCGGGTGCTGCGGCCGGTGGATGATGCGCCGGTGTGGTCGGTCGTGTGCTTCTTCGTGGACAAGGCGCACCGGCGGCGTGGCCTGACGGTGGCGCTGCTGCGTGCGGCGGTGGGCTATGCGGCAGCGCACGGGGCCACCGTCGTGGAAGGCTACCCCACCGAACCCAAGAAGGCCGACGCCCCTGCTGCGTTCCTGTACACGGGAACCGTGTCGGCTTTTCGCAAGGCCGGGTTCGTGGAGGTGGCGCGGGGATCGCCCTCGCGGCCCATCATGCGGTATCGTGTCCAGTCATCCCCAGTTGACAGCGAGGCGGCCTCGGGGTAGAATGTGCTCGCCCGCCGAGGATGCGGGGAGTCCTCTTGTGAGCGAGCGCCTATGGCTCGGTTCCCGCGACTGCTCCGAACCGAACAGCCCCTACATCGCCCTCTGACGTGGGGTGATGTGCTGGCTTTGCTCCTGGTCGCCGTCTTGCTGTACGTGGGCGTGCGGCTTTCTTTCGGCGCGCCGGCCGTCGTCCGAGGGCCAGCGATTTCCCTGTCCCCCACCTCTCTGCCGTGGTACGCCGTGCTGTCGGTGGGCCGCATGTTGGCTGCCTACGCGCTATCCATGCTGTTCACGTTGACCTATGGGCGCTGGGCTGCGTACAGCCGCCGCGCCGAGGCAGTACTGATGCCTCTGCTGGATGTGCTGCAAAGCGTGCCCATCCTCTCGTTCTTGCCCGTCGTGCTTCTGAGCCTGAGCGCCATTCTGCCGGAAAGCGTGGCTGCTGAACTCGCGTCCATCGTCCTCATCTTCACCAGCCAGGCATGGAACTTGACGTTCGGCTGGTATCAGTCCTTGAAGACCATCCCTAACGAATTGCGCGAGGCCAGTACCATCTTTCGTTTCAACGGTTGGCTTCGGTTCAAAGCCCTGGAACTGCCCTTCGCGGCGATCAGTCTCATCTGGAACAGCATGATGAGTTGGGCAGGTGGGTGGTTCTTCCTCATGGCCGCCGAAATCTTCACCGTGGGCCAGCGCGACTTTCGCTTGCCCGGCCTGGGCGCCTATCTCCAGGAAGCCGCCAACCAGGGGAACGTGGGGGCGATTCTCTGGGGCGTGGGTGCTCTGGTGCTGGTGGTCGTGGCACTGGATCAATTGGTGTGGCGGCCTCTGCTGGCCTGGTCCGACCGCTTCAAACTGGAGATGGTGGAAGGCGACGAGCCGCCCTCATCCTGGTTCCACGACATGCTCCGCCATTCGCGTCTAGCCGGCTGGCTCGCGGAATCCGTCTGGCATCCCATCAGCGAGCGACTGGACGCCTTCCTCATCCGCCGCTTCCCGATGCGGGACGCCCCTTCGCAAGAACGACGGCGGGCGTCATGGTTGGGGTTTGTGCTGATCGGGCTGGCGGGCGCGGCGCTGGTGTATGGAGCCTACCGCGCCACGCTCCTGCTGATCGTCGTGCCCCCGCCACAATGGGTCCGGATTCTTGCGGGCGTCGGCGCGACGCTGCTGCGGGTTACCGCGGCGCTGGCGGTTGCGCTGGCGTGGACGTTGCCGCTGGGGGTGGCCATTGGCACAAACCGGCGGCTGGCTGCGGTGCTCCAGCCGGTGGTGCAGATTGCGGCGTCGGTGCCCGCGACCGCGCTGTTCCCTATTTTCGTGCTGGTGCTCGTCAGCCTCCCTGGCGGGCTGAATCTTGCCGCCGTCTTGCTGATGCTCATGGGCACGCAGTGGTACCTGCTGTTCAACATCATCGCGGGTGCTTCGGCCATTCCGCAAGATTTGAAGTACACGACGGCGCTCCTTGGCGTCGGACGCTGGGAACGATGGCGCACCCTGATACTGCCCGCGCT
This sequence comes from Chloroflexota bacterium, assembly GCA_014874485.1. GTDB lineage: Bacteria > Chloroflexota > Anaerolineae > DTLA01 > DTLA01 > DTLA01. Next base: position 31,433 of record JADBJK010000024.1, read on the forward strand.
GTTCCCATACATCATCACCGGCGCGATCACCGCCAGCGGCGGCGCGTGGAACGCCAGCATTGTGGCCGAGCATGTGGAGTTCGCGGGCCGCACCCTGAAGACCGTCGGCATCGGCGCGTTGATCGCCGAGGCCACCGGAGTCGGGGACTATCCGCTGCTGCTGGCGGCGACCCTGTCCATGGTGCTGGCCGTTGTGCTCATCAACCGTCTCGTGTGGCGCAGATTCTACCGTCTGGCCGAAGAACGTTACCGCATGGAGTGAGAGATGGCACAGGACGCACGACTTCTGGAACTTCAGCACATCAGCCAGTCCTACGGCGCGGGATCGCGTCAGTTTGTCGCCGTTGAGGACGTGAACCTGACGCTGAGCGATGGCGAATTCGTCGCGCTGCTGGGGCCGTCGGGCTGCGGCAAGAGCACGTTGCTGCGCATCATCACGGGCCTGCAACGCCCCACCAGTGGCCTGGTGCTGTACCGTGGCAGGCCCCTCCATGGCGTCAACCCGAACGCGGCTATCGTCTTCCAGACCTTCGCCCTGTTCCCGTGGCTGACGGTGCTGGAAAACGTGGAGGTCGCCTTGAAAGCGCGGGGCGTCCCGGCACCTATCCGAACCACGCGCGCGGTGGACTTGCTGGACCGCGTGGGGCTTGACGGCTTTGAGACGGCGTACCCGCGCGAACTGTCGGGCGGGATGCGCCAGAAGGTGGGGTTTGCCCGCGCGATGGCCGTGGAGCCGGAACTGCTGTGCCTGGACGAGCCGTTCTCGGCCCTGGATGTCCTGAGCGCCGAGGCCCTGCGTGGCGAACTGCTGGAACTGTGGACAAGCGGCAGCATTCCGACCCGCGCCATCCTCATGGTAACGCACAACATTGAGGAAGCGGTTTTCATGGCCGACCGCATCGTGGTCATGGACAAAGACCCCGGTCGGGTCATTGCTGAACTTGCCATTCCTTTGCCGCACCCGCGCCAACGCAAGCACGTGGACTTCCTGAAGGTCGTGGATGAGGTGTACGGCATCCTGGCCGGGCAGACGGAGCCGGAGCAAGTGGAAATGGGGAGCGCGCCGGGCGAACCCGGACATACCCGCGCTCTGCCCCATGTTACGGTGAACCAACTGGCAGGTCTCCTGGAGCATCTGGCCGAGGCGCCCGGCGACCGCGCCGACCTGTACCGATTGTCCGAAGATCTGAAGGTGGACTCGGATTCCCTGTTGCGTCTGGCAGAGACGGCAGAACTCCTGGGGTTCGCCACGATTGCGAAGGGCGACATCATGCTGACTCCCCTGGGCGAAACGTTTGCCGAGGCCGGTATTCTGGCGCGAAAAGAGATATTCCGCACGCGCATCCGGCGGCTGCCGCTGTTCAAGTGGTTGCTCAGCATGCTGAAGGCGGCATCCGGTCAGCGCCTGCAGAGCGAAATCGTGAGGACCGCCCTGGAACTGGAGTTCCCGCCCGACGAAGCGGCGCGGCAGTTGGAGACGGCCATCAACTGGGGCCGCTATGCGGAACTGCTGGCATACGACGACAGCGACGAGAGGATTTACCTGGAGCCGACCCAACCCGCTGCCGAGAAGGCTGCGTAGGCCCGGCGACGCACTTCCCTACGGCGCGGGCGGGACGAACCGTAGCGCGCCGACCCAGATGGCGAACCAGCCCGCCACCAGCGTCAGCACATTCAGGGCAAGCCAGACCGTGCCCTCGGTGCCGGCCACCAGGTCGCGCGCGGCGTGCCGCCGGAAGAACAGCAGGTCTATGGCGTTGGCGGCGGGGTGCGAGCAGACGTACAGACCCAGCAGGACGCCGATGGTTCCATCGGCCACGTCGTTGCCCGTCAGCGTGCCGAACAGCCACAGCGCGCCCACGTAGGCCAGGGCCAATGCCCCGAACCCCGCCAGCGCCGCGCTACTTCGGAACGGCCGTTGCCGGGTCATGCCCTATCCTCTCTACACGATTCCCTGTTTGCGGCTCTCAGGGGCTGCCGAGGGTGCGGGGCCGGCCTCTACCCGATGCGCACCCTGCCGTTGAACACCACGAGCAGCACGCCCAGGCCAACGAGCAGCAGGCTGGTCAGGCTGGGCGCAGTATCCCGCGCAGGGGCGTTCAGGTTAGGCCAGGCGGGGAGGTAGCGTATGGAAACCTGCGCGCCTTCGTTGGGCAGCGTGGCGACGTTCAGCGCCTCCTGATTCCACGAGCCGGTGTACGCCTTGCCGCCCGCGACGAACCGGTAGGTGATCTGGTACTCGTGGTCTTCCCTGTCGGAGACCGAGACATCCGTGATGACCGCGGTCTCCGGCTGGCCCGCGATGCTCAGGATCGGCCCGCGCAGCCCCAGGACGATGAGCACCAGGCCCACCAGGATCGCGAGGAGCCGTCCCAGGATTGGCGTTCGCTTCTTCTTCGGGGCGGTCTCCATGACGGCGCACGCCTGGGCCTGGGCGCGCGAGACCGCCGGTGCGGGCGGTTGCGGGGGCGGCGGCGCCGGTGGTGGGGGAGCGGGCTGGGCGACCGGCTGGCCGCATTTGCCGCAGAACCGCGCGTTGGGCCCCAGGGGTGCACCGCATTGTTCGCAATACCGTTGCTCGTCGGTGCTCATGTCATCCTCCGAATGTGTCGTCAATCTTGAGCCTTCGTCTTGCTGTCCGATGTGCGATAATCCACACGGCCCTCGGCTGCCCGCTGGGCCAGTGAGACGGACGCCACCGGAAGGGCCACAGCCTCCAGGCGCGTCAGGTTGGCAATCTCGCTCGCATGGTCTATGTCAATGCCTACCAGTCGCCCGTTCTCGTCAAAGTCCAATACGACACCCGGCGCGACCTCCCGCGAGTCGGCGCTAGGGCGCTCTGCGAGATCTATGTAGAGCGAATCTGTTTCTGGATAATAATGAAATCTCATGGTGCCACCTCATCAAAATCCCTGTCAGGGAAGGCATTGTGTACAGTCTCGCCATCCTCCAGTGTTACAACGCGCAGGTACTTGCCCAGTTCTGGGATGAATGCCCAGTATCGGATGCGGCCATCTGGTTGCACCTGCTTGAGCACCGGCTGTTGCAGGACTTGGAGACACCATTCCCGCCGGATATAAGGCCGCTTTCGGAGTACCTGCTCTTCAAAGTATCGCGTTGTTTTCATACTCGTACCCGAGTGCTGCAGGGTCAGCGGTCAAGCCATCAACGCAGCCTGCGGCAGGTTGACACGTTTATGCCCGCGCTCCGTGCGGGGCGCGCTACGCGGTCTTGTACACGAGCCGACCCTCTACCTTCGCGTTCAGGTTCTGGTTGTTGCGGAAGTACTCCTGCAGTACGTCCTGGACCGACGTGCTCACGACTTTGGGCTTGCCGTGAGCGGACAGTTCGTCGTAGGTGATGTTCAGGTACACCGACGAGTTATTGACGTGGTACCCCTGCAGGACGAGGGTGTACAACGCCTCGCTGTCCACGGGCTTGCCGCGCACGTGGAGCGATTCCAGTTCCCGCGTGGCCTCGTTGTACACGGCGCGGACGCCGCGGTTGACCTGGTAGCATTCGCCTTCGCCGTCGCGGTTTTCGGGTCGCATGACGTGGGCGAAGATGCGCTTCAACTGCCCGCCGGTCAACGTGAACCGAGTCAGCGTGTCGTCAAACGGGAAGCAGGAGATGAAATTGCCCAGCGTGAGCACCGGGCCCAGTTCCTTGAGCCGTATGGAGCCGCTGCCCACCATGACCACGTCGGCCTCGGTGTACTCGGCCAGGGCGTCGGCGACCAGGTTGCCCAGCGCCGTTTCCTCCTCGCGCTTGGGGTGGGTGAGCACCGTCGCGAATCTGGAGAGGATCGTGTTGTACTTGCGGTCCACCTCCTCCTTGAACGTGGAAATGAAATCGTGCAGGCCCTGGTCCGGCTCCGCGACTTCGTCGGTGATGGGGATCAACTGCCACCGGTAGTCCACGATGGCGTTGGTGTCATCGTCCACCACGATGTCAAAGCGGCCGATCTGGTCGGTGCCGACGCCGGCCTGGGTGATGAGGATGCCGTTGACCTCCATGGGGGTTCTGAGGATGGTGTGCGAGTGGCCGCCGATGATCATGTCCACGCCCCATTCGGGGTTCAGCATCTTCGCCAGTTCCACATCCGAGTCAAAGCCGATGTGAGTCAGGAGCACGGTCAGGTCAATGTCATCGTTCTTGTAGGCGTTGCAGATGCGGCCCACCTCGGCGCTGGCATCTTCCAGCGAGATGAGGGTGCCGACCGTGGGATCCGTCTTCAACGCGTCTATCACCTTCTCGGTGATGATGCCGATGAACAGGATGTCAAAGCCGGCCACGTTGATGATGTGGTAGGGACGCATGAGGCGCTTGTTGTAGGGCTTGATGTACAGGTTCGCGTTGACGATGGGGAAGTTGGCCATGCGCTCCAGGAACAGCAAGTGGGGCAGGCCGTAGTCAAACTCGTGGTTGCCCAGCGTTACCACGTCCGGCCCCAGGTAGTTCATGATCTCAATCGTGGAGACGCCCCTGTACTCGGTGTCAATGATGGAGCCTTGGACCATGTCGCCGGAGATGACGTACAGGACGTTCTCCTCTTCGCGGCGGACGCGGTTGATGTAGCCCGACAGGAGCGCAAGTCCTCCGATGAGGTGTCCGCCTTCGCCGCGCATTTCTGCGAGGAAGTCGCCGTGCATGTCATTGGAGTGGAGTATGGTGAACCGTTTGGTATTCATCCGTCCGTCCTCCGTGGAGTATCCCTCTCGGCTATTTGCGCCTCGCGCTTCGCTGGGCGCGGGCTTTCCGTGCGGCGCTGCGCTTCTCGGCGATGGCGACGTGGGACTGAGCATACGCCGCGACCTGTTCAAACCGTTCGGGTGGGCAGTAGAGGCGCAGCAGCGACCGCCACGAATTGCTGAGCGTAATGACCCGCAGGCGGCGGTGCACGGTAACGCGCCGCACGTCTCTCCAACTCACCCGCTCGCCGTCCCCCGACGGGCCCGATGTGGCGCCGAACACGGCTCCGGGCTGTCGGGCCATTAGGCCCAGGGCGACCATCACCCACCGGAACCGCTGGCCCTGGCCTGCATCCTCCATCTGCGCACCGCGCGCGTCCAACGTGAAGAGAGCGTGGTAGCGGTTGCCATACACGATCACGGTGGTTATTGCGAACAGCGCGGCCAGAATGCCTGCGACGAGAGCCAATAGCGCCGGTGGCAACAGGATGGGATCTCCGGCTGCGAGGCTCATGAGGAAGACGAGGAGTTCCATGATGAGCAGGCTTGCCACAACCACCCGCAGGAAATCCCACCACATGAACGGGTTTGTCGCCAACGGCAGGGCGTATTCCCAAGTCAGCGCTCCGTGTCCCTTGCCCCCATGCTCGTCGTCCGGCATATTCGCGCCCCGCGTGAAGTTAGGGACACTGTAGCACAACTCACGTGGGCCGTCAATCCGCACGTCTGCATTTCCGTTCTGGGGCGGGAATGACCGAACCGGCTCTCCCCTTTCCTCTCCGCCCGCGGAGAGGAAAGGGGAGGGTGTGGGAGGGGTTAGGTGAGGTCAAGTGGAGCAGGTCCGGGTCAGAACGCGGTTGCCTGCCCTCACTTGCGGCCGCCCGGCGCGGCGATATACACGCCGGCCATGTCGGTGCCGAGAAACCCGGCGTCGTACATGCGCTTGTCCACAGGGCGCAGGTTGCGGATGGCTTCCTCGTCCAGGAGCGGGTAGTGCCGCACGCGATCCAGCCGCGCGCCGACAAACTCCAGGTCCTGCTCGGTGGTCATCCAGTGCATGCCGTCAAAGACCGTCAAATCCAGCGGGCGCGAGTAGGCGCGCAGGGTCTTCTCGCCCAGAGTGTTGAAGTATTCCTCAAAGTACGAGAGCGCCAGTTCTCGCAGGTTGCGGAAGATGGGTTCGCGGTAGCGCAGGCCCACGAAGTTGGACTTGGCGACTGCACCCCAGCACCCGCGCCAGCGATAGACGGCGATCACGTGGTCGTCGTCGTTCTCGGCGCGCAGGTCCACCACAAGGGGCGGGTGGCCGTGGAAGCGCAGGGCCGCCGCCGCGAAGATGGCCCCCTCGGTGCAGTGCGCGCAGCGGTCGCGGAGCACTCTCCTCGGCGAGCGAGTCTGGTGGTCGGTGGTGTAGGGGATGCTGTCCAGGAAGTCCTGAACCCGCGCGGGGGTGTTGAGCGAGGCGAGAAGGGCCTGCTCCTCGTCAGTCCAAAGCGTATGGGACGACATAGGCGCTCCAGCGATCAGGTGAGTTCGGCACACGGCCTTTGAGGGCGATTATGCGCCCGCGCCGCTCTCATGTCAAACTCTGGAATCGGAGCGTTCTCCCGCTTTGACAGAGTCCCAAAAGCCGATATGATTGCAGTTGGGCTTGACAGGCACTCTGTCCGAGGTTTCAGGGAGATGCGATGACAGACAGGGAGCGATTGGAAGCGACGATTCGTGAGTTGTACGCACGGCAGGGAGTGGGTGTTCTGTGCGCGCGCGGGGACCGATATCCCCATGCAAGTCTGGTGGCCTTCGCTCCGAGCGAGGATCTGCGCACGATCCTCTTTGCCACACTCCGCCAAGCCCGAAAGTACGGATACATAGTACATGACCCTCATGTGGTGCTGACCGTGGACAGTCGCACGGAGACCAATGCTGATCTGTTGCGCACTGTGGTGGCTACCGCAAGCGGTATCGCGGAGGAAATCCCCTTGGCCGAGCGCAGCGGCTGGAAGGACGTTTATCTCAGGCGGCACCCTTCTCTGCTCGCTTTTGTGGAATCGCCCGACTGCGCCTTGATGGCCATTCGGGTGCAGTCGTACGAGGTCATCACCGATTTTCAGACGGTGGCGGTCCTGCCATTCTGACGGCCTGCGCTGTCGCCTATCTTGCGCTCAAGGAGGCTCCCGTGAACAACGACAGGATTAGGCAAGTCGTGAATGTCTTGGCGACGCTCCTCGTTCTCGTGGTCAACGCGTTGGCAAACGCTTTGCCGCTGAATGGCCTGAACACAGGCCAGATTTCCGACCAGTTCAACGTCCTCTTTGTCCCTGCAGGCTACGTGTTCTCCATCTGGGGCCTCATCTACGTGGGCCTCATCGCCTTCGCGGCCTTCCAGGCGCTGCCGTCCCAGCGGGACAACCCGCGCCTGCGCCGCATCGGGTGGTGGTACGCTGTGGGCTGCCTCGCAAACTCCGCGTGGATTTTCTTGTGGCATTACCAGGTGTTTCCGTTGACGCTGGTGGCGATGCTCGTGCTGCTGGCGTCGCTTATCGCCGTCTATCTGCGCCTGGACATCGGGCGGGCGAATGTCCCCGCAGCGGAGCGTTGGGCAACGCACGTGCCTTTCAGCATCTACCTGGGCTGGATTTCGGTCGCCACCATCGCCAACGTTACCGACGTGCTGGACTACGTCGGCTGGGGCGGCTGGGGCCTGTCGCCAGAGGCGTGGGCCGTGCTGATGCTCGCCGTGGCCGCTATCCTCACGCTGGCCATGGGGCTGACCCGCTCTGATGCCGCGTATGCGTTGGTCATCGCGTGGGCGGCGGCGGGGATCGCCATCAAGCAGGCCCCCGCCTCCGAAGCAGTGGCTCGCAACGCGTGGGTGCTGGCGGTGGTGGCTGCGGTGGTGGCGGTGGCAAGCATCGTGCGGCGCCTGCGTCCCGCGCAAGCGAAGGGCTAATCCATCGTAGGGGTGAGGGGATATGCTGGACCTATTGAAGCCCGCTGTTTTCGTGCTCCTGTCGTGGATCGGTCTGTTCTTCGTCTTCAGCGGCGTCGGCCTGCTGGGGTTTCGGTGCGTTCGGCGACTGGCCGAGTCGGTGCCCTTTCCGAGGCGAATGTTCCTGGCGTTCTGGGCCGGATGGGCGCTGACGCTGGCCGTTCTGCAAATCTGGCATGTCTTTTTCGCCGTCAACTGGGTCGCGCTGACCTTCGTGTGGCTGCTCGGACTGGCCGGGCTGGGGTTGCACTGGCGGGATGTGTGGGCCTTGCTCCAGGCCGAATGGCGCGGGAACGGGCGGGTCTGGCTGGCCGTGGCGGTGCTGGGCCTGTGGTTTGGCAACCTGGCGACCGCGGGCACGACGAACTACGACGACAGCCTGTACCGGATTCAGTCCATGCTCTGGGCCAAATCCTATCCCATCGTTCCCGGCCTAGGCAATGTGCATGGGAGGTTGGCGTTCAACAGCACGTACCACCTGTACGCGGCCATGCTGGACGCCGGCGAATGGACAGGCCGGGCTTTGCACCTGGCCGGCGGGCTTCTGGCGACGGTGCTGATGGCGCACTCGGTGAGGCGCATGGCTGCCTTGTTCGGCGGGCGAGGCCAGGGGCGCGCGTATCACCTGTTCTACGCGCTGCTGCTGGCGCCGCTTGTGGTGGAAGTCTCCGGGGGCAACATTGCCACGCTTGCGCCGTCGGTGCCCGTCTTTGTCCTTGCATCCATCCTGCTGGGGGAGTTGCTGGGATTCTTGGTGAGGGTGGACGAGATGGCCTCGGCGGAAGTACGGCTCTGGCTCCTCTGGTTCGCACTGATCGCGTGCGCGGGCGTCGTGGTGGAGCGGAGTTTCGCCGTGTTCGGCATCGGTGTCTTCGTCGTGGCGCTGGCGATATGGTTGGCGCGGCGGCCCCGGCCTGCGTGGCGAGAGGCGCTGGGCACCCTGACGTGGGGGTGCGTGCCGATCGCACTCCTCATCGCGCCGTGGATGGCACGGGGCATCATCCTGAGCGGGTATCCCGTGTATCCCAACGTCTTCGGCGGGGTCAACGTGCCCTGGCGCGTGCCTCGGGCGCTGGTCATCAGCGAGGCGAACTGGCTGCGATCGTGGGTGCGGACGCCGCAAGCGTTCTGGGGCGACGTGCTGGCGGACATGTCATGGGTGCGCACGTGGGCCGATAGCCTGCCCGCGGATGTGCCGCGCGCGGTCGGCGTCGCGTTCGTGGCAGGGCTGGCCGGGCTTCTCGCGCCCGGGTTTGCGGGCCCGGCGCGCCGCAAACGCCTGTGGCCCATCCTGCTGCCGCCCATCGCGGCGCTGGTCGCCTGGTTCCTCACCGTGCCCAACCCGCGCCTGGCGATGGGCGCATTCTGGGGGCTTGCGGCGGGTGCTTTGACCGCAACTGTCGCGCGATTTGTGAGCGGAGACGATGCGACGGGCGAATCCGACGCAGAAGGAAGGCGGCAGTCGGGGTTCTTGCTGCTCGTCGTGCTGGCGTTTTTCCTGTTCCTTTCGCCCATTCGCTCGCCCTACCTTGTCGCCCCAGGTTCCGATGCGGGCTTCTCCCCGATGCCCAGGCCGGCGTACGAGGGGCGCGTAACCAACGCGGGCTTTGTGGTGTATGTGCCCAAGGAGGGCGATCGCTGCGGCAGCGCGCCGTTGCCGTGTGCGCACTCGTTCCGGCCCAACCTGGGCTCGGTGGTCGTGGCCGGGCGCTACGGGTTCATGTTGGATGACTCCATTCGGTACCTGGACATCAACGGGACGGTTGGCTCGCCAATTGCCGATGGCGTGAGCGCGATATACCAGTCGGGATGGCATTCCCCAGATCCGGGTACCGGAATTCAATGGATGAGGGAGACCTCGCGGATTCTCATGTACGTGGAGAAACCCACAACCCTCTACGTGTCGCTCACGCCCGTATCCATGCACGTGAGGGGGAAGTTCGGCTATTCCGGAAGACTGCGCGTGCTGGTGAACGGGAAAGAGGTCGGAACCTTTGACATGCGGAAGGATGTGTTCACCGAGGTCGCGTTGCCCCTGGCGCAAGATTTCAACCTTGTTACGTTCCAGTACTTGGGCGGCAGTTTCGTGCCCAAGGGTTCGGTGCCAGGAAGTATGGACGAGCGCGTACTGGGCATTGGGTTCTACCCGCTTCAGTTCCGGGTGGGAGCGCAGTAGGCGGCTGTGTCCCCGAAAGGATTGAGATGCGGCCCACGTGCGACGCACCTCGGAGGGGCGTCGCACGTGCTGACAACCGTTATCTGTCATGCTGAGCGAAGGGAAGCCTCTCGGTTGAGGAGATTCTTCGGCGCTGCGCCCGCGCAATGACACGCCATCAAGAACCCCTGTGGCGGAACGCTAGCCGCCCAGCACCGCCCGCCACGCCTCGGCCAGTTCGCCGACATCCTGGAAGATGAGGTCGGGCTGGTAGGGCGATGCCAGTGCCTGCTCGCGGGTGGATACGCCCGACAGCACCATGATGGAGAACAGCCCCGCGCGGCTCGCGCCCAGAATGTCCGTCTCCAGGCGGTCGCCCAGCGCGGCCGTTGTCTCTTTCGCCGCGCCCAACCGCCGCATGGCGATTTCGTACAGATGCTTTTCGGGCTTGCCGATGACCAGCGGCGACACGCCACTGGCAGCCTCCAGCAGGGCCAGCAGCGCGCCGTTGCCCGGGATTTCGCCTTCGGGCACGGGGAGCGTCTTGTCGGGGTTCGTGCCCACGAAGAACGCGCCCGCGCGGATGAGCAACGTGGCCCGCGCAAGTTTCTCAAACGTTACCTGCCGATCCATGCCCACGACCACGGCTTGCACGTCCTCGTTAGCCAGGACGAACCCCGCCGATGTCAGCGCCTCGCGCAGCCCCGTCTCGCCGATGACGTGGACGCGCGTCCCCTTCGGGTAGCGGGTCGCCAGGTAGTCCGCCGCCGCCAGCCCCGACGTCAGGATGGATTCGGGCGGGATATCCACACCCATGCGGGCCATCTTGGCCGAATACTCCTGCGGCGTGAGCGTGGAGTTGTTGGTGGCGAGCAGGAAGCGGATGCCCTTCTCGCGCAGGAACTGGAAGAATGGCACAATGCCGGGGATGGGTGCGTCGCCCCGGTACAGCACGCCGTCCATATCTACGATGAGGTTGCGGATGGATTTCAGCCGGTGCATCTGTTCTCCTTGTCGTCTGCGATGATGTTCTTCCAACGCCGCCTGGTACTGCTCTGGCGTGTCAATGTCGGTGAGAAGGCGCGGATCGGCGTGGACATGGGCCACACGGGACGAATCGCCGCGAATCAGGACGCGGCAGCCTTGGTCGCCAGGGATGCGGTGGATTTCGTCAAATAGTTCCCGCGCGATGAGGGCCGGAATCCCGCGCACCTCGCCGCCCAGCGTCGCGACGAGGGGTTTGCCCGCCTGCCGCCACGTAGCGATGATGTCGCCGATGAGTTGCGGCGGTATCCAGGGCATGTCGCACGGGACGAACACCATGGCGGCGCAGTCGGGCGGCAGGGCTTCCAGCGCAGCATGGAGCGATGTACTCTGCCCCTGCTCCCAGCGAGGGTTCACGACAACTTGGACTCGCGGTCTTTGCATGCGGGGCGCGATCTCGTCCGCGTGCGCGCCCAGCACCACGATGACCTCGTCCACCGGCGACCGCAGCAGGATGTCCAGCGCGTGCTCCACGAGCGTCCGGCCGCCGAACGGCAGGAGTTGCTTCGGCGTGCCCAGGCGGCTGGAACCGCCCGCGGCCAGCAGGACGCCGACCACGCGGCCCCTGGTGTCGGGCCCTGCCGAGGCTGCAGCGGCGTTGGGGGCCGCGATCGCCTTCGCCCACGGGCGTTCGCCAATCCACGCAACAACGAGGTGCGACACCGCGGCGTGCTTCAGCAGGGCCGCCACGAGGGCGTCCGGCACCGGGAAGTCCGGCGTGGGCAGCGTGAGGATCGGCACGGCGCGGATGCCCGGCTTCCAGCCTTTCAGCCCGCCCTCGGCATGCGTCATCACGCGGGCTATCATCTCGGGCGTGAGGGTTGTGCCGAGAGGAACGCCCAGGATGCGCGCGACGCGCTCGGGGCGGTGGACGAATTGCTCCGTCAAGGGCTTGCCGAGGACGCCCAGGTGTGCCAGCGGCGACAGGACGGTCGTGGATGCGGGCAGTTGCGGCTCGTACTCGGCGGGTGCTTTGAGCCAGCGGTGGCGCGCGCCGTCGGCCTCCACGACAAGCGTTAGGTCGGGCAGGGCCGCGTGGATGCGGTCAATCTCGGCGGGCGTGGCGCCGGCGATCTTGGCGTCGGTCAGGGCGATGGGCTGCGCGACGCCGTCGCGGGCGCGGCACGCAGGGTCGCGCTGGGCCGACGGTTCGCCCGCGACCCAGGGCAATTGCCCGGCGTCCAGGGCCGCGCGGATGGCCGCGATGGCATCCTCGCGGTTGGCGAAAACGACGCGAATGCGGGGGTCGGGCGCGGGGAGCAGGGTCATGGTGGTGGCGCAGCAGGCGACGGGTTCCCCCCGCGCCAGCAACTCCATGCCCAGCAGGGCGGTGAGGGTCGTCTTGCCGCCCGCGCCGACCAGCGCCAACACGTCGCCGCGCCGTAAACCGATTGCGTCTGCGAAAGTCACTTCACCTGTCTCCAAAGAATCCCACCGCAGAGGACGCAGAGAACGCGGTCAGCGCCCAAGCCAAAGCCGAAGGCCAGCCGCCAAAGGCCATGGCCAAAGGCTAACGGCCAATGGCCCGACGCCCTTTCCCTCCGCGTCTCTGCGGTGAGCCTATAGTCGTTTCCATGCCGCTTGGGCCAGTTCGCGCGAGCGGGCGGTGATGGCCTCCTCGTCCAGCGTGAGCAACTGGCGGTCGCGCATGAGGACGCGCCCCGCGCAGACCGTCGCCGTGATGGCCGACGCCTCCAGGCCGAATAGGATGTGCCACGGCAGGTTGCCCGCCGTGAGCGGCGTCGTGGGGTGGTAGTCCAGGAATACCAGGTCGGCGCTCGCCCCGACGGTCAGTTCGCCGAGGGTCGTGTCGGGCCAGAAGATGCGGGCCAGGCGGGCGTTCTCGGCGTAGGCGATGCGAAACACCAGGTCGCCGGGCATGACGCGCGGGTCGCGCCGGGCCAGTTTGTGCACCAGGTACGCGGCCTTCATCTCCGCGAACATCTGATTGGAGAAGCCGTCGTTGCCGAGCGCCACGTTGACGCCGGCGCGGAGCATCTTCTCCACGGGCGCGACGCCCACCGCGTTGTTCATGTTGGAGCGCGGTTGATGGGTTACCCACGTGCCGGTCTCGGCCAGCGCGGCGATCTCGCCGTCGTCCACGTGCACGCAATGGCAGGCGATGGTCTTGGGGCCCAGGATGCCCGCGTCGCGCAGGCGGTGCGCCACCCGCTTGCCCGACTTCCGCAGCGAATCCTCCTCGTCGGCGACGTCCTCGGCGACGTGGACGTGGAAGCCCATGCCGAGGTCGCTGTTCGCGGCTATGCAGTCGGCCAGCGTCGCGTCCGACAGCGTCAGCGAGGCGTGGAGTCCGAAGGCTGCAGCCAGCAGCGGGTTGGGGCGGGCACGCAGGGCTTTGGCGAAGCGCACGTTCTCGGCAATGCCGGCGCGGGCGCGTTCGGGGCCGTCGCGGTCGGTAACTTCGTAGCATAGGCTGGCGCGGACGCCGGCCTGCTGCACGGCCTCGGCGATGACGTTCAGCGAGCCGTCAATGGCGTTGGGGCTGGCGTGGTGGTCAATGAGCGTGGTCGTGCCGTGCTTCACCGCGTCCACCAGGCAGACCAGCGCGGAGTAGCGCACGTCCTCCGGCGTCAGGGCCTTGTCCAGCCGCCACCAGAGGCGCTCCAGAATCTGGGGGAAGTTGGCGGCCGGCTCGCCGGGAATGGCCATGCCGCGCGCGAAGGCCCCGTAGAAGTGAGTGTGGGCGCAGATGGCCGCGGGCATGACCAGTTGGCCGCCAGCGTCCCAGCGTTGGGCGTGCGGGTACTGTGCGGCCAGTTCGGCGGTCGCGCCGAGGGCGGCGATGCGGTCGCCCCGAATGAGCAGCGCGCCGTCTTCAATGAGTTGTGGCTCCGCGCCCAGCGTGGCGACGCGGGCGTGGGTGATGAGCAGTTCGGAGTTTGCGGACATCGCTTCCCCTCCCGATTAGGATCGCGCGGGCCGTCGCGCAGGCCCATTGTAGCCGACAGCGGGCGTCAGGGCAAGCGGCGCCGCCCTAGAACGGTCCATAGCCGATGGCTGTGCCGATGAGCAGGAACGCTACCGTCGCGACGATTACCCAGACCCACAGGGGCAGCGACCACTTGAGCCACTTGGCATAGGTTACCGACGTGAGGCCAAGCACGATGAGCAGCACCGGGTTGGTCGGGTACATCAGGTTGGAGAAGCCGTCGCCGAAGCAGTAGGCCGTTACGGTAACCTGTCGGGTGATGCCCACGAGGTCGGCCAGGGGGATGAGGATGGGCATCATCAGGAAGGCCTTGGCCGAACCCGACGCCACGAAGACCTCCATCACGAGGGCTACCCCGTAGATGGCGAGCGCGGCTAGGGCCGGGCTGGCCTGGGTGAACGGACGCGCGGCGTAGTGCAGGATGGTGTCCATCACCCCGCCGCTGACCACGATGTGCTTGATGCTCACCGCCATCAGGATGAGCACGATGCCCGGCGCGATGCCGCCGATGCCCTGGCCGAGGGCCCTCCAGACCGCCCGCTTGTCCTTCTGGGCGATCAGTCCCGCGCCCACGCCGCCGACGAGGAACAGCAGGCCTACGAGCGGCAGGGCGAAATCCGACAGGACGGGGACGAACGGCCCGGCCACCAGCGTCAGCACGATGAGCAGGACGCAGACGCCGAACCACGCCATCGCCTTGCCCAGTCCCGGCGTGGCTGCCGAGAAGTCCACTCCTGACGCGGCGAAGCGCGCCCGCTCGGCCTTGTCTTCGTCGTACACGGCCGATGTCTCGGGTGCGCGTTCCACCTTCTTGGCGTACCGCACCAGGAAGAGGGCCAGCAGCGCGTACAGCGTTAGGAAGATGATGAGCCGGAGCCAGGCCCCCGAAAACAGCGGGAGTTCGGCGATCTTCTGGGCCACGCCGATGGTGAAGGGGTTGGTGATGGCCGCCGAGAACCCCATGTTGGTGGCAAGGATGCTCATGCCCAGGCCCACCAGCGAGTCCCAGCCCAGGTAGAACGACAGCGCGACCATGAGCGGCACCAGCGGGACGACTTCCTCAAAGATGCCGAAGAAGGCGCCCAGTGCCATGAAGAAGAACGAGACGCTCACCAGGAGCAGGTACTTGCGGCCGCCGGCCCACCGGACGATGCGCGCGATTCCCGCCCGTAGGATGCCGCTGGCGTCCAGCACGGCGAAGGCGCCGCCGACCATCAGGATGAACAGGATGATGGTGATGACGACGATGTTGCCCGGCGCCCACAGCACCTCCACCGGCGCGGTGAGCCAGCGCCAGATGGGGTAATCGGGCCGCGCGGTGAACTGGAACGAGTCGGGCACGAGCATCTCGCGGCCTGCCTCCAGCGTGCGCTGGTACGCGCCTGCGGGCAGAACGCGGGTCAGCACGCCCGCGGCCAGCATGAGGACGAACAGGATGACGACGGACTGCAGGAAGGCTCGTGTGCTAATGTGCGCGCCGGGCTTGCTCTCCATGCGTTCGTTCTCCTTCGCGTTGATGTGCGGGGCTTCGCAGCGGGCATTCTACCGGAAGGGGTGCATGCGGTCAAGCGGGAGGGGCGGGGCATTCAACGTTCTCCCCGACTGCGGAGATGATGAGGAACCTCAAAGTAGTTTGAGGAACTCATCCACACTCAAGCCCGCCTGCCTGATGATGGCGCGTAATGTACCTCTGTCCAGTTCTTTGTGATCAGGGACTACGATCTGCACAAAGGGGCTGTCTCTGCGAAGAATCACATGGCTCCCTTGCTGGCGCTTCTCGTAGAACCCAACCTTGCGGAGCGCAGCAACGCACTCCTTTCCAGAGATGCGCGGCAGCCTATTCATACGGCGACCAGCAAGGCCTCAAATCGCTCTTCTGGCACAGGCAGACCGTCTTCCTGGAGGGCCGAGATGTATCCTTGGATCGCCTCCCGGATGTTCGCAATGGCCTCCTCTTTGGTCTTACCCTGGCTAATGCACCCGGGCAGGCTCGGGCATTCAGCGACCCAGTATCCGTCTTCCCCAACGTATAGGATCACCTGCCTCATCGCCTCACCTCCGCTCGCTCCGTCTCTGATGCACGATTCTATCACATCAGGTCGTGGGCGTCAACGGGGGCTCAACGCCGTGTCGTAACATACACGGTGGGTGAGTTTGAGCGTCCCACCGGAGGCACGTGTACCGCGTGAGAAAGGACGTTGGTCGTCCACTCGTGGGCCGCAATTGGCCGGAGAGTGGCCATGTTCGCCCCACCGCGCGGCCAACCGCCCGCTATGTACAGACACAGCCTCTGGTAGGCAAGGGCCTTCTATGTAACCCGGAAGGCCTGGCCCATCGGCTCGAACTCGGAAACCTCATGTTTCTCTAGTTTCTGGCGGATTTGCTCAAAGCGGCGGATGGTCTCCACGTCATAGAGCCGCTCGCCGCATCGCAGGCACACGGATGCCCGGACCTTGACGACAGCCGTGTGAACGCCGCCCCTCAACAGTTTTTCCACTTCTTTTTCAACCAGCGGGCCACCGCAGACTGGACATGAATCAAAAGGTTTCATTTCTTTATCCTCTTCCGCCAGTTGATCCACCGCAGTGGGTCAGGACGGTAGACGGTGATCAGGACGGCCCATTGTGTCTCTGGGTTGTACGCCCAAACATTGTGTATGGGCTGTCCCACGAAACTCTCCCCGTGAATGAGGCAACTGGGGTACGGCTTATCATCAGGATAATCTTCAATGATCTCCCCTTGCAGAACGCTGAAGAATATTTCCTCAAAAGACAATCTATCCGCTTGTGCCTCCTCGTCGGCGTGGTCGGTAATGCGTATGCGACCATGACGGATGCAGTTGATGATGTCCTGGATGTGCATTGGCCTACTCTCATCAAATTCTGCTCTACACTTTCATTCTAGCACCGCGAATCGCGTGCGTCAATGCTGACTACTGCTTGTATCTGTAACATACACTGTGGGGGTGGGCGTCCCACCGGAGGCACGTGTACCGCGTGAGAAATGACGTTGGCCATCCACTCGGGGGCCGCAATTGGCCTGAGAGTGGCCATGTTCGCCCCACCGCGCGACCAATCAACCGCCTACATAGCAGATGCTCAATGCTTGCACGTGCGACGTACCGCACAGGCGCGCCGCACGTGCAATTCGGGCACCTTCTGTCATTGCGAGCGAAGCCATCCAGCCGACCCACTTGCGACGCACCTCCGAGGTGCGTCGCAAGTGCCTTCGCACGTCATTGCGAGCGAAGCGAAGCAATCTCACGCCGTAGAGATTGCTTCGGGGGCTGCGCCCCCTTCGCAATGACAACTTCTGCCTGTCATGCTGAGCGAAGCGAAGCATCTCGGTTGGCGAGATTCTGAGGCGCGGAGCGCCTCAGAATGACAGCGTCATCTGTCATGCTGAGCGAAGCGAAGCAATCTCACGCCGTAGAGATTGCTTCGGGGGCTGCGCCCCCTCGCAATGACAACTTCTGCCTGTCACGCTGAGCGAAGCGAAGCATCTCGGTTGGCGAGATTCTTCGCGGCTTCGCCGCTCAGAATGACAATCTACAGGGATTGCTTCGGGCACTCCGTGCCCTCGCAATGACACACTCAAGAATCCCTGTGGCAGAGTACTAGAAGTACTGCTCGTACCCCGCGATTTGCAACTCGTCGCGCATGATCTCCAACTCGCGGCGGAGATTCGGGTTCACGGGGATGCCCCGCTCCCGCACGACCTTCTCCATCTCCCATTCCTTCTCGCCCGCGACGTAGATGCGGTCGTGGCCTGGCTCCTTGCGCGAGTTCTGCAGGTCGCGCATGATCTGGCCCGTGATGCGCCGTGAGACTTCCAGCGGGATGAAGTGCTCAATGTCAATGGCCAGGAAGAAGTGGCCGACCATGTACGGGCGGCGCGTGCCATCGGGCGCGTATCCCATCAGGTCGCGCAGGAAGGCTCCCTCGCTCAGCGATGCGCACAGGATTTCCACCATGGTGGCCAGGCCATAGCCCTTGTGCCCGCCGTACATCTCGCCCTGGCCGCCCAGGGGCAGGAACGCCGCCAGTCCCTTGTCTAGGTCCTTGAGGATCTTGTGCGGGTCGGTGGCGGGCTTGCCCTCGGCGTCAATGAGCCAGCCTTCGGGGACGGGCTTCTCGGCGCGGGCGAGGACCTCAATCTTGCCGCGCTGGGTGATGGGCGTAGCGCCGTCAAAGCAGAAGGGGAACGGCATGTCCGACGGCGCGGCGAAGGCGATGGGGTTGGTGCCCAGCATCGGCTCGGTGCCGAAGGTGGGGGCGATGGCGGGGCGGGCGTTGGTTACGGTGAAGCCCATCATCCCCTCGGCGGCGGCCATCAGCGGGTAGTAGCCTGCGATGCCGAAGTGGGTGGAGTTGCGCACGGCCACCGCACCCAGCCCGTAGCGGCGCGCCTTGTCCATGGCCAGGCGCATGGCGCGGTACGCGATAACCTGGCCCATCCCATGGTGGCCGTCCACTAGGGCGGTGGTCTCCGTCTCCTTGACAATCTCAAACTGCGTTTGGGTGTGCTGGACACCTGCCTTGATGCGGTCGTAGTAATACTTCAGGCGGCCCACGCCGTGCGACTCAATGCCGCGCAGGTCCGAGGCGATGAGCACGTTGGTGCAGATGCGTGCCTCATCGGGCGGGACGCCCAGCGCCTGGAACACGTCCATCATGAAGTTCTCTATGACTTCCACGGGGATGTACGCAACATCGTCTGCCATTGCTCTACTCTCCTTTGGTCGGTACGAGGGTTGTTCGGCGCCATTGTACCACGAGTTGGCCGCAGGGGGAAATCAACACGTTTGCAGCGGTCAGCGGTCAGCAGTCGGCGGTCAGCATGTGTTCGGTGCTGTGCTGGTGTGGTGATGCTGATGCACGATCTAGCAGTTGATCACAGAGAAGATTGCCTGTTGTCATTGCGAGCGAAGCAATCTCACGCCGTAGAGATTGCTTCGGGGGCTGCGCGCCCTCGCAATGACAACTTCTGCCTGTCATTGCGAGCGAAGCGAAGCATCTCGGTGGGCGAGATTCTTCGGCGCTCCGCTCCTCAGTAGGGACAATTCATGAATTGTCCCTACGGGCGCTGCGCGCCCTCGCAATGACAAACGATCAAGAATCCCTGTGGCAAAGTGCTAGCGTCCCAGGCTCTCCATGAATGCCTGGATGCGCGTGGCCAGTTGGCTCTCGGCGAAGGCGCGGGTGTCGCACATGTCGGCTTCCAGGATGAGCGTGGGGATGCCAGCCTCACGCTCCAGGATGCGGCGCAGGTCGTACTGGCCGAACGAGTAGGGCTTGCACGAGCGGTTGGAGTGGAACACCGCGCCGTCAATGCCAAAGTCGCGCACCATCTGCACCATGACGCGGGCGCGGTTGGGGACCTGCTGGTTGATGTACACGGTGGTGTAGGCCAGCGCCAGCCCGCGGATGGGGTCGTCGGCGTCCACCGACACGGCCCAGGCGTTGGTGTACGTGTCGGCGACAACGCACGCGCCGCGTTTGATGAACTGGCTAAACACCGCGAACAGGCGCGGCCAGATGGCGATGTTGTCCCACAGCAGGCGAACCCGCTCGTCCACGACCGCGCCCTCGCGGCGGGCGATGCGCCCCTCGGCCTCGCACTTTAGCCGACGGTAGTACCACGGCGCCCAGCGCGTGCCGCGCAGCACGACGATGGGGGCCATGGCGATGAACAGGTCGGGCGCGTTCAGCGGCGACGGGCGCGCCTTGCACAGTTCGCGGATTTCCTTCCACAGGCCGACGGCCTCGTTGGAATAGGCGACGGCGCGGCGAAGTCGGCGGTCGTCCAGTCGGCGGCGCGTGTGGGCCTCCAGCCAGGCGATCATCTCGCGCAGTTGTGCCTCCACGTAGGCGAGGGTGTGCGCGGGCGGTTCGTCGGCGTGCACGTAGGGCACGTCCAGCAGGAACAGCGGAACGCCGAAATAACGGGCGAGGTACTGATACCACTTGACCACCGTGCCGCAGATGTTGTTGGACGCGATGAGCAGGTCGGGGCGGGGCAGGCCGCCCATGGGGGCCCTGTCGGGTGCGAAGACGGAGCCGATGGACGTGCGCGCGTAGGAGCACACATCCTGCGACAGCCCCTCGGCCTCTGCGGCTTGACATAAATCTGTTGCTGCGCGTTGCGCCCCGCACAAAGCCCCATAGTTTTCGGGGTAGACCGACGCGATGCCCATGGCTTCCAGGATTTCAATCGGTGCGCCGCTGGTAACCCACGCCAGAGGCCGCACGCGTCCGATCCAGCGGCTACGCAAGTAGTAGGCCGTCATCAGGCGGTTCAGGGCGGTGGCGCTTTGCAATTTGCGATAAGGGCGGGTGGTCATGGCGTTCGCCCTCCCAGCATCTCGGCGAAGGCTTGCAGGCGCGTGCGCCACTGGGCGGTGGCTGGCCCTGCGTCGTCTTCCAGGGTGATGTGGGGGATGCCTGCGACGTCCAGGTCGCGGCGCGCGTCGGCGTAGTCAAAGGCATGGGGGTCGCAGAACTTCTGCAGGTAGAAGATCACGCCATGCGCTTGCCGTTGTCGGGCCAGCGCCACCAGCGCTGCGCCACGCCGCCAGCCCTCGCGGTGCTTGGCGGGGCAGGGCGTGCGCCCCAGGTAGCGTGTGGCCAGCGCCTCCAGCGGCGGGGCGTCGGCACTGACCTGGCCTTCCATGTAGCGGGCGCTGGTGCACAGGTCGTCGCCTGCCAGGTGTAGGCCCACTTCGTCCGCGAGGGTGGGCACGGTCAGGTCGTCCAGGATGGCGCCAACGAGCATGGCCCGCGGGCGGCTCGTGATTGGCGATGCGGCCTCTACTTGCGGGATGAGGCTTTCGGCCAGGGGGATGAACTCCTCGCGCGGCATGGTCTGCGCGGCAAGCGTGGCTGCATAGAACTCCGCGTTGGTCATGCGGTCGCGCAGGGTGTCCAAGCGGCCCAGGAGCGCACGGACGCGGTTGCACAGGGCGATGGCGGCGCGGATGTCATCGTCGCCGATGGGTTTCCCCATCAGGCGCTGCAGCGCCGCGCGGAACTCTATCAGTTCGCGGAGCATGTACTCCGCCGCGTGGGGGCCATCCAGGCGGGTGGGCACGTTGACGACCCACGCGAACCCATCTGCGAAGCGCATCCGCCAGATGTCGGCGAGCGCCTGCATGGTGTCGCACGAGTGGGCGAAGACCGCGCCCGCGAAGCCTGCTAACTCGTCGTCGGCGGCCTGTTCCAGCAGGGAGCGGGCCAGGGGACAGGCGTAACTCTGCAGGTGTTCGCCCCACGCGCCCGACTGCGAAGGCTGCTTGCGCACGCGCACGGGCGCGAACCCCGCCGCGAGGATGATCTCCTCGGGGGCGTAGGAGCAGAACACGGCCATGGGGCGCGCACGTGGGTATTCGGCAATCCAACGGTTGGGCGGCAATGCCGCGGCAGTCTTGAATCGGGCGAGGACAGCGTCTTTGTCGGTGTTCATGTTGCCATGTGCCTCACGTCGCTACAGGCTGGGGGTCGGCGGGCGAATCCACGTCTCGCCGAGGTCGTCGTACCGCGCGCGCAGAGCCTTGATCTCCTGGCGGTGGGCCATGAACCGCGCGCCCGAAGGCACGACCCAGTCCTGGATGTGATGGTGGAATCCCGACGGTGTCCAGCGTTCGCTGCGGGAGTCCGCGTCAAAGCGCACGCGGGGTTCGCCCTCGTCCAGAGTCAGCCGCCCCTCCTGCCCGCAGATGGGGCAGACGACGTGCTCGCCTTGGATGTGGAAGTAGTCCGCGCCGCACGTCGGGCAGACATTCGGGGGCGGGGCCATCGGCTCTTGCGATACGAGACGGCGGCCCAGGTCGCGGGCGGTGGCAAGCGCGTCGGGTTGCAGCAGCACCTCGCCAGGCCCTGTGGCGTATGCGCTCATCCAGCCCATGAGCCGCCCGCCCAGCGCCATGGCCAGCGTGTTGTAGAACGCGATGGCCACGCCGCGCCAGGGTTCCAGCCCGCCGACGGTGAGGGTGATGGCCGCCTTGGGTCGCACCTCGGCCCATTCGGGCGCAGACGACCACATGAGGAGCCGATCCAGGATGCGCTTCGCCTGGGCGACGGGGCCGACCAGGTACACAGGCCCCGCGATGAGGAAGGCGTCGGCGCGGGACACCTGATCCAGCAGGAATGCCATGTCGTCGGCGAGGGGGCAGGGCTGGCCCCGCAGAGCGCAGACCATGCAGCCCGTGCACTGCTCCACGCGCAGGTCGGTGAGCCGCATGAGGGCCAGGGTTTCGGCTCCGACCTCGCGCGCGCCTGCCAGTGCCTCCCGCGCCAGGACTTCGCAGTTCCCCCAGGCCCGCGCCGATCCGATGAGCGCTAGGATAGTCGCCATTGGCTTCCCTCCGCAAGTGGGTGCTTGGTCGTCAGTGCGTTCTGCGCCGCTATCGGCTCAGGATGTGCCTCCGCAGCAGGTTGAGCGCGGTGGTTACCACCCACGTGCGCCCGAAGGCATCGCGCGTGGGCCGCGTGAGAATCTGACAATCGGACGCGGCCGGGCCAGCGAAGGCGATGGCGCTGCCGCCCTGCGCCCCGACGACGGCCAGGCCGTAGGTCGCGCCGAATCGGTGGCGGACGGCGTTGGCAACGGTCTGCGCAGCCAGGCATGCGTCGCCGCTCTCGTCCCAGGTCGCGCCGATGGCGCTGACGGCGCGTTCGGCCGCCGCGACGATGCCGCCCGCGAAGCCCACCACATCCCGCACCGACGCCAGGCGCTGGGTCAACTGGCCGCCGGTTACCGTCTCCAGCACGGCAAGGGTTTCGCCCCGCGCCTGGAGCAATTGCAGCACGACCTCCTCCAGCGTCTGTGCGCCGGTGCCGTAGATGCTGTCGCCCAGGCGCTCGCGGACACGGGCCTCCATTTCGTCCAGCAGGCGCTCGGCCTCCTCCTCGGTGGCGGCTTTGGCGGTGATGCGCACGTCGGTTTGGCCAGGGTGCGCGTTCAGGCCGATGGTGGGGTTGCGGCTCTGCATCAGGTCGGCGATACGCTGGTCCACCGCGCTCTCGCCGATGGCGCACGTCTTTAGGACGCGGGTCTTGATGACCTCGTGCAGACCGAACCGCTCCCGCAGGTACGGGATGACGGCGTGCTCCATGAGGTATTCCAGTTCCCGCGGCACGCCGGGCAGCGCGATAACTGCGCCGGTCGGAGTCTCCACGGCGAAGCAGGGGGCCGTGCCCACGGGGTTCTCAATCACCACCGCGCCCGCCGGGATGTACGCCTGTTGGATGTTGTTCTCCGTCATCCGGTAGCCGAAACTGCGGAAGCGGGCCTCAATGGCGGCGAGGAGTTCGGGATGCAGGACGAGCGGGCGGCCTGTGGCGCGGGCCACTGCCTGCCGCGTAACGTCGTCCACCGTGGGGCCGAGGCCGCCGGTGATGATAACCAGGTCGGCGCGGCGCATGGCGAGCGCGATGGCTTCTGCCGTCCGCTCTTCGTTGTCGCCAACGGTCGTGCGATAGTGGACGGTGATGCCCAGCCCGCGCAATTGGCGCGACAGGTAGGCGGCGTTGGTGTCCACCAGGTCGCCCAGCAGGAGTTCGGTGCCCGATGTGATGATTTCAGCACGCATCAGGCGTCTCCGAGTCGCAGGATTTCCACGGATCCCTGTTCCGCGTCCATGAGCAACATGCGGTTGCGCAGGGGCTGTCCGCGGCCCGTGATGAGTTTGATGACCTCTTGAATTTGCCACGAGGCGATCATCATGGGCGTGGCGGCGGGGTTGCCCCACAGCGCCTCGGCGCCGCGCTCGGGCGACTTGCCCTCGGGGTACAGGGCGAACAAACCCACGTCGCCTGGGAAGATGGTCATCACCTGGCCGATGTAGCCGGCGATGGCTCCGTGCACCATGGGCACGCCCAGGCTCTGCGCGACGCGCTGGAGCAGGAACCGTGTGGGCAGGGTGTCTAGCGCGTCCACGATGACGTGCGAACCTGCCAGCAGCCGGGGCAGCGATTCGGCGTCGGCCCAGACGGCGTGCGCGACGGTTTCCACGGCCGGGTTGAGTTGGCGGACGCGGTCGGCGGCGACGTCGGCCTTGGACAAGCCCAGCGTGGACTCCCAGCACAGCGCCTGGCGGTTCAGGTTGTTCTCGGCGAAGCGGTCGCCGTCAATGAGGATGAGGCGGCCCACGCCCATGCGTGCCAGCCCCTCCACGATCCAGCCGCCCAGCCCGCCCAGCCCGACGATGCCCACGGTGGCGCGGAGCAGGGCCAGTTGCCCGTCCCAGCCCACCGTGCCCAGGCTGCGCTGGTAGCGCGCGGGGAGGACGCGGCTCTCCACGGCGGCGATTTGCACGTCACGGCGGGGCAGGTCGAATTCGTCGGCCAGGGCCTTTTCGGCGGCGAGGGGCAGGAGGCGAAGGTCGCCTTCCTGGATGGCGGAGGCCAGGAGTCGGTCTCGCAAGGCGGTTTCGTTCATGGTTGCTCTCCGTGTGAACGGTGGTTTGATAGGGGAATGGTAGCATGGTTGGGCAGGCCGCGCAAGTGCGGGCGGCAAACTCGCCTTCGTTGTTAACTCAGTGTTGACCACCGTCTGCCATTTCAAGAAAGTCGCGCATCGCGTCTGGGGGTACTTCCGTGCACGGCTCGGGCTCACGATGGCGGCGTTGAATCCTGGTGCAATGGAATGGCCTTCAGCCAGACAAGGACGGCTTTGTCAGGCAGGCCATCGCCGAGTTCAGTTTGTGAAGTAGCACCATTGGTTACTACCAGTCTGTGCTGTCAATTCTTTCACCATCCCCCGCAACCCGCAGGTCTGATCCATGCCTGTGCGCGCGATTTTCTCGCGGATCGGCGCGAGTTAGGCGAAATGTGCTGCCCAAATCCAAGTGAGAGAAGTTGACCGGTTATGGCGGGCGGCCACCCGACCTACGGGTTCACGGGCCAGATGACGCTGAGACAGGTGGGGCCGCCGTCGGCCTTGGCGAACTCGGACAGGTTCACGGGCTGCACCTGCAAGCCCAGTTCCTTGAGCAGGGTCGCGGCCCTGGGGTATCCGGCCGGGATGATGGCCTTCGCGCCGAACACCAGCGCGTCGGCGGTCGGCTCCTCGCCTTCGGGGACGGGAACCCAGTCCAGGCCGATCTCGGCGGCAAGGGGCGCGAACGCGGCGACGGCGTACAGCCTCCCGTTGCCCAGGTAGGCCGCACCTGATTTCAGGTGAAGCATGCCAGGGGGCAGGGGCACGGCGTGGGCCTCCACGCCCAGTTTGGCGGCGAGTTGTGCGATGCCTTCCCGGTTGGTGCGGTCGCCAAGCCCGACATAGGCCACGTCCTCTACCCACAGCACGTCGCCGCCGTCCAGCGTGCCGGGCGGCTCCACCTGCGCGATGTGCAGCCCGTGGGCCTCTAGGGTGGGGCGCAGGGTCTCGCCCTCGCCCTGGCGCGACGGAGCGCCGGATCGGGTGAGGAGCGCCTTGCCGTTGCGAACCACGACGGCGTCCTCCACGAAGCAGCCGTCGGGAAAGCGCTCGTCGGGCGGGAGGGTGATGACTTCCAGCCCGATGTTGCGCAGAGCGCGGCAGTAGCCGTCGTGCTGGCGGCGGGCTTCGTCCGGGTCAATCCGCGCGGACGTGGAGGATATGGCCTTTACATAACTGTTGCCAGGCGTGCGGGTCAGTGCAATCCAGCGCATGGGTGCCTCCTGTGTGAGTGTGGTGTGTCCGGAATGCTCTCCGTGTGCACAGCGCTAACTGAACCAGTAGATGAGCCCAGAGTCAAAGGGCGTGGTCATGTCCGGATGGTACGGGACGACGCGCACCGTGTACCCGTGCAAGCCGCTGGTGGTGAAGTTGACCTTCCCCTCGTAAATGTAGGCGGCGTCCTGCTTCTCCGTGAGTTCCATCGGCGCGACCTGGCCCTGCTGGATGTCGCCGGCGGGGTTGACGTGGCCGTAGTACAGTTGGACACGCACATCATCGGGCGACAGGCTGCCGAGGTTCACCCGCGCGCGGACGACGATCTCGGAGTTCACGTGGACTTCGGCCAGGGTGTTGGCTTCCACGTTCTCCACGCGAAGTTGGCCCCAGTTCTCGCGAACCGTGGCCTTCCACGCGGCCAGGTTTTTCGCGCGTTGGCCCTGATTCTCCTGCATGGCCAGGTAGCGAGCACTGACGGGCATGTAGTACTTGGTCGTGTAGTCCATGAGCATGCGGTCGGTGTTGTACACGGGAGCCAGCCGTCCCAGGGCCGCCTTCATCTTGGCGATCCAGGCACGCGGCAGGCCGTCGCGTCCCCGCGAGTAGAACAGCGGGACAATCTCCTTCTCCAGGAGTTCGTAGATGACCTGGGATTCCAGCGTGTCTTGGTACTCGGGGTCGTCGTAGATTTCGCCGCGGCCGATGGCCCAGCCGACCTCCGGCGCGTAGCCCTCGTCCCACCAGCCGTCCAGGATGCTCATGTTGAGGACGCCGTTGGCGGCGGCTTTCATGCCGCTGGTGCCGCTCGCCTCCTGCATGCGGCGGGGCGTGTTGAGCCAGACGTCCACGCCCTGCACCAGGTAGCGGGCGACGTTGGTGTCGTAATTCTCCAGGAAGACCAGCCTATGGCGGAATTCTTCCTGGCGGGCGGCCTTCACAATGGCCTGGATGAGTTCCTTGCCGGCCTGGTCCTGCGGGTGGGCCTTGCCGGCGATGATGATCTGCACGGGTCGGTCGCGGTCGTTCAGGATGCGGGCCAGGCGCTCCGGGTCGCGCAGCAGGAGGGTGGCGCGCTTGTATGTGGCGAACCGCCTCGCAAACCCGATGGTCAGCGCCTCGGGATCCAGGACCTCGTTGGCGATCTCCACTTCCGACGGGGGCGCGCCTCTGGCTTCCAACTGCGCGTGCAGGCGCTGTCGGGCGAAGTGCACCAGGCGCTCCCTGCGCCGCTCGTGGGTGCGCCACAGTTCCTCGTCGGGGATGTCGGCCACCTTCTGCCAGACCGACATGTCGCTGGGTTCCTCGCGCCATCGCGGCCCCAGGTAGCGATCCAGAAGGGACGCCAGGTCCCCGGAAATCCAGGAGCGCAGATGCACGCCGTTGGTGATGTGGCCGACGGGGATTTCTTCCTCGGGCACGCCGGGCCACAGGTTGGCCCAGAGCCTCCGGGCCACCACGGCGTGGAGGGCGCTCACGGCGTTGGTGTGGCTGGACATGGTAACGGCGAACACGGCCATGTTGAACGGCTCGCTGGCGTCGGCGGGGTGCTGGCGGCCCAGGGCCAGGAACTGCTCGCGGGTGATGCCCAGGGTGGGATACCAGCCGCCGAAGTAGCGGTCCATGAGGTCCGGCGCGAACACGTCAATTCCCGCAGGCACCGACGTGTGGGTGGTGAAGACGTTGCCGGCGCGGGCCAGTTCGGCCGCCTCGCTGAAGTTGAGGCCGAACCGGTCCATGAGCACGCGGATACGTTCCAGGCAAAGGAACGCCGCATGGCCCTCGTTCATGTGGCAAACGGTGGGCTCAATGCCGAGCGCCATCAGCGCGCGGTAGCCGCCGATGCCCAGCAGGATTTCCTGGCGGATGCGCATTTCGCGGTCGCCGCCGTACAGTTTGCCCGTGATCTCGCGGTCGCGCGGGCGGTTCTGCTGCAGGTTGCTGTCCAACATATACAGCGGCACCCGCCCGACCTGAATCCGCCACACCTGGGCGCTGACGGGCGCATCGGGGTAGTTGACCTGGACGGTAACGGGCGTGCCGTCGGGCTTCCGCATCAGTTGCAGGGGCATGTTGTAGAAGTCGTTGACGGGATAGTACTCCTGCTGCCAGCCGTCAGGGCTGAGGTACTGGCTGAAGTAGCCGAACTGGTACAGCAGCCCGACGCCGACCATGTGAATCCCCAGGTCGCTGGCCGACTTGAGGTGATCGCCGGACAGGACGCCCAAGCCGCCGGAGTAGATGGGAATGCACTCGGTGAGGCCGAACTCGGGCGAGAAGTAGGCCACGCGGCAGTCGGGGAGTTCCGCGCAGTGCTGCGAGTACCAGGCGCGCTGATTGCCCATGTAGCGGTCAAACTGCTCGCACACGCGCTGGAAGTGGGCCATGAAGCCGTCGTCCTTGGCGGCGGCTTCCAGGCGGGCCTGGGCGATGGAGCCAAGCATGGCGACGGGGTTGTGGCCGCTGCGCTCCCACAGGTCGCTGTCCAGGCGGCGGAACAGGTCGCGTGTCTCGTGGTCCCATGTCCAGCGCAGGTTGTAGGCCAGTTCCGCCAGGCGAACGAGGCTCGGCGGGAGCGATGGAATCACGTTGAGCATCATATACGGTCGCATGACGCGTTTTCCTCCTCAGAATCGTGTCAGGAGTCAGAAGGACTGCGACGCCAGGCGGGCGTTGCGCTCCTGCTTGCGCGATGCATAATAACACAGAGGGCTTGCGGCGGCAAAAGGCAAACAATTAGCGGCTGCCAGGGAACAGCCGCTAATTGGGTGTGGTAAGCGGTGCCAGGGAACACCGCATTGGGGGCTACTGCTGACGAACGTGTGCCACAGCCGCCTCGTAGATTTTGCCGATGTGCTCGCTGGCCAGGGTGTAGAACACCATCCGCCCCTGCTTGCGGTTCTTGAGGACGCCCGTGGTGCGCAGGAGACGGAGTTGATGCGATATGGCCGATTGGGTCATGCCCAGGGAACCGGCGATGTCGCACACGCACACCTCTCCGGCGGCAGCGATGGCAGACACGATGCGCAGGCGGGTGGGATCCGACAGCGCGTCAAAGACGTCCGCCAACTGCGTGGCTTCCAAGCCGCTGATGAGGGTCTCCGAGATTTTCTTGACCTTCTCGGCGTCAATGATACGGACTTCGCAGCGATCCTCTCTACGCATTTCAGCCTCCTGACATGAATTTGGGTTCGCACTGCAGGCGTATTGTACCATACTTTCGTACTTTCGTCAAGTAGGAACTTTTCCGTTCAGACGAAAACTCGCGGCGCGGAAGATTCGGGGGGCCTCTGTCAGGGTCTGCTGTTCGGGCCCGGCCAGCTGTGGGGGGCGTCTTGCCCGCATTGCCCGCAACCGATGTGGGGTTCTGGGACGATCTGGTGAGTCTTCTGGCACACGGCGGTAACGCGCACGCGGTCCCAAATCCCGAATCGGCGCTGCACGCGGCCGTACAGGGTCATGTGCGGGCAAGCGTTGGCGCGGAGAATCCCAGGCACAGGGCACGTCCTGCACAGGGCAGGCTTCCACGCGCGGGGGCTGTCCTCCAAAAGGCGGCAGATTTCCGTGTGTCTGCCGCGGGCGTAATCCCCGTAGAAGAAGCGACATTCCTGACCGTCTGGCGTTCGGATGGCGCACCTCCCTGCTTTCAGAATGCGGGCAGCGGCAGTTCAAGCCACGTGGCCCCGTCGTCGCGGCTTACGAGCAGGCGGTAGGGCTTGTCCGACCCCGTGCTTGTGCCCGACACGGCGGCATACAGGGCCTTCGGCGGGCGGGCGTCCACCGCAAGCGGGGCCACAAAGCCCAGGGCAAAGGGCGGGGTCAGTGTGCCCTGCGCGAGTGCCTTGCCCCAGACGATGCGCTGCGAGTTCGGCTCGTGAGCGTTGTCGGACCAGAGCATGAACAGGTGCGAGTTGTTGTAGTAGTAGGCGTCGCACCCCACGTACAGGCGGCGCAGGCTGGGGTCAAATGCCAGGCCGTGGGGCATACAGGCGTCGTCGGAGAATCCCGCGCTCGCTGCGCTGGCCCCCAGGGAGAGCGGCTCCCATGTGCCGGTCCTGCCGCCGCGATACAGCCACCCATCCGGCCACCCGAACCGCCCGCCGTAGCGGAGATTGGCGTACAGGATGTCGGGGTTGACGGGGTCAATGATGATGCTTGTAACGCCGTAGCCCAGGTACGCCTGGATGCCGAAGTCGGCCTTGCCCCAGGTCCGCCCCGCGTCGGTGCTTTTGAGGATGACGGCCCTGTACTCCGTGGTCCAGGACACGCCTGCCCACAGGATATTGGAGTCCACGAAATCCACCGCCAGCGCCTGCGCGTTCAGCGGGTGCACGAACTCCCACGCAGAGTTGCCCACGCGCCGGTAGATGCCGCTGGTCGTGGTAACATACATGACCGACGGGTTGCGGTAGTCCAGCGCCAGCGCGAACAGGCGCGATTCCGGCGCGATGCCGGTGATGTCCAGCGCGGTCCACGTGGAGCCGCCGTCGGCGCTCCGGTAGGCGGCGTCGCCGATGACGGCGTAGAGCGTGCGTTCCTCGCCCGACGATACAACCAGGGACCGGACCTGAGGGACGGGGACGAAGGTGGCGGTGGGCGTCGGCGGCTCGGTGGGGCGGGCCGTCGTCGGCGTGGCCGTGGCGGCCGGTGTGGCAGTAGGCAGCGCCGTGCGGGTCGGCGTGGCCGTGGCGGCCGGTGTGGCAGTAGGCAGCGCCGTGCGGGTCGGCGTGGGTGTGGCGGAGGGGAGCAGCGCGGTCGGCGTGGCCGAGGGCACGATGTGCGGGGTGGGCGTGGCGGGCGCGGCGGTATGTGTGGGCGTCGGCGACGGGAACGGCGTGCGCGTCGGCGCGCAGGCGGCCACGAGCATAGCGAGTCCCACGACGGCGGCGACGGCCAGTAAGCGCACCCCTGCGCGGTACCGAGGTCTCATCGGTTGGTGCGACGAGTTGCGAACCATCCCATTGCTCCGTGATGCGGCCGTTTGTGCGGCTCTCTGCAACGTTGGAGACGCTTGTCCATTGTAGGAAGTTCCACTGGGCCGGTCAAATGGAGGGATGATGTTTTCGGCGCGGCGGGCGGACGCTGCAAGTGGGCTGTTTCTGCACACCCGCAACGTTTCGGGTGCGTTTGCGTTGATAGATACGACAGAAGGGAGCGCAGTGTCCGTGGGTAGGGACAGAATCTTCATCCGAACGCTGGTCCGCGCGGCAGGGCGCTGCATCCTGGCCCTGGGTGTCCTCTTCGCGCTGCTTCCCGCTGGCGGGCATGCAATGGAAGCAGACCCCTCGGTCAAGATGAGCGCGCTTCTGCAGTATCAACTGGCGCTGAAGCGGGAATTCCTCGCCAACCCCGATGTCGGCATCGCCGAGGCGCTGTCGGCGACGGCAGGCAGTCGCTGGGATCCCCGGCGCCAGCGTGTTTTCGTGTACCTGCGCGGCTCGCCTTCCTCACAGTGGGCGCAGCGCGCTCAGTCGCTGGGCTTCACGGTTTACCCCGAAACGTGGATTCCGCCGGTGGGCGCGCACCCCTATGGGTTCTTGGTGGCCAGCGGCCCCACGCAGCAGGTGGGCGCGTTCGCCGCGAGGGACGACGTGGTGCGCCTGGACACCGCCGAGCAAATCCTGCACCCGAGCAACGATCTGGCGCGAGACGCCGCGCAGGTGTCGTGGGTACAGGGCTTGGGGTACACCGGCGCTGGCGTGCGATTGGCCGTGCTGGATGCGGGTTTGGACCTGATGCACCCGGACATCCCCGTGCCGCTTGTGGCCAAGGACGTGTCCCGCTACCCTGAAACGGACAACGATGTGTGGAACCCGTACTCCGGGCACGGGACGCACGTGGTGGCGACGGCGCTGGGGCGGGGGACGCTGTCCGGCGGGCGGTTCCGAGGCATGGCGCCGGGAGCCGAACTGATCTTCCTCAAGATTGGGTTGGATGAGGAGGGCGCGCCTGCAACGGCGGATGCGTTCGTGGCCGGGATGCACATGGCCGTGGGCTCGGGGGCACACGTCGTCAATGTCAGTTACGGGATGTGGGACGCCTATCACGACGGCTCGTCGCCGCTGGCGCAGGCGGTGGACTGGGCTGAGGCGCAGGGGGTGCTGGTCTTCTGTGCGGCGGGCAACAGCGCCGATGATGGTCGGCATGCGCTGATCAGCATCGGCGGGAGCGCGTCGCCCGTGGACTCGGGTTTCCGCGTGAGGGAGACGGCACGGCTTCGCCTGCGGTTGGTGTGGAACGATGGCAAGAACCAGCGCGAGTCCTACGCTGTATCTGTGTTGGACGCCGCCCGCAACAAGGTGGAACCCGTTACCGTGCTCTGGGAACCCAGCGAAAGCGACTATGGGACCGAGTCGGGGCTGATTGAAGGGCCGATGCTGGGGCCGGGTGAATACTTCCTGCGGGTGCGCGCCCTGATGCCCACGCCGGCGGGCAGGCGGCTGCACGCATACAGCGAGAACGCCGCGATCGTGTTCGTCTCGCCCGACCCCAATTACACCGTGGATACGCCCGCGGACGCGAGGGGGAGCATCGCAGTGGCCGGGTATGTCAGCCGCGCCGCGTGGATGAACTATCAGGGGACTTGGTTCGCCTTTGACCCGTCGCCCGGCGCGGTGGACGCCGTTGCCCGATACAGCGCGCAGGGGCCGACGGTGGACGGTCGCCCCAAGCCCGACATCGCGGCCCCGGGCACGGCGGTGGTCTCTGCGCGCGACAGGGGGTATGCCCTCGGCGGCCAATGGGATGCGTACATTGTGGACAACGACGGCATCGCGGATGGCAATGGCCCTGCGGATTACTTCGTCATGGGCGGGACGAGCATGGCAAGCCCTGTGGCGGCCGGGGCGGCTGCGCTGCTCCTGGAGGCGTATCCCTCGCTGAAGGGCCGCCGCGACATGCCGGTTATCCTGCGCGCCGCCCTATTGGACGGCGCGGTTACCCACCGGAACCTGTTGTTGGAAGGCAGAGGATACCTGAACGCGCGGAACAGTTACGAGTTGTTGCGGCCGTTTGCCGAGCCGACGCCCACGCCGCTGCCCACGTTCACGCCGACCCGGACGCCGACGGCGACGTTGACGCCCACGCCGACTTCGCAGCCGACGGCTACACCGACTCCGACGGCCACGCCGACATTGCCCTCGCCTTCGCCCACGCCTTCGTTCACTGCCACCGCCACGCCCACGGGCACGCTGCCCACGGAAACGCCGAGCGTAACGCCCGCACCGGCCTCGCCTACTCCGACGCCGCAGGAGCCAACGGCCACGCCCACGCTGTCGCCAACGGTTACGGCGACGCCCACCGCCACGGCCACTGCCACTGCAACCCCCACGGCGACGGCCACCTGGACGGCAACGCCCACGCCGACCGCTTCGCCCACGCGCACGCCGGTCGCCCCGCCGCAGTGCTGGCTGCCGCGAGTGGCGCGAAACTACCGGTACCCGTTCGGTGGGACGCCAACGCCGTTCTTTGACGATTTCAGCGACCCGATGAGCGGCTGGCCGAGGTCATCGGATAACCCGGCCTACGGGATGGCCTACGTGGGCGGGGAGTACCAGATTCTGGCGAAGCAGAGCGGGCTGGTGTTCGTGAGCCTCGCGCCGGTGCAGATGC
This sequence comes from Chloroflexota bacterium, assembly GCA_014874485.1. GTDB lineage: Bacteria > Chloroflexota > Anaerolineae > DTLA01 > DTLA01 > DTLA01. The sequence goes on from JADBJK010000024.1 coordinate 64,525, forward strand.
AATCGGACTGGGTTCGGATCAGCGTGAAGGCGCGGCGGGCGGGCGGGGGCGCGCTGGCCTACGGAATCGTTTTCGGTGGGTCGGGGATGTACGCAATCATGGTGTCGCCGCTGGGGTGGGTGGCGCTGTGGCAGTATGACTCGCAGGCCCGGCAGTGGGTGGAGGTCCGCGGGTGGACGCGCTGCAATGCCGTGCGGGGCAGCGACGCGACGAATACCCTCACGGTGGATAAGGAAGACGGCCTGGTGCGCTTCTTCGTCAACGGGACGGCTGTGGAGTTCACGCCGGCATGGCGAGATAGGGACGCGTTCGTCGTGAGGAGCATGGGGCTGGCCGCCATCCTGTTCTCGGAGTCGGGGCCGCCAGCGGACTGCCGCTTTGACGACTACGCGGTAACGTACCCTGCCGTTGCTGTGCTGGAGCCTCCCTTGCCGTAGGGGACGGGCGCGCGTTCCTCGCCTATGTGCCCTTCACGACGATGTCGCTGATGAGGTTGGCGGCTTCGTCTCCGCGGTCTGCGCTGTTGCTGAGGTGGCGGAAGATCTCGCGCAGTTTCAGCACGCGCTGCACATCCTGTACCGTGTTGACATCCTCAAACAGATGGGCGAGCGCCTGGCGGTACAGGTCTTCCACGCGGTTCTCCAGCGACTTGGCGCGTTTGGCGTGCTCTATGGCGACGCCCGGGTGGTCGCTGAGGCGCAGCACGGCGAGGTGAATCTCTGTGGCAGCGTCGGCGAGGAGTTTCACGATGGCGACGATGTCCGGGGTCGGTTCCACATTGAACAGGGCCATCTCGTCCACAGAAGTGTGGGCGTAGTCAATGATGTCGTCAATGGCGCGGGACAGGCCAAAGATGTCCTCGCGGTCAAAGGGCGTGGCAAAAGTGCGGTTGAGTTCGTCTATGAGGATGCGGCGGAGTTCGTCGGCCTCTTTTTCGGCGCGGCGCAGGGCGTCTACGATTTCGGGACTCGGGGCGCGGACGTACTGCTCCAGAAGTTGAACCCCCTCCAGGGTCTTGGCAGCCTGCTCGGCGAGGAGTTGCCGGAATCGGTCGGGTTTCTTGGTGAAAAGGTCTTTCAAGCCCATCTGTCTGCCTCCAAATTGGGGATAGGGACTAGCCGAGCCACGCGTGAAGTGGCAGGTAAATCAGCGCGGACATGAGCATGGACGCCGGAATGGTGAGGAGCCACGCCAGGGCAATGTCCCCTGCGACCCCCCAGCGCACCTTGGACACGCGCTCCGCTGATCCGACGCCGATGATGGTGGAACTGACGACCTGGGTGGTGCTGACCGGCCCACCGAGCACCGCCGCGCCCAGGATGACCGCTGCCGAGGCCGCCTGCGCACTGAAGCCATGAATCGGGCGGATGCGGTAGAACTTGGCCCCCAGCGTCTTGATGATGCGCCAGGCGCCGGTGAACGTGCCCAGGGCGATGGCAGCGGCGCAGACGGCGATGACCCACACGGGCACGTGGAACGAGTCAATCAGGCCGCCGCTCACCAGCGCCATGGTGATGATGCCCATGGACTTCTGGGCGTCGTTGGTGCCGTGGCTCAGGGCAAGGCCGATGGAGGTGAGCACCTGCGCGCCCTTGAAGAAGTCGTTGGCGCGGGGCGTGGCCGCGCGGGAAAGCCATAGCAGGAGTTTCATGAACAGGTAGCCGACGATAAGCCCCAGAATGGGGGAGGTGAACAGCGCGATGACGGTCTTGCGGATGCCCGCGGCCTGGATGGCCGAGAAGCCGTGCGCCACTGCGACCGCGCCGACCAGTCCCCCGATGAGCGCGTGGGACGAACTGGACGGGATGCCCAGTATCCAGGTGATGATGTTCCAGGCGATGGCGCCCAGAAGGCCGGCGAAGATGACCGTGGGGCTGATGGCCTCGGGCAGGACGATCTCGTGGCCGATGGTGGTGGCGACGGCGACGCCGAACAGGAACGGGCCGGCGGCCTCGGCCAGGGCGGCAAGGACCAGCGCCTTGCGCGGCGACAGGGCACGCGAGGAGATGGTCGTGGCCACGACGTTGGCGCTGTCGTGAAAGCCGTTCAGGAAGTCAAAACTCACGGCCGTAACGATGAGGGCGATGGTGATAGCCAGGTTGGCGCTCATGCCTGCTCTTCTTCTCCATCCAACGGTATGGCGGCGATTGTATCACGAAACTGCGATTTTGGCAACGTGTGCATTGCGATTTTGCGACGAGATTGAGCGCCCACACGCCGCGACCGCGAAGTTCTGATGGGCAGCGTTGACAGCAACGGATGGGATTGCCGCCGCTCGTTCTCGGCCAGATGGACGCACGACCTCAGTCCAGGCGGAAGTGGCAACCGCTGCTCTCGCGGTTTCGCCAGGCGGCCTCGGCCACGATGAGGGCAGCCTGGACGGCGTTGCGCAGGCCGACAAGGGCGTCGTTGAGCCGCGTGGTGCGGTAGAAGCGCGTGATGTCATCCTGCAGGTCGTACAGGTCGTTGATGGCCCGCTCCAGGCGCTTGGTGGAGCGAATCAGCCCCACGTAGTTCCACATGATGTGCTGGATGGTGCTCAAGTCCTGCTGGATGAGGGCGGGGTCGGCGAAGTCCTCCAGGCCCACGTCGCGCCAGGGGGGCAGGTCGGCAGGCCCCAAGGGCGCACGTTTCGGCAGCGTCCGCAGGATGTGCTCGGCGGCGCGCCAGCCCCAAACAAGGCCCTCCAGCAGCGACGCGCTGCCCAGGCGGTTGGCGCCGTGCACGCCGGTGCAACTGACCTCGCCCACGGCGTAAAGGTTGCGGATGGTGGTGCGGCCGAACGAGTCGGCCCAGACGCCGCCGCAGAAGTAGTGCGCCGCAGGAACGACGGGCACGGGTTCTTTGGTGATGTCCACGCCGTACTTGAGGCAGGTCTCGTAGATATTCGGGAAGCGCCGCAGGATTTTGGCGCGGTTGATGTAGGATGCCAAATCCAGGTACACGCAGTTCGCGCCGGTGGCCAGCATTTCCTGATGGATGCTGCGAGCGACGACATCGCGCGGGGCCAGGTCCTTCCACTGGGGCGCGTACTTCTCCATGAACGGTTCGCCGCGGTTGTTGATGAGGCGAGCGCCCGCGCCGCGCACCGCCTCGCTGATGAGGAACTGGGCCGCGTTGAGGTGGAAGAAGACGGTGGGGTGGAACTGGACGTATTCGGCGTTGATGATGCGCGCGCCCGCGCGGGCAGCCATGGCAAGGCCATCGCCACGGGCAAGCGGGGGGTTGGTGGTGTGCAGGAAGATGCGCCCCAGGCCGCCCGTTGCCAGGACGGTGGCCTTGGCCAGGAAGGTGTCCACGCGGTTTTGCGCCTGGTTCAGGACATAGGCGCCGCCGCAGGACAGCGGCTCGTACACGCGCAGGCGGTTATAGGCGTGGTGGGACGGCGTCAGCAGGTCCACGGCCGTGTGCGACGGCAGGATGCGCACGTTGGGGCACGCACGGAGCGCCTCTATGAGTTTGGTCTGGATGGCCTGGCCCGTAGCGTCGGCAGCGTGCAGAATTCGCTCGGTGGAGTGGGCGGCCTCGCGGATGTACTCCAACTGGTCGCCGTGGCTGCGTGCGAAGGGGACGCCCAGCCGCTTGACCAGGAACTCCTCCACGAGGCGCGGCCCCTCGGTAGCGAGGATGCGCACGGCGCGGCGGTTGTTGAGGCCATCGCCTGCGGCGATGAGGTCTTGCGCCAGGAGCGCGGGCGAGTCGTGGACTCCGCCGCCGATGATGCCGCCCTGGGCGTAGAAGGTGTTGGATTCCAGCGGGTCGGCGGCGCTGGTGATGACAGTGATGGACAGCGTCGGGTCTTCGGCCAGGCGGAGCGCCGTTACGGCTCCCGCGATGCCGCATCCGATAATGAGAACGTCGCTTTCATGGACATCTGCTGACATGAAATTGCCCCTTCTGATTCTATTCTGCCGTTACGCCAAGGCGAGCATGCGCTCCAGGGCTTTGTTGGCCCATTTCTGGATGGTCTTGGGCACACGAACGCGATTGACAAAGCGGCCCTGCGTGAGTTCGTCCAGCGTGTAGGCGAGCGCCTGCGGTGTGATTCGGTACATGGCCCCGCATTGCGAGCGCGCCAGGGGCACGACGGTCTTGTCGGGATTCTGGGCGGCGAGCCGCTCCACCAGGTGGATTTCCGTGCCGATGGCGACGGTGGCGCCTGCGGGCAGGTCGCGCACGTACCGCACGATGCCGCTGGTGGAGGCTGCGGCATCGGAGCGGGCGACCACCTCGGCCGTACATTCGGGGTGGACGACAATCTTGGCGTCTGGGTAGCGGGCGCGGATGGCGTCCACGTCGGCGGTGGTGAACCGCGTGTGCACGTGGCAGAAGCCCTTCCACACGATCATGCGGGCGTCGCGCAGGGCTTGCGGGTCGGGCGCGTCGGGGTCCCAGACGCGAATCTGCGACGCAGGCACGCCCAGCGCCAGCGCGGAGTTGCGGCCCAGGTGCTCGTCGGGGAAGAAGATGACGCGGCCGCGCTGGGAAAATGCCCATTGGAGCACCTTCTGCGCGTTGGCCGAGGTGCAGACGGCTCCGCCGTGCTCGCCGCAGAACGCCTTCAGGTCCGCATACGAGTTCTGGTACGTAACCGGCACGAGGTCGTCGCCCCAGAGCGCCGTCAGGGCGTCCCAGGCGAGGACAGCCTGCTGGCGGGTGGCCATGGCCGCCATCGGGCACATGGCGGTTCTGTCGGGTATCAGGACGACCTGTTTAGGCCCGCAGAGCATGGCGGCGGTCTCGGCCATGAAGTCCACGCCGCAGAAGACGATGTAGCGGGCGTCGCGCACCTGGGCGGCACGCCGAGACAGTTCCAGCGAGTCGCCCACGAAATCGCCGAATGCCACGATGGAGTCACGCTGGTAGTGGTGGGTCAGAATGACCAGGTCGGGGCCGAGGGCTGCTTTCGCCGCTCGTATGTGTTCCGCGGCCTGCTGTTCAGACAGGCTCGCGTATGCTTGCGGGAGTTTCATCGGTTACGCTCCTTGCGGGTAGAGTTCCAGGCTGATGTCCAGGGCCTGGGGCGAATGGGTCAGCGCGCCGACGGAGATGTAGTCCACGCCGGTGGCGGCGATTTTGGTTACGGTGCTCAACGTTACACCGCCCGACACTTCCAGTTTCACGCGACCCTGAGCACGGCGCACAGCCTCGCGGATGTCGTCAAGGCTCATATTGTCCAGCATGATGCGGTCCACGCCGAGGGCGAGCGCCTCGTCCAGTTCGGCCAGCGACTTGACTTCCACCTCAACGAGGATGCCTTTCGGGATGCGCTCGCGGACCTTGCGCACGGCCTGGGTGATGCCGCCCGCCGCCGCGATGTGGTTGTCCTTGATGAGCACCATGTCGTAGAGGCCGGTGCGGTGATTCTGAGCGCCGCCCAGCCGCACGGCCCACTTGTCCAGCAGGCGCAGGCCGGGGCAGGTCTTGCGCGTGTCCAGGATGACGGCGCGCGTGCCGGCGACGGCGTCCACGAATCGGCGGGTGTCGGTGGCGATGCCCGACATGCGCTGCAGGAAGTTCAGGGCGGTGCGCTCGGCGGTGAGGATGCTGCGGGCCGGGCCGACGACGCGGGCGACGACCGTCCCTCGGTTCACGCGGTCCCCGTCGTTGACCAGCGCGGTGAATTGTATGGACGGGTCCACGGTGGCGAAGACGAGCGCGGCCACCTCCAGGCCGGCGATGACGCCAACCTGCTTGACGAGGAGGTCGCCGCGCAGGCGGAGGTCAGGCGGGATGATCCACTCGCTGGTGATGTCGCCGGAACCGACGTCCTCGGCGAGGGCGCGGGCGATGAGTTCCAGCACCTGAAGTCGGACTGCGGTGTCCATGGGACTCCTTCCTTGGTCTGCGTTTCGGGCCATTATACCACAGGGCGGGCGTGGGGGCGAAGCGAGGTGGCTCGGCCACGCGGTTTCTCCCTTTGCTGGTGGGTCGGCAAGCCGCTGTCGTGCTGAGCGAGGCCTCTGGGACGGTGGAGGTTGCCTCGGGCGCTGCGTGCCCTCGCAACGGCAGGTCATTCTTCCTTCCCCTGCGTTGAGGCCGGCCTTCATCGTGGAGATGCAGAGTGCGCGGTGAACGGCCGGGGATTTGGAACGCGAAGGGCGCGAAACCCCACGAAAGGCGCGAACGGGTTCGCGTCTTTCGCGTTCTTTCGTGGCTTTCATGGTCCAAACTCTCTGTTGTCATTGCGAGCGAAGCGATCCTTCACGTGCGACGCACCTCCGAGGTGCGTCGCACGTACCCTCCCGTTCTGTCATTGCGAGCGAAGCGAAGCAATCCCAGATCGTGGAGGTTGCTTCGGGCGCTGCGTGCCCTCTGCGCCGGTCTGACCACGAGGGGCAGGCCCGAGACCTGCCCCTGCGGGTTGCCTGTGGGTGACGGCGCTACGACTTGCGATACGCTTGCGGCACGTATTCGGGCAGGCGCTTGGGGGCCATGATGCGCCGAATCCGGGCAAATCGCTGGATGCCGCCGACGAGCGGGACGGTTGGCCAGTCCTCGCCGATGAGCGGGCGGGCGTAGCGCACGAAGTCGTCGGTAACGTCCACCTTGCTGGGGGCGAGCCATCGGGCCGGGAACGTGCGCTCGGAGTTGGCAACCAGGTCCAAGGGCACCTTGTCGTAGTACACGCTGTAGAGGGGGCCGGGCCTGCGAAGGATGGTGGCCATGTACCCGGTGCCCGACTCGGCGGCGACGATGACCGCGTGTCGTCCCACGTTGTAGGCCTCGTCCAGGTCCACCACGGATGCGTACACCATGTTGTGCCGCTGGTCGGTGCCGGGGATGTTGCCACGGGCGGCCCCTCGCGCGCGCAAGCCCACCTTGTTCAGGTAGTTGACCACGATTTGCTCCACCGACATCTCGGAGGCGGAGAAGGAGACGTGGCCGAAGGCATCCCTGACGGCGCCGATGTCGCCCACGTCCAGGCCCTCGCTGACGACGACAAGCGCCCGCCCGCGCTCGCGCAACAGGTCGTTGACGCGGTCCGCGAGTTCTGGGAGGGTGAGACCCGCCTCGGGCATGTAGATTTGCAGGGGCATTTCCCTGTCGGGGTCGGCCAGGCGGGCGGCGGCGGGGATGAACCCGATTTTGCGCCCCATGGCCTGGAGCACTAGGACAGGGTCGGCGGGCGATGAGCCTTCGTTCTCCTCGTTGGCGCACTGCACCATGAGCGCCCAGTAGCGCGCCACGCTGCCGTAGCCCGGCGTGTGGTCAATGAGTCTAAACTCGCTATCGCCCACGTCGTTGTCTATGGTCTTGGGGACGCCCGTCGCCACCAGTTCCAGCCCACGCTCGGCGGCGAGTCTGGAGACTTTGTGCGCGGTGTCCATGGAGTCGTTGCCGCCGATGTAGAAGAAATAGCCCACATCGTGCGCCCGGAACACGTCTATGATGCGCTCGTAGTCTTCAGTCTGCGAGGGCTTGAGTTTGTAGCGGCAGGTGCCGATGACGCCCGCGGCGGGCGTTGTTCGGAGCAGGGCGATTTCCTCGCGCGGCTGGGCCGAGAGGTCTATGAGTTCTTCTTTCAGGACGCCCTCTATGCCGTGCAGGGCGGCGTAAACCGTGCTGAACGTGTCGGGCATCTCCGCGCAGGTCTCCACGATGCCGCGCAGGGAGTTGTTGATGACAGGCGACGGCCCGCCTGACTGGGCCACGACGACATTTCGCGGTTTCGGCATAGGCTGTGCTCCTATGTGCTTACGGCTCCAGCCACTCGGTGTGGAAGGTGCCCGGTTTGTCAATGCGCTTGTAGGTGTGGGCGCCGAAGTAGTCGCGCTGCGCCTGCAACAGATTCGCGGGCAGGCGCTCGCTGCGGTAGGCGTCAAAGTAGGCCAGCGAGACGCTCATAGCCGCGCACGGGATGCCCATGCCCACCGCCGCCTGCACCACGCGCCGCCACGACTCCTGGCGACTCTCCACGGCGTCCTTGAACTCGGCGTCCAGCAGCAGGTTGGGCAAATCTGGGTCGCGGAGGAATGCCTCGCGGATGCGGCCCAGGAGTTTGGCGCGGATGATGCAGCCGCCGCGCCAGATGCGGGCGAGTTCGTCCAGGCGCAGGTTGTAGCCGTACTCGCGGGACGCGGCGCGGAGCAGTGCCATGCCCTGGGCGTAGGAGCAAATCTTGGAGGCGTACAGCGCGCTGCGCACGTCCTGGATGAGGGCCGCGCGGTCGCCGTGGAAGACGGGCTGTGGCCCGGAGAGCACCTTGGCGGCATGGACGCGCTCGTGCTTGTAGGCGGAAAGGAGACGGCCCTCCACGGCACTGTTGATGGTGGGCGTGGGCACGCCGAGGTCAAGGGCATTCTGGGAGGTCCACTTGCCGGTGCCTTTCTGCTCGGCCTCGTCCAGGATGACGTCTACAAGCGGCTTGCCCGTGTCGGGGTCTACCTTGGCGAAGATGTTGGCCGTGATCTCAATCAGGTACGAGGACAGTTCGCCCTGGTTCCACTCGGCGAAGATGTCGTGGAGTTCCGACGCCGACAGGCCCAGGCCGCGGTGCAGGATGTCATATGCCTCGCTGATGAGTTGCATGTCGCCGTACTCAATGCCGTTGTGCACCATTTTGACATAATGTCCGGCGCCGCGCGGGCCGATGTAGGACACGCACGGATCGCCGTCTACCTTCGCAGCGATGGCCTTGAACATGTCCTCTACGAGGGCGTAGGCTTCGGGCTGGCCGCCGGGCATGATGCTGGGGCCTTTCAGTGCGCCCTCCTCGCCGCCGGAGACGCCCGTACCGATGTACAGCAGGCCGGCTTCGGCCAGTTGGGCGGAGCGGCGCTCGGTGTCCATGAAGAACGAGTTGCCGCCGTCTATCAGCAGGTCGCCTTTGTCCAGCAGCGGGGCAATCTGCTGGATAACTTCGTCCACGGGCTTGCCGGCCTTGACCATGATGAGGATCTTGCGGGGGCGTTCCAGGGCGGCGATGAATTCCTCCAGCGTGTACGTGGGGACGATGCGCTTGCCGACGGTGCGGGTTTCGGCGAATTCCCGCGTGCGCTCGGCCGTGCGGTTGTACACGGCGACGGAGTAGCCGCGGCTCTCAATGTTCAGCGCCAGGTTCTGGCCCATGACGGCCAGGCCGATGAGTCCGAATTGGCATTTGGATTCTGACATCTTTCCCTCCTTACGTGTGCTTGCTCTCGTCTTTCAGGCGATACAGGGTCTCGCCTGCCTTGTGCACGACCAGGATGCCTTCGTCCTCCCGCCCCTCCCATTCGGAGATGCGGATGCTGGCGGGGTCCATGTAGCCGAGGTTGACGCGCTTGCAGCGCTCCTCTGGGATGCCCGTGGCCAGGGTAACCTGGATTCGCGGCCGCTCCACGCCGTTCTCGTATGTGCCGATGCCGCGCAGATGGGTGGAGTGGGCCAGGACACCCCACGGGTAGCCCTTGAACCGGTCCCACTGCTTGGTGAAGTAGTCGCGCACATGGTAGCCGATTTCGTCCAAAATCTTGCCGTGGGTGTACGAGATTTCGTGGATGTGGGGCGCGTAGATGATGACCTCGCCGCCGTCGGCGATGACCGGCTCGGTCTTGTACATGCCCTTGGCGGCGGTCCACAGGTCGTCGTACATGGGCGGGATGATGGACAGCACCCGGCGGTAGGGCCGGTCCACGTAGGTGATGTGCAGATCGGCGGCCAGTTCAGCGGCGAGCCGTTGGGATTCCTCCGGCGTGCCGAAGTACACCCCGGCCACGCCGTCGTCATGCACGACGATGCTGAAGCAGAACTTGGGCAGGGGAATCATGGACGCCGCGCGGTCAATGACCCTCCGCACCGGGGTATCCTCGCGCCCGATGATCTCCATGCTGGTAATCAGCGCGCCGAGCCAGTGGGAGAAGTTGATGACGGTGGGGCCGCCGATGCCGGGGAAGAAGTACTTGTTCCCGCCGGAGAAGCCGACGACCTCGTGCGGGAAGACCGGCCCGCAGATGATGAGGATGTCGTAGTCAAAGATCATCTTGTTGAGGGCCACATCCACGTCCTGCACCAGCATGCCGTTGGTGATGGACGCGATCTCGGACGCCGGGATGGTCCCCAGCGAGGTGAACGTGCCCGGGAGGTCCCAGCGGTGGTTGTAGATGTTCACATTGGGGAATCGCCGCGCGCGCTCTTCGGCGGACATGCCCACCAGTTGGGCAATGCCGGCCTCGGACAGGGGCTGGTGGGTGCCCAGGGCGACGAGGTAGTCCAGTTTCCGCGCCCTGTCGCCGATGGCCTCGTTGATGAGGCGGAAGAACAGCGGGATGGGCGCGGTTCGGGTCGTGTCCGGGATGATGACCAGGACGCGCAGGCCATCCACGGGGCACTGCGTAAACGCTTCGGCGACGACAATCTGAATCTCCTCATCGGCAAGCGGTTGATAAGGCGAGTCCAGTCCAATCATGGAGACCTCCCATCGGGCCAATGTCAAGCCGACCACCTGGCGCGCTGTCAGCGCACCCGTCATTGCGAGCGAAGCGAAGCAATCTCGGTTGACGAGATTCTTCGCGGCTTCGCCGCTCAGAATGACAGTATGGCGGGATTGCTTCGGGCGCTTCGCGCTCTCGCAATGACACTCTCGGCAACTGTCAGGTAACCGGATGGCAAGATACAGTCTGCGCACACGTTTGCATTATGCACGGCATCGGCCTGGTTGTCAAGAAGGTCGGGCCGCGAAAGGCGCGAAGGGCTGCGCAGGCGGTCAAGCCCCGCCGTGCGAGTAGGCTGCGCGGATTAGATTCTCCACGTCCTGGACGGTGCGGTCAAACGCGCCTTCTTTCTCCAACTTCAGGCTGGTTACCGCGGCGGCCCAGATGAGGGCTTCGCGCGGCGGAGTGGACAGGCGTCGGCTCAGGTAGGCGCCGGTGCACGTGTCGCCGCGGCCACTCCGGCCCCGCACCGCCTTCACGACAAACGGCGCTTCGTGGAGTTCGCCACGGGCGTACAGGACGATGCCCCCGCCGTGGGTGATGAGGACCTCCTGCGGGCCCCAGGACGCGAGAATGGCGGCGGCTTTGCGCAGGTCGCTCTTGCCGGTCAGGCGCTCGGCTTCCACACAATCGGCCTTGAAGACGTCAACCAGAGGCAGGACCTGCTCTTTGCCGGTCCAGTTGTCGTAGACCAGCGTGCCATTCTGGTTCACGCGCACGTAGCCCTGGGCGTCCAGCGAAATCTCGCTGCCCCGCCGTTTGATGGCCTGGATGACCTCAACGGGCACCTCGCCGCGCATGGACGCGCCGATGTGGAACACGCGGGCCTGGACGCCGCCGATGTCCTCGGGCTGGAATGGGCCGGCGGAACTGGTGGTGTAGATGGTGCGGTTGTCCAGGTTGGCGGTAGGGTACACCAGACTCAGGCAGGTGGATTGCGGCGTGAAGATGGGGATGACGGTTACGCCGAGTTGTAGCAGCGGCGCGTAAGAGTCCTTGTCCTCCTCGGCAAGGCGCGTGATGACGGCAACGCGCAGGCCCATCCGGGCCGCGACGCTCGCGCCGAAGAAGTACGCGCCCCCGTGCTGCGTGTGCTGCCTGTCCGGGTACACGATGGTGTCCTTGGTGTAGTGGCCGACGAACGCGATGTCAAAGGGTGCGTTGGACATGGAATTTGCCTCCTGCAATACGATGTGATCTCATCCCAGGGCGGCCTGGACGGCCCGATGCAGGGCGTGGGCGGTCTGGTGCGCCTCGCCGGCAAGGTGGAAGTGCAGCACGGGCCTGCCGGCGGCTTCCAGCGCCTGCCGATCGCCGAGGGCCTGGGCATTCTTCAAGACGCCGAAGGTGTAACGCTCACCGGGAATCGGCACGTCTTCCGCGTCGTCGGCGGTGAGGATGAGGAAGTGGCCGGTGGCAGGGCCGCCCTTGTGCAACTGGCCGGTGGAATGCAGGTAGCGCGGGCCGTAGCCAACGGTAACGGCCACGCCGAGGCGCAGGGCGAGTTGCTCCTGCAGTTCGGCGAACAGGGCATCCCACGCGTCGCTGGGCGGGAGATAGGCCAGGACGGCGTAGTAGTGACCGGGCTGGATTCCGGCGAAGAAGCGGCGCAAGGCTTCTGCGGGCGCGCAGGTGTCGGAATGCGCGCCCAGCGTGATCGCGTCGGCGGGTTCCAACGCGCCGCGCTGCTCGTAGAGGGCCAGCATGTTGGCCGTGTTGCGCTTGGCCTCGGCGACGTTGGGCTGGTCAAACGGGTTGACGCCCAGGATGTGGCCCGCAACCGCCGTCGCCATCTCCCAGCAGTAGAATTCGCCGCCCAGGTCGTACAGGTCTGCCAGTTCGCGTGTGAATGCGGTCGGGTGCGACATCCCGCTCTCGCCGTGGCCGCCGTGCGTGATGGAGACCAGCGCGTGGTCCGCAAGGCGCGGGGCTTCGTCGGCGAGCCGGTTTCCAGATGGGAGCACGACCGGCAGGATGCCCGTTCCGCGCTTGCCGGTGCTTTCGGCGATGAGTTGCTCAATCCAAAGTCCGAGGTCGGCGAAGCGAGGTGAGATGGCGAGCGCGAGTTTGTCCCGCCCCTGCCGCGCCATCGCGCCGAGGAACGCGCCCAGCAGCGCGCCCGGATTCTCGCGCACGGGCACCGCCGGGCTGCAACGCGCCGCCATGCGCTCCGCAGACTGGAGCAGACGGGCGATGTCCACTCCGGCCAGGGCAGCGGGCACAAGGCCGAACAGCGACAGAGCAGAGTAGCGCCCGCCGATGTCGGTGGGGTTGAGGAAGATGGCGCGAAACGCATGCTCGCGGGCGATGCGCTCAAGGCCGGAGCCTGGGTCGGTAATGGCGACGAACGCGCGGCCGGGCGAGGTTGTGATGGCACTGACCTGCTGCCAGAAGTACTTGAACATGGAGAGCATTTCAATCGTGCTGCCCGATTTGCTGGCGACGATGAACAGCGTGTGCGCGAGGTCTATGGCGCGCGCGCATTGAAGCACGGCGGCGGGCACGGTACTGTCCAGCATGTGGAATCGCGGATATCCGTTCTGCGGGGCGAGGGTCTTCGCCAGGACGTGGGGCGCGAGGCTGCTGCCCCCCATGCCGAGCAGGACGATGTGGGTGAAGCCCTCGTCCCAGATTTCGCGGGCGAACGCCTGGATTTCCGCGAGGCGGGGCGTCATGGTGTCCACGACGGTGAGCCAGCCCAAGCGGTCCACGATTTCGCGCCCGTCGGGCGATCCCCACACGGTTGGGTCGCGATCCCAGATGCGGGCGATGATGTTGTCCATCTCCAGATGTTGGAGCATCTCCTCTGGTGTGTAGGAATCCATTTGAGCAGGTCTCCTTCAAGTGCGAAGTATGGGAGCGGTATCTCGGATAGCGCTTGCGCGCGTTCGGCTGCGCGGGCGGCCATTGGCGAGGGCCGCAGGGTCGCGCGTGGGGAAGTTTACCACAGGGACGGCGGAGCGGCAAGCGGCCCGTCATTCGCAATGGCCGAGCGGGGGATTGCTTCGCTTCGCTCGCAATGGCAGGCGGAGATTGGCATTGCGAGGGGCGAAGCCCCGAAGCAATCCCTGGGTACGAGATTGCTTCGCTTCGCTCGCAGGGACAGATGGCTCTGTCATTCTGAGGCGCGGAGCGCCGAAGAATCTCGCTGACCGAGATGCTTCGCTTCGCTCAGCATGACAGGCGCGGGATTGCTTCGCTTCGCTCGCAATGACAGATGTGGGGTTGCTTCGCTGCGCTCGCAATGGCAGGCGGCGATTGTCATTGCGAGGGGCGAAGCCCCGAAGCAATCCCTGGGTACGAGATTGCTTCGCTTCGCTCAGCATGACAGGCGCGGGATTGCTTCGCTTCGCTCGCAATGACAGATGTGGGGTTGCTTCGCTTCGCTCGCAATGACGTGAGAAGCACGTGCGACGCACCCCCGAGGTGCGTCGCACGTGGGCCGACTGGAGGGTTTCGCCGCGCTCGCAGGGACAACGGGCGATGTCTCTGTGGTCAACGACTACCTGCACGGGGCAAGTTGTGATATAATCGTTCGGGCAGAGTTGCACACGCTGTCAAAGGAGAAGGCATTGGGCGAGGAGTTCTTTCCTGCGGAACCGCGGTCCCTAGAGGAGACGGGGTTGGGATTGCTGCCGCTGGCCGACCTGGCCCTGAAGATTCTGTACGTTACGGGCCAGATGACGGGATTTGACCTGGCCCAGGCGATGGGGCTGCCTTTCCAGGCGGTGGTCAGCCGGGTGCTGGACTTCCTGAAGCGGGAACGGTATTGCGAGACGCGAGGCGCGTCGGGGTTTGGCGAGGGCGCATACCAGTACTCGGTAACGGACAAGGGCGCTGCGAAGGCGCGGGAAGTGCTGTGGCGGAATCAGTACGCGGGGCCGGCGCCTGTCCCGCTGGCGGACTATCAGAAAGCGGTGCGCGCGCAGGGCCTGCCGCAGGCTCGCGCCGACCAGGCTGCCCTACGGGCCGCGCTGGGCGACCTTGTGCTCGGCGACGGCGTGGTGGATCAATTGGGGCCGGCGCTCGCAGGAAGGCACTCGCTGCTGATTCAAGGGGCTTCGGGCAACGGGAAGACGGCGGTGGCACGCGCCGCGGCGACGCTGCTCGCCAATGGCACGGTCTACGTGCCTTACGCGATAGAGGCGCAAGGGGAGATCGTGCTGGTCTATGACAGCGCAGTGTACGGCGGTGCCGTGGCTTCGGAATCCACCCCGCAGAATCATGGGGGAGCGCGCCAGGACGGGCGGTGGGTGAGGGTTCGGCGGCCTGTCGTGTTCCTGGGGGCGGAGTTGCACGCCGACGCGCTGGAGCCCGCGCTAGACGAAACGTCGCGGTGCTACAGCGCGCCACCGCAGGTGAAGGCCAACAACGGCGTGCTGGTGCTGGATGACCTGGGCCGCCAGGCATCCGCGCCTGCGACGTTTCTCGCCCGCCTCACGCATCTGCTGGAGGCGCGGTCGGACCGCCTGGTCTTCCGCAGCGGCCAGCATGTGGATGTTCCGTTTGAGGGCGTGGTGATTCTGACCACGCATCTGGACCTTCGGGAATTGGCGGATGTGGCGCTGCTTCGGCGGATTCGGCACAAGGTGAGCCTGCGCGCGCCGACCTTTGACGAGTATCGCGAGATCTTCCGCCGGGCATGCGAGCGGCGCGGGCTGACCTACGACGAGAACGCGCTGGCCTACTTGCTCCAACGGTACTACGTGCAGCCCAAGTTGCCGCTTCGCGCCGCGGACCCGGGCGAGATTCTAGATCGGCTGCTGGATGTGGCGGCGTTTCGTCAGGTGCGGCCGTCGCTGGCTACTGATTTGCTGGACATGGCTTGCCGCGCCTATTTTGGCAGCGCAGTGGACGGCGCGCGCGTGTCTTGACCGCGGCGTGGTGGTTTTGCGCGGGCGGCGGCCCTGTGTTATGATTAGGCGCATTTGTCAATCCGCGGGGAGCGGAAAACAATGGTTGACTCTGGTCCGGCCTCATCCAAGCCCCGAAGGCGAACTCGGCCCGAGGGTCGTGATACCGATGGGTACACGCTGCTGCGGGAAACCAGCCGCCTAATCAGTTCTGTCCCCGATACCTCGGTGTTGCTGGAACTCCTGTACGAGGAGATACGGAAACTCGTCGCGGCGGACACGTACTACGTTACGCTTTATGACCCCCGCACGGATGAGGTGAGCATTGAGATTCTGATAGATGAGGGGGCGCGGTTCCCCCGCACGAAGCGGCGCATCACGACGGGCCTCACGCGGTGGATCATAGACAATCGCAAGCCCTTGCTGGTGCGCGACATGGAGCACGACCCACTGCCGTGCGCTCCGGTGTTCATGGGCAAGCCGCGCATGTCGCAATCGTGGCTGGGTGTGCCGATGCTGTTGGGCGACCGGGTTGTGGGGGTTCTGGTCGCTGCCAGTTATACGCCGGGGGCATACACCGAAGCGCATCAGGAAATCCTGCTGCACGTGGCCAGCCAGGCGGCAGTGGCCATTGAGAACGCCCGACTGTACCAGGAGACGCAGCGGCGAGTCCGCGAACTGGACGCGCTTCAGCAGGTCAGCCTGGAACTGGTCTCGTCGCTGGACGTGGCCGCCGTGCTCCGACTAGTGGTCCGCACGGCCCTGGAATTGACCGGTGCCAACGATGCACACGTCTTCCTGTACGACGAGACCACAGGGCGGCTGTCGTTCGGTGCGGCACTCTGGGCCACGGGAGAAAGCGACCTGCGGCCGCAGACTACGCCGCGCCCGGACGGGATTACGATGACCTGCGTGCGCTCGGGCGAGGCGATTGTCATTCACGATTGTGCATCGCATCCGCTGTTTCTGGACCCGATCAAGCGGGGAGAGATGCAGTCTATTGTGAGCCTCCCGTTGCGGCGCGCTGCTCACGTGCTGGGCGCGCTGAACATCGCGTTCATTACGCCGCATGTGTTCGGCGATGACGAGATGCGGTTGCTGGGCCTTCTTGCCGACCAGGCCGCTATTGCCATTGACAATGCGCGGCTGTTCCAGGCAGCGCAGGAGCGGGCTGACCGGTTGGCGGCCGTGAGCGAGATCGCGAAGGCGATTACCCGGAGTTTTGACCTCAAGGAAATCGTATCTGCTGTTTCGCGATCGCTCATGCCGCTGCTGCCCCACGCGCACATGTGCCTGTGGCAGCACAACGCCGCAGAAGGCGGCTGGGTCGCAGTGAGCGCAATGGAAGGGAACGCTGCGGCACTGGGCGAGGCGCTGGAGTCGCTTGTGGGCTGGGATGCGCTGACCGCGCCTCTGGTCTGGACCGCCGACGTCCGACAGGGAGACATCGGGGCCGCGTTGGCTTCGGCGGGACTGGGGACGTTGGCCGTGGTGCCCGTGCTGGCCGACGGGAAGTGCGTCGGGCTTTGGACCGTGGGAACAGGCGAGGCCGCTGCCTTTGGCCCCGCACAGTTGGAGTTGCTGAGCCAGGTGTCGGGGCATTTGGCCATCGCCATTCAGAACGCGCGGCTGTATTCGGAGGTGGAGGATGCCCTGGAGCGCCTTCGCCAGAGCCAGACGCAGTTGGTGCGGTCCGAGCGGATGCGGGCGCTGGCCGAACTGTCGGCGGGCGTCGCCCACGATTTCAACAACGTGCTCACGAGCATTCTGGGGCGAGTGCAGTTGATGCTGACGCACGTGCAAGACCCGGCGGTGCGCGAGTCATTGCAGGTGATTGAGCGAGCGGCGCGCAATGGAGCGCAGACGGTGCGGCGCATCATGGGGTTCGCGCGCCACCGCGAGGGTGAGGATTTCGTCCCGCTGGACGTGAACGGTCTAGTGGAGGATGCGATCTTGCTGACGGAGCCGCGCTGGCGGGACCCCGTGTCGGATCGGCCACCGATAGACGTGAAGTTCCGCCGCGGCAGGCGGATGACGGTGATGGGGTCCGCGGCCGAACTGAGCGAGGTGCTCACGAACCTGATTTTCAACGCGGTGGACGCCATGCCCGCGGGCGGTCGGCTGCTGCTGGAGACCCGTCGCGAGGGAGACGAGGCGGTTATCCGCGTGCAGGATACAGGCGTTGGCATTCCGCCTGAACTGATGAATCGTCTGTTCACGCCCTTTTTCACGACGAAGGGTAGCGGGAACGCCGGTATGGGGCTGAGCGTGGCACGCGAGATCGTGGCCCGCCATGGCGGCACGATCCGAGTGGAAAGCACGGTGGGCAAGGGCAGTACGTTCTCCGTGCACCTGCCGATTGCATGGCACGTTCAGACACACGAGTTTGAGAAAGAGTTGCATATGACACAGCCAACAAAGATTCAGAGGAACCTCAGCATCTTGGTCGTTGAGGACGAGGAAAGCATCCGCCGGTTGCTGGCCAGCATCCTGGGCCTGGAAGGGCACGAGGTGCGCACCTTCCGCACGGCATCGGAGGGGATTGCCGCGTTCACCGAGCGGCAGGCCGACTTGGTCATCACGGATTTGGGCCTTCCGGACCAGTCGGGGTGGGAGGTGGCGCGCCAGATCAAGGCGGCCTCGCCGCAGACACCGGTGATTCTCATCACGGGGTGGGGGGTCAGCGCGGAGGTTACGGAAGCGAGGCGCAGAGGCGTGGACTACATTTTGCCCAAGCCGTTTGAGTTTGAGGAATTGAGCGAACTGATTTCCAAAGCCCTGGGCGACCTGGGGCAGCGATAGGAGCGAATTCATGACCACCGACCTTGCGAACGAGATTCGTGCGAACCTGCGGGATGGGAAACTGCCGTGCGCCGTGGCGTGGCGCATCGCCGAGCGAATGGGCGTGGAGCGGCGGGCCGTCGGCGAGATGGCCGACGCGCTGGAGATTCGCATCAGCCACTGCCAACTGGGGCTGTTCGGCTACGGCGAGAAGCGCCTGGGCCAGCACAAGATTCTGAAGCAGCCGGAGAGCCCGGACACAGTGCTGGCCGATGCGATCCGCGCGGAAGCCCACGACGGCAAGATAACCTGCGCGCAATTGTTTGAGATCGCGGGGCGCCTGGGACGCCCACCGATGGACGCCAGCGGCCACGCCGAGGCGCTGGGAATCAAGATCGCGCAGTGCCAGTTGGGGTGTTTCTAGTGGGCGAGGGCAAGCGGCTGTCGCACCTGGACGAGTCGGGCAAGGCGCGCATGGTGGACGTGGGCGCGAAGGCGGACTCGGAGCGCGTCGCCATTGCCCGCGGCGTCGTGCGGATGAGCGCCGAGACGTTGGCCCTGATTCGGGAGGGGGGCATCGCCAAGGGCGATGTGCGCGCGGCGGCAGAACTGGCAGGCGTCATGGGCGCCAAGCGGACAGCCGACTTGATCCCGCTGTGCCATCCGCTGGCCTTGACGCAGGTGGTCGTGGTTGTGGATGTGGAAGGCGCGACCGTGGATGCCAATGGGACGGCGGAGGTGGTGATTACGGCGACGGCCAAGACCGTTGGGAAGACCGGCGTGGAGATGGAGGCGCTCACGGCAGTGTGCGTGGCCGCGCTCACCGTGTACGACATGTGCAAGGCGGTGGACCGGGGGATGCGCATTGCCGACGTGCGGCTTGTGCACAAGAGCGGCGGGCGAAGCGGGACGTGGGATGCCCGCGAGGTCTAGCCAACGCGATGATGGCTTTCAACGTGAGGTGGATATGCAAGGGCGCATCGTTGCAGTCTGTACAAGCACCAAAAAGGGCGTTGCGAAGAAGGACGTGGGGCAGGCCGAGGCCCGCGTGAACTGGGGCCTGGTTGGCGATGCCCACGCGGCCGACTGGCACCGGCAGGTGAGCCTGCTGGCGATGGAAAGCATTGAGAAGATGCGGGCGCTGGGCCTGAAGGTGCGGCCGGGGAGTTTCGCCGAGAACCTGACGACCGAGGGGATTGACCTGTTGGCCCTGCCCATCGGGAGCCGCGTGCGTGTTGGGAATGATGTGGTCCTGGAGATCACGCAGCACGGCAAGATTTGCCACGAGAAGTGCGCTATCTATCGCGCCGCCGGCGATTGCGTGATGCCGCGCGAGGGGATTTTCGCGCGGGTGATCACCGGCGGGACCATCCGCACCGGCGACATGATAACGCCCATCCACGAAGGTGAGTAGGCGCGATGGCGTGCCTGGATTCGTTCAACCGCTCCATCAGTTACCTGCGCGTGTCGGTAACCGACCGCTGCAACCTGCGGTGTGTATACTGCATGCCGCCGGAGGGCGTGCCCTGGGTTCCCCACGAGAACATCCTGCGCTACGAGGAAATCGTCCGGGTGGTGCGCGTCGGCGCGGAGATGGGCATCACGAAGGTGCGCCTGACGGGCGGGGAGCCACTGGTGCGGGCGGGGATTGCGTCGCTGGTGGCGATGATCGCGGCCATCCCCGGCGTGGACGATCTGGCCATGACCACGAACGGCATCCTGCTGGCCCAATACGCCGACGAGTTGGCGAAGGCGGGTCTCCACCGCGTGAATGTGAGCCTGGACACCTTGCGGCCGGAGCGATTCCGGGCCATCACGCGGTTGGGAAGCCTGGAGGATGTGGAGCGCGGGCTTGTAGCCGCAAGGGCCGCAGGGCTGGAGCCGGTCAAGGTGAACACCGTGCTGATGCGCGGCGTGAACGACGACGAGGTGGTGGACTTCGCGCGGCGGACGCTGCAGGAGCCGTTCCACGTGCGCTTCATTGAGGAGATGCCGGTGGGGATAGCGGCGGCGACGCGCTTCCTGCCGGTGGCCGAGGCAAGGGAGCGGATTGAGGCTGCCTTCGGCCCCCTGGAGGCGGCGCACCACCGCATGGGCAACGGTCCCGCATCGTACTATCGCATTCCGGGCGCGCGCGGCACCATCGGGTTCATCAGCGCGGTCAGCGAGCACTTTTGCCACCAGTGCAACCGCCTGCGCCTGACGGCGGACGGGCGGCTGCGGCCCTGCCTGCTGTCGGATGCGGAAATCCCGCTGCGCGAGGCGCTGCGGAGCGGGGTCAGCGACGAGGAACTGAAGCAGATCATCCTCGCGGCGGTGGCTGCGAAACCGGACGGGCATCATCTGGGAGAAGGGGTGGCCGTTTCGGGTCGCGGGATGTCGCAGATCGGCGGGTGAGGGCGCTCTGCGCAGCGAAGCGGGCCGAGCAACCGAGCGCAGGCGAGAGTGTTGCTATTGCAATAACGATTCTCACGGCGACGAGCGATGGAACACGCAACGCTTTCTGAGAGGGGGCTAGCGCTTCGGCGCAAGATCATCCGCGGGTTCACCCGTCCCATCATGCACACGCTGTTCAAGGTGCGCGTGTACGGGAAGGAGCACTTCCCGCGCAGCGGGCCTTTGCTGGTGGTGTGCAATCACTTCCATTGGGGAGAACCGCCCCTGTTGGCACTGTCCAGCCCGTGGGACATAGAGTTCCTGGGGGCGAGGGCTGCCATGATGCACAAATGGGTGGGATGGTTCATCCGCCTGTACCGCGCGATTCCGGTGGAGAAATTGGGAGTCAACGTGGAGGCGGTGAGGGAAGCCCTTGACTTCCTGCGGGCGGGGAAGATCGTGGGGGTATTCCCGGAAGGGCGCACGCATCTGAACCACCTGAGCACGCCGTGGCCGGGGGCTGCATTTATCGCGCTCAAGGCGGGCGTGCCGGTGTTGCCAGTGGGGATTACCGGCACGTTTGAGGCCCCACAACGCTGGCGGTCGTTCCAGCGTGCGCCGGTGGAAATCCGCGTGGGCGAGGTGTTCGGGCCGTTGAAGCCGCCGGAGACAGGAGACAGGAAGGCTGCGCTGGAGTGGGCCAGCCGCGAGATCATGCGGCGCATTGCCGCGCTGCTGCCTGAAGGGATGCGCGGCTCGTTCCTGTGAGGCCGCGAACAGGGTGATGCGGTAGCCGCCCGCGACCGGAAGTTCGCCGGGCCGCGGACGGGAGGAGGTTGGGTTGCGCATGAGAATCCGCCCCGCGATACGCGCGGGGATTTTGCTGGCCGTGATCGCGACCGTCGTTGTCGCGGCGCAGGGGGCACAGGCGCAGACGCCTGCTGCTACGTGCGGCGCGTGCCACGCGCAGGAGTACGATGGCTGGGCGGCGTCGGCCCACGCGTACGCGGCAGAATCCCTGGCATTTCACTCGCTGGCGGGCGCGGCTTCGGCAGTCGCCGGCTGGGGTTCCGATGGGTGCAATCGGTGCCATGCGCCGCTGGTGCGAGGGAGCGCGGAGACAGCCGCCGGCGTGTCGTGCGAGGCGTGCCATCTGATACAGCGGGTGGAGGACGCGGGCAGCGGGAATTTCTCGCTGGCGACCGATGGCGTCCTGCGAAGCGTGAAAGTGGGTCCGGCTCCTCATCCCGCGTCGGCCTCGCCCCTGTTTGGCGACGCGCTGTTCTGCGCGGCCTGCCACGAGCAGTATCACCCGGTCAGTGGAGTGGCGCTCCAGAGCACGTACACGGAGTGGGTGAACAGTGCGGGTTCCCACGGCGGCAAGACGTGTCAAGCGTGCCACATGGCGGAGGCGTCGTCCGGCCATGCGTTCGGGCCTAGTGCGTCGGACGTTGCAGCCAAGGGCGAGGCGCTGGCGCGGGCGATCGCGCTGGAAGTGCGCTGGCCGAATTCGGCGCAGGCGGGCAAGGCCCTCATGGTGGATGTGCGGCTGGAGAACACGGGGGCCGCGCACGCCCTTCCCACCGGCAAGCCGGAAGGCTACGAGATGTGGCTGGAGATGGCGGCCACGGTGGGCGGGCAGACGGTATTCACCGAGGCGCTGCCGTATGGCGTGGTCTTCGCAGATGAGGAAGGCAACTACGAGCCGCGGGTAACCTCCTCGGATGCGGCAAGTCTGCTGCGGGACCATCGGCTGTCCCCCGGCCGTGCGGTGGTAGAGCGGTTCGCCTTTGTCGTCCCGTCGGATGTGCGCGGACAGTTGGACGTGGAAGTTCGGCTGATGTATCGGCGGACTCCGGCGTGGCTGTCGGACCGGCTGGGGCTTCCGACGGCGCCGGAGGTGGTGGTGCGTCGCGCATCGGCGGCGGTGCCGGTGATGGAGCCGCCCCCGCGCCCAACGTATGTGGCTCCCACGCCCACGGCGACCCTAGTCCCAACGCCGACCCCTGTGCTAGAAGGCGGCGGGACAATGGAAGGAGAGGGCTGGCTTGGGCCGTTCCTGCTGGTTGCCGGGTTGGTGCTCCTCGGCGTGGCGGCCTGGGCGGTGAAGGCGCGCGCCGTGTAGCCCGCGCCTACCGGCTACGATTCACGCGCCGCTGCGAAAGCCGCAGCCCGGCTGCTGAGCAGCGCGCCGTACAAGGCCACGATCTGGTCGGCGATGTGGGGCCACGCGAAGCGTTGTGCCCACTCGCGGGCGTTTCCCCCCATTTTGTCGCGCAGTTCGGGCTCATCCAGAAGCAGGCAGAGTTTCTCGGCGAGTGCGTTCGGGGAGTTGGCCGGGAACAGAAGCCCGGTCAGTCCGTCCTGGATGGTGTACATGAGACCGCCCGCCTTGGACGCGATGACCGGAACCCCGCAGGCCATAGCCTCCACTGCCACCATGCCGAAGGATTCGTAGTAGGACGGCACGACCACAACGTAGGCCGCCGAGTAGTAGTACGGCAGGGCGTCCTGATCCTTTGACCCCAGGAAGGTAACCAGGTCCCGCAGTTCCAGTTGCTCGCGCAGTTCGCGCAGGCGCTGTTCCTCTGCCGAACGCGAGGCTTCGGTTTCCTCGCCCTCGCCGCCGATGATGGAGACGCAGATGTTGTCGCAGAGGCACGGCGTCTCTTTCGCGAGGATGGCGATGGCGCGGAACAGGGTCTCAATGCCTTTGAGCGGCTCAATGCGGCCCACGTACAGGATGAGTTTGCGTTCCGGCGGGATGCCGATGCAGGCCTTCGCCGTTTCCACGGGGATAGGCCGAAAGCGTTCGGTGTCCACGCCCGCCGGGATGACCCGAATCTTGGCGGGGTCTGCGGCGTAGAGCCACGCCATCTGCGCTTTCTCCAATGGGCTGGCGGCGATCAGGCAGTCGGCCCACTGCATGACCTGTCCTTCCACCTGGATGCGCAGGTCGGTTTCCAATTCCTGGGGTGACGCCGCGACGGCGTTTTTCATGTGGCCCAGGGTGTGGAACATGTGGACGACGGGAACTCCCCAGGTGCGTTGGAGTTCGTGCGCGACCCAGCCCGAAAGCCAGTAGTGGCTGTGGATGAGGTTATAGAAGGTGTGCTCTCGGTTGGCGAACTGGACAAGGGCCTGGGTGAATTCCGGCAGGTGGTGGAAGATTCTGTTCTTGTCGTGGGGGGCCTTGGGCCCGGCGGGAAGGTGGATGACCCGCGCGTTGGGCGCGAATTCCTGCATCGGCGGTGCGTCGGGCGACTGCTGGCGGGTGAAGACGTCTACGGCTATCCCGCGCGTGCCCAATTCGCGCGCCAGGTCGCGCACATACACGTTCATGCCCCCGGCTTCCTTGCCGCCGAGCGTGGCCAGGGGCGATGTGTGGACGCTGATCATGGCGACGCGAAGGGGCACGGGCCACAACTCCTGACTAGGGCTCCAGCGGCTCAGGGCTGACCAGCACGTTGTGCACTGTGGTGCGGACGGCACCGAACCGGAACTTGTACTCTTCGTCGCCGCGAAGGAAGTCAAACTGCTCCCTGCGCGTCTCAATGGCGTGGCGAATGCAGTAGGATAGCAGGACGATGCCAGGGCTCAGCGCCGCGTACTGCTCGGGATCGTAGCCGGAGTTATACACCAGGATGCGGTTGTCGTAGTCAAAGTTCAACATGCTGGCGGCGCGGTTGCCATTGACGAAGATGAACGCAAGGCTGAGCCAGCCGCGCTGAAAGAACGTGCGGCACACGTCCCGGAAGAAGGCCACCATTTTCTCGTCCATGAAGGCGTCCTTGTCCGGGTTGCTCTTGCGGTGCAGGCGGATGAACGCCTCAATGTCTTCGTCCAGCGTGGCCGGGTCGTCGGTGATACGCCAGTGGGTGTCGGCGGCGGATTCTATGCGGCGCATCTTGCGGCGGATCTCGTGGCGCTGCTTCTTGTCCAGGCTGTCCAGGTACTCTTCCCAAGTGGCGGGCAGGGGAATCACCGGACAGACTTCCTGCACACTGGCACGGGCGTAGAGGCCGCGTTCTTGCGCCATGCGGACGATGGACTGGTGGGTGGGCGATGCCTCTCGGATGTTGCAGAGGTCTACATAGCGCCAGGCGGGCGCATCGGGGCCTGTGAGGTAGTCTAGGATCGCCATGTACAGTACCGTCTCGTAGCCCGGCGCAGCCACGACGTCCAGGTAGTCGGATACATCCACGCAGCCGACCCAGCGGAAGGTGTGCAGGCCGGCCGGGCTGGTAACCCGACAGAGGGGGGCGACGCCCACGAGCGTGCCGTCATCCTCGCGCAGGGTCAGCAGGTGCAGTTCGCCCTCGCCCAGATGCTTCCACCACGTGGCCTGCCACTCCCACGTCAGGAATACGGTGCGGAGCGGGCTGCGCTCCAGAAGCGCGTTCCACTCGGCTTGTAACTGCTCAAATCCGCTGGCGTCGTGCAGGACTTGCGTTTTCATCGCGGCGGTACGTACCATCCATATCGGACTGCAGCCCTCACGGGCATTGGGAAGCGTGAGGGCTTTCACAAGGGGATTATACACGACGAAAGACCAGGGAACAAACCGCGTGGGCCGCTGTGGGGCTGCGGGTTCTGTGTCGTGGTGCGGCCGGCGCTGGCCACGCTATGGGGATAGCCGACGCGCCACTACGGGCGGCATCGGAGCCGCGCCCAGGCTAGGCCGAGGCCTGATGCCGCGACGCAGGCACCGGGCAGGTCAGGTCGCAGTGGGCGATGATCTGCTCGGCCTCTTCGGGGGCGAAGAGTTCGGTTACTGTGAGCCCTTCGTCGCAGCAGGTGATTTCGCGGGTCAGTTCGCAGACCAGCGTGTCGGGCTTGCCCCTCTCGCGGAGCAATTTGCGGATGCGGTTCCTGGCGAGCATGAGACCATCGGTTCCCTTCGTGATCATGGGCAGACCTCCAAATAGGGCGACGGGTGCGACCCCGCGCCGAGTTTCCATATCAGTTGGCTACGATTATAGCACAGTATTATTGCAATGTCAAGATGTGATAAGAAGCACTTATATTTGTGCGACTCTTCACAGGGTCGTGGCGAAACGCACAGGCGCGTGGCGAATATGGAAAGCGGTCGCGCGGGATTGAAAGCAAAGGTGAGGGGTGCATTTCAATTTGGGGGCGAGGCTGTTGGAATGGGCAGCCTCTTTTACCGCCTGACGTAGAGCGATGGGGCTGCTTGGCCTCACCTAACCCCTCCCGCACCCTCCCCTTTCCTCTCCGCCCGCGGAGAGGAAAGGGGAGGGCCGGGGTGGGGATAGGTGAGGTAGAGTCCGCTCGGCAACTTAACGATGTTTGGTCATCCCGCCCGAAAACTGAAATACACCCGGTGAGCAGGTGAAATTTGCCAGGCCGGCCAGAATGTGGTAATATGAACTCCCATGAACGACGAGAACAACGTTCATGGGCAGTGTGGCCCGCAGCCTTCGGTTGGCGGGCTTTTTGTTTGGCGTGTGTGACCCCGTATCACATAACACAATGAGGAGGTGTGGAGATGGCAAGCGCCACAGGCACGAAAGGCAAGCGGCTCACACGGGAGGAGGTGCTGCAGAAGGCGGAGGAAGAACGCGTGCGGTTCGTCCACCTGCAGTTCACGGACGTGGTCGGCATCGTCAAAGGCGTTACGCTGCCGGTAGACCGGTTGGAGGACGCGATGACGCATGGGATCTGGTTTGACGGGTCGTCCATCGCCGGCTTCGCTCGCATCGCCGAGAGCGACATGTACCTGGTGCCCGACCCGTCCACCTTCGCGCTGGTGCCCTGGGAAAGTGGCGATGAGGTGCGCACCGCCCGGATTCTGTGCGATGTGTACACGCCCCACGGGGAGCCGTTCACAGGGGACCCGCGGCAGGTGCTTCGCCGCATGATGAACGAGGCCGCGCAAATGGGGTTCGTGTACAACACCGGGCCGGAACTGGAATTCTTCCTGTTCCGCAAAGACCAGAATGGGTACGGCACCCCCTCACTGCACGACCAGGGCGGCTATTTTGACCAGTCCACCGACAGGGCGGTGGAAGTGCGCAAGTACATGGTGAACGCCCTGAGCGCCTTCGGAATCCGGGTGGAGGCGAGCCATCACGAGGTCGCCCCTGGACAGCACGAGATTGACTTTGAGTACGCCGACGCGCTCCATGCGGCGGACAACGCGGTAACGTTCAAGTACGCGCTGAAGGCGGTGGCGGGCGCTTTTGGCCTGCACGCGACCTTCATGCCCAAGCCCATCGCCGGAATCAATGGGTCCGGGATGCACGTGCACCAGAGTTTGGCCCATGTGGATTCGGGGAAGAACGCCTTCGCCGACCCGAACGACCGCTACGGCCTGTCGGCGGTGGCGCGGCACTTCATCGCAGGGCAGATGGCCCACGCGCGTGGCATGTGTGCCGTCCTGTCGCCGCTGGTGAACTCGTACAAGCGGCTGGTGCCGGGATACGAAGCGCCCGTGTACATCAGTTGGGCGCGGATCAATCGCTCGGCGCTCCTGCGGGTGCCGCAGGTGAGCCCGGCGAAGGTGGAGCATACGCGCGTGGAACTGCGCTGCCCCGACCCGTCGTGCAACCCGTATCTGGCGTTCGCGGTGATGCTGGCGGCGGGGTTGGATGGCATCCGTCGCAAATTGGAGCCGCCAGAGCCAGCGGAGGAGGACCTGTATCACTTGCCTGCGGAGAAGCGCCAGAAGCACAAGACCTTGCCCGGCTCGCTGTGGGAGGCACTGCAGGAACTCCAGCGCGACGAGGTCATCAAGGAGGCGCTGGGCAGCCACGCCTACGAGAAGTTCGTGGAAGCCAAGACGCAGGAGTGGGATGAGTACCGCACGCACGTCCACCCGTGGGAGTTGGATCGTTACTTGAACATCTACTAGCGGTGGGCCGCATTAGTCCTTGATGGCGCGTCATTGTGGCGAAGAGCGGACGAGTGAACCCCCGTCGTTTGCGGTGGGCGCGATGCTTCTACTTGACCACAGAGCAAGATTGCCTGTCGGAGCAATCCCCACGTGCGACGCGCCTCGGAGGTGCGTCGCACGTGCTTTCTCATGTCATTGCGAGCGAAGCGAAGCATCTCGGTTGGCGAGATTCTTCGCGGCTTCGCCGCTCAGAATGACAGTATGGCCCTGTCATGCTGAGCGAAGCATCTCGGTTGGCGAGATTCTTCTCGCGCCTCAGTAGGGACAATTCATGAATTGTCCCTACGGGCGCTGTGCGGCTTCGCAATGACAAACGACGAAGAATCCCTGTGGCAAAGTACTTGTGCTCGCAGTGAGATTCTTCGCCTTCGCCACGGCTCGGAACGATGGCGGGCAATCTTCTCGGCAGCCCACGCGCTTGACACCGGCGGACAATCCTGCTAGGCTGTGGCAGCAGTTCGGACTGGCCGTTGGGAGTATCAGTAATAAGGAGTCGCAGGCATGAAAGACAAAGGGCTAACGCTCATCCTGAAGGCAATTGACGTGTCGCTGGACGTGCAGAAACTCCTGGTCGCCGTTGTGGGGCTGGCGGCCACGCTGGGGGTGGCGGCGTTCCTGGCGTTCTTGGGGAGCCGCACGGGGGCCGCGGGGCTGTTCCTGTTCACGCTGCTGGCGTTCATTGCGGTGTGGGTGGGGCTGTCCCTCCTGTACGGGATGATAACCCGCATGAGTTACCTGCACCTGACGCGCGGCCAAGCAGGCGCGTGGCAGGAGGCTCTGGGCTACGCGCTGGGGCACTGGGCCAGCCTGATGTTCACGGGGCTGGTGATGGCCCTGGCGGTGCTCGGGGTCTTCCTGGTTGAGGTGATTGCGCTGCTGTTGGGACGCATCCCGTACCTGGGCGAACTGCTGGCGTCGCTTGCGTTTCTGCCGCTGACGCTCCTCAACGCGTTCGCTCTGCTCGTGGTCATCGTGGGGTCGTGGCTCATCTATCCCATCATCGCGGCGGAAGGGACGGGCGTCGTGGCGACAATCCAGCGGGTCGTCGGACTGGTGCGGAAGTCGCCCGGGCAGATCGTGGCGTACATTGCCATCGCCATCATTGTGGTGGGGTTCGCGTCGTGGATCATCTTCGGCCTGGGATATGGCGGGGCGCTGCTGACAGCGGGCGCGACGGTGATCGGCGCGGGGTCGCGGCTCGGGCGGTTGTTCGGCGGCTCATGGCCTGGGATGGGGATGTACGGGATGCCCTACGGCTTCGGAGGGATGCCCTACCGTGTGAGCCTGCCGTTCACGATGCAGTTGGCGCAACTGATCTACGCGGTGGGCATCGCGGCACTTGTGGCCATCCTGGTGGCGTTCCCGGCGGTGTTCGTGATGTCGGCAGCGACGGCCACGTACCTGACGGTGGCGGAGTCCGAGGCGGCACCTGCGCAAGAGACGGGGGCTGAGCCCAAGCCCTGATTCGGTGAGGATGTCTCCGGGCTTTGGCGCGCGGTATTCACCGGAGAGATGCCGAGGGCGCAAGGACGCAGGAGCAGAAGGCAAGAGGTTTCCTTGCCGCTTGGCCTCGGCATCTCTGCGCCTCTGCGGTGTAAAGACGCTCCGCCGATAGCGGACAGCGGGTCAATTTGACAGGAAGGGGGCTTCCCAATAGAATGGCGCATGTGTGGCGCATTCGTCTAGCGGCCTAGGACACCTCCCTCTCAAGGAGGAGATCGGGGGTTCGAATCCCCCATGCGCTACCAGAAAGCCCCGCACTGTCGGGGCTTTTGCTTATTTGCACGCCTGACGGCGACAAGGAGGGCCATGCGACCCAAGTTGCGCCCTATCCAACCGCAGTGGGGGCAACAGGACGGGCGGCCGGTGCTTGTCCTGCGCGACCCGCTGGCGCTGAGCGGGAAGGTGCTCGCGGTTCCGCAGCCGCTTGCACCGCTGCTCGCGCTGTGCGATGGGACGCGGGACGAGAGCGCCTTGCGCGCGGCACTGGAGATTCGCGCGGGCGTGCGCCTGTCGCCCGATGTGCTCGCCAGCATCCTTCAGCAGTTGGATGACGCGCTGCTGCTGGAGAACGAGCGATCGGCAGAGGCCCTGCGCGCGGCGTTGGATGCATACCGGTCCGCGCCGTTCCGTGCGCCTGCGTCCGCCGGCGGCGGGTATCCGGATGACGTGGCGGCGCTGTCCCAGATGCTGCAGGGCTACCTGGACGCGGCGGGGGACGTGCGTCGGTTTCCGAATGCCCGGGGGCTTGTGTCGCCGCACATAGACTACATGCGCGGGGGCGGTGTGTACGGCGGCGTGTGGGCCGCGGCCGCCGATGCAGTACGCCAGGCAGAGGTGGCGGTGATTTTCGGAACGGATCACATGGGGGATTTCTCGCCGTTCACGCTGACACGGCAGCACTACGCGACGCCGTTTGGTGTTCTTCCAACCGACAGGGACATTGTGGATGCGGTCGCCGCCGCAATCGGGGAAGACCAGGCATTCCGCGACGAAATTCACCATCGGAATGAGCATTCGGTGGAACTGGCCGCTGTCTGGCTGCATTACGTGAGGCGCGGGAGGCCGTGCGCTCTCGTGCCCATCCTGAGCGGCTCCTTTGAGCGGTTTGTGTGTGGGCAGGGGACGGCCCGGGACGATGCGGTGATCGCGCATGGGATATGCGCCCTGCGGCGGGCACTGGAAGGGCGGCGGAGCGTGGTCATCGCCGCGGCCGACCTGGCTCACACGGGGCCTGCGTTTGGGGACACGATACCCGCAGGGCTGGTGCAGCGCGCCATGGGAAAGAAGGCCGACCAGGCGCTCATGGAGCGGATGTGCGAGGGCGACGCGGATGGCTTTCTGGCGCTCATTCGGGAGGAAGGGGATCGGCGGCATATCTGCGGGTTGCCGCCCATCTATCTGGCGTTGCGCCTGCTGGAGCCGGTGAGGGGGCACGCGGTTGCCTATGACCACGCGCCTGCGGACAATCAGGGCACGTCGTTTGTGTCGTTCTGCGGCATTGTCTGGGAGTAGGACGTGAAGCAGCGAGACATCTGGCCGACGCCCGAAGACCTGCACCGTGCGCTCCAGGGGCCTCTGCCTGGCCGCGCGGCGCAACTGTGGATGGCACCCCAGCCGCGCCCGATGGACGCCGACCACCAGCCGCAGATGGCCGCGGTGCTGTTGCTGCTGTACCCGGGCGAGACCGGATGGTGCTTCCCGCTGACTGTGCGCACGCAGGCCGTTGCGAACCACCAGGGACAGGTGTCGCTGCCCGGCGGGGCAAGGCACGGGCGGGAAAGCCTGAAGCGCACGGCCCTGCGCGAGACCGCCGAAGAACTGGGCGTTTCGGCGCAGGACGTGGAAATTCTCGGGCAATTGACGCCCCTATACGTCGCGGTGAGCGACTTCCAGATATTCCCGTTTGTCGGATGTATGCCCGTTCGCCCCGACTTCCGGCCTAGCGCAGATGAAGTAGCCCAGGTGCTGGAAACGCCGCTGGAGATGCTGCTAGACGAGCGGATTCGGTTTGAGGAGGACTGGGATTTGCCCGATGGGCGACATTTGCATGTCCCCTACTTTCTCATCCAGGGGCACAAGGTCTGGGGTGCAACGGCGGTCATCCTGGGTGAGTTCGTGTGGCTCTTGAGGCGGTTGGGGCTGGCGACAAAATGACCCGGCGCAGAGGCCGGGTCGGGTACGGTGCAGGATTGTCGTGCGCGCGGGCCTACTTGCCGCCCTTGATAGGCTTGCCGAACAACGGCGCGAGCAGGCAGTAGTTGAGCGCCCCAACGACGATGAACAGGATGCCCAGCAACAGGAGAATGACCTCCAGCGCGGTGCTCCAATTGGGGCCGAAAAGCGCCAGCACGACCAGGATGATGCCCACGACGACGCGCAGTGCACGTCCCGCGGTGCTGCTCATGAATCCGACGAAGTCCATCTCCACCCCTCCCATGTGAGATATTTAGGTTGTCCAATAATGACAACCCTCGTGTTTACAATCCGTTGCGCCATCAGGTGGTTCTTGCGAGAAAAGAAAAGCCGAGGGGGACTGCCCTCGGCTTCGCCGGTTTGTGTGTGCCGCTACGCTTGGGAAATGGCTTCCTGCGGGCACTCGTCCACGCATGTGCCGCAGTCCACGCACTTCTCGGGGTCAATCACGTAGGACTCATCGCCTTCGCTGATGGCCTCCTCGGGGCATACCGCAGCGCACGCGCCACAAGAGATGCACAGTTCGGGGTCAATTTTGTGAGCCATGGGAACTCTCCTCGTGTTGTTGGTTTGGGATGCCTCAACGGTCAACCGGCGATTACTATATGCGATTTGTGAAATTCGTCAAAAATGCCTTTGGCTTGCGCTCGCCCAGAACATGACGCAGGTCATGGCGGCCCGTTGCGGCAGGTGCTATCTTGAAGGCAAGATACCATGATGGAGGGCAACGCAATGGAAGAACGACGTGGCATCGTGAGCGCAGGCGGACAACCGCTGACGCTGGTGGGTACGCCTGTTGTGGTGGGCCAGAAGGCGCCCGATTTTCGGCTCCTGGACAATGACGGGCGCCCGGTTACTCTGGCCGATACTGCGGGCAAGGTGCGGCTGATCAGCGTGGTGCCGTCGCTGGACACCCGCGTGTGCGACCTGCAGACCCGGCGGTTCAACGCCGAGGCCGACAAACTCGGCGACAAGGTGCGCATCCTGACGGTGAGCGTGGACCTGCCGTTCGCACAGAAGCGATGGTGCGGGGCGGCGGGCGTGGACCGTCTGCAGACGCTTTCGGATCATTACGATACCAATTTCGGGCTTGCCTACGGCTTGCTCATCAAGGAGAAGCGGCTTCTCGCACGGAGTATCTTCATCGTGGACGAGCATGACATCGTGCGCTACGTCCAGATCGTGCCCGACCTGGTCCAGGAGCCGGACTACGAGGCTGCACTGGACGCGCTGAAGAAACTCCTGTAAGATAGACGTAGCCTTGTGCTGAGGGGTTGGACACGTGCCGCTGAGGATGAGCCCGGACACGTTTGATGAACTGGTGGTTCAGGCGCTGGAATCCCTGCCCGACGAAATCCGCGAGAAACTGGACAATGTGGCCATCATGGTGGAGGATTATCCCACCAGGGCGCAACTTCGCGCGGGAGGCGTCGGGCGGGGAATGCTCCTGTTCGGCCTGTACGAGGGCGTGCCGCTGACCGGTCGGACTTCGGGGTACAACATGGTGATGCCAGACCGCATCACGCTGTTCCGCGAGCCAATCCTCATGGCGTGTCGGAGTCTGGACGAGGTCCGGCGGACAATCGCGCACACGGTGCTACACGAGATCGCGCACCACTTCGGGATTTCGGACGCGCGGCTTCGGGAAATCGGCGCGTACTGATTCAGCGCACCGCGACGATCGCGTTCCCGGCGAATATTCGCTGGCCTTCCCGTTCTATCCACACACGGATGTGGTACAGTCCTGGGCGGTCGGATTCGGTGAAGCGAACTGTGGCCCAGAACTTGCTGCCCTCCACCCGCGGCTGCAGTGCCTGAAATATCTCTGCGCGGGGCGTGTACGAGCCGGTCTGGTTGAGGTCCGCCACGCTCATGGGCGTGGGAAACGGCTCATAGGCCAGGTTGATGAGCGGTGAGGCTGCGCCAGGGAGTAGCCTGCCCGCGACTTCCACGGCATCGCCCAGTCGTACCAATTCGGGGACCGGATCAAGGGCCACGTACCTGTCCACGAACTCCTGAACAATCCGCACCTCGCCCAACGTTGCATTGTAGCCAATTCCGACTCCCACGTGCGTGTGCGAAGGCTGCAGGATATTGTCGCGGTGGCCTGGACTTTCCATGAGCGCTTCCTGTGCCTGCTCCACAGTGCTCTGCCAGTCCTGGATCGGAATCCCCACGCCTGCCGTGGATCGCTGATAGTAGGCGTACACGTTCTCGCGGACAGCGTCGCGCCCACCTGCGAAGAAGTAGCGATGCTCCGGGCCGTAGCCTGCCAGGTTCCAGTGGCTCAGGTAGACATAAGTAGCCATCTCCTCGGCATGTGCCTGGGCGGCGCGGGCTGCGGTTTCATCCCACTGAACCGGCGAGAGTCCCGCGGCCTGGCGGTCTCGGTTGATGAGTTCCAGCATGTAACGGGCGACGGCGGACAGGTCGGGTTGCGGCGTGGGTGTCCGGGTGGGTTGCAGGGTCAGGGTGGGCACGAGGGTGTTGGTGGGCCGCGGCGTGCGGGGCGCCGGTGTTGTGCTGGGCTGCGTGGGGCGCGCAGTGGGGCTGCCGATGGCGGCAGGCGGGCGCGTGGGCAGTTGCGGGGCGCGGGTGGCGCAGGCGGTCAGCAGTATGCACAGTGCGACCCCAACCAGGAACGCAGCGCGTTTGGCAAGACCCGTCATGTTCCCCTCCCTCGTTTCAGCGCGATGGTCTCACGGTAGGCATCGGCGGTTTTCCGGGCGACGGCGCTCCAATCCATGCTTTGTTCCACAGCGCGGCGGGCTGCGATGCCGAGCCGCTGTCGGAGAGCCGGGTCATTGACAAGGGCCAGGAGGTGGCTTTCCAGGTCGTCCAGGGAATCGGCGACGAGCGCCGTTTCGCCCGAGTGCACGATGTCCTGCGTGCCCGATCGGTCCGTGGTTACAGCGGGCAGGCCGCACGCCATCGCTTCCAGCAACGCCATGCCGAAGCCCTCGCTCTGGCTTGGAAATGTGAAGATGTCCATCGCGTTGAGGTAGGCTGGGGTTCGCATCCACGGCTGGAATCCCACAAAGCGGAAGCGATCGGCTAGGCCATTGCGCAGGACCTCGCCCTCAACCCGTTTCTTGAGCGGGCCACCGCCGACGAGGAGAAAGCGCAGGCGGGCGTCCTCCTCCGCCAGTCGCTGACCCACGCGGACGAGTTCCACGATCCCCTTGCTGGGCACGAAACGGGACAGGAAGCCGATGACAATATCCCCCTCGCCGAAGCCGAGGGATGCGCGCATGGTTGCGCGGAGCGAGGCGTCGGGGCGGAACAGGTCCATGTCAATGGCGTTGTGGATCACGAAGGCCCTTGCCCTGCTCCGACTCAATTCCTCGGCGGCAGGCTCGCTGACGGCGATGTAGGCCGTGAACTGGTTGACTACGGCCACCATGAGCGCGCGCATGACCGCCCCCACAATCGGCGGCCGCTTGGGCCGTTCTATCATGGAGTGCTTGGTAATGATGGTCGGGAACCCCATGCGGGCAGCCTTGCGCATCAGGGCGAGCACGAAGGGGCTTTCCACCGTGTGGCCGTGGACGATGTCGTAGTCGCGCTCGGCGAGCAAATGCCCTAGTTGCGTGATCATGGAAGGATCCAGGGCCGGATCGGATCCATCGGGCAGGCGCAATGTCAGGCCGTGCAGGCGCACCACCTCCACGCCGGGCGGGATGATGACCGGAGTGGCGTCGGCTTTTCGGGGGCGGACCTCGCGGTGCGTAACGACGGACACGTGGTGGCCCAGGCGAGCGAGTTCGCGCGACAGAGCATACACGTGGTTCTCAATGCCCCCGACGCTGGGCGGATAGCAGTCGGTGATCATGCAGATGCGCAGGGGGGCGTCCGGCGATTGCAGCATAGGTTCAGTCCTCAGGCTCCTTCCACTCGGTGCGATCCACGGCGACGTAGGGCCGGGCCATGCCCTCTGTGAGGAAGGCCCGGGCCATGCGTTTGGTGTTGTAGGCGAACCCCACCCGGCCCAGGCGGTCCACGACGATGAGTCCCGCGGTGCCGGACACGCGCGCGGCCAGGGTCTGGATGGCGCGCTCGGCGGCCTCGGCGGGGGTCAGACCTGCCTCAAGTCCCTGCATGGTGCGGTGCGCGAGGGCCATACGCGCGATGGCTTCGCCAAATCCGGTGCAGGCCACGCCGCCGACGGCGTTGTCCGCGTAGAAGCCGCACCCGACCAGCGGGACATCGCCCACGCGCCCAGGCAGTTTGTTGGGCGTGCCGCCCGTGGACAGGCCGGCGGCGATGTTGCCGGAAGCGTCCAATGCCACGGCTCCTACGGTATCGGCACGCGGCTCAAATGCATCGCCGAGGTGCGTATGACCCCGCCGCTGGTATTCTTGCCAGATGGCGCGCTCGCGTTCCACGATGAGGTCTTCGTTGGCGCAAAGGGGCATGCCGTGCTGCTGGGCGAATCGTTCAGCGCCCTCACCCACGAGGAGCACATGGGGGCTTTCCAGCACGAGGCGGGCCAGGTGGATGGGCTGGGCGATGTGCTTCACGCAGGCCACCGCCCCCACGTTCAGGGTTGCGCCATCCATGAGGCTGGCGTCCAGTTCCACTTCGCCATCGCGGGTGAGGCAGGAGCCTCGGCCGGCGTCAAAGATGGGATCGTCCTCCATGACGCGGATGGCGGCCTCTACGGCATCCAGCGCCGAGCCTCCGTCGCGCAGGATGGCATAGCCGGTGCGCACGGCGGTCAGGCAGCCCCGCGCATGCGCATCTACCTGGTCGTCGGGGATGGCCCACGCCCCACCGTGTACGATCATGGCGACCGTCATGTCCTGGCACCTCCCGTGCGGGCTCCCGCGGCGGCTATTCTACTCCCATCGCACGCAGAAGGCAATGTCGGCCTTGCGGCAGCACGCGCTTGTGCGCAAAAAGAAAGGGCGGCGCTCTGTGGAATGCACGCCCTTTCGGTCCGGCAAGGCGGGAGTGGATGGGAGTCGAACCCACCTAGGACGCCTCTGCAGCGCCCCACAGACGGTTTTGAAGACCGCGGAGCCCACCGGGACTCAACCACCCCCACCGATAGTGTATATGAAATCCCCTTGACCGTCAACTTTGGCAAGGAAGAGACTGGCTTCCGTGTTCCGTTAGTGGATTGCACGCACACGACCCCGTTCTGTCATTGCGAGCGAAGCGAAGCAATCTGCCGCTCCGGGGATTGCTTCGGGGCTTCGCCCCTCGCAATGACGTTTACAAATTGGTCAGAGCGCCCCTTGACATATCGTGGAATACACGCTATGCTGGGTATCCAGTTTCGGCTGAGGACTGGCGGCGCTATTGAGTTGTTGCGGGAGGGTAGCCATGATGCGCACTCGCTGGGTCTGGCTGGGTATTGTGGCCTTGGCGCTTGTCCTTGGTCCACTGTTCATTCGGGGCCCGGCGAGCGCGGATCCGTCCCTCAGCGTCTGCGCCTGGGCGAAGGATGAACTGGGCAATGGCATCCCAGGGGCGCTCATGACGCTGTGGGGGCGGAGCGGCAGCACATGGTACACGCTGG
Organism: Chloroflexota bacterium; assembly: GCA_014874485.1. Lineage (GTDB taxonomy): Bacteria > Chloroflexota > Anaerolineae > DTLA01 > DTLA01 > DTLA01. Next base: position 101,086 of record JADBJK010000024.1, read on the forward strand.
CAAGCGGCTACACCGATTCCACAGGAAACCGGCTCCTCATCTACACCGGCCCCGACTATGAACGTTACGCCGTAACCGAGAACAACCCCGCGGGCTACGTGTCCGTTTCGGCTTCGGGCCTGGGCTGGACCACCATCAACGCCGACCGCGTGGAGGCGACCTCACCGCCGCCCAGTTGTGCAACGTTCATTGACCGGCCCACGCAGGCCACGTCAACCCCCACGCCGACCCGCACGCGCACCAATACGCCCGGCCCCACGAACACCCCCACCAAGACGCCCTCGGTCGTTACGCTGTACCGAATCCAGGGCAGGGTGGAGGATACCTTTGGCACCGGCCTGGCGGGCTGGACGGTGCGCGCAGACCTGTGGACGGGCTCGTCCTGGCAGATCTCGGCGGATCTCACCACTACCGCGTGGGACGGGAGTTTCACCCTGGAGGTGAATACGCTGGGGCTGCCGGGCTACTTCCGCATCGTCCAGTGGCAAATGCGGGACGGCTATACCGCGTTCAGCGCCTCCAGCACCCTGCCCGGCAGCGTCATCGTGGACGCCACGACGATTCTGACGACTTTGCCGTCGCCGGGGACATGGGGCCAGGCAACCTTCGTGCGTCAGGCTCCAACGCCGACGCCAACCGCCACAGCGGTGGACAGCCGCATCGTGGGCTACGTGCTGCAGGACTTGCCGGAGCCTATCGCCATCCCTGGGGTTACGGTAACCCTGTACCAGAAAATGCCCGACGATTCGCTGGTGCCTCTAGCGGTGGACGTAACCGACGAATTCGGCTTCTTTGAGTTCGTGGGCAAGTGGCCCAATATCACGTTGCTGCTGGTGGAGACCGATCCCGTGGGGTTCTACTCTACGCGGGCGGTGGGCGATGCCTACTGGCACGTCATCACGCCCAACGAGATTCAGGGCGATCCTGTGCCGACCCATTCCGACTGCCTGTACTTCTTTGACCTGCCGCTGCCTACGGAAACGCCCACGCCGACGGAAACGCTGACGCCATCGCCGACGGCCACGACCACGGGGACGAGGACGTCAACGCCCACGTTCACGCCTAGCCCGACGGCGACCGACACACCAACCCCTTCGGCCACGCCAACGGCGACACCCACGCCCACCGCGTCCGACACGGCGACGACGACGCCCACAGCCTCGGCGACACGCACCGGCACCGCGACCGGCACGGCCACGCCCTCGCCCACGCCGACGTTCACCCCTAGCCCGACGGCGACCGCAACCAATACGCCGACGAATACACCAACCGCAACGCCGACGCCGACGGCCACGCCTTCGCCGACGCCGACGTTCACCCCTAGTCCGACGGCGACCGCAACGCCTACGCCGACGGCCACGCCGACATTTACGCCGACGTTCACCCACACGCCTACCCATACGTTCACGGCGACATCTACGCATACGCCGTCGCCGACGCCTACTCCGACGTTCACGCCGACGCGCACCCCGACCGCAACGCCAACCTACACGAGCACGAACACGCGCACGCCGACGGCGACGCGGACGGCGACGCCTACTCGCACGTCCACGCGAACACGGACGCCTACGCCGACCCCCACGTTCACCGCCACCGATACGCCCACGCGAACACCGACCCGCACGCCGACGGCGACGCGGATTCCGCCGCCGGTCTGCAATGACCGCGTGTGCGCGTGGAAGTACGTGGCCATTGCAGTGGACGCAGACGATGATGGGCACTTCTCGCCGGGCGACATCGTGGAGTACACCATCCTCGTGCAGACGAACCTGCCGATTCCCGCCGTGCTGACGTTCAGCGACCAGGTCCCGCCGGGGACCGCGCTTGTGCCCGGCAGCCTGTCCATCACGCCGGTCGGGCATGTGGTGAGCGAGATACCCATCATCTGCACAGCGCCTGTGGACCCGGGTCAGTCATTTGTGATCACCTTCAGGGTCGTGATACTGGCGGGAACCACCCGCATCTGCAACCAGGGCCTTGTGTCCACACGGTGCGAGGTGGAGCAGTGCATCTGCGACGAGTTGACCGACGACCCGTACACGCCGTACGACGATGACCCCACCTGCTTTGACGTGGTTACGCCGACGGCAACGCCAACCACGACGGCGACGGCAACCAACACCCCCACGCCCACGCGGCAGCCGCCTCCGGGTTGTACCGACGACGTCTGCGCCTGGAAGACGGACTTGCTCGTCATAGATGGGGATGGAGATGGCCTGCCTTCGCCGGGGGACACGATTGAGTACGAGATTCTGGTGCAGAACAACCTGACGATCCCGTCGGTGATGACGTTCACCGATCAGATTCCCGAGGGGACGATGCTCGTGCCCGGGAGCCTGTCCATTGAGCCGGTGGGCGAGGTGGTCAGCGAGATACCCATCATCTTCCGCGCCGAACTGGAGCCGCACCAGGGCGTAACGATTCGGTTCCGTGTGGTCATCCTGGAGGGTGTGGACCGCATCTGCAACAGGGGCCTGGTCGCGATCCGCTGCCAGGAGGAGCAGTGCGTGTGCGACGAACTCACGGATGACCCGGACACGCCGCTGGACGACGCGACCTGCACCGATGTGTACCCTCCGCCGCCGCCTTCACCCACTCCGACGCCTTCGCCGACACCAACGCCAACCGCGACGCGAACGCCAACGCCGACGCTGACGCCCACTCGCGGCCCAGGCTGGCAGGGACAGTTCTGGAAGCGAGCGGCGCTGGTCAATGACGCCGATTCCAATGGGGTCGCATCGCCGGGGGACACAATCCGCTACACGTTGACCCTGGTGAACAGCCTGCCCACGGCGACCTATGGGCTTCTCGTCGTGGACAACCTGCCGCCGCAGTTGGAGTACATCGCCGGCAGCCTGGTGCTGTCCCATGGCGTGGTGCTGACCTACAGCCCGCTGCAGGTGTACATAGACACGCTGAACGCAGGGGCGACGGCCACGATTACGCTGGACCTTCGCGTGCGGGGTTCGGGGCAGGGCAACGCGGTGAACCAGGCGGTTCTGTACGTTGGGTCGTTGGTCAGTTACAGCGACGATCCCGATACGCCTGCCCCAGGGGATGCGACGGTCATCGTCATCGTCTGGCCGGGGCCGACAGCGACGCCGACGTTGACGGCGACTTCCACGCCCGTGCCAACGGTTACCGGCCTGCCGACAAACACGCCGACGGCCACGCGGACGGCGACACGGACTCCCACGGCGACGTTCACCCCGCAGGCCACCGCGACCGCGACGCGCACGCCGACGGCAACGGCGACGCGAACGCCCACAGCCACGCCGCGGCCGGTAACGCGCAGGGTGTTCTTGCCGTTCGTGTCCAGAGGCCCGTGGTGGAGCGGGGCGGGCGTGCAAGGGCAGACTTCGTTTGCGCAGGGCTGGTAGTCCGATTCGTTGGGGATGACGACAGCGGAAGCCCCCACCGAACGCAGAGTGGGGGCTTCCACATACTCTGCTATTTCGTCCGACCCCGGAGGGTGAGCAGCCCTTCTTCCTGCTTGAACTCGGTGATCACGAAGTCGCCAAGGTTGACGCTCTTCGGCCGGGCCGGATCCACATACCACAGGGCGTTGTTGACCATGCCCTCGGCCATGGCGTACCAGTTGGCACCCCCGCCGATTTGGGCGATTGTGCTCGGGTCCAGCAGGTCGCGCGGTGCCTCGCCGGCAGAAGTCGGGGCGGGCGTGATGCGCAGCCTCGGCTCGCCGTTCACGACCTCAAAGCAGAAGTAGCACAAAATCCAGGTCTTCATGTCGCTGAGTTTGTAGCGGGGGATGCCGGACTGGAGCACGATGTTACCGTGTACCTCTGCGTCAATGACCAGCGCCCGCCCGGTGGCGACCAGCCGTGCGTTGATGACAATCTCGTCCGGATGGATGTGCGCTTCGGGCCAGTAGATTTCGGGGTCCACGGAGTCTTTGGTGGCCAGGGCGACGAGTTCGCTCAAATCGGCATCGGTCAGGGTTAGTACGAAGTCCTGGTTCTTCCCCGTGGGCAGCCGCTCCAGAAGGCTGAGCACCGGTGTGCTGGTGGGCGTGGGAGCGACGGTGAACGTCGGCGTGGGTGGAGCGGGGGTGGGGCTGGGCGCGAGCGTCGCCGTCGCAGTTGGGGCCGGCCGCGTAGTCGCCACAGGTGGCGCGGCGGTGGGTGCGCTGGTGGGGGTGGGGGCTGCGGGTCGCCCGCACGCGCCAAATGTGAGGGCGACGGCGATGAGGCCGGTGAGGACCGCCGCAGCAAGGGGTCTGAGTTTCATTTCTATCCTCCTTTCCTCCGCCGTTGAGCGTGCCAAAGAGCCGTCGTGAATGTTCGCACAATGTTGACAAACGGCGAAAAGTGTGATAAAATACGACTAGAGAAGTCTGGTTTTGACAACTTCTCACCTAGCCCTCCTCAGGCAGAAGCGGCGGCCTGGTACCCCCGACCAGGTCGCCGCTTCACTTTGGGGGCTACTGTTGCTTGGCCTTGGCCATCTTCGCACGCTCTTCTTCCACGAGGACGCGGCGGAGGATTTTGCCCACCATCGTTTTGGGGAGGTCCTTGCGGAACTCCACAATGCGGGGGACTTTGTACTTGGCGAGGTTCTGGCGGCAGAACTCTATGATTTCCTGTTCGGTCGCCGTCTCGCCCTCTTTGAGCACGACGTAGGCCTTCACGACCTCGCCCAGGTACTCATCGGGCACGCCCGCAACGACGGCCTCTTTGATTTTCGGGTGCTGGTAGAGCACCTCTTCCACGTCGCGTGGGTAGATGTTGAACCCACCGGCGATGATCATGTCCTTCTTGCGGTCCACGATCTGGAAGTAGCCGTCGGCGTCGCGGCGGGCGATGTCGCCGGTGTAGAGCCAGCCTTCACGGAGCACGAGGGCTGTCTCGTCCGGGCGGTTCCAGTACCCCTTCATCACCTGCGGGCCTTTGATGATGAGTTCACCAGCCTCGCCCGGCGGCAACTCCCGGGTCCCGGTTTCCAGGTCCACGATTTTGGCGTCGGTATCGGGGAAGGGGATGCCAATGGTGCCGATGCGGCAGTCGCCGAACACCGGGTTGCCGTGGGTAACCGGCGAGGCCTCGCTGAGGCCGTAGCCCTCCACCAGGCGGCCGCCCGTCAGTTCCTGGAACTTCTGCTGGACCTCCACGGGCAGGCCCGCGGCCCCGCTGATGCAGGCGCGGATGGATCGCAGGTTGTACTCCTTGATATCGGGGTAGTTGTTGATGGCCACGTACATGGTGGGCACGCCGGGGAAGATGGTGGGCTGGTGTTTGTTGATGGCCTCCAGCACGTCTTTGAGTTTGAACTGGGGGAGCAGGATGACGGGCGAGGCCATGTAGATGCCCGCGTTCATGCAGGTGGTCATCCCGTAACTGTGGAACAGGGGCAGGGCCGCGAGGAACTTCTCCTGGCCCCTGCGCCCGGAACACCAGACCGCGCACTGGATGGCATTGGCGACAAGATTCCGGTGGCTCAGTTCAGCCGCCTTCGGTACGCCGGTGGTGCCGCCTGTGTAAAGGAGGCACGCTGTGTCTTGAGGCGTAACGGGGACGGGCTGGGGCTTCGCAGGGGCCGTGCGGAGGAAGTCCTGGAACCAGATCGTATTCGGGTCTTTGGAGATGTCCACCGCATGCCCCTCTTTCTTCTCCTTCAGCAGCGTGAACATGAAGCGAAGGATGGGCGGGAAGTACTCCTTGATGCTGGTAACGATGACGCGCTTCAGCGGAGTGCGGTCGCGGATGGCCTTGACCACCGGGTACAGTTTGCTCAGGGCGACGATGGTCTCGGAGCCGGAGTCGTTGAGTTGGTGCTCCAACTCGCGGGCGACGTAGAGCGGGTTGCAGGGTACGACAATGCCACCTGCCCGCAGTGTGCCGTAGTACGCGATGATGAACTGCGGGCAGTTGGGGAGGTAGATGGCAACTCGGTCGCCCTTTTTGACGCCCATCTGTTGCAGCCCTGCGGCGAAGCGGTCGGCCAATGCGTCCAGTTGTTGGTACGTGAGCACCGCGTCAAAGAATATGGTAGCGGGGCTCTGGGGATAATCGCGTGCGGCATCGGCAAGGTTCTGGTGGAGCGGGATGTCGGGGTAGGGGATGCTTGCGGGCACACCGGGTTCGTAGAATTTCAGCCAGGGTCTTTCCATTTCAGTCTCCTCCTTGTTCTCTGATGGCCGGGTGTCGGCCACGGCGGATAGGGACTGGCCTGCTGCAAGGTGCAGCAGGGGTGCCGAATACCACGACGAAACCAGGGGTGTATGCCTACGACGAGGGTGCCTTCCGAGAGATAGTATAGCGTGGAATGGGTTGTGGTGTCAAGAGGGAATTGAGTTTTCGGCCTGCAAAAGGCGCAGAGCAGCCGACGCAGCCTGCTGGGCAGCCGCTTGCTTGCTGGCCCCGGTCCCAACGCCGAGGACGCGGTCGTTCAACACGACCTGGACGGTGAAGACCTTGGCGTGGTCTGGGCCTTCCTCCGAGACCGTTTCGTATGTGGGCGTGAGGTGGTAGCGCGCCTGGACCCATTCTTGGAGCAGGCTCTTGGGGTCGCGTGCCGATTGATCGTGCAGGGCGCGCTCCAGTTCAGGCGCGAGGATGGGCTTGAATATGGCGCGGACAACGTCCAGACCCGCGTCCAGGTACACCGCGCCGACCAGGGCTTCAAAGGCCGCGCAGAGGTTGTGGGGGCGGGAGCGCCCTCCGCTTTCGGCCTCGCCCTTGCCGAGCAGAAGGTGCTCGCCCAGGCGAATTCCCTGGGCCAGACGGGCGAGCGTGTCCTCGCGGACGAGGCGGGCGCGCAAGTTGGTCATCTCGCCCTCCGCGAGGTCGGGGTGCTCGCGGAAGAGCCATTCGGCCACCATGAAATCCAGCACCGCGTCGCCCAGGTATTCCAGCCTTTCGTTGTCCGCCAGCAGGCTGTCGCGGTTTTCGTTTACATAAGACGAGTGAGTCAGCGCCTGCTGGAGCAGTGCAGGATCGCGAAACTCGTAGTGCAGGATTTGTTCAAGAGGGTGCATAAACGTCGCCTCTGGCGCGAACTTCTGGGGGAGTATAGCACGCTGGCGGGCGGCGGGCAAGAATGCGCCTGCCCGCATTAGGTTCTAAGTTCGCGGTATCTGTCATTGCGAGGGCGCGCGGCGCCCGTAGGGACAATTCATCAATTGTCCCTACTGAGGCGCGCAGGGCCGAAGAATCTCGTCAACCGAGATGCTTCGCTTCGCTCGCAATGACAGCCCCAGCCCTGTCATTCTGAGGCGCGCAGCGCCGAAGAATCTCGTCAACCGAGATGCTTCGCTTCGCTCAGCATGACAGATGGAGCGTGGGGATTGCTTCGCTTCGCTCGCAATGACAGCCCCAGCCCTGTCATTCTGAGGCGCGCAGCGCCGAAGAATCTCGTCAACCGAGATGCTTCGCTTCGCTCAGCATGACAGATGGAGCGTGGGGATTGCTTCGCTTCGCTCGCAATGACAGCCCCAGCCCTGTCATTCTGAGGCGTGAAGCGCCGAAGAATCTCGTCAACCGAGATGCTTCGCTTCGCTCGCAATGACGCGAGAAGGCACGTGCGACGCACCTCCGAGGTGCGTCGCACGTGGGAATTGCTTCGCTTCGCTCGCAATGACAAAACCAAATCGTGTGCATGCAATTCGCCATCAGAAGACGGAACAGAGTGGCTGGCTGGAACGACTTTGCCGTTGGCGCGCTCCTGCGCTATACTAGCGGCGTTCTGAGTGTCTGTTGTCCAGACCTGAAAGGGAGGAAGACTTCATGAGCACGTCAGAGACCTGCACAGTTGTGTCCCCTGCACAGATTTGGTCCGCCGCCGAAACCCTGTCCCCACGCATCCGACGACTGCGCGATGAGTATTGGTCTTTCTACACGCGCGACTTCACGAACGAGGTGCGGGCCTATACCACAGGGACGCCGTGGGATGTCGTGTATTCCATCTGGAACTGGACCAATGTTCCCGAAGTGGCGATGTTCCAGCGCGGGTATCGGAGTTACCTGCTGGCGGCGGCGACTCCTGTGGCACTTCCCGCGGGATTCTGGGATGAGCCTCTGGTGGTGCGGCGCGCGCTGTTTTTCCGCGAGGTGTTGCGACACCACCTGCCCGTGCAGATACGGGAGGGGGAATTGGTCGTCGGCTCGCACTTCAATACCGGCTTGTCGCGGTGCCTGAAGCGCGATGAGGCCAAGCAGCGGGACCGCGAGGAGGAAGCGTTCTTCAAAGAGTGGGACAAACTGAACAGTGTGGGCGTGGGCAACTGCGGGGCGGTGCCCGGACATCTCATCCCGAATTACCCCAAGGCACTGCGCATGGGGTGGAAGGGCATTCGGGACGAGGCGCAGGCCGTTGCCGATGATCCCCAGAGTACGAGAGAGCAGCGCGATTTGGCGCGCGCTGTGGTCATCTGCGCGGAGGCGGTGCCGGAGTTCATGGAGCGGTATGCTGCGGAGGCCGAGCGGCAAGCCGCCGAGGTGGCCGACCCTGCCCGTCGCGCCGAACTGCTGGAGGTCGCCCGCATCTGCCGCAAGGTGCCCTGGCTCCCGCCGGAGACCTTCCCCGAGGCGCTGCAGGCGCTGTGGACCACGCACATGCTGCTCATGGCGGCGGAGAGTTATCCGGGGCCTGGCGTGTCCCCTGGGCGGGTGGACCAGTACCTGTATCCGTACTACGAGGCCGACATCCAGTCGGGCCGACTGACCCGCGAGCAGGCGAAGGAATGGCTGGAATGCTGGTGGATCAAGCACAACTACGTGTACGATTACCAGGGCTGGGTCGGGACGAATCAGGGCATCAATTCATCCTTCGGCCAGTTGATTACGCTGGCGGGGATGAAGGCGGATGGGAGCGATGCTTCCAATGATCTGACCTACCTCATGCTGGACATCATAGAGGAGATCAACCTGCTGGAGCCGAAGCCGAACGTCCGGGTGCACGCGCGCACGCCGGATCGGTTGCTGCAGCGCCTTGTGGACATGCTGTCCAAGACGCAGGGTTCGGCGTTCCTCATCAATTTTGACGAAAACTCCATGGCCGGGCTGCGATGGCAGGGGCTGCCGGAAGACCGCCTGTGGGACTACGCGCCTGTGGGCTGCCTGGAGAACACGCTGCAAGGGTGCGACCGCTCGGGCACGGTGGATGTGAATCTCAATCTGGCGAAGGCGGTGGAACTGGCGCTGAACGATGGCCGGGATATGGCCACAGGCAAGCAGATCGGCCCGAAGACGGGCGACCCACGCGGGTTCCGCTCCTTTGACGAGTTCTACGCCGCTTTCCGCGCGCAGTTGAAGCATCTGTTGGAATGGATCATCCGCGTGAACGACATGGCCGACGCTGGGCGGGCGCGCTGGGAGCCGGTGCCGTACATGAGCGCGCTGGTGGACGGGTGCCTGCAAAGCGGCAAGGACAGCAATGCCGGCGGCGCGGAGTTCAACTTCCTGACGGTGGAGGGAGTTGCGCTGGCGACGGCGGCAGACAGCCTCGCGGCCGTGAAGAAGTTGGTCTTTGAGGAGAAGCAGATCGCCATGGACGACCTGCTCGCGGCGCTGCGGGCGAACTTTGAGGGCCACGAGGCGCTGCGTCAGACGCTCATCAACAAGTCGCCGAAGTACGGGAACGACGACCCCTACGTGGACGACATCGCGCGGGATGTGAGCCGTTTCTGGACGGAGGAGGCCTTCAAGCACGTGTCGCCCACCGGGAAGCGTTACCGCGGGGGGTATCTCTCGTGGAACTACTGGATCGCGTATGCCCCGACGACCGCGGCCACGCCCGACGGCCGCCGCAGAGGCCAGTACCTGTCCAATGCCGTGTGCCCGGTCAACGGGGCGGACCACAAAGGCCCGACGGCTGTCATCAAGAGCGTGGGGCGACTTGGCCTGGAGACGGCGCCGAATGGCGCAAGCCACACCATGAGTTTCAGCCCGGCGTTGCTGCGGAACCCCGAGCAGCGGCAAAAACTGGCTGCGCTGCTGCGCGCGTATGGCAAGGTGGGGGGCACGTGCCTGCAGATCAACGTCATCAGCCCTGAGACGCTTCGCGAAGCCCAGAAGCACCCCGATGAGTACCGCAACCTGCTGGTGCGGGTTACGGGGTACAATGCGTACTTCGTGGGGCTGGGCAAGGAGATTCAGGACGAGATCATCGCCCGCGAGAGCCACGCGCTGTAGGCCGGGCACGGGGGAGACCATTGGCGACGACAGGCTTTACATTCAACATTCAGCAGTTCAGCACAGAGGACGGCCCGGGGATTCGGACGACTGTGTTCATGAAGGGCTGTCCACTACGGTGCGCGTGGTGTCATAATCCCGAGGGGCTGCGAAGCCAGCCCGATCTGGTCTGGCACGACACCCGCTGCATTGCCGCGCGCGATTGCATGCGCGTGTGCCCAGAGGGCGCATTGCAGTTGACGCCGCAGGGTATGCGGATTGACCGCGAACGATGCACGGTATGCGGCCTGTGCGTGGCGGCGTGCCCGGCAGCGGCGCTTGAAGTGATCGGGCGGCGCTGGAGCGTGGAGGAACTGGTTGCCGAAATCCTGAAGGACAGGGTGTTCTACGAGACATCGGGGGGCGGCGTAACGTTCAGCGGCGGGGAGCCGATGATGCAGGTGGGGTTCCTTGCGGAACTGGCGAGGCGGTGCAAGGAGGAGAACATTCACGTCGCCCTGGATACAAGCGGCGTGCTCCCCTGGGAAGCCTACGAGCAAGTACTGCCGTTCGTGGACCTGGTGCTGCTGGATTTGAAGATTCTGGATGCCCAACGGCACCGAGTGGCGACCGGCATGGACAACGCGAATGTGCTGGAAAACGCGCGCCGCCTGGCGGCCATGGACAAACCCATGTGGATCCGAACGCCGGTGATTCCCGGCTACACCAGCGACGCCGAGAACATTGAGGCGATCGGCCGATTTATTCGCATATACCTGCCCAACGTGGAGCGGTGGGACTTGCTCGCGTACACGAACCTGGGCAAGCCCAAGTACCATCGGTTGGATTTGCACTACGCGCTGGACTCGGTGCCGCTCATGGCGCGGTCGGAGATGGAGGCGGTCTGGGACGTGGCATCGCGGCATGTGCCCGTGGCCCAATGGTCCGGCGCCACTCGTGATTGAAGGGAGGACAGATGGGCATCCTTGACACCGTGCCAGGACTGCTGGACGCCTTGCGAGGCGAGATGACACCGAAGTTCCTCGCGACCCGGAACTCGGCCGGGATGCCGAATGTGGTGCCGGTCGTTTCCATCCTGCCCTCGGATGACGAGCCGGACACGCTGTTTTTCGGCAACTTCCTGTTGCGCAAGAGCATCCAGAACCTGCAAGAAGACCCGCGGGTTTGCGTGCTGGTGATCACGCCGCAACTGGAGGGTTGGGTGCTGCTGGCGGATTTCGTGGAGTTCCAGCGCACTGGGCCCTATGTGGAGCGACAGATGAACAGTTCGCTCCTGCGCTACAATGCCTACACGGGCGTGCGGAATGCGGGCATCCTGCGCGTCAAGTCTGCGCTGGGCGGATTCAAGATCGGTCGACTGAACGTGGCGCTGGACTATATCCGCACGAAGGTGGCCGCTATGGGCGCGGGAGATGGACAGGCGGGTGGTATCGTCGTGCCGCGGCCCGTGTGCGCCGAGTTCGCCAAGATGGTGGCGGTGAAGGTGCTGGCGTGGATCGGCCCGGATGGCTACCCGCGCATCGCACCGGTGCTTTCGCTGCAGCCGGCAGGGCGGGGCGTGATGATCCACTGGCTGGGGAGCCAACCCCTGGGCTGGCCAAGCGATGGGGATTCTGTCGCCTGCAACATCCTCACGTTTGAGGCGGTGTCCTACCAACTCAAGGGGCAGTGGGCGAAGCGGGGCAAGACCGGCGCAGTAACGGTGCGCGAGGTGTACGCGGGAGGCCCGCCTCTGCCGGGTGGCCGCATCGCGTAGTCATACGTTGGGAGGAGAACATGACCGTGCGCATTCTAGTGCTGAATGGCCCGAACCTGAACCTGTTGGGCACACGCCAACCCGAAATCTACGGGGCGGACACCCTGGAGGAGATTCAGCGACGGCTGGAGCAGCATTTCGCGGGTCGGGATGTGGAATTGCGTTTCCACCAGTCCAACCATGAGGGCGAAATCATTGAGCAGATTCATCAAGCCCGCACCTGGGCGAATGGAATCGTGCTGAACCCAGGGGCCTATTCCCATTACAGCGTTGCGATTCGGGACGCGATCTCTAGCGTGAACCTGCCGGTGGTGGAAGTGCACCTGTCCAACATTCATGCGCGTGAGGCGTTCCGACACAATCTGGTGATCACGCCCGTCTGCGTCGGCAGCGTTGTGGGCTTTGGATGGCGGAGTTACTTGTGGGGGATAGAGGCGCTGCTGGCGCACCTGTCGCGCTGAGGGAGAGTGGGCCGGGAGCGAAGGGACTATGGGCAACGATTCCGAAGGCGATGTGCCCATGCTGGTCATGCTCGGGCCGGTGGCTGCCCGCTATCCGTTGGTAGGGCGGCGGGTAACCATCGGTCGCGATCCCGAGAATGACATCGTGATTCCCGACCGGCGCGTGTCCCGCCGACATGCCGAGGTGGTCCTGGTCGGGGCGGACTTTGTGCTGCGCGACTGCGAGAGCAAAAACGGCACGTTTGTGAACGGGGAGCGCGTCGTACAGGAACGGCGGCTGCAAGATGGCGACGAGATTCAAGTAGCCCTGTGCTGCCAGATGGTTTTCGTCGGGCCTGGGGCTACAGCGCCGCTTTCTGTTGGTCAGGCTGTGCGTGCTGAGCGTGGACTCACCCTGTCGCTGGATGTCGCCGCGCGACGGGTGTGGGTAGGCGGCGCGGAGGTGGATCCACCCCTGTCGCCAGCCCAGTTCCGCTTGCTACAAGCGCTGTGGGAGGGTCGCGGCAGGGTGGTGAGCCGCGAGGAGATCGTTGCCGCGGTGTGGCCTGGCGAAAGCGACGAAGGGGTGAGCGAGCAAGCCATTGACGCGCTGGTGCGCCGGCTGAAGGAGCGGCTTGGCGCTTACGGCGCAGAGGATTTGGTGGTAACCGTCCGCGGGCATGGGTTCCGGCTCAGGGAACCGGTGGAAGGGTAATCGCGGCGATGCAATGGGTGGGGCTTGACATTGGCTCACTGACCGTGAAGATCGTGGCCCTGGATGAGGGCGGCGATCTTGTTTTTGCCAAGGTTGTGCCGTCGGGGCGGTCGGGAATCCAGGTGGCCAAGTCGCTTCTGGGCGAAGTCCCGACGTCGCGCCGGTTCGTCGTCGTAACCGGCTACGGGCGAGTCTGCATGGAGGGGGCCGACCTGGAGGTGTCGGAGATCACGTGCCACGCGCGGGGCGCCGCACACTTGTACGCCGATGTGGGCACGGTGATAGACATCGGTGGTCAGGATAGCAAAGTGCTGCGGGTTGAGCCGGGTGGTCGGGTGGTGCAGTTTGCCATGAACGACCGCTGCGCCGCCGGGACGGGCCGATTCCTGGAGGTGATGGCGCGTGCGCTGGACGTGCCCGTGGCCGACCTGGATGACCTGGCGGCTGCGGCGGTGGAACCTGTGCCCATCAGCAGTACGTGTGCGGTGTTCGCCGAGTCCGAGGTGGTGGGACATCTGGCGGCGGGGCGGCGGGTGGAGGACGTGGTTGCGGGGCTGCTGGACGGAATCGCTGCGCGGGTGGCGGGGTTGGCACGGCAGGTTGGGGTGAGGCCCCGCGTTGTCATGACGGGTGGGGTAGCCCTGAACTCAGGCGTCGTGTCGCGGCTGGAAGCGTTGCTCGGGATGCCGATTTCGGTGCCGGCGAACTGCCAGGTGGTAGGGGCGCTGGGGGCTGCATTGCTGGCTATGGAGCGTGGGCAGAAGGCCGCGCTCGGTTAGGGCGCGGCGGAGGCGCGGCCACCGATTTTCTGCAACGCACATGACTTCGCATAGTCATAAAGAACGACAACCTCGCCGGGCAGGATTTTCCCTAAACAGAGATTAGGCTATGCGAAGTCTCACGGCATGATTTCCCAACGCGCGGGTTGGCAACAGGCCGCGCGCCTTTTCCGTGATGTTTTGTATCCGATAGGGCCACGTTGTTAAGTGCGAGTGGAGAATCGCGCGGGGGAAACGACGGCCGGTCTCGTTGTAGTGCCCAATGCGGGGGTTAGGTCTGGCGACCCAGCAAGGATTCTGCCAGCGCAACTAGAGCCTGGCGCGGGTGGGGCACGAGACCAGGCGCAGAAAGTGCCGCCAGCGCTTGCTCCGTATATTCCTTGCTCAATTGCGCACAGTAGTCTTTCGCGCCGGACTGCTCCAGCGCCGCAAGCACGCGGCGCAAATCCTCATCAGATTCCACGCCATGCTGATACACCTGTCGCACGATCTCGGCGGCATCCCTCAGGTGGGGCGGGGAGCCGGGGAGCAGTCCGTGCTCTAACACATACACCACCGGAAGCGTCTTCTTGCGATTCAGAACATCGTCTCCGGCGGGCTTTCCCGTGGTCTCGGGGCGTCCCCAGATGCCCAGAATGTCGTCGTCCATCTGGAACGCCATGCCCAGGTTGTAGCCGAAGTCGTGGAGTGCCTTGATGATGCCGGTGTCCCCGGAGGCCACCATGGCGCCCATCTCGCAAGCGCAGGCGATTAGCGAAGCCGTCTTGCCACGGATCATCCAGAAGTAGTCGTCCAGCGACACCGAGTCCACCGTCTCAAACTGCATGTCCAGAAACTGCCCCTCCGTGAGGGCAACGCAGGCCGCATCCAGGACGTGGAAGATGCTGGCCACCCGCATCGCGGGCACGCCGACGTCCAGCAATCGCCCCAGTTGCAAGCGCGCGAGCGCAAACAGGCCATCGCCGACATTGATGGCGTGCGCATCGCCCCACAGGTGCCAGACAGTTTCCCGATGCCTACGAAACTCGCTTCTGTCTTCTATATCGTCGTGGACGAGCGAGAAGTTGTGGACGAGTTCCACGGCGACGGCAGCAGGGAGAGACTGGGCCGCGTCCCCTCCGGCGGCCTCGCACGCGAGTAGCGTGAGCAGAGGGCGCAGGCGCTTCCCGCCCTTGTGGGACACAATCTCACCAAGATTCCTGTCCAGCCAGCCCAGGTGATACTGCATCATCCCGTAGAACCGCGCCAGCGCCGGATGGGGCACCGCAAGCGCCTCGCGGAGTGCCGCCTCCACCAGATTGAGCAGCCGCGTGTAGTCGGGTTTGTCGGTCAAGTCGTCCACTCCTCACGCAAACGATTCGTACACCGCAGGGACGGGATATTCTTCGCCCCGATGCAGAACATTGCCAGCCGCAAGCCGTGCAGCACCCGCATCACTTCGTGGCGCAGGGCATCCTCCGAAACCGCAGCAGCCTTCAAGAAAGGCAACGCAATGCCACCGATGTCTGCGCCGAGCGCGAGAGCCTTGGCCAAATCAACGCCGCTGCGAAGCCCTCCGCTGCCAATGAGGGGGATGCTGGGACATTCGGCACGGACTTGGCGAATCGCCTCGGCAGTCGGAATCCCCCAGCCACGGAAGTCCTCGGCTACCTTCCGTCGCAGGTCATCGGGCTCCATGCGAAGGCTCTCTATTTCGCTCCAAGATGTGCCGCCCGCACCGGCCACGTCAATCGCAGCCACTCCGCAATCCACCAATTGCCGCGCAATGTCGCCGGAGATGCCCCAGCCCACTTCTTTGACAACCACCGGCACGGGGAAATCCCGCACCAGTGCCTCTATTTTGCGGAGAAGACCGGCGAACCGCGTATTCCCGCTGGGCTGGAATGCTTCCTGAAGCGGATTGAGGTGGAGCACAAGGGCATCGGCCCCGGTGATCTCCACAGCGCGCAGGCACTCGTCGCGCCCGTACCCGTAGTTCAGTTGCACCGCGCCGAGATTGCACAGCAAGAACACATCGGGCGCCCATCGGCGAACCTGGAAGGTGGGGGCCAGGCTGTCATTCTCAACCGCGGCGCGTACCGAACCCAAAGCGAGGGCCAGGCCGTATTCCTGGGCGACACGCGCCAGGCGTTCGTTCAGTTCTCCAGCCGCGGGAGTGCCGCCGGTCATGCTGGATATCAGGAGAGGGGCCGCGAGGCTGCGACCGAGGAACAAGCACGCCGTGGACACGTCGTCCAGGTCAATCTCGGGCAGGGCCGAGTGCACGAACCGGTATCGCTCAAAACCTGACTTTACATAACTAGAGGATGCCGGTTCCTCAAGGGCGATTCGCAGGTGCTCTGCTTTCCTTTGCTCGTGAATATCCCTGGACAGCGCAACTTACCCCCACACAAGGTGTTTCTGCTGACGAGTATATTAGCCGTGAAATCCTTGCTTGTCAACGCGGCGGGGAATGTGGTACAATGCCCCACAGCCGGCTCAGAACCTGCGACTTTCCACAACTAAGGAGGCGAGAAATGACCATCTTTGAGCGTGTCAAGAAGATCATCGTGGAGCAGTTGGGTGTCCCAGAGGAGAAGGTGGTTCCGGAGGCCCGCTTCCGGGAGGACCT
Organism: Chloroflexota bacterium; assembly: GCA_014874485.1. Taxonomy (GTDB): domain Bacteria; phylum Chloroflexota; class Anaerolineae; order DTLA01; family DTLA01; genus DTLA01. The sequence goes on from JADBJK010000024.1 coordinate 117,535, forward strand.
CGGGGCAGATTCGCTGGACCTTGTGGAACTCATCATGGCGTTTGAGGATGAGTTCGGAGGGCGAATCTCCGACGAGGATGCCCGCAAAATCCAGACGGTGGGCGACGCGGTCGCGTTCCTGGAACAGCACGGCGCGCAGTAGCATCTGTTCCGCACCAGGCAACCGAAAAACCTTCACGAAGGGTCAGGCCGACTGACCCTTTTTCGTTTTTCGCAAGGAGAATGCGACTTGCCACACCGTGCGCGGGTATGCTATTATGAAACCAGGCATAGACGAGAGGAGGTGCACCGATTACGAACGTCCGTTTGCACGAGGTTGCTGAGCCAAAAGAGCAAGGCTTTCTCGTTGGCGCACAACTCAAGAGCCAACGGGAGCGTTGGGACATCAGCGATTGCCTGGATGAACTGGAACTGCTGGCGAACACCGCGGGGATAGAGGTCGTTGGGCGCACATACCAGTACCTGGAAGCGATCAACCCGGCAACGTACATCGGCCCGGGCAAGGTAGAGGAGATTCGCTCCCTGCGTGAAACCCTGGGCTACAACGTGGTCATCTTTGACGACGAACTGTCTCCTCGCCAGTTGCGGGAACTGGAGGAGGCGCTTGACGTCAAGATTTTGGACCGCACGTCGCTCATCCTGGACATCTTCGCAGCACGGGCGCACACTCACGAAGGCCGGCTCCAGGTGGCGCTGGCTCAGTACGAGTACCGCCTGCCGAGGTTGACGCGGGCCTGGACGCACTTGGCGCGCCAAGTGGGCGGCTCGGCCGGACGGGGCGGCATCGGCGGAGTTGGGCTGCGCGGGCCAGGCGAGACCCAGTTGGAGGTGGACCGCCGCGAAATCCTGCGCCGCATCGCCCAACTCAAGCACGAACTGGATGCGGTCAGACAGCACCGCGAACAATACCGCAGGCGGCGCGAGCAGGCCAATCTGCCCGTAGTCGCCATTGTCGGCTACACCAACGCCGGCAAGTCCACGCTGCTGAACACCCTTGCCGGCACGGACCTGCTCGCCGAGGACAAGTTGTTCGCGACTCTGGATCCGACGACGCGGCGCATTGCGCTCCCCGGGGGCCAGGCGGTGCTCTTCACCGACACCGTTGGGTTCATCCGCAAGTTGCCCACGATGCTTGTTGCGGCCTTCCGCGCGACTTTGGAAGAGATCGCTGACGCCGATCTACTTCTGCATGTGGTGGACGTCTCCCACAAGAACGTCCTGGAACATCTAGAAGAGGTGGACACCACGTTGCGGGAGATCGGTGCGCACCAGATTCCGGTGCTCACTGCATTGAACAAAATAGACCGGCTGGCAAACCCTGAGATTGTCAATGCGCTCCGCCGCGAGTACCAGAACGCCATCCCCATCTCGGCGAAGACGGGCCAGGGCATTGACGACCTGCTCAGGGGGGTGGCGCGTATGCTGTCCGAGCAGTGGGTTACCGTGGAGGCGAACATCCCCTATACTCAGGGGGAGATTGTGGCGCTGTTCCACGAGCGTGGCGTGGTAGAACGCGAGGAGCACCAGGGAACCGGCACCCACATCGTGGGACGCATCCCGCGATGGCTGCTTGCATCTGTCCGGCCATATCTATGATCACGACAACGGTCTGGAGAGACACGCGATGAAGGTCATGTTGAGATTCTTTGACTGGCTCGCCAACCACAAAGGTGTTCCCGTGCTCCTGGCCATTGGCCTGATTGTGGTCAACTTCCTGCTCGTGCTTCTAAATCCGGAAGGGTGGGGGGCCCGGACCAATGTATGCCTGCATGTGGGGCTTGTCATCGGCCTCTTTGGCGAGTTGCTTGCGGATGTCCTGTAGCGCGGCTGGCGGTTCTTCGTGCGGCACCCTGGCGCGACGTGGGCCGGGGTTTCTGCAGGCCGGGGTGGGGCGTACGACAGGCGGGTTTCGGCCCACATTCTAACTTCCGACTAGATATATTATGTCTACAACTGCCTGTCTGGACAGCGGAAACTTTACATAACCTGCACACTGGACAAGCCGCCACGGGCCGCGACATATCTACGCACCAACGGCCAACCCTGCCCGAGATCGCTGCCACACGGCGACCGTGGGTTTGGTAATCTCCCGCGTCTGTGCTAGAATGCACCGTGCATCCAGTGAATCCCCCAACGACCTGACGTGGGATGCTACAATTCCTTTATGTAAAGTTATCGCGGCGCGTTCGTGATGGATGAAACCAAAACCGTTGCCACTAACCGAAAAGCCTACCACGATTTCTTCATAGAAGAGACGTTTGAGGCGGGAATCGCCCTCACGGGGACAGAAATCAAGTCCGTCCGTGCAGGCCGCGTCAACCTGCGGGACAGTTTTGCCCAGATCAAGGATGGCGAACTGTGGCTGCAGAACGCGCACATCAGCCCTTATGAGCACGGCAACCGAGCCAACCACGACCCCAAGCGGCCCCGCAAACTCCTCATGCACAAAAAGGAGATTCTGAGGCTCCAGAGCAAGGCTCAAGAACGAGGCTACACCATCGTGCCCCTCCGCATGTACATCAAGGCGCGGCGGGCCAAAGTGGAAATCGCCCTGGCAAAGGGCAAGAAGTTGTACGACAAGCGCGAGGCCATCGCGAAGCGAGACTCCGACCGCGCCCTGCGCCGTGCCCTAAAGGGCCGAGGCGAGGACATGTAGCCTACCCTACCGAGTGTACAGGTATTCCAGAAGGACCCTACCCACCATCTCCAGGCTCTTCGCCGACACTTTATCCGCCGTGTCGGCTGTCGTGTGCCAGTAGGGGTAATCAAAGTCAATGATGTCCACAGAGGGCACGCCGCGGCGCAAGAACGGCACGTGGTCGTCCACAAGGGTGTACCGTACCTCGGGGACAAATCGGTCTCCCAGTCCAAGCCTGCGCGCCACATTCCAGATTTCCGCCGCGAGTTGGGAATCGGAATTGCCCTCCAGGTAAATCTGGAGGTCCGCATCCCCGACCATGTCCACCAGGATCATCCCAGAAAGCCCGCGGCCCATCCTCTCGGCAACCATATCCGCGCCTACCGAAAAAGGCCACCCGTCTATGCCACCCCTGTCCTCGCCATCAAAGAATGCCAGCATGACTTCGTACTGGCACCTGGCCGGATCAAAGACGCGGGCCAGTTCCAGAAGGACCGCAACGCCGCTTGCGCCATCGTTGGCACCCAGAATCGGCTCGCCCCGCCGGGATGCATCCGGGTCCCGGTCGGCCGCGGGCCGCGTATCGTAGTGAGCACCGATGAGGATTTTGCCTTTCCTGCCACCTGCCCCCTTCTCGGCGACGATATTCCGTATGGGAATGCCGCGATACTCCCCCTCTACCCGCAATGGAACCCACCCCGCCGCCTTCAGAGACGACTCAATGTAGTCAGCGGTCTTGCCAAGAGCCTCGCTTCCCACCGGCCTCGGGCCAAAGGCAACCTGGGCCAGGACATGCTCATAGGCCTTCTGCCCGTCAAACTGCACTGGCGCCCTGCCCTGGCATCCCACACCGACAAGCACGGCAAGCGCAGCGGCCAGCACAACCATTGACTTCGCATAGCATAGCAGCCTTTTCAGAAACAATTTCCAGCGAGGCCTGGCTTCTCCCTCGTTATGACTATGCGAAATGATGCTCATTGTCTCTCCTGCAGGCTGCCCGACGTAGCGTGCACCTCCTCGCCATGCGCTTCAAGATACGCGCGCATGGCAGCCAGGGCCCGTTCCGCATACTCCCGATACCGCAGCCGCTTCCCCATTGGCGCATCCAGCGGCGGCAACAACCCGAAATTGGCCTTCATCGGCTGGAATTCCTGCTCCGAAGGTGTCGTGATGTACCGCAGGAGCGCCCCCACCATCGTCTCCGGCGGGAATATCAATAGCGGCTCGCCGCGCAAGAACCGAGCGGCGTTGATGCCGGCCACCAGCCCCGAGGCCGTAGAGCCGACGTAGCCCTCGGTGCCCGTAATCTGCCCGGCGAAGAAGAGGCTATCCCTCACCCTGCTCTGCAGCGTCGGCTTGAGAACACGAGGCGCATTCAGGAAGGTATTCCGGTGCATCTGTCCGTATCGCACAAACCGCGCACGTTCAAGCCCGGGAATCATTCGGAAAACGCGCTCCTGCTCAGGCCACCGCAAATTGGTCTGGAAACCCACCATGTTGTACAGCGTGCCGGCAAGGTCATCCTGGCGCAACTGAACGACGGCATAGGGCCGGCGTCCCGTGCGCGGATCCTTCAGCCCCACCGGCCGCAGCGGGCCAAAGGCCAGGGCGTCGTGCCCCCGCCGAGCGATTTCCTCCACCGGCAAGCAAGCCTCAAAGAAACGCCTATCCGCCGCCTCAAAATCCCTGAGTGGTATCGTCTCCGCCGAAACCAGAGCCTCCACGAAGCGGTCGTATTCCTCTTTCGTCATGGGGCAATTGATGTAGTCATCGTCGCCACGCCCGTACCGCGAGGCGGCGAATGCAACCGTCATGTCAATGGAATCCGCCGCGACGATAGGCGCCATGGCGTCAAAGAAACTCAGATGCTCGCCGCCCAACGTCTCCGCAATCCTGTCCGCCAGTGCATCGCTGGTGAGGGGGCCCGTGGCAATGATGACCACCCCGGCCGGAATGTCCTGCACTTCCTGTCGCACCACCTCTATCAGAGGATGGGATTTCACGGCCTCGGTTACCCTCGCGGCGAATTCCTCCCTGCCGACCGCCAATGCGCCCCCTGCCGGGACCGCGGTCTCCCGCGCGCACCGGATGATGAGCGAGCCCAACATCTCCAACTCGCGCTTCAGCAGCCCCAGCGCCCGGTCCGGCAAGTCGGAGCCAAGCGAGTTGCTGCACACCAACTCCGCGAACTTGTCGGTGCGGTGCGCAGGTGTCATGACGACAGGGCGCATCTCATAGAGGCGCACCCTGACCCCGCGGCAGGCGATTTGCCAAGCCGCTTCGGAACCCGCCAGACCAGCCCCCACCACTGTGATGATGGCTTCCTCGCTCACTGTTCACCCTCCGGTGCAAGTATACCACGTCCGCCCGACCAGGACAAAGGTTTGACACTCGCCCGCCCACGTGCTACACTGCACAAAACGCTTCACCGTAACCCCCGACGGAGGAGACAACATGGCACGTCAATACGTCATCATCGGCAACGGCATCGCCGGCGTTACCGCCGCAGCCACCCTGGCGGACGGCGACCCGAACGCGCAGATCACGATTTACACCGACGAGAAGTATCCCTACTACCGGCGGCCCTGGCTCCCCGATTTTCTCGCGGGGCGGTATCGGATGGAGGAACTCTACCCCTACCCCGAGTCCTGGTACTCCAAACGGCGAATCCGTGTACACCTCAGCCATCCGGTGGCACAGATTGTCCCCGGCGAGAGGAGTATCCTACTGGCGTCCGGCGAGAAAGTCCCCTACGATGCCCTGCTGTTGGCCTGCGGCGGGTACTCATTTGTTCCGCCCATCGCGAACGCGGGCCTGAAGGGCTGCTTTACCCTTCGCACCCTGGACGACGCGCGAGCGATTCATGACTATGCGCAAAACAAGGGGGCGGCAGTGGTCATCGGCGGCGGACTGCTGGGCCTTGAGAGCGCACGCGGACTCAACGCGCTGGGGCTGCACGTTACCGTCATTGAGGTGTTCCCCCGCCTCCTCCCCCGCCAACTGGATGCGGAGGGCGCTGCGATCCTCACGCAACTCATTGAGCAAATGGGAATCACCGTCATCACAGGCGCTACCGTTGAGGGCATTGTCGGCACCACCGGCGCAGACGGCGTGCAACTCAAAGACGGCAAAACCCTGCCGTGCGACATGGTCCTGTTCTCCGCAGGCATTCGCCCCAAACTCCAGTTGGCGAAGGATGCGGGGCTGGCAATGAACCGGGGAGTGCTCGCCAACGAGTACATGCAGACCAGCGATGCGGATATTTATGTGGCAGGCGACGTAGCCGAGTTCCGCGAGCGCATCTATGGCATCATCCCCGCTGCCATAGAACAAGCGCGCGTGGCCGCCGCCAACATGATCCAGCCGCGCAGCGAGACCTATACAGGAACCACTCCCATCAACACGCTGAAGGTCATGGGCATAGACCTCACGTCCATAGGCGTCGTGAACCCCGAAGAGCCTGGCTACACATCCTACCGCCGAAGCGATCCAGCCAGAGGGCTTTACAAGAAACTCGTCTTCAAAGACGGCGCGCTGGTTGGGGCGATTCTGCTTGGCGACCGCAAGAGCGTTACGCTCATGACGCGACTCGTAAATCGCAAAGCGCCTGTGGAGTCGGTGGCCAATCAGATGCTGCAGGATGACTTTGACCTCAAATCCCTGCTGTAGGTCCAGGTGGCATGACAAGCCCGACGCTACCCGAACTGGCGGCGAGCACCTTCGTGCACTGCCTGGAGGTGCTCCCGCCGCGAGGGCATGACCCGTCTCGCATCTTCGCGTGCCTGCGAGCCTTGCCAGCGGGGTGTGTCCACTTCGTGAACGTGGCCGACTCGCCGATGGCCCGGCCCCGCATGAGCGCGACTTCGCTGGCCACCGCCCTGCGACTGCAGGAGGGCTGGGACACCATCGTGCACATGACCGTGCGCGACCGGAACCGCATCGCTGTGGAGGCAGATATCCTCGGTGCCCAGGCCGCGGGCATTCGCAATCACCTGGCCGTGTCCGGCGACCCCATCGCGTTCTCCGACCGAAAGCCCGTCAAGGCTGTCCGAGACCTGTCCGTGTTTGACCTGATACGGCTCTGCGCCAGCCTCGGGCAGGTCGTGGGTGCGGTCTTTGACCCGACTCCCGCCGCGCGAGACACCGAACTGAGGAAACTTGAGCGCAAGATTCAGGCGGGAGCCCGTTTCGTCATCACGCAGCCCATCTACGACGAGGCCATCGTCCACGCGGTGCGAACCCAGACCAGCCCCCTCGGCATACCGATCCTCATGGGGGTCTTGCCCTTGTACTCCGCGAAGCACGCGGAGTATCTACACCGCAACGTGCCAGGCATCCAGATTCCTGAGTCGCTGCGGCAACTCATGGCCCAGAGCGACAATGCCGTGCTGCAAGGGATCGCCATCGCCCGCGCACTTCGCAAGGCAGCGAAGGACGCGGGCTTCCAGGGAATCTGCCTCATGCCGCCGTTCGGGCACTATGAACTCGCAGGGCCTATTCTGATAGACGCGTAGTTCCACAACGCCACAAACTGGGGCGTGGCTCCCGTATCTCCACGCGCTTTCGCAAGTTTGGCAAAGAGTAGCAGGGTACTATTTTCCTATTGAAGCGCCGCGCCCGGACGGATATACTGGTGTTGAATCTGGCGAAGTGCAGGCCGTGATTGCCTGCCCGACATCATGTGCTGAGGAGCCCGGTTATGACAGACCAGAAGAAACGCAGAATCGGATTTGTGCTTGCGCTTTTCCTGCTGTTGTCTATCGCATTGCCCGCGGCAGCAGATCAGCCCCCACGCATTCCATCCGCATTCTATGGCACCGTGAAACTGAACGGCGCTAACGTGCCCAACGGTACCCTGGTTTCTGCGTGGATCAACGGGGTGAAATACGCCGAGACGACAACCTTCATGACCATGATCAATTCGCAGCAGGTGTCCGTCTATACGATCACGGTGCCCGGCGACGACCCGTCCACGTCTGGCGTTGAGGGCGGCAACGAGGGCGACACGGTCGTTTTCAGAGTCGGCACCGACCTCGCCGACCAAACAGGCACGTGGCACGAGGGCACAGATGTGCGGGTGGATCTCACCGTTACGATCAACTACCCGCCCTCGGCGGTCTCCGTCAGCCCCTCGCAAAGCAACACCATGCCGCTCTTCTTCAACCCGTTCGTAACGGTTTACGAAGACGCCAACGGCTGGGACGACTTGCGCCAAGTGTACTTGATGTGGAACACAAGCCCAACCGACAACATCCAGCGGTTCCGGTACGATGTTCTGGAGCAGAAACTGTACATTCCCAACGACACAAACGACGGCTGGATCGGAGGGTTCGCGCCTGGGACGAACGTCCAACTGAGCAACACCAACGTTACCCTGGACGTATCCCGAACGCAGGTGGTTACCACCACAACCCAACTGCAGGTTACGTGGTACATATCCGAGAAGCAACCCATGACCTCGGTAAACTGGAATTTGTACCTCAAGGCTATTGACTCGGCCTCGCAGTCCACAGGCTGGGTGAGCCGTGGAACCCGACGCGTCAACATGTTCCCGAACGTGGGAGGCCTCACGCCGGCATCAGGGACGGTGCCTGTGGGAACCCCGCAGACCTTCACCATGACCTACTCCGACGAAGATGGCACGGGCACCCTTACCATGGCATTCATCAGAGTTACCATGCAGACGCCGCCGTACACAGAGCAATTCCGCGCCTGCTACAGGACTGCGACCAATGATGTGCTTGTTTACACCGGCAGCCAGTGGCTCGGCCCGTTGCCAATGGGCCAGCCCGGCACCCTTGAGACGGCGTACGTCCGCATAAACCTGGGGGCATCTTCGGTCTCCGTGGACGCAACTAGCAAGGTGCTAACCGTCAACTGGAACCTCACGTTCAAGTCCGGCAGCGAGGGGGCGAAGGACATCTGGGGATACATCTACGACAATCAGAACTGGCAAGAAGGCTTCGTTCTGGTGGGGCAGTGGGTGGTCGGTTCCGGCAGCGCAGTGGCCGCAGAACGCAACGGCGTGCCACCCGCGTCCAACGTCGTCATTCCGCCGGGCGCTGGCCCTGATTTCACGCCCGTCCTGTACTCCACAGACGTCTATGACGGCCAGCAGTCCGAAGATATCGGTGCTGCGTACGGGCATCACGCGATTGACAACAATGTGGTGCCGCCCGATGACACGCAGACGCCTGAAGCCGAACCCTTGTTGAAGATCCGCCCCAGGCAACTGCCATTGCCCAACGCCATGCCGCAGATCGGCATCGTGAGCCCGGCCGAATCCTCCAGGCAGCCAGGGTGGGGTCGGAACTTCCGCATCCAGATCATTGATGCGTCGGGCTATGCCCACGTGTCCCAGGTGTACGTACTGTTCACCCTGGATGGCTCCACGCGAAACGCCATCTACGTGCGCTATGACCAGGATACCAACCGCGTCTGGCTGCGCGATTCCGACGACACAGTCTGGTTGGGCGGGTATACCCTGGGTTCCACCGTCAAGATCTCCAACAAGAATGGCTCTGTGGATGTAGCCAAGAGCCGCATCTCGGCCTACTCCAAGTATCTGAACCTGTACCTGGAGATCATCGGCAAGGAGACGGGGCAACCCCAGCGCTACCGTATCTTTGTTGCGGCAACAGACGACAGCGGGAACGATACCGGCTGGGTGGAGAAGGGTTGGCGCATGATTGACCACTGGCCCGGTGCAGGCGGTGTTACGCCATCCGCCAACATTCAGAAGGTCGGCACCACTTACCATTACACGACGACCTTCACCGAACCACAGTCGTGGCAGGGGTTCAAGTACATCTTCGTGAATATCGCATCCGCCCCTGGCACCACCAGCAAGTCCCTATACGCAGCCTACATTATTGACACGAACCAGATCAAGATCTTGAACGACTCCGGCTCCTGGATTGGCCCCATCACTCCTGGTGCGGCGCAGGACCTGCAGAACTCGTGGGTCATCCTGCACGGGGCGGGCACGTCGGTAACGAAAACAGGAGACATGCTGACCATCACCTGGAGCCTTGAATTCAAGTCAACCTTGGCCGGCACGACGAAAAACGTCTACCTGTACGCACAGGACAAACTGGACTGGATTGACTCCTGGCGATACGCCGGATACATCCAGATCATCCCGTAGGCTCCACAGCCTCAAGACCCAAGGGCCAGGCGCGTGATGCCTGGCCCTTGGCATTTCCATACCCAGCGCAGACGCCCTAGCCGTGCCTACTCATTTCTCCGAGCAGGTTGCTCACCGAATCCGCAAACACCACCCGCGCGCCCAGCGCCTCCTCTAGCCATTGGGGCGAGCGATCATCCAGGGTCAACTCGCCCTCGTGGTCAAGCATGGCCCTGGGCAGCACCACCCAATCGCCCGACGCCCGGCCCCTCAGCGCGTCCACCACGTCGCCCGCGGTCAGCAGCCCCGCGACCGTAACCGTCTCCCCGAAGAACCGATTGTCCACCGGCACCACATCCACGCCGACGCCCCGCTCGCGCCCCAGCCACGCGGCCACCTGCTGGAGCACCGGCGCGAACAACACGCCCGTTACCCACGTCATGCGCTGCGGGATGGGAACCTCGCCCCGAGCCAGCCTGCGCCGAACCTTCGCCCAGTCGTCTAGGAAGACTCTCACCAACCCCACGCCGTTCTCAATCTGGGGAAAGCCATCATACTCCGATGCGCGAGGTACGCTTGCGCCGGCCAGCAAGTAGAACTCGTCCGAAGGGTACACAAAACTGACGCCGAACTCACTTCTGAACCTATCTCGCCAGGGCGCAACCTGCGCAAGCAGCGCCTTTGCCTCGCCGGCTGTGTAGCGGCGTATCGGCGCGCGCTGAAACCGCGTCAGGCCCACCGGCACCAGCGAAACCGAAGCCACCGATGGATACAGAGCGGACAGGTCGGCGACCGTCTGCTCCAGGACTCGCCCGTCATTCGCGCCAGGCACCAGCACGACTTGCGTGTGGACTTCCACCCCCAAATCGGCGAGGCGCTCCAACTGTTCGCGGATGTCGGGGATCGTGGCCTTGCCGAGGAGACGGGCGCGCGTGGCGGGGTCCGTCGCGTGGACGGAGACATAGAGCGGGCTGAGCCCCTGCGTCTCAATCCGCTCCCAGTCGGTCTCGGTGAGATTGGTCAGGGTAACGAAACTGCCGGTGAGGAAGGACAAACGATAGTCATCGTCCCGCACGTACAGGCTTCGCCGCAAGCCCCTGGGCATCTGCGCCACGAAGCAGAACTCACACCGGTTGCGGCACACGCGGATGCCATCAAACAGCAGCGATTCAAACTCCAGGCCCAATTCCTCGCCGTAAGCGCGTGCACCCCGGACCGTTCGCACCTGCCCGCCACGCTCAAACGTGAGTTCCAGTTCCTCATCCGAGGAGTAGAACTGCACGTCAATCACATCGCGCACGGGCATCCCGTTGATCGCGAGCAAACAATCGCCGGGCGCCAAACCCATACGCCCGGCAACGCTATCCCGCTGAACACCGACGATGCGGCCGCAAACTGTGCGTGTGCTCATGCCGCTGTGTGCTGCCTCAATTCGTCCTGCTCGGCTTCGTCGTAACGGATGTAGCGCGTGGTGGCCTCGTCCAAGTTGCTGTAGAAGCCGCGGTACTTCTCCGGGAGCATCGCCGCAAGGATGTACATCGCCTCGGTCGTCATCTGGCGGATTGCGTCGCGGTCTATTCTGCCCGATGCCTCGTAATCAAAACGGAACGGTTTGCCCACCCTCATGTGCAACCCTGCCCGCTTCAGGCGCAGCAGGCTGGGGATCACCTGCTCCTGCCCCCAGATGGCCACCGGCACGATGGGGGATTTCGTGCGGACAGCGAGGAGCGCCATGCCGTCTTTCGCCTTGCTCAGCCCGCGCCCCCTGCTTCGTGTCCCTTCGGGGGAGATGAGCAGCACACGCTCGCTTTCCAACACCCAGGTCGCCCTCGTCAGCGCGCGGCGGTCCACTTCGCCACGATTCACCGGAAACGCGCCGTAGAGACGCATAAAAGGCCCCAGCAGCCATGAGCGCAGGTTCTCCACCTTGGTGAGCACTTCCACCTCTCGGGGCCAGAAGGCCGCAGCAAGCGGAGCGTCAAGGAAATTGACGTGGTTGAACATCAGAATCTGGCGGCCGTGGAGCGGAACATTCTCAAGCCCCTGCACATCCAGCCGCGTCAGGAGCCGGAAAGCCAGCCGGAGCAACCAGTTCAGCGCACGTCTAGTCCACATCTCGCTCGTTCTCCCAGCAATCGCATCCTTTCACCAGGTCCAGCACCCGCTCCAGAACTTCTTCAACGGACAGGTTGGTGGTGTCCAGGTAGATGGCATCATTGGCCTTGCTCAGCGGAGCAATGGGCCGCTCGCTATCGTACTTGTCGCGGCGAATGATGGCGGCAAGCACATCCTCATACTTCGGGTTCGCCCCGCGGGCGCGCAGTTCCAGCATCCGCCGCCGGGCGCGCTCCTCAGGCGTGGCGTCCATGAATATCTTCAGGTCCGCCTCCGGCAAGACCACGGTGCCGATGTCGCGGCCCACCATGACAATGTCGCCCTGCCGGCCGATGCGACGCTGCTGCGCGGTCAGAGCAGCCCGCACGCCGGGGTACGCCGACACCGGCGACACCGCGGCATCCACTTCGGGGCTGCGAATCTCCCACGTGATGTCCTCGCCGTCGGCGCGAATGGTGTACTGGCGACCATCGTCCACATGAGGCCGCTCAACGGTGATAACCACGTTCTCCGCGAGCCGCGTGATTGCCTCCTCGTCCGATATGGCAACCCCCCGCGCCAGCGCCACCCAGGTAACGGCTCGGTACATGATGCCGGTATCAAAAAAGATGTACCCCAAACGCTGGGCCAGCAACCCTCCAATCGTGCTCTTGCCCGAAGCAGATGTGCCATCAATCGCAATGATAGACGGTGTAGACACGTTCACTCCCCATAACACGGATTTCGTTCAAACGCTACGGTTCCCCTGGCCGCGCTTGCGCTTGGGCTGGGCTGCGGCCTGGCGGCTCTTCTCCTGGGGGCCCTCGGCGCTGGCGGCCTTCCGAAGCGCGGCCACTTCCTTCGGGGTCAGCGGCCGCCACTCACCGGGCACGAGCCTGCCCAGCCGAACAGGCCCGATGCGCACGCGGACAAGTGCCCGCACCGGATGGCCCAGCGCCGCCGCGATGCGCCGTATCTGGCGCTTCTTGCCCTCCTGCATGATTACCTGCAGCCAGGTGTCGCTGCCCTCGGATTTCAGGATTTTGACCTGCGCCGGGCGCGTCTTCACGCCATCCAGCACGATACCCCGCGACCATGCCCGGATGACGTCCTCCGTCGGGCGGCCCGCGACGCGCACGCGGTACTCGCGCTCATGCCCGTAGCGCGGGTGCAAGAGCCGATTGGCCAGATCACCGTCGTTCGTCAGCAGAACGAGGCCCTCACTGGTCAGGTCCAGTCTTCCGACGGCAAAGAGATGCCCTTCGTGGGGCACCAGGTCCAGCACCGTCTTGCGGCCGCGGGCGTCCTCGGTGTCGGACAGCACGCCACGTGGCTTGTTGAGCGCCAGATACACGAATTGGTCGGGCAATTTCACCCGCTCGCCGTCCACGGTGATCACCTGGCGGTCCGGGTCGGCCTTCTGGCCGAGCACAGCCACCATCCCGTCCACGCGAACACGGCCTGCGGTGATGAGTTCCTCGCAGCCGCGCCGCGAGCCGTATCCCGCCCGCGCCAGTATCTTCTGAATGCGCTCCTGAGCCATGTGAGTCAATTCCGCCAGAGGCCAAAGTCTGCGCCCATTGTAGCCAACCATGGCAGTATGGTCAATTCCTCACCCCGACAGCGATTGCCGCAGCACCATTTGGCTTTGACGACACCCTCACAACCCGGTACAATTCGGTGGCAAACACCCGTCGGAGAGCGAGAGAATGCACAGGCAGGTTCCCAACCGACAGGCCTTGCGCTATATCACCGTCCGCCGCCGCGTGGAGCGACTCCTGAGCCTGCTGCGGAACCACCGGGATGTGGTCATCCTGACCCACAACGACCCGGATCCGGATAGCATCTCCTCCGCGTGGGGACTTTCGTGGCTTCTGGAGTCCACCCTCCAGACGCGCTCTAGCATCCTGTACGGCGGCATGATCGGGCGCGCCGAAAACCGCGCCATGGTGGAACTCCTCCGCATCCCCCTCAAGCGGGCTACTCCCGCTGACCTGGAGACCGGGAAGCCAATCCTCCTTGTGGACACCCAGCCGTGGATCGGGAACAATCTCCTGCCCGCAGGGGTAACCCCGCTGGCGGCGATTGACCATCACCCGCCCCACACCAACAACGCCGTTGTGCCGTTCCGCGACATTCAACCCCGCTTCGGGGCAACGGCCACCATCATCACCCGATACCTGTGGGCGATGGCCGTGGAACCGCCTCCGCCCCTTGCAACCGCCCTGTTCTACGGAATCAAGACCGATACGCTGGGGCTGAGCCGCGAGGCGAGCCGCGCGGACGCCCTGGCCTACCTGTACTTGCACGAGCGCGCCGACCTGCCCGTACTCGGCGCGATAGAGCGCGCCCAGTTGCCCCCCGACTACTTCGTGGTCATGGGCCGGGCGTTGCGGCGGGCGCGGCTTTACGGCAACGCCGTCGTAACCATGCTGGGAACGGTCGGGCATCCTGACATGGCCGCGGAGGTGGCCGACCTTCTGGCGCGTTTGCAAGGAGCCGAGTGGGCGCTGAGCATCGCCGTGTTCGGGGACGAGGTGATTCTTTCGCTGCGCACAACCGACCCGGAACTGAACGCGGGGCAGGTTATCCAGCGCCTGGTCGCAGGAAGCGGCAGCGCGGGCGGCCACGGCACAGCCGCAGGCGGCCGCATCCGCTTCAGCGGCAGCCCTGCATCTGCCCAGAAGCGCATCGCCCAGCGATTTGTGAAGATTATGGGGTTCTCACCATCAGACGCCAAACCCCTCATCTGAGAGCGTGCTGCCGCGATTGACAGCCACGGCCACGAAGGTATAATGGCGTCTGGAGCACGCTATCAAAAGCGGGAGGATTGCGATGAACATTTTCAACCGCGTGGTTGTGGTACTACTGCTGGTCGCGCTCGTCCTCATCAGCGCGGCTGTCATCGTACTGCCCAAGCAGGCGATCACCGTCGCGAGCGAGTTCGTGGCGGCGCTGGACACCTACGTCTCCACATTCCAAGGCTGGGTGTTCATGACCATCGCGCTTCTGGCCCTCATGGCCCTGTGCGTCGTCCTGCTGTACCTGGAACTGCGACGCGTGCCGTCCAAGACCGTGCGCGTGGAGAAGATCAGCGGCGGCGAGGCGCGCGTGGCCGTGGAGTCCGTCGCCCATCGCCTCCAGTACAACCTGGATCAACTCCCGCAGGTTCTCTCGGTGAAACCGCACGTATCGGCCAGAGGCAAGCGCGTGGACATCACGCTGGACATTGAGACCACGCAGGACGTGAACATCCCTGCCAAGACCGAGGAGATGAGCCAGATCACGCGTTCGGTCATTGAGGAGCAGATGGGGCTGAAACTCGGCAAGATGATCGTGTCGGTGCGCCACACGCCCGTGCCGTCGCTGGAGCGGAGAAGGACGGTTGCCGCCCCACCGGCGCCCGAAGTCGCGCCCGAATCGCCGGTCCCATCGGGCCAAGAAGCGCCGCCGCCAGAGCCAGGGCAGCCCGAGGCCTAGCACCTGACCACGGAGAAGATGGGCCGCTGCTATTGCGAGCGAAGCATCTCGGTTGAGGTGGCGAAGCATTAGCGGCCGATGCGGCCACTGGCGCGCAGGTAGCCGTCGCCGACCTCCAGCGACTCCAGTCGCACGTAGGGGCCTGTGTCCAGGATGGTCTCGGTGATCACGCGGCTCGCCAGGTTCTTGACCCAGCGGGGGAGCGCGGTTCGGCCCACACAAGCCTGCTCCACCGAGACCTGCAGGGTTTCGTCGCGGAGCCAGACGCGCGCATGCACCTGCACGCGAACAGGTACGATGAGAACGCGGGTAATCGCACCGCTGAAGTGCACGCGGTCTTGTGAAAACCAGACGACCGCATCCTTGATGGGGATGCCCGACCATCGGGCCGCGGAGTACGCAATCCAGGACGTCAGTTCCTGCGCGGTTGTCTGCAGGACGAACCGACCCGTTTGGCCCTGCAGGTAAGGCTGCAGCCGCCCGTCCAGCGACTGCGCCAGTTCCTCGGAATAGGGAATCTGGGGCGGTGTGCCGCACGCGCCAGACGCACCACCCTGGGGCTTGCAGGCGACTGCGGCGACGGACAGGAAGATCAGCGCCAGCCACAAGAACCGTTTTCGCATTGCGACTCGCTCCACGAGGACCGGTTTTACATCATACCACGGAGGCAACACGCTGACAAGCGAACACGCTCCCGCAACGGAAAACAGCACACGCAACCTGCCTGCGCTGGTGGAGAGCCTGCTATTTGTGGCCGACCGCCCAACGCCGCTGGAAGTGCTCGCACAGGTCCTGGAAACAAGCCTGGAGGCCGTAGAGGAAGCCCTGAAGGCCCTGGACGGCCAACTGGCCGAGCGCGGCCTGCGACTTCAGCGCAAGGGCACGCAGGTTCAACTGGTTACCATGCCCGAGGCGGCCCCGTACATCCAGCGGTTTTTGGGCCTGGAACTGAGCGGAAGGCTCACGCAGCCCGCGCTGGAAACCCTGGCCATCATCGCCTACCGCCAGCCCATCACGCGGGCCGCGCTAGAAGCCATTCGCGGCGTCAACTGCGACGGTGTCCTGCGAACGCTGGTGTCCAGGGGGCTGGTGGAGGAAGTGGGCAGGCTGGAACAGGTCGGCAGGCCGATTCTCTATGGCACGACCTTTGAATTCCTCCAGTACTTCGGCCTGAAATCGCTTGACGACCTGCCGCCCCTTGACCTGCCCGAGGCAAGCCCCGAGGAGGCCCAGGGCAGCGATACCCCGACAGACGCGCCTTGAGGCAGCCTTGCCGGAGGGGGACGCCCATGACGGCATATCCCCCTCCGGGCAACGGGCCTCTACCGTTTGGAAGGCCACCAGTTGCGTTCCCGCAGCAAGCGCGCGATCCCCGGCACCAGGATACCGCGAATCACAAATGTGTCCAGGAGCACGCCGAAGGCGACGCTGGCGCCGACCTGGAACAGCATCGTCATCGGCGAGAGCATCATCGTGGCGAACGTGCCCGCCAGCACGATGCCGCACGACGTGATGATCGCGCCGGTCCGCGACGTGGCTGCCACCAGGCCTTCCACGAACTCAGCGGATGCGGTCTCCTCGCGCACGCGGGACATGAGGAAGATGTTGTAGTCGGCCCCAAGCGCCACGAGGAGCACCAGCACAATGGTGGGGATCAGCAGGTTCACCCCCTCCTGCCCCATGAGCATCTGGAACACGAATACGGTCAGGCCCAGCGTGGATCCGTAACTCAACAGCACGGTCAGCACCAGGTAGGTCGGCGCCACGACTGAACGCAGCAGCGCGATCATGACCACGAACACGCCGATGGCGATCAGCACCAGCACCTTGATGAAGTCTTCGTTGGAGACCTGCCGAATGTCGGCAAAGGCGACTGAACTACCTGTTATGTAAACTTCGCTCCCCGTGCCCTCCACGGCCTGGCCGACCGCCTTGCGGACTCTCTGGCTGAGATCCAGCGCTGCGTTGGAATACGGCTCCGGCTCCAGGATGACATACAGCCGCGTCGCCGTCCTATCCTCGGACACGAAGGCCTTCTCCAGGGCCTGGGCCGCAGGAATCGCTGCGAACAGGGCCTTCGGGTACAGATACGCCTTCTTGCCCTCAAATCCGCGCCGCAGTGCATCCAGGTTGGACGCCAGCGACTTCACGGTGGCCGCAAGCGCCGTTACGTCTTCCCCAGCCGCGCCGGACAGCCCCGCGGCCACATACCGTGCGTCGGGCGCTTTGGCCTCAAATGCCCCACGGAGTTCCAGCAGCGACAGCCCGAACTCCTCCACCTTGCCTGCCAGATCCGCCGGGCGCATCAGGCCACCGGGCAAATTCTTCGGCACGAAACTGGCCTTCGGGTCGCGCGACGCGAAGGAGCCCGCGAGCGTCCGCATCGCTTCGGCCATGCCCGTTACCTCGGCCTTGAGCGCTGACAGGGCGGCCGGCAAGTCGCTCAGGGCAACCTGTCCGCCCTTCAGTTTGGCCGCAGCCTGCGCCATCTGGGCGAGATGCTCCCCTGCTGCCGCGAAGGCGGGCTCGCCCACAACCCAAGGATACCGCTCGGCCAACTCGCCCATGTAACTCTGGAGCGCCGTCAACTGAGACGCGGTGTCCACCTGCATTAGCGAAGCCGGGTTGTCCAACTGCTTGGCAAGCGCGTCCAGGCTGTCCGCGATGATGCCCAACTGCCCGGACACCAGCAGCCCCCTTTGCGCCTGCGCCCACGCAGCGGAAATCTCGTCCAGGGCCGCCAGCGCCTTCGCATAACTCGCCTCGCCCTTGACGAACGGGTATGCATCGCCCAGCCCGGCCAGATACTGCTTGAGCGTCTGCAGCGTGCTCGCGTACTGGGCGAGCGACTCGGGCGCCGCCGTCAGCATAGGGCTGCGCAACCCCGTCGCGAGCATCCCCACCTGCTCCGCGATGGTCTCCAGTTGGCCGGTTACCCGCATCTTCTGCTCCAAGCGGGCGAGTTGATTCTGCAGGGCTTTGGCGCTCGCCACCGCATCGGTGTACGCGGGCTGGGCTTTCACGTCGGGATAGGTTTCCCCGAGTTGCTGCAAATAGGCATTCATGGCAGCGACAAGCGTAGCCGGGTCAGCGCCGCCCGCACCGGAGCCCTGCCCGCCGGCAAACGCAGTGGCAGCGTTGCGCAGTCCGTCGGCCAGCAGCGTCAACTGCGCGTCCACCGTGAACGGCACCGCCTGGCCGGTCTCGCCCGTCGGTGTCAGCAGGCTCCGGACCCGCAACACACCCGGTATCTTCTGCACCTCCTGCACCACGGCATCCAGCGTCGCCAACTCGTCTGTTACGTCTCCATCCTTCGCCAAGAGCATCACGTGCGTTGGGAAAATCTCCCCGGGGTCAAAGTGCCCTTTCAGCGTCTCAAACCCCTTTGCCGAATCCAGGTCCTTCGGCACGTCGGCCAGGATGTCAAAACTGCGGACCATCTTCGGCAGCGCCGCGTAGGGCACGAGCAGGCACACGATCACGAGCGGGACAACCCATGCCGCATTCCGGCTCACGTTGTGCGCCAAGCCGTGCCAGAACCCGCGCTCGGGGTGTTCCGCCTCGTTGGCGAAGGGCCAGAACAGCCGCGTGCCCATCACCGAGAGCAGCGCAGGCGTCAGGGTCAGCCCCGCGAGGAGCGTGATGAAAATGCACACGGCGAGGCCCGTCCCCAGCGTGCGGGACATGCCGAAACTCGCCACGTTCAGGAACAGGAACGCCAGGATAACCACCGTCGCGCTGGCCGCGATGACCGCGCCGATCTTCTCCATGGTCCGCACGCCGGCCTCAAAGCGCGTGCCCTGCCGATGGAGTTCCTCGCGGAAACGGGACACGATGAACAGGCAGTAGTCCGTGCCCACGCCGAAGATGACGACGACCGCGAATATGTCCATCTGCGTGCTCATCTTGACTCCGGCCTGGGCCAGAAAACCCAGCACCCCCGTGGAAACGAGGTAGGCCGCGCCGATGGTCGCCAGCGGCACCAGCGCCGCTACAGGCGAGCGGTAGATCACCAGCAGGATGATCACCACCAGCGCGATGGTCGCCCAGGTCGTTCGGTCAAGGCTGCGCTTCACCGTCTCCAGCGTGTCGCGGGCCACCGACGCCGAGCCGGCCGTGTACACCTCCAGCCCCGCCGGCTTGCCCTTCAGGTACGCGCGAATCCGATCCACCGCCTCGTGGGTCGGCGCTGCGGAGACCGCCGTGGTAAACTCCACGGTCATCAGCATCGCCGTGCCGTCGGCGCTCTTGAGCATCGGCTCCAGTTCCGGGTTGGAGAAAACCGAAATCACCCTGAACACTTCGCTCGGCGCGTTCGGCGACTGCAGCCACTGCTCCACCTCGCGCGCGTATGCCATATCCCCATCCGTGAGGCCGCTGGAGCGGAAGAATACGATGGTGTCGCCGATGGCCGAATCCTTCGGGAACTTCTCGGCAATCAACTTCCCGGCCTTCACCGAGGGCGCGCCCGATGGGAGAAAAGACTCCTGGTCCGTGATGCCGACTTTCTCAAGCGGCGGCGCGAAGGCCACCATCAGGACTGCCAACACCACCCAGGCCAGGATGACCACCCACCGCTTCTGAAAGGAGAACGCTGCCAACTTTCGGTACATCTTCCCACCTCCCTTGTTATCGCGGGATGAGCCCGTTCAAGGCCATGTCCACTGTGTGTGCGATGTCCTCCTCCCCTATCGGGAGATCAGGCCGCAGCAACGTACGGGTTACGAAGACGTTCATCATGCCGGCCAAGGACAGCGCGGCCCGCATGGCGTCCACCGGCCGGAATTCCCCTTTTGCGATGCCTTCCTGAATCAGGGCGATAAACGGTCGTAGCACATCCTCGCTGCGCTTGCTGGCGACGCCGGGCAACTCGCTCTCAATCGCACCGATGTCGCGCAGGAGCAACTGGATGAGCGAGAGGCGGTGCTGAAGGGCCTCCAGGTAACACCGCACAAGCCGAGACAGGCGCTCGGCTGCCGTGCCCGGGCCGGAGCCGGCCTCATCCAAGGCGAGCACCAGCCGCTCCAGTTCGCGGTCCACCACTTCCAGGTACAGGTGCTTCTTGTCGCGGAAGTAGTGATAGATGGCGGGCTTGGTGATGCCACACGCGGCGGCAATCTCGCGCATGGAGATAGACCGGTACCCATGCGCAGCGAAGAGTTCGCCGGCCTTTTGGAGGATGCGTACCTTCGTACTCTCCATCGCCACCTTGTGCTCCCTGGCGTTTACCGACCGGTAAGTAAGGCCCCCATATTCTAGCCCGACGGCCCGCAGCCGTCAAATCGGCACTCACCGCGGGGTGCATTTCAGTCTGGGGGCAAGGCTGCTGCAATGGGCACGTCGGAGCAGGGCGTGAGCCGCTCCCCACCAACGAAATCCTCTTTCGCTGCCCGACTTACAGCGAAGGGCTGCTTGACCTCACCTAACCCCTCCCACACCCTCCCCTTTCCTCTCCGCGGGCGGAGAGGAAAGGGGAGGGCCGGGGTGGGGATAGGTGAGGTAGGTTCTGCGCGACAACCTAATGACATTCGGTCGTTTTCGCCCCAAAATGGAAATGCGCCCCGCCGCGCATGTAATTGCCGGTTTCGGTCTGGGGTTTGTTGGTCATTGTCATTGCGAGGGCGCGGAGCGCCCGAAGCCCGTAGGGACAATTCATGAATTGTCCCTACTGAGGCGCGAAGCGCCGAAGAATCTCGTCAACCGAGATGCTTCGCTCAGCATGACAGATGGAGTGCGAAATCGCTTCGCCTCGCTTGCAATGACAGAACCAGACGGTGTGCATACGATTTGTCAACAGAAGATGGAACCGAGTCCAATTGCCGCCGAGAGTTGGCAAGACGCGCAAGGACGTATATAATGCCCTCGTCATCACGTCAGGAGGCAAGCGTATGGAGCCGGTACTCGTTGGCGTCATCGGTGGAAGCGGTGTCTATGAGATGGAGGGGTTGACCCACGTGGAGGAAATCCGCGTCAAGACCCCGTTTGGCGACCCCAGCGATGCCATCATCGTGGGCACGCTGGAGGGAGTGCGCGTGGCCTTCCTGCCCCGCCACGGGCGCGGCCACTACATCTCCCCCACGGAGTTGCCCGCACGGGCGAACATCTACGCCCTCAAGAGCCTGGGAGTCCAGCGCATCATCGCCATCAGCGCCTGCGGGAGCATGAGAGAGGAAATCGCCCCGCTCCACATCGTCATCCCAGACCAAATCTTTGACCGAACCAAGGCGCGGCCCAGCACATTCTTCGGCGAAGGGGTGGTTGTCCACATCAGTTTCGCCGAGCCATTCTGCCCCGACATGCGGCAGAAACTCTACGTCGCCGCGCAGAAAGCAGGGGCAACCGTCCACAAAGACGGGACGATGGTGGTCATGGAGGGGCCGCAGTTCTCTACCAAGGCCGAGTCGCGCATCTACCGCTCGTGGGGCGTGGACGTCATCGGCATGACGGCGCTCCCCGAAGCCAAACTGGCGCGCGAGGCCGAAATCTGCTACGCCACGCTCGCGCTCGTTACCGATTATGACGTGTGGCACGAGTCCGAGGAGCCCGTTACGGTGGAGATGATCGTGCAGAACCTGCAACGGAACGTGGAAATGGCCAAGAAGATCATCCGACTGGCCGTCCCCACGCTGGGCAAGCCGGAGACCTGCCCCTGCCCTCACGCGCTGGAGAATGCCATCATCACCAATCCGGCCAAGATTCCGCCGGCGACCCGCCAGAAACTCGCCCTCCTGCTGGACAAATACCTCAAGTAGCGCCGCGTCGGCCATACTTGCACAACAAAAGGCCCTTCCTCTGGGAAGGGCCTTTTCATTCCGGCCGTTGCGAATCCGGCCCGTGCAGAATCAGAAGTCCACGTACTCCTTCCGCACGATCTGCTCGGATGAAACCCCCATGATCTCCAGCATCTCGCCGATGAGTCCCGCCTTCGCCAGCGCGTCCTTCGCCGACCACGTGCGGCTCTTGATCTCCAGGAAGAGGTCATCGTAGGCGGGTCG
Source organism: Chloroflexota bacterium (assembly GCA_014874485.1). Lineage (GTDB taxonomy): Bacteria > Chloroflexota > Anaerolineae > DTLA01 > DTLA01 > DTLA01. Next base: position 139,868 of record JADBJK010000024.1, read on the forward strand.
GAAGAGACGATCTGCGTTGACCTCAAAGTCCACGCCTTTGTATTGGACGCGCCAGCGGCGTCGTTCCTTGTTCACCTCCTTGATGCGGTCGGGCTGGAAGTACTCCCTGTAGAAACGCAGCGAACGGTCGGCCACGGCGCTGAACCGCGAGCGCGACAGGATGACCGAGTTCTCATAGACGCGCTCCACGGTCGGCCCGCGCAGCGTCAGCCCATAGCGCGGCACCAGCGAGCCATCGGGCTGGATCACGTTATCCTCGCGATACCGCACGTGCCCTTTGTCGGGGTCATCAAACAGGAAGTAGGTATCGTACTGGCGGCGCACGCTTTCGCGTATCACGTTGACGTCCTTGTGGCCCAGCAGATGGCGCAGCGCGCGTTCGTCGGGCAGGCGCACCTTCACCTGCACCTCAAAGGTCTCCTGCTGCTCCACGCCGCCGATGCCCACGATCTTGTCCACCAGGTTTTCCTCGCGGGCTGCCAGGAATCGGTCAATGCGGCTGGCCATGGCCTCGGCGTCGGACTGCACGGCAGGCACATCTATGGTCAGCAACTCGCGGTCGCGCATCAGGAAGCGCCCCGCCACGGCCACATCGCGCACGTCGGCGCTCTTGGCCGCGTACACCAGTTGCGAGTACACATTGTTGTCCGACAGCGCAAACTTGGGCGTCTCGTGCACGGTGTCCAGGTTCACGACGATAATGTCCGCCCACTTCCCCGGTTCCAGCGACCCAATCTCCCCGTCCAGGTACAGGGTGCGCGCGCCCTCCAGCGTCGCCATCTCCACCGCCACCCGCGCGGGCAGCGCCGTCGGATCGCCGGAGACGCCCTTGGGGAGCAGCGCCGCCAGCCGCATCTCCTCAAACATGTCCAGGTCGTTGTTGCTGGCGCATCCGTCCGTGCCCAGGCCCACGTTGACGCCGCTCCCGCGCAGCGCCATAACCCGCGCGATGCCGCTGGCCAATTTCAGGTTGCTCGTCGGGTTGTGCGCCACGCCAATGTGCCGCTCGGCCAGCAGGCGCATCTCGGCGTCGGTGAGGTGAACGCCGTGGGCAACCAGCATCTTACCCACGAGAAGTCCCTGCTTCTGCATCCACACGACCGGCGGCTCGCCCAGTTTCTCCACCAGTTCGCGCACTTCCAGGTCGGTCTCGGCGATATGAATCAACTGGGGGACATCGTACTTCAGGCCCAGCATGGACGTGGCGTGCAGAATCTCCGGCGTGCAGAGGTATATGGAGTGCGGCCCGAACGCAGGGGTGATCAGCGGGTGATGCTGCCACTTCTCCACAAACCGCTGAGCGTAGTCCAGGCTCTCATCGTAACTCTCGGCGTCGGGAGTGGGAATCTTCATGATGGTCTCGGCGCAAACGCCCCGCAACCCGACCTGGGCCACCGTCTCGGCGACCGTGTCCTCGTAGTAGTACATGTCGGCCAGGCAGGTAACGCCGGAGCGGATGAGTTCCGCACACGAGAGCAGCGTGCCCACGCGGCAGAAGCGCTCGTCGGTGAACTCGCGTTCCACCGGCAGCATGTACCCGTACAGCCACACGTCCAGGCGCAAGTCATCCACCAAGCCGCGCAGCAGGCTCATGGGCAGGTGCGTGTGCGTATTCACCAGGCCGGGCATGACGACGCACCCGCCGCAGTCCCGAACCTCCCGCGCAGACCAGTGGGCGCGGACATCCTCCAACTTCCCCACGGCCACAATCCGACCGTCGCGCACGGCCACCGCTCCGTCCCGAACAATCTGCCGCCGGGCGTCCATCGTAACGACGACGCCACCGGCAAATAGGATATCCGCGTCCATCACCCTCTCCGTGTCAATGGAATGCAGGCACCGGAACCTAGACCAGCGCCCTAGAACGGCTCATCGTCCCAGTCCTCGTCTTCCTCTTCCTCCTCCTCCCACTCGTCCAAGTCCTCATCGTCTAGAGGGACTTCCAGATCCTCGTCCTCGTCCAGGATTTCCTCCGCCGTCTCGCACGCACCGTCATGATCCAGGTCAATCTCGGTCGCGCTGCACGTACCCCGTTCGTTGAAGGTGCACCGTTTGTTCAGGCATCGCACTCTCGTCATGTAACACCTCCCTCAGCAATTCTGCCTCACTCCCGGAGGTAAAGCCGCTCAAGGAGATTCACAATTCCCTCCGCGTCGTCCAGGTCAAACTGCGGCACCCGCACATCGTGCTTCTGATCGGTGGCCAGGGCGATCAGTTCGTCCTCCGAACACAGGAGTCCGGTGCCCCTGGCCGCGCGGGAAACCTCAATTTTGGGCTTGTCGCCTCGCTTGTACCCTTCGGTCAGCACGATGTCCACGTCGGGAAGGGTAGCCACGATTTCGTCCAGCGTCAACTCGCGGTCCAGGCGGCGTATCACGGCCAGCCGGTCGGGCGAAGACACGACCACGCAGTCGCTGCCGGCCTCGGCGTGTTTCCACGAATCCTTCCCGGGCGTGTCCATCTGGAAGCCGTGCACGTCGTGCTTGATGGTCGCCACACGATAACCCCGCCGCTTGAGTTCGCGGATCAACTTCACCATCAGCGTGGTCTTGCCCACATTGGAAAAACCTACAACCGAGATGACGGGCGGCTTGGCCACGGCTACTCCTCCTCCGGCCAGTCCAGCATCTCCACGTCCACCTCCTCGCCGGCGCGGAGCACCTTCGTCCCCTCCGGGATGATGGCAAGACCGTTGGCCTTCACCATAGACGTAAGGATGCCAGACCCCTGGTCGCCCGTCAAACGCGCGTAGTACGTGTTGCCGACTCGCTCTACGATGGTCCGCTTGAACTCGCGGCGGTCGCCACCCTTCACGTCCTCGCGCAGAATCGCGCGGATCACCGGCTTGCGCAATTTGCGCTTGCCCTGCATCTTGAGAATCGCGGGCCGCGCGAACCGCTCAAACGACACCATAGACGAGACCGGGTTCCCCGGAAAGCCAATGAGGGGGATGCCCTGAATGAAACCGAATGCAAGCGGCTTGCCCGGCTTCATCCGCACCTGCCAGAAATCCATCTGCCCCAGCGAGTTCAGCACGTCCTTGACGACATCGTACTCGCCCACCGACACGCCCGCCGACGTCAGAATCAGGTCCACCTTCAACTCCACCGCCTGCCGGAGTTTCGCCGTCAGGTCTTCCACCGTGTCGCGGGCGATGCCCAGTGGGATGGGGATGCCCCCGTACTTCTGCACCAGTGCGGCGTTGGTATAGGCATTGGAGTTGCGAATCTTGCCCGGCGTCAGCGGCTCGTTCGGCTCCACCAGTTCGTCGCCGGTCGCAAGCACGGCCACCCGAGGCCGCCGATAGGCCAGAAACTCCACGCGCCCCACCGACGCCAGGACGCCCAACTCCGCGGGGCGCAACTCCGTCCCGGCGGCGAGCACCCTCTCGCCAGCGCGGATGTCCTCGCCCGCCTCCCGCACGTTCTCGTTCACCTCAACCGGAACGTAAATCGCCACTTCGTCCGTGTGCGCGGTCCCGGTCATGCGCGCATTGCCCCCGCCCTCGGACGTGTTCTCAAACCGCACGACGGCGTCCGCGCCGGGCGGCATGGGAGCGCCCGTCATGATGCGGATGGCCATCCCCGGCTCCACCGCCTGGTCGGGCGCACTGCCGGCGGCCAGCGTCCCCTTCACCTTCAGTCGCACGGGGTTCTCGCGTGTCGCGCCCGCCGTGTCCGCTGCGCGCACCGCATAGCCATCCATGGCCGAATTGGGGAACGGCGGGATGTTGACATCGGCGTACACGTCCTCGGCCAGCACCCTGCCCAGGCCCTCCCACAATGAGACCTTCTCCGCCTCCAGGGGATGAAAGACCTGCATAATCCGTTCATAGGCTTCTTCAACCGTAATCATCGTCCTTGCTCCCAAGATCGTATGAGTGTAAGAATCACCCGCCCCACCTCGCGCGAATCGCCTCGCGCAGGTGCTCCTTGCGAATCGGGATGCGGGTCAGCCGAACGCCGGTCGCATCGTAGATGGCATTGACAATCGCCGGCACCGTCGCAATGGAAGGGATTTCGCCCACGCCCTTCGCGCCGAACGGGCCTTCCGACGCGGGCGATTCCACCAGAATCGGGATAATCTCGGGCACATCGGCGACCGTTGGGATTTTGTATTTCGCCAGCGAGTCCGACACAATCCGGCCGTCCTGTAGCACCAACTCCTCTTTCAACGCCAGGCCAACGCCCATCACCACGCCGCCCTCAATCTGGCCCTCCACCGCCCTGGGGTTGATGGCCTTGCCCACGTCATGGGCGGCGGCGATCCGCAGCACGCGAACGTCGCCTGTCTCCAAGTCCACCTCCACCTCGGCCACCTGGGTGGCATACCCGTAGGCGAAGTGTACGTCGCCCTCCTGGCCCAGCGGCACCGTCCGCGGGGGCGTGTACACGCGCCGCACCACAGGACGGCGGCCCTCCCTGCGCGCCGCCTCGGCCAGCGCCCGCAGGCTGACGCGGCCCTTGCCGCTGACCACATGCCCATCCACAAACTCCACGGCTTCCGGCGACGAGTCCAGCATCTCCGCAGCCGTCTGGGCGAGCATCGCCTTCAGGTCCAGGGCGGCAAGGCGCACCGCGTTGCCTGTGATGAACGTCTGGCGGGATGCTGTCGTTGCGCCCCCGTCCGGCGTGAGGCTCGTATCGCCGACCACGAGGCGGATGTCCTCGGCTTGCACTCCCATGACCTCGCCGACAATCTGAGAGGCCACGCCCACGAGTCCCTGGCCCACCTCCGCCGCGCCGATTCGCACCTCCACTGCGCCGTCCTCGCAGAGTTCCACTTCCGCGCCGGCCGAGTCGGCCACACCGCCACCCAGCCCCACGTTCTTGAACGCGCACGCCATCCCCCAGCCGCGCACTTTGCGCCCTTGCTGACCGCCCCGCTCCCATGTCCGGCGAGCGTCGCCCAGCGCCTGCGCTTCGGGGATGGCCGCCACCGCGCGCTCTATCGTGTCGGGAAGGCCCACGCTCTCGCGCAGCAGTTGCCCCGCGGCCGTTACCGCGCCCACGCGCAGCGCGTTGCGCCTGCGAATCTCCAGCGGCGAGATGCCAAGCCGCTCGGCCAGGATGTCCATCTGGCACTCGGCGGCGAAATGGGCTTGCGTCGCCCCGAACCCACGGAACGCACCGGCAGGCGGGTTGTTGGTGTACACCGTGTACGAGATGATGTCCACGTTCGGAATCTCGTATGGGCCGGACACGTGGGTAGCAGCCCGCTTGATGACATGGGGACCCAACGATGCATAGGCCCCCGTGTCGCCCCAGATGCGCGCTTTCATCCCCAGCAAGCGCCCATCCGCCCCCGCGGCCGTCTTCAGCCAGATGCGCGTCGCATGGCGCTTCGGGTGTACCCGAATGGATTCCCGCCGCGACAGCGTCAACTTCACCGGTCTGCCCGTGGCCTGCGCCAGCAGCGCCGCGTGAATCTGCGTGCTAATGTCTTCCTTGCCGCCGAATGCCCCGCCGACCACCGTCTGGATGATGCGCACCTTCTCCACAGGCAGATTCAGCGAGGCCGCCACCTGCGCCTGGTCCGAGAAGGGAATCTGCGAACCCACATAGACCGTTATTTCGCCGTCCTCGCCGGGCACGGCGACCGATGTTTCGGGTTCCAGAAACGCGTGCTCGTTGAACGGCGTCTCATAGACCTGCTCAACGACCACAGCGGCATTGCGGAAGGCTTCTTCCACATCCCCCCGCAGGACCTTCGCCTCCGAGACGAGGTTGCCGCTGTCGTGAACCCTGGGCGCGCCCTCCTCAAGCGCCGCCACCGGGTCTGTAACCACCGGCAGCGGCTCGTACTCCACGTGGATGCGCTCCAGAGCCGCGCGCGCGATTTCCGGCGTCTCTGCGGCCACGGCGGCGATGGCGTCGCCCACGTAGCGCACCTTGTCCCACGCGAACACCGGCCAGTCCTCCACAACCAGGCCGTGCGTCTTGCGCCCGGGCACGTCTTCCGCAGTCAGGACTGCGTGCACGCCCTCCATGGCCCGCGCGTCGCTCACGTCCACTCGGACTAGCCGCGCGTGGGGGTACTCGCTCCGCAGCACCGCGCCGTACAGCATCCCGTCAAAGAACAGGTCGGCGGCGTACTGCGCCTTGCCGGTGGCCTTGGCGACCGCGTCCGGCCGCGCCACCGATCTGCCCACGCCGGCGCCTATGGTTTCCGTCGGGGATTCGCGCCCCGCCATCAGGTCGGCCGCCAGTTCCACGGCCTGGATGATCTTCACGTAGCCCGTGCAGCGGCACAGGTTCACCTTCAGCGCATCCGCGATCTCCTCGCGCGTCGGGCGCGGGTTGTCGTCCAGCAGAGCCTTCGCCGCCATGATCATGCCGGGCGTGCAGAACCCGCACTGAATCGCGCCCGTGGCCACAAACGCCTGCTGGACAGGGTGCAGATGCCCTTGCGCTGCCAGCCCCTCAATCGTCCAGACGCTGCGCCCATCCAACCGCGCAGCGCGGGTGATGCAGGCGCGACGGGCCTTGCCGTCCACGATCACCGTGCAGGCTCCGCAGTGGCCCTCGCCGCAGCCGTTCTTCGTGCCGGTCAGGTGCAGGCGTTCGCGGAGCACGTCCAGCAAGGACTCCTTCTCGCCCACCTCCAGCACGCGCCAGTCGCCATTGACTTGCAATCTCACGGTCGGCATGATTCAGACTCCTGTTCTACTCCTCCACGATGCGGAAGGACGTCGTGATCTTCGCCACCTTGTTCATCATCGCCGCCGCCGAGCAGTACTTCTCCTCCGAAAGCGCGATGGCCTGTTCCACGGCCTTCTCGGACACACCCCTGCCGTACACGACGTACTCCACGTGGATGTCGGTGTACACGTTGGGCGGCTCCTCGCGCTGCTCGCCGTGCACGTTCACCTCCACGCCGTGGAACGGCTGGCGCTTCTTGCCGAGGATGTTGACCACATCCATGGCCGTGCACCCTGCCAGCCCCACGAGGAGGAGTTCCATGGGGCTTGGGCCGGTGTTTCGGCCTCCGGGCGCGGGCGCGTCCAGCACAATGGCGTGGCCCGAACCCGTCTCGCCGACGAATTGCATCTCGCTTACCCAACGAACTTTCGCCTGCTTTGCCATGATGGTCTCCCTCTACGCTTGTGTTTTCTGCGCCTCAAGGATGGCCTGCATCCGAGCCAAATCCTCGGGTACATTGAGATTGAAGAACGAATGCAAGTTGGGGTCAAGAATCCGGATTTCATCTTCGCGGACATCGCGGACGCGCACCTGCGCCAGGAACGAGATAATTCGCCGCTCGCCCGCGTCCAGGGCAGCCTTGATGGCGGGCGCACACGCCTTGCCGTACACCGCGTGCAGAGGCTCTGGCTCGCCGCGCACATAGGGCATGACCACGTCGTACCCGGGCGCGAGGAGAACCATATAGCGGATGAGGTTCAAGTCCAGGAACGGCATGTCGCAGGCCGCGCAGAACACATAGGGATGGCGGCAAGCCTCCACCGCCGTGTACACGCCACCCAGCGCGCCCGCACCCTGCACCCGGTCTTCAACCAAACGCGCCCGCACGCCCTCAAAGCGCCCCAGGTTGTTGCCCACGATGAGCACGTCATTGGATATCTTGCTCAGGCGGTCCACAACGCGCTGAATGAGCATCTGGCCGTCCACTTGTAACAGCGCCTTGTCCTTGCCGAAGCGAGAACTGGTCCCGCCGGCAAGCACGGCGCACGATACCTCTCGCATATCCACCTCGTCGGCCTTGACAACATCGGTGAGCACAGGCAGTATACTTTAGGCGCGAATGACGCGCAAACCGCGCCGTCGCGCACAGACAGCAAACCTCAGGGAGAGACAAATGGGGGAACTCGTCCTGCTCACTGGCTTGCCCGGCTCGGGCAAGACCACCGTCATTGAGCGCACGCTAGAACTCCTGGCAGACCTAAAGCCGGGCGGGTTCATCACGCGGGAAATTCGCGGCCCCGCGGGTCAGCGCCTGGGGTTTGAAATCCGCACCCTGGACGGGGAGAGCGCCGTCCTGGCCCATGTCCGCATACAGTCGCCCCACTGCGTCGGCAAGTACGGCGTGGACATCCGCGCCCTGGAACAGACCGGCGTGGCCGCGATTCGCCGCGCCGTTCAGGATGCGGACTTTGTGGTCGTGGACGAAATCGGAAAGATGGAACTCCTGTCGCCCGCGTTCCGCGAAGCCATCCACGCCGCCATCCGCTCGCCCAAGCCTGTGCTGGCCACCATCATGCTGAGAAGCCACCCCTTCGCCGACGTGCTGAAACAGATGCCCGGCGCCGAAATGAGACTCGTTACGCCCCAATCCCGCGACGCGCTTCCGGCGTGGGCCGCCGAGCACATTCGCCGCGCCCTATCCGCAGAGGATACCCCACGCTAACCCACGACAGGTGGCATCCTCAGGCGTACCGCTCCTCCTTCCACGGGTCGGCGCTGTTGTTGTACCCGTACTGCTCCCAGAAGCCCAGCCGATCCTGGGCCATGAACTCCACGCCGCGCACCCACTTCGCGCTCTTCCAAAAGTAGCGCTTGGGTACCACCGCCCGCAGCGGGAATCCGTGCTCCGGCGTCAGCGGCTTGTCGTCGTACTTCCACGCCAGGAGCACGTCATCGTCCATGACCACATCCAGCGGCAGGTTCGCCGTGAACCCGTACTCGCAGTGGAACATGACGTACCGGGCCTCCGGCTTGGGAACCACCAGCGCCGCCAGGTCGCGGAACAAGACGCCTTCCCACACGGTGTCCAGTTTGCTCCAGCCGGTAACGCAGTGAATGTCGGCCACGATGCGTGTGGTGGGCAGCGCCGTGAATTCCTCATAGCGGAAGACCCGCTCGTGCTCCACCAGACCGAACACGCGCAGCGTCCACGTGGCAGGGTCAAAGCGCGGCACCTGCCCGTAGTGCAGCACGGGGAACCGGTCGGTCAGCCTCTGTCCAGGTGGTACGCGGTTTTGCGTCGGCATAGACACCTCCAAAGGGGTGATTATCTATCTTCTGCAACGAGCACGGCACGGGCCGGCGCGCCGTCGCTGCCCAGTACCTTCAGCGGCAGGCAGTACAGACTGTACCACCCGCTGCTCACCTCCGACAGGTTGAGCCCTTCCAGCACGACCACGCCTGCGGCCAGCAAGACTTCGTGGGTGGAGCCATCGCCTGTGAACGCCTCCACCGACAGGTAGTCCACCCCCACCAAGCGGATGCCCCGCTCCACAACCCAGCGGGCCGCGTCCGGCGTCAGATGGGCGAAGTCGGGGAAGAACTCAGGCCGATCCCACAGCGCAGAATTGGGCGTCTTCAGCAGGAGCCGCTCTGTGCCCGTGGGCACGCCGACCCGCGCGAGGTCGTGCGCGGTGATCGGGCCGGCCGTCTCCACCTGCGCCACCCACGCCGGCCCGATGAGCGCATCCAACGAGAGAGTATCCACGCCCGCTGCGCCCGCGATGAAGTGGCACGGGGCATCCACATGCGTCCCCGTGTGCAGGCCCAGGTGCGCAGCCGACACGTTAGCGCGGCTGCCGTCCGCCTGGCTGCGAACCGTCTCCACGACCACGTCCGCATCACCGGGCCACACGACCATGCCCGAACGGATCGGCACGGACACGTCATAGATTCGCACGGGAGCCCTCCTTGGCGCACCCCGGCTTCGCCAGGATGGCCACCAACAGGTGCGCGACTTCTTCCAACTGCTCGCGGTCGGACTCGTCAAACGCCGCCTCATCGTCGCTGTCTATGTCAATCTCGCCGTACACGCAGTCGCCGTCCAGAATCGGCACGACGATTTCCGAGCGCGTCTCCAGGCTGCACGCGATGTAGCGCGGATCCTGGCGCACATCGGGCACGTTGACCGTCTCCTTGGTGCGTGCAGCCAGCCCGCAGATTCCCTCGCCGATGGGGATGCGCGTGTGAATCGTGGGCTTGCCGCGGTAGGGGCCGAGCACCAGCACATCGCCGACCAGCAGGTAGATGCCCACCCAGTGGTACTTGGGATTGGCAGCGTGCAGCGCGGCCACGACCTCATCCAGAATCCGGTCGCGGTTCCAGCCCTCGCGAATCCCTCGGTAGATGGCCTCTATAGCAGACTTGTTCATCGGAGCGTCCCCCTATACCAGAATTTCCCGCCCTTCTTGTACCACGTCGGGCAAATCGTGTCAAAGCCTCGCATACAAAAACGTGCGGCCCCCCATTCGGAAGGCCGCACGTTCGGATGCCAGCGTCGCCAGGCTACTTCTTACCGTTATTGGGCACGATGGCGTTGGCGACCAACTCGGCCATGCCCATGACACGCACGTTCAGGCCGTAGTGCTCGTTGATCTCGCCCAACTGGTGTCGGCAGTTGTCGCACGAGGCGACCACCGCCTCGGCACCGGTCGCGCGGATTTGGTCCGCTTTGGGTTTGCCTGCCTCCAGGCGGATGTCCTGCCATTCGGGGATGGCCACCAGGCCGCCCCCGCCGCCGCAACAGTAGTTGCGCTCGCGGTTCGGCGTCATCTCCCGGAAGTCCTCCACGCAGGCCGCCAGGATGCGCCGCGGCTCGTCAAACAGGCCGCTGTTGCGCCCCAGGTTGCACGAATCGTGGTAGGTAACCGAGAAGGGGTTGCGCGACTTATCCACCTGGATGCGCCCCGTCTGGATGTACTCGTCCATCACTTCCAGGATGCTGCGCACGCGGAAGTTCCACGGCTGATCCTTGAACCACTTGGGCGCTTCCCACCGCGACACGGCGTAGGCGTGGCCGCACTCGGTGATGATGATTTCCTGAACCTTCAGCCGTTCGGCTTCGCGGATGATGCGTTCGGTGATGCGCTTGGAGCGCACCGGATCGTTCAGGAAGATGCCGTAGTTGGCAGCCTCAAACATGCTCAGCGTCCAGGACTCGCCCGCGTGGTAGAAAATCTCGGCCGCGGGCATGATGGTGTGCGCACCCGAAAGCGGCACGTACAGGAAGCGCGCCCCTTCCACCCCAACGGGAATCCGCGCCTCGGGGTCGCCCACTTTCTTCTGCAACTCCGCTTCCAGTTCCTTGATCTGCTCCAGGTAAAAGTCCTTGAAGAACTCCAGGTTCTCCTCGCGCGCGATGGCCGCATCCGCGAGTTGCACCAGGATTTCCGGAGCCTTGCCGACGGCGGTGAGGACTCCCCGCGCCGTCGCAAGGACCAGCGGCGTGTCCACGCCCAGCGGGCAGTTCACCACGCACCGCTGGCACATGGAGCAGTTGCGGAAGGCGGCTTCCACCCACTTGTCCAGGTCTTCCTCGGTCAGTTCCTTCGCCCCGGTCCACCACGGGAAGATGCGGCGCAGCCAGTCGTGCTCGCCCTTGACCACACGGCGGACCTGCTCGGCCTTGGCCACCGGGCTGATGTTGGGATCGCGCGTCGCCACGAAGTAGTGGCACTGATCCACGCACAGCCCACAGTGCACGCACAGATTAGAGGCCGCCACGGCCAGGGTGCGGCTGAATCGCTTCTCCAGTTCTTCCTTCGCCTGTTCAACGACAGTCTTCTGCTCTTCCATGGGTTACGCCCTCTTCCCTGCAATGATGCCGCGTCGCCCGTAGCGCAGGCCGAAGAACACGCGCGCGAAGAACCAGTACACGTAGTGAGAAATCTTGCTGAACGGCACGTAGAACAGGAAGGCCGCCGTGATGAGGAAGTAGGCGATCATCCAGCCCCTGGCTTCCGTAATCAGCGCCATCGCCGTGAAGAAGAAGAACACCTCCACCGCAGCGAGCGAGAAGTAGTCGTCCGGCGTGCTCACGACCCGCAGTTCGGGAGCGATGATGCGCCGCGCCAGTTTGATGGCGCCCACGATGAACCCACCGATGACAAGCGCCGCCATGGTCAGGCTCACGGGCCGGGTCATGATGGCAGGCCAGAACGGGATGGTGAACGTGCCCAGGATCGCAGCGCCGGCCCCCAGGTGGTACAGCGCGAACTCCACCCACCGCCCCAGGTGTTGCGTCGTGCTGCTCATGGACCAGGGGAAGAACAGCCAGGCGAAGGAGTACACCACGCCCAGTTCCTCGCTCCCCCGCCGAGGCCCCATCTCCCTCGGCCAGGGCAGTTTCATCAACTGGTACACCTTCAGCGCGTACAGCAGCGCGAACACCGAAAGGGCGATGATCTGCAAGTCAAACTTCACGAACTCAAGAAACCGGTCCTCCATGTACGCCCCTCGCTACTTGAGCCGCTTGACCCAGAAACGGATGACCTTCCCTTCTTTCTCCACCTTGAGCATCTCGTTGCCGGTGCTCTTGGCCCAGGCGGGGATGTCCGCCATGACGCCGGGATCCGTCGCCGTGGCCTCAATGACACCGCCCACGGGCACGTTCTTGATGGCCTGGCTGATTTTGACCACGGGCAGCGGGCACATCAGCCCCTGCAGATTCAGTTCCAAATCGGCCTTGATCGTTTCAGACATTGGAGTGTCTCCTTCCTTGTGAGATTTAGATAAACAGGTTGATCTGTGAATCGCCAGCCTCGCCGATGAACGCCGCGACCCCCACGACATCTGCGACTTCGTCAATGAGATCTTCGCGCGAAATCTCCATGACATCCATGCTCATCTGGCAGGCCAGCAGTTTGACGCCCAGGTCAATGGCGGTCTGGCGCAACTGAGCAAGCGGGGTTACGCCCTTGTCGCTCATCATCTTCTTGAACATCCAGCGCCCGATGCCGCCGAAGTTGAAGCGCGACGGGCCGATGCGGTCAATGCCGCCGCGGTTCATAATGCCCAGCATCTTGCCGAAGAACCCCTTGCCGGTGCGGTTGCCCTTCTGGATGGCCTTGAGGCCCCAGAAGGTGAAGAACATCGTGGTCTCGTAGCCCATGGCCGCCGCGCCGGTGGCGATGATGAACGCCGCCATCACCTTGTCCATGTCGCCGCTGAAGACAACCATTGACGCCTTCTTCTTTTCCTCGCTCATTGGAATCCTCCTCCTGTTGTGAATTGTGTGGACTAAACCCGGGTCATTTCCGCTATGCGCTCCAAGCGGCCCAGCAGCGCGAGCCGCTCATCGCCGATTTCGGCCAGCGTAACCGACATTCGCTGAACCAGGCGGGCCACCCGCGAGACCTCCGAGGGGCCCAGTGCCCGCACGGCGGCCCGACGCGCCATGAGGTCCTCCGCATCCAGGCCCAGTGCTGCGGCCAGGGGGCGCACGTCTGGGATTCCGCCCTCGCCCGCGCCGTTCGCCTCGGCGAACTGGCAGGCCGAGAAGACCGCCACGGGACTCCCGCCCGCTCGCACCAGAACGCTGACGCAGCGCAGGCCGGCATGGCATGGCCGCACCACGGGTGAGGAAGCACCGGCACCCGCCCGCCAGGTCTCCGCGCAGCGTCTGCGCCCTTCCGCGGTGGATAGAACGGCATCGCAAAACGCGCACGGGTGGCTGGCGCGCGTTAGGGGATTGCCGGCAAGGTCGGTGGTTACCGCTGCGATGTCCAGGGCTTCCGCGAAGACATCCTGCACATTCTGGACACACCGAAGAGGCAGGGGCACGGATTCAGCGGGGGCGGGAGCGGCCGTTTCATCCGCCAGCGCGAGGGCGTCGCGCTGGGCTTCCAGCCACTCCTCAATTTCGCGGCGGGAGAACCGCCACTGGCCGCCCACCTTGAACCCGGGCAGGCGGCCCTGTTCCAGCATGCGGTAGATGGTGATGCGATCCACCTTGAGGAGATTCTGAAGTTCGCGCGTTGTCAGCAGTTCGCTCACAGTCAGCCCTGACCCGATTCCGGTATGCTCGTTCGCCCAGCGTGTGCATTCTAGCACAAAGGCGCAGGGTTGTCAAATTGGAGATATTGCAAATTATAACAAATTATCACAAAGAGCGATCGGGCCAGGGCTGACCCGTTTACCGCTGGTGAATCTCGCTCTGCACCTCCAGTCCCCGCAGACGTGCCTCGGCCACGATTGCGTCGCCGGGAGCCGCGCGCTCCACGGGAATCGCGCCCCTCGGGACGACACCCCGCGCCGCGAGAATGGCCATGATGGACGCGTGCCAGCCTGTCAGGCGCTCCATCGCCCGGAACCCCGTCGTTTCGTCATACCGATCTACCAGGGACACGACGGCCTCGGCAGGCGAACCTGCCTTGATGCCCTTGCACCGCACGTAGATAATGCAGATGTCCCTGGCTTCAGGGTCTGTGATCTTTGGCTCCAGCAGCGCATGGAAAACCTCGCGCGGAACCACCGTAACCTCGCCCACGCGAATCGGCTCCAAGTCCAGCAGGCCCAGTTGGGCGTAGGCCTGCATCAGTGCCCAGTGGCCCGGATACCGCAGCGTCTTGTTCTCCAACGTCCGCAGTTTGCCCTCAAATGTCCAGGCCATTGTGGAAAGCCCGCCCGTCGTAACCGCTGCCTCCAGCGTGCCCACGCCGGGAATGTCAAGTTCCTCCACCTCGGACAGGCCGGGCACTTCCGCCACATGCCCATTGCGCAGAAAGTGCGCGTTGCCAGCGTATTCGTTCGTAAGCCCCCCGATGTTGAACGTCAGCACGTAGTTCCAGGGTGGCACGGGGTGCAGCGGCAAGCCGCCGTCGTAGATGTACAAATCCTGCGGCTCATCCAAGAGCGACATGGCATACACGCCCAGCGACACGTTCAGCCCAGGCCCCATCCCGCAGTCCGGGACGATGGACACCCCGGCGCGTCGCGCGTCCTCGTCCAGCGCCAACTGGGACAGGGTAACCCCCGTGTTCCCCCCAAGGTCGCACAGGTGAAACCCCTCCCGAATCGCCAGGCGGGTCAGGCCCAGGTTGTAGCGGTACGGCACGGCGCTTACGGCGGCGTCCACCCCCGACACGACGCGACCAAGCCGCTCTGGCTGCGCCACGTCGCCCTGAACGCCCACCGCCACGTCCCTGCCGACCAGCCGGTTCACCCGGTTCGCGCCCGCATCGGCTGCCTCCGCGCACGCATCCACCAGCAACACCTGCCCGGCGTCGCCGAACCGCGCCAAGTCGTAGGCGGCGGCCACGCCCTGGCGCCCAGCCCCCAACACCGCGTACCGAAACGCCATCCTGCACCTCCTCGGTAAGATTTGCGCACGAGATACCACAACAATCCCCCATTTGTCAACAAGCCCCGCCACCTGCCATGGCGAGCGAAGCATCCCGCCGCGCTTGCGCCCGCAACCGGCATACGCTACAATGTCCCCTGGTACTTGACCACAGAGGAAAATTGTCTGTTGTCATTGCGAGCGAAGCGAAGCAATCTCGTTTGGCGGGATTCTTCGCGGCTTCGCCGCTCAGAATGACAGTTCGCGGTGTCATTGCGAGCGAAGCGAAGCATCTCGGTTGACGAGATTCTTCGGCGCTTCGCGCCTCAGTAGGGACAATTCATGAATTGTCCCTACGGGCTTCGGGCGCTCCGCGCCCTCGCAATGACGCACCTTCAAGGTGGCAGAATAGCAGTGCGACGCAGGCGCTCTGCGCGCCGTCTGAATCGGGCAGCCGACCCGACCATCCTCGGCTAGGGAGAGAACCATGTACCGCGACAACCGAAAAATGGGCCTGGACGTGAATCGCCCCATCAATCCGGTTACAGGGGACCTCTCGCCAACGGTCTCCGACTCGCGCCTGCCCGCGTGGGTCGGAGCCAAGTGGGTGCGCGTGAACTTCATCCTCGGCCCCTGGTCATCCCCGACCGACTCCACAAAGTACGCCGGGCGCACCTGGCTGGAGACCTACGACCACATCGTGGACCGTTACCTCGCCCAGGGCCTGCGCATCTATGCCCTCATCGGCGCGGAAGCGGTGCGCAACCCCGCCGCCGACGCCAATGCTTTCCGCAGCGCCGCGCCCAGCAGCGCCGCCGAATCCTGGCTGGACGAGTACGTTACCAACTTCGGCCTCATCGCCGAGCATTTCCGAGGCCGCATCTACGTCTACGAGTCCTTCAACGAGCCCAACGACTGGCACCGAGTGCCCGGCGGGCCTGCCTGGACCCAGGCGTGGATTCACCCCTACTGGTTCGCCCGCATGCTGCAGGAAATCTACGACGAGGTCAAGGTGCGCCGTGGTCTTGACGTTACGCTGGTGTCCGGCCCCCTCCTCACCCACGACGCCGACACGGGCGCTCAGTACCTGGCCGACACCTACACCCAGGGCATCAACGCCTTGCAGTGGGAACTCCTACGCCTCAATCACGGCCGCTACCCGCTGGACGGCATCGGGTTCCATCTTTATGTCAAGCAAGATTGCCAGGCAACGCCCGATTCCATCCGCGCGTCCGTGGCCACGCGCGTGCAAACCCTGTGGGACACGGCCTTCGCCTTTGAGGGCGAGGTGCTGGAGGAGAAGGGCCTGTACATCTCCGAAATGGGATGGCAGTCGCTCTCCTGCGGCCAGGAGTTCCAGGCGGCCAGCCTTCGCGCCGCGTACGAAACCCTGATTCCCGACTGGCGAGTCCGGGCCGCCATCTGGTTCTGCCTCCAGGACTTCGGCCCGGATAACACCTGGGGCCTCTACAACGCCGGCGACCTCAACACGGAAAACCGGAAGAAGGCATACGACGCGTACAAAGACCTCGCCTCCAGCAAAGCGCCGCAGGTCCTCACGTTTGAGATTCCGTCGGTGCAGCAGGTTCTGGCGGCCCAGGGCGTCCCACAGTCCGAACTGCCATCCCTCCTGTCGCTGGTGCAGGAGCAGATCGGCCCGCCTGACCAACTCGTGCCGGGCAAGTACCAGATCACCTTCAAGCCGCCGCTCAAGTACACGAATCAGCAGATCATCAACGCGTTCTGGAAGGCGGGCAACAAATCGTGGACCCTGCTCATCAAGGCGGGGCTGAACCTCAACGACCTCGTTGCAGACCGCGATGGCCCGTACACCGGCCCGGCCATAGACAAACTGCCCAACCTGACCGACGCGGAGAAACGTCTGGTCAAGGCGGCGCTCCCAACCGAACCCACCCCCGCCGAACTGGAACTGTGGGGCAAGGGGATGTACATCTGGCAGGTGGATCAATGCGACGGCGGCGACACCGAGCGCATCGTGAACCGCGCTCTGGACGTGGGGCTGGACTTCGTGCTCATCAAGATCGCCGATGGCACCAACCCGTACAACGGCGACATCACCGCCCTGGTCAACCGCCTGCGCGAGGTGGGGGTCGCCGTGTGGGGCTGGCAGTACACCTACGGCGACAAGCCCGAGGACGAGGCCCGGTACGCTGCCCAGCGGCTGCAGAAATTCGGCCTGGCCGGGTTCGTCATAGATGCGGAGACGGAATACGAGGGCAAGCCCGACCGCGCCACCCGCTACGCGCGCACCCTGCGGGGGCTGTTGCCCGGGGTCCCCATCGCCCTGAGTTCCTTCTACTGGCCGGAAATGCATCCCACCTTCCCGTGGCGCGAGTTTCTCGTCCACTGCGACCTGAACATGCCCCAGGTGTACTGGTACAAGAAGGACCCCGTGGAGGCGCTCCGCATCAGCCTGACGCAGCACATTCGCTTCGGGCGGCCGCTGCTGCCCGTGGGCGCGTGCTACGAGATGGTGCCGGGCAAGCGCCCCACCCAGCAGGACCTGTCGCGCTTCCTAGCCGAGGTGGAGACTCGCGGCCTGCTGGGGGCGTGCTTCTGGTCCTGGCAGCACACGGACGAGGATCAGTGGGAAGCCATCAAAGACTATCCCTGGTAGCGGAAACGTGAAGGCGAACTTGACCATCACCGAACTGCTGAGCAATCACCCGTTCTTCCGGGGCATGGATCGCGCCACGCTGGAGCAAATCGCGTGCTATTTCCGCGCGCGGACGTACCACCGCGGCGAGATCATCCTGCTGGAGGGCGACTGCGACTGTGGCGTGTACTTCGTCCAGCGGGGCGTCGTGAAGATTTTGCGCTCGTCCGAGGACGGGCGCACGCAGACGCTGACGTTGGTCGGGCCGGGGCACTCGTTCAACGAGGTGCCGGCCGTGGATGGCGGCCCGAACCCCGCCTCGGCAGAAGCCATGACGGAATGCACCGTGTACTCGGTCTCCCGCGCGGATTTCTCCCGCCTCCTGGACCGCTACCCGCAGATCAGCAGGGCGATGCTCGTTGTGTTCGCGGCGCGCCTGCGCCAGTTGGTGGAACTGGCCTCCGACCTGACGCTGCGCACCGTGCCCCAGCGACTCGCCAAGTTGTTGCTGGAGCAAGCCCACATCGCCGGCCAGTTGACCCAGCACGAAATGGCCGAGCGGCTTGGCACCGTGCGGGAGGTCATCGGGCGGTCGCTGCGCGCGCTTGCGGACGAAGGGCTGCTCCGCGTGGAGGGACACCGCATCGTCATCACCGACCCGGAGGGCCTCAGGAGGAAAGCCGGCCTGGAGTGAGACCTAAATCACATACGCCCTGCTCCTTCCGTGCTATAGTGATGCTAGAAGAAGCACACGCGCATGGAAGGAGAGCGACATGTTGAACAAATTCTGCCCAGGCAGCATGGGATTGAAGCAACCCACGCCGGAAGAAATCACGTGCGCAGGATGCGGGCGCGTTCTTGAAATCTGGAGCGACGAGATGAAGGTGCGGTGTCGCGCCTGTGGGACGGTTACCACCCGCGACCTTCCGCCGTCGTGCGTGGAGTGGTGCCCCGCGGCGCTGGAGTGCGTGGGGCCTGAACTCTATGCTAAGGTTACGGGCAAACAGCCCACCCTGAAGAAAGCATCGTGAGAGGCAAGGCAAACGTGGAAGAACCGGTGCGTCCCATCATCATCGCCGAACTCTGCACGTCCTGCGGGGCGTGTGTGGAGGTCTGCCCCCATCACGCCCTCTCGCTGGTGGCGGGCGTCCCCGTGCTGGACACCTCCATTGAGTGCGAGTACTGCGGCAACTGCGAGGAGGTCTGCCCCACCGAGGCCATCCGCCGCCCGTTCCTGGTCGTGTTCAGCCAGCCTGCCGCATAGCGCACCGAAGCGGCCATCGCCCCGCGCCCTCGCCCAGGCGCACGCGGAGCCCGTCTAGTCTGCGATTCCACCTGCCTGGGCCACGCCATTCGTGCCCCTGTGTCATCCGCCATGAAGCGGCAAGGAATCCCGCCCCGCGCGCTTGCGAAATCGCCCTCCGTGTTGCATAATGAGCGCAGCGTCGTATTGGAGCCGACCGAATGGCATCGCAAAACCATGAGGAACTCAGCGAGCGCGAACTGGAACTCCTGCGCCTTGTCGCACGGGGCGCCACGAATCAGCAGATCGCGCGCGAATTGACCATCAGCGTCAACACGGTCAAGGTGCACCTGCGCAACATCTTCGCCAAACTGGGCGTTGAGTCGCGCACCGAGGCGACGATGGTGGCCGTGCAGCGGGGACTGATTCGTGTGGAGACTCCCGCGCCCGAGGAGCCTGCCCCCGCCGCGTCGGTGCTCACGTGGCCGCCGCTGCCACGGCCTGCGGCTTCCTGGCAGCGCGTGTACCTCATCCTTGCGGCTGCGGCGGCTGTGGTCCTGGTCGCGTTGAGCCTGGCGGGGCCGCATTCCCAGGCCGGCCGCGCTGCCGACCCCTTCCTGGACACCGGCGCCGCCGCGCCTGCGCTACCGCCGCAACTCCCATCCCGCTGGGCCGCCCGCGCCCCGATGCCCACCGCGCGCGCCCGACTGGCCGTTGTCGCCACGTCGGACGGCATCTTCGCCATCGGCGGCGTCGCCAACGGCCAGGTTACCGGCGCCGTGGAGCAGTACCTGCCCACCGAGGACCGCTGGGTTACCCACCCGCCCAAGCCCACCCCCGCCGCCAACATCGGAGCCATCGCTCTCGGCGGGCGTATCTATGTGCCCGGAGGCCACGACGCCCAGGGCCGTGTGCTGAACGTCCTGGAAATCTACGACCCGGCCGGCCAGCAGTGGACGCAGGGGCCGCCCCTGCCCGCGCCGCGTTCGGCCTACGCCCTGGCGGAGGTTGGCGGGCGCATCTACCTGTTCGGCGGCTGGGACGGGCGCAAGTACGTGGACACCGTACTGGAGTTCTCGCCCGACACCGGAACGTGGAATGTGCGCACGCCCATGCCCGAGGCGCTGGGCTTCCAAGCCGCCGCGGTGCTCGGTGGCCGCGTCTTCCTCATCGGCGGGTACGACGGGAACCGCGAGGTCGCGTCGTGCTACGAATACACGCCTGACCTGGAGGGCAGCGGCACCTCACCGTGGCAGCCATGCCCACCCCTCAGCATCCCGCGCGGGGGAGCAGCCGCTGCCAACGTGGGCAACAGCATCTACGTCGTGGGCGGCGGGTGGAAGGGGTTCGTGGCGTACAACGAGCGCTACGAGCCGCAGGGCAACATCTGGGTGCGCTTCCCCACGCCTATCGTCGGCCAGTGGAGGAATCTCGGCCTCGCTGCCTTTCAGACGCGCCTCTACGCCATCGGCGGATGGAGCGGCGAGGCGCTGAACGCCAACAGCGAGTACCAAGCCCTCTTCCGGGTTGTGATGCCGCGCACCGTCCGCTAACCTACAGCGGCGACTCCAACAACTGCTTCAGTTTCGGGAGCGTGCCCTCCCAACTCATCTTGGACAGCCCCAGTTTCAGCCGCAGGTGCTCGGGGTCCATGCCGTCCCGCAAATCCCGCAGCGCCGACGTCATCCGCAGCATCTCAAACGATAGGGCCTCCAGCCCCGCCATCTTCGCCAAATCCGTGAGCACGTACTCCAAGTTGCGCGCCGTGCACGGGAACAGCATCTCCTTCGGCTGGTACTGCTGGCGATACTCGCGCAGGGCCGCGACGGTGTCGGGGCGCAACGCCAGCCGCCGCTCCTTGTACCGGGCGTACCGCGCATCGGTGGCCCGGACGTGGAGCGTCGCCCGCGCGGGGTCGGCGATGGACAGGTCTTCCAGGCGGATGTTCATGCATTCGCCTTTCTTGATGCCAGTGTCCAGCAGAAGCCGCACCAGCAGATACGGGCGAGCGTCGGGCTTCTCTGCCGTCCGCAGCGACTGCGCCACGGCCAGCACGCTTTCCACCTGCGCATCCGACAGCACCAGCGGCAGAGGCGTGGACACGGGCCGATGGGCAATCGTCGCAGCAGGGTCCACGGCAATCACGCCATTCTCCGCCAGCCATCGGAAGAACACCTTCAGCGTGGTCAGTCTGCGGGCGAACGACTTGGGAGTGCAGGGCTTTCCCCGCTCCCGCTGCAAATACGTCAGGAAGCGGTTGAGGTCGTCGGTGGAAATCTGCGAGACCCGCACACCTGCGCCGAGGTAGTCCGCGAGGATTCGCAAATCGCCCAGGAATGACTTGATGGTGTTCTCGGCGAATCCTTTACGCTCCATGTGGCGGCGAAACGGCTCAAACGATTCGCCCAGAGTCGGCGCGGTGCCGCTCCCCCACAAAGGCAACTGCTGCTCGTACATGGACTCGTTTTCCCTCCCGTGCAATGGGCTTCGCACTCACGTGGACAGCATTGTAGCAGACCCAGCCGCAACCGTCCACTGCCAGCCCGATGGTCCGAAGCATCACCGCGCTGCCACCAGGGGCAGCCAGATACGCCGCATGAACGGCCGCGGCTGAATTGGCGGCGGCACGGGCGTTGCGGTGGGCGAGTCGGTCGGCGTCGCCGTCGCGGTCAGCGTTCGGGTTGGGGTAGGCATCAGCGTGGGCGTCGCCGTCGCGCTCGGCGTGGGCGTGAGGGTGGCTGTCGCTGTGGGAGTCCGCGTCGGCGTGGGGCTCGGCGTGCCTGTGGCCGTCGCTGTCGCAGTCCATGTCTTTGTCGGCGTCAGCGTCGGCGTCCGCGTGGGAGTGCCCGTCGGCGTTGCCGTTGCGGTGGGCGTTCGCGTGGGCGTCGGCGTGGAAGTGGCAGGCACGGGCGTCTGCCACGAGTGGCTGGCGAAGTCCTGCGTCCAGTAGTGATAGTACGGCCCAAACGTATCGCCCGCGTCGTACACGTATCCGACGCCGATATGCTGATAGTATGGGCTGAGAATGTTGGCCCGATGCCCAGCGCTGCTCATCCAGGCGGCGACGACTTCCTCGGGCGAGGAATACCCCGCCGCGATGTTCTCGCCGCACGCCCAGATGGGAGAGTATCCCGCCGCTGCCATGCGGCCACAGGCAGAAGAGCCATCGGAACCCGTGTGGCTGAAGAAGTCGTGCTCGGCCATGTCGCGGCTGTGGGCCAGCGCGGCGGCGTTCAGCGCCGGGTCGCTGACAAGAGGAGGCAGGCCGACTTTCGCGCGCTCCTGGTTGGTCAGTTCAATCACGCGCTCGGCGAACGTCGCCGCGGAGGCATCGGGGCTGATGTTCCCGCCGGGCGCAGCGCGCAGCAAGAGGCCGTCGCTCGCTATGGC
The DNA here is from genome assembly GCA_014874485.1 of Chloroflexota bacterium. Classification (GTDB taxonomy): domain Bacteria; phylum Chloroflexota; class Anaerolineae; order DTLA01; family DTLA01; genus DTLA01. The sequence goes on from JADBJK010000024.1 coordinate 162,097, forward strand.
CATAGCGCCAGATTCAACCGGCGGCGCGCCTGCTGCCACCGCGACAGCAGCGGTCGCCACAATGACAATCAGCATGACAATCAGCAGCCCGCGCAGGAGGCCTGCGCTTTCCGGGCCGCGAACCCGTAACCCGCTCACGGCAATCACCGTTGGTCTGGATAGAATGCGCCGACGGTCATAGGTCGGCGCGGGCTAGTATGCCACCCGTCAAGCGTTCCGCCAAATCTGCAGTCGCCGCCAGTCGGCCCCAGCCGTGGCGCAGTCGCGGCACGAGCGCGAATTGACAGCCCGCCCAAAGTCGGGTACCCTACACCCTAGAGGCGCTTTCGGGGGGAAAGCCATGGTGCAGTCGGTTTCGCCAGGGACCATGCTCGGCAACCGATACAAGGTCCTGGAACTCATCGCCCAGGGCGGCATGGGCGCGGTGTACAAGTGCAGCGACACCCGCCTGGCCGGCCGCCTCTGCGCCGTGAAAGAAACGCGGATTGACCCCACGCTATCCCCCACGCAACTGAAACAGATGCAGGAGCAGTTCAAGCGCGAAGCGACCACGCTGGCAACCCTGGACCACCCGAACCTCCCGAAGGTCTCCGACTACTTCTCCGGCGGTGGGCGGCACTATCTCGTCATGGACTACGTGGCGGGCGAGGATTTGCTCTCCTTGCTCAAGAGCCGCCCCGCAGGTCAGCCCGGCCTCCCTGTGGAGCAAGTGCTGGCGTGGGCAGATCAACTGTGCGCCGCCCTGCACTATCTCCACACCCAGGACCCGCCCATCCTGCACCGCGACATCAAGCCGGCCAACATCAAACTGGCGGATTCGGGCCTTGTCAAGTTGGTGGACTTCGGGCTGGTGAAGTGGATGGCCCCCGACGACAATTCCACCATCACGGTCATTCAGGGGTTGGGGACGCTGGCGTACACGCCGCTGGAGCAATACGGGGGCGATACCGGCCACACCGACCCGCGCACGGATATCTATGCCCTCGGCGCGACCCTGTACCACCTGCTCACGGGTCAGCCGCCCGTGTCGGCCAAGGAGCGATTCCTCAGGCCCGACCGCTTCGTGCCGCCCCAGCAGATCGTGCCCGATCTTCCGACCCATGTCGCGGAGGCCATCCTGCGAGCGATGGCCATGCACCCGCAGGACCGCCCGTCCAGCGTCCAGGAGTTCCGGGCCATGCTCCACGGCGAGGATGTCCCTGCGTCAACCGGCGCAGGCGGGGCCGTCCAAGCAACATGGGCGAGCCTGCTCCGCCAGGACCTGCCGCTGGTCATCCTGGCTGGGCTACTGCTCCTGGCGTCGCTGTTGGTGTCCCTGGGGTTGTGAAGCAGCGCCGCCAGTGATGCGCCTGAGGGAGCGCGCGGCCCGCGCGATTGCCCGCGGCCAAGCCCAGCCCACGAGCCCCGTGAGGGTGCACAGCAGGTACGAGAGGATCGCAGGCTGCCAGCGCCAGGGAATGGTCTTCTGCACACCCTCCAGCAGGACCGTGCGCCCCAGAGCCAGCCCTAGCAGCCCGTAGGCCAGATATCCCACCAGCCCCGCGCAGAATGCGAACAGCGCCGTCTCGGCCGCAAGGGACTTGCCCGCCCGCGGATAGGCCAGCGCCCCCAGCGCCGTGGACAGCCCGAGCACGCCCGCGACGCTCAGCACAAAAGCCCCGAAATCCAGCGGCCGCGAAGGCGCAAGGGGTGGGGCGCTCTCCCCCGGGAAGACCGCCGCGGGCGTGGGTTGTGGCGTGGCCGTCGGCGCTGGCGTGGGCACCGTGGTGGAAATCACCGCCGGTTGATCGCCGCGCACCGTAACCACCAACTTGGCCGAGCGCACCGCCTGGCCCGCTGCCACGCTAACCTCCACCGTACCCAGGCGCTCCAACCTCAGCCGCACGGTGGCCTTGCCGTTCGTCGTAGCGCCCACCTCTTGCCAAGCCAGGCGCGACTCCACATCGGAGAACAGGAACGTAACAGGAGTTCCATCGGGGACGATGTTCCCATTCCGATCCACAATCGCGCCCGTGGTGAGCACGAGTTCATCGCCCAGGCCCAGGCTCACCTCGCCGCCTGCCTCCCCTGCCTCGCCAACGGGTTCCAGGTATAGCATCTGCTCCGGAGCCGGTTGCAACCGCTCGGCGAGCCGATACTGCACGGCGGGGACAGAGACGGGCGGCTTGCCCGCGGGCGCGATTTCACCGAACAGTGCCCGCAGCCCCGCCTCAATTGCAGGCTCCGCGGGGCTGTACAGGGCGTAGTAGGCGCTCACCTTCGCCACGTCGGTGGAATCCAGGTAGTAGGGCGCGCCCAGGGCGAACACCACAACCCGCTTGTCGCGCAGCAGCGATGGCTTCTCCCGCAGCAACGTCGTGAGCGGGTGCGCGGCACTCCCGCCGAATGTCTGGCCGCCCTCCATCAGGAACAGCACCCAGTCCGCCTCGCCCAGCGCCTCTTGCAGGCGCGTGGCTTCTTCCGCCGCGCTGCCCGCCAGCAACCCCGCCAGGTCGGCAACCGTGAAGGTTTGCACGCGGGCCATATCCACATGACCGCTGCCCTCCTGCCCATAGAGGCGCTGGAGCAAGCGCAGCGTGGTGCCCGGCATCGGCTGCTGGACCGGCTCGCAGGCCGCGCATGGCGCAAACGCAGCCACATCCTCCACGATGACCAGGCGGTCGGCAACCGACGGCGGGGCTGGCACCTTCGCCGCCAGTTCCTCCGGGCGCGGGTACAGCAACGTTACAGCACGGCCCGCGATCTCCGACACTTCCTGCACCCGATCTTCATCACCCTGAGGCAAGGGGACGTCCGGCGCTACCGCATCCAACGAGAAGCGCGAATACAACCTCAACTTCGCCGCCAGAATCCGCCGCACGCTGGCATCCACCCGGCTCCGGAACGCCGCGTCCGACTGGTACTTCGCCTGGAAGAAATCCAGCGTCTCGCGCACACCGGCGAAATGCCCCGCCCAGTCGTCCGCCTTTGGCCCGACCGAATCCAGCATGAGCACGTCGTTGCCGGCCAGGAACGCGTCATACGCCGCCCGCTTCGCCTGGAACCCCTCGGACTTCGGGTCGTAGTACTGCCGGACCGAGCGCGCTCCCAGAGAATCGCTCACCAGCAAGCCCCCCGCCTCGCGCCACGGTGCCACCTGCGGCAGCGACAGGAAGTAGTAGAGCGCCTGCGGGTCCAGGCTCGTCGGGCGCACCATCAGGGTACCTGCGCTGATGCTGTGGAACTGGATATGCGTCGTCAAGATGCCGTCCACGGCGTCATCGGCTTCAGGCGACTCCTGACGCACAAGTGCGGTGAAAGGGAAGAGGTCAGAGGCCAGGCGGTTTTCCAGCGAGTCCTGGACAACGGGGATCTCACCGTACACATCCCTGTCGGCTGCGCCCAGTCCGGGGAAATGTGTGGCGATGCTCAAGACGTGGCCTTCGGAGCCGCCGTGCACCCCGCGCACGTAAGCCCTGCCCAGCCGCGCGACCCAATACGGCGACTCGCCGAAGGTGTTCACGCCCAAGTCGCCTGCCAGCCCCGCCCGCGCCGGGCTGGCCACATCCAGCGCAGGCCCCAGCAACACATTGACGCCCAGGGCGCGAAGTTGGCGACCCGCCAGTTGCCCTGCCTTTTCGGCGGCATTCTCATTCCATGTAGCGCCCAAGGCCATGGGACTCAACGGAGGGGCGAATCCAACCCCGGTGCCAACGAGGCTCAAGTCCGAAGCGTCAACGGCGACGAAAAGCGGGATGGCGATGTGCTCTGCGGCGGCGGGTATGGGGGTTGCCCCCTCGGCGGTGGAAGGAGTCGCCGTGGGCGTCGCCTCAGCCACGCTCGGGGCCATGCCCGACAGGGCAGCGGTTTGGACAGCGATGACAAACTCGCGCAGGGCTGACGCACTCTCCGGCGACGAGGGCATGTTGCCATTCCGCGCGACCAGCACCACGCCACCGATGCGGTAATCCTGCACCAAATCCAGAATCTCGGCCTGGTGGTCGGGCGAAAATCCCACCAGAAATAACTGTCCCACCCGCTCGGCCGGCGTCATGCGAGCCAGGAGCGAATCCACGTCGGCAGCCGGCCCCTGTCCGGCGACCAACGCCGGCAAGGCCGTGCCCACAAGCGCCAGGCACACCGCGATGGCAAGCGCAAGGCTGCGGGTTCTGCAGCGCATGATTCTCGCACCCTCCTTCGCGGGTGAGTATACCCGACGATGCCCGCTCGGTCAACCGGTGCGACACACCAATGCCCAAAAACGAAGGGCGGGGCCGCGTAGCCCCGCCCTTTGCGCAAAAGGAGGTAGGAGGAGAGATGAAAACGGCCACTGGCGCCGCCTTCACGCAAAAAGAACCGTTGCCCACCCGACGGAGCAACGGCAACAAACCCCGGCCCACGTCTTCGTGGCCCATTCTACTTTGTGTATTATATCACGATCTGGTCCGGTTGTCAAATCCGCTTGGCGGGCGAGAACGTGTCCGGCGGCTAACCGGCTCGTTGCCCGCGCTCACGGCCCCTGCGCGCCGCCCGCCGAACTCGCGCCACCCACGCCCCCGCGGCCCGACGCCCCTCGCGCAGCGCCGCCCGCACCGACGCGCCGCCTGGCTCGTGTACCCACGACAGTGGAATCTGGGCGCTCCACCGCATGAGGCCGCCTAGCCCGAACAGCACCTGCTCAGGCTCCAGGTGCAGCCCCAGCAGAACCAGTTTGGGCGGAAGGAAGGCCCCCGACGCCAGCAAGGTCAGCATCATCGCAAAGCCGGAGACTGCACCGAAGATGCCGGAATACATCTGTCGGCGACCCTCTGGCGCGATGGACAGCACGAAGTTGGACGCAACAACCCCCGCGCCCGCCCACATGACCCCCGACGTGGCCGCCTCTATGTACAGAAACCCGTGGTTCGCAGGCGTGGCAAACAGCCACACCAGCGGGTTGATGCCGCCCATCACGATGGCAATGCGCATCGCCGCCTTGTTGCCGAAACGGTCAATGAACGAGCCCCACGGCCGCAGGGACACCAGCGCCGCCAGCGTCTGAATCATGCCATAAACCTGGATGGAGATGAGGGACATCCCCAGTTTCTTGATCATGAACGCGCCCCAGAAGGGCCCGCCGATGCCCACGGCCAGCATCCACCAGGCCCCGTACAGCAGCAACTTGCAGAAGTTGCTGTCGCGGAACGAGTCGGCAACAGCGTCGCGGAACCGCTCCTGCTCCACGGCCTTGGGGCGTTCGGGTTGGAGCATCAGAATCCGCGCGCCGACCAGGCCAACCGCCGCCGCAATTGCCATCACCGCGACGAACGCATGGGGCAGATGGGCGGGCGACAACCACGGGGCATTGCCCAGCGCCGCCGCAACCGCCCGCGCGAATCCGGTGCGCTCCGCGTCAAACGGGTCAAGGAACGCGCTGAACACGTACCCCGTTACCAACCCGACCAGCATGAGGTATTGCGAGCGAACGGCGAAGAAGCGCCCGCGCTTCTCCAGGGGAATCAGGTCCGAAATCCAGCCCACCCAGATGTTCCCGCCAATCGCCTGCAACGACGTGGCGACGAGAAACAGGCCGAGAAATGCCCACATCGCCATCTGCGACGGCAGGAGGAAGGGCAGCAGGCCATACAGGAACGCAACGGCGCGCCCCCATGAGATCAACGCGACCACCATGCGCTTGCGCGAAGTCATGGTGCGGGTGATCGCCGCGCCCAGGGGTTGGAAGACCTGCGAGACCTGCCCGATCGCCGAGAGGACGCCGAATTGCAGCGGCGTCGCCCCCAGCATCACGGCGAACTTGGTCAGGAACACGCTGCCAGGCGCGGCGAGCGTGGCGTACACCTGCCAGAACATGCCTTCAATGGTGGAAATCTTGATGACGCGATGGATGTCGGTTCTGTCGTCCATGTATGTCTGTCCGGTCGGGTTTCTCCACAGGCGCATCAGTGTACTCCCATCCGCATCGGCGCGCAAAACCGGCCCATCTGGGGCCAATCACCGCACGCAACGCCCCTGGCATCATCCAGTGCGACGCTCTCGGAGGTGGTCGCACGTGATGGGGTGCATTTCAGTTTGGCGGCAAGGCTGCTGCAGGGCGATAGGTCTGCTTGACCTCACCTATCCCCACCCCGGCCCTCCCCTTTCCTCTCCGCGGGCGGAGAGGAAAGGGGAGGGTGTGGGAGGGGTTAGGTGAGGCAGATTCCGCTCGCCAACCTAACGATATTCGGTCATTCCGCCCCAAAATTGAAATGCGCTCCTTGATGAGCGACGGGTTGACGCAGGCGCGATTCCCTCGTACAATACGGCCAGCGTTCCCGGGAGGACTCGCTTGTTCAGAAATGTCGCCTTGCGAATAGGAGCCTTGTTCGTCATCCTGGCCGCCCTGGGAACGGTCTCCGCAGCCGACCCGCGCCCGCCCCTTCGGCGTCCCGCCCCATCCTACTGGGACCAGATTCAAGACGCGGTACAGGCCGGTACAATCTCCGCCGATGAGGCCCTCCTCTACAGCGTTACCGCCCTGTTCGCCCCGGAGCGGCTACCTCGCTCCTTCGCCCTGGGCCAGCGTGGCAAGTGCGGCACGCCCGTGCTGGTGGAGGCCGAGGCACGCTGGCCCACGCTGCCCGGCTGGGTGCGCGATGCGCTTGCCCAGTGGCCCGTGGCCGCGGGCGCACGCCGACTGACCCCAGCCGACACGCGCCCATCCCTCAGCGGACCCGAGCAGACCCTGACGACCGCCCATTTCGTCCTGCACTACACCCTGTCGGGCGCCGACGCGGTGGATGCGACCGACGCCAACGCCAACGGCGTCCCCGACTACGTGGATTCCGTCGCCCAGGCCATGGAGCGTTCGCGCCTGGTGCAAGTGGAGACGCTGGGCTGGCTGGAACCCCCGTCCGACGAGAACACGGACCCCGGCTCGCCGCTGTACGATGTCTATGTCGCCTATCTGTCCGTGTACGGGCTCACGTTCCCCGAAGCCATCAAGGGCGACAATGAGCATTCGCCGGGCCGCGTGGAGCCTTTCGCACGCACCAGTTACATTGCGCTGCACAATCGGCTCTCGCTGCCCGTGTTGCAGGTAACGGCGGCGCACGAGTACCAGCATGCCATCCAGTTCGGCTACAACGCCGCGGCAGAGGGATTTGACGCCCGACGGTGGCTGATGGAGGGCACGGCCACCTGGATGGAGGACCAGGTTTACGACCACATAGACGACAATGTGGGCTATCTGCCCCGGCTCTTCGCGGCCCCTGACCGCTCGCTGGCCGACCCGCAGAATCACTACGCCTCGTGGCTTCTCTTCCAGTACCTTGAGGAGCACGCCGGGGGTACCGAGGTCATGCGCGAGATGTGGGAGCGTGGCGTGCCTTTGCAGGGCGATTTCTCCACGACCGTCATCCGGGCCACGCTGGCATCGCGGGGGCGAGACTTCGGCAGCACGTTCGTGTCGTTCTGCGACGCGAACCTGCTGCTCATGCCCTGCGAACTGGCCCCCGGCCCGTTCTGCTACGACGAGGCGCTCCTGTACCGCGACGAAGCCGGGCGAGCGGTGGTAGAAGGGACCATCACCGTCGCGAACGGGGAGAAGGCCTATATCCCGCCCGACGGCGTGCAGCCGCTCGCCTGCGATGGCATCCGGGTCATCGCGCAGAGCGGCCAGGTTGCCGCCAGCGGCTACTGCGGAGCGCCCGCAACGACGCTCGCCGCGGCGTGGCTGGGCACAAACGGCTCCACCACCGACGCCGTCCCCGTGCCGATGGAAAGCAACCCGCCTCCGCCCCAGGCTGCCGTGAACCCCGGCCTGTACGACACCCTGTACCTCATCGTCGCCAACGTGAGCGACCCCGCGGACACGGCGCTTGTCTGGGCTCCTTACGGCCTCATCCTCGTCGGAGCCGACGCCGCCACCCCCACACCTACAGGGACACCCACAGCGACGCCATCGCCAACCCCGACCCCGACGCCATCGCCCACGCCAACCGCCACGCCCTCCGCGGCCAGGCGCATTTGGCTGCCCGTTGTCGCCGCCGAGTAGGCGCGGCCTACCTCTTCGGGAACTCCTTGCTCCACACCTGCCCGCGCCAGTGGATTTCGGCCCGCGCGATCCACTGTCCCGGCGCGTAGGTCAGGGCGCGGAAGACGGCCTCCTTCTTCTCGCCGGGTTTCAGCGGGCGTAGATCATCGGCGCTGTAGTACCAGGTGATGACAGGTCGCTCGCCTTCTCCGTCGGTGAGGTAGAACACCGGCAGGACATCGCCAGGCAGAGTCTGCGAAGAGGTGTTCTGTATCGTTACGCGGATGTTGAAACTCCGGTCGTGGTAGGCCGGGTCGGCGGGGTACTTGTCAGGGTTCGCCAGGTACTCGCCTTCGTACCACCACTCGCCCCACGTGATGCGCAGGTCGCTGGGGAGCGCCGTGGGTTCGGGTGTGCTCGCAGGCGTCGGAGAACCGGCAGCCGGGGTCGGGCGGGTCGCCGGCGGGCGCGTAGCCGTCGGCATCGGAGACGCCGCAGACGTTCCCACGGTCGTGGGAGATGCTTGTGGAGACCGCCCACCGCAACCGCTCGCCGCAACGGCCACAAGCAACACAAGGATCAGGCCGATGATCGCGTGCGTCCTCATTGCTCCTCCATGCCACGAATCTTGTCAACGGCGTCCCGCGCGCCACGATGCGTACACGAGCCACAGCCCAAAGGCCATGGCCGACACTGCGCCGATAATGCTTGCCACGCCCGCCCATATGGGGGGTTGCCCCCGCAGGGCCACCGCGCCGAGAATGGCCGATGCCACAACCAGCGCGCCGACGATCACACTCACCGACAGGCGCGTCATGGTGCGGTCCGCCCGCTGCAGAGCATCCCGCACGTCATCCAGCCGCACGCCCAGGCGCAAGTCCCCGCGCTCAAGCCGATCCAGCATCCGCGGCAGGTGCGCGGGGATGTAGAGCAGCAGTTCCAGCCACTCCTGAAGTCCCGACGTGGCGCGATTGAAGACAGCCGTCGGCGACACGAGCCGCGCCGCCAGATCCCGCACGTAGGGCCTGGCGACGACCAGGATGCTGAAGTCCGGCGCCAACTTCGCGCCCAGACCCTCCATCATGACGAGCGCCTTCGCCAGCAGCCAGTACTCGGACGGCAACCGCACCCGATGGCGGAACACCATCGGCAGGATGTCGTCCCAGAGTTCAGACGCGCGAATCTCCCCCAGACGGATGTCCTGATACTTCTGGACAAGGCGATCCAGATCGCGCTGCAATGCGCCGCGATTCACCCCATACCCGACCGCTTCCATGCGAATCAACTCGTCCACCACCGCTTCTGTGTCGCGGCGGACTGCGGCGACGAACAAGCGTGCCAGGCGAATCTGGTCGGCTGGGTTGATGTACCCCACCATCCCGAAGTCCATCGCGCCGATGGCGCCTCCCTCAAGGACGAAGTAGTTCCCCGGGTGCGGATCGGCATGGAAGCAGCCCAGATCAAACACCTCGCGGATGACGATGCGGGCCGCTTCCTCGGCCAGCGCCTGCCGATCCACGCCTGCGCGATCCAGGGCGTCCAAGTCGTCTATGCGGATGCCCCGCAGCCGCTCCAGCGTGAGCACCCGACGGGTCGTATAGGCCCAGAACACCTTCGGAATGTACACCGCGGGGTCGTCGGCGAAATAGGCCCGAAACCGCTCTGCGTTGCGCCCCTCGCGCACGTAGTCCAACTCGGCGCGCAGGGTATAGGCGAAGTCGTCGGCGATGGCCGGGAAGTCGTAAATCTGTCCCCAGCGGGTGCGCTCGCGGGCAAGGGCAGCCAATTCGCCCAGGATGTCCAGGTCCGCCGCGATGGTGTCCTCTATCCCCGGCCGCTGCACCTTCACGACCACCTCCTCGCCCGAATGCAGGACGGCGGCATGAACCTGCCCCAGCGAAGCGGCCGCTATGGGCTCCTCGTCAAAACTGCGAAAAATCTCCCCAATCGGGGCGCCGAGTTCGCGCTCCAGGCAGGCCCTCACGGCGTCCCACGGCGCGGGCGGGACGGCATCCTGCAACTTCGCCAGTTCCGACAGCAGCGCCGGCGGGATCAGGTCGGGCCGCGTGCTGACAATCTGGCCCAGTTTCACGAACGTGGGCCCCAATTCCTCAATGGCCTGGCGGACCCGTGCTTCGGTGCTGACCCGGTCCAAGGCGGCGCGCTCGGTGGCGAGCCGCAGAGGCCACGGCGCATAGCCGGCAACGCCCAACTGCTCCACGACATTCAGGAACCCGTGCCGCACCAGAATGCGCACGATTTCCCTGTAGCGGCCCAGGTTGCGGTAATGCCGGCGAAACTCAAACATGCGCCTCACCCTTCAAAGATGCGACGCAGGGCTTCCTCGTGCTGCTGCACGGCCTCTTCCCCAGCCGCGATGCATTCCGGTATGCGCGTGAACCCGGTGAACGTGCCGACGTTGGCAGGCACCGCCGGACGGATGAGCACGTCGGCCGGGAACTGTTGCAGGCGCAAATCCGTCAGCGTCGCCATAATGAGGTCAAATCCTCGCTGCATGAGGGCCATCAGTCGCGGCGCAGGGACCAGCGACGTCCCGTCGTCGCTGTTCTCGCTGCCGACGCAGGGCGCGCTGCGAGGACACACGTCCACGGCCACGACCCGTTCCGCGCCCATCTCTCTGGCCAGCGCCACGGGCAGGTTGTCCGACGCGCCTCCGTCCACCAGCGTGCGCCCGCCGATTTCCACCGGCGCGAAGACGCCCGGGAATGCCATCGTCGCCCGCACCGCCAGGGCCACGTCGCCCTCGCGCAAGGGCACCTGCTCACCCGTATCGCAATCCACCGCCATCAGGCCCAGGGGCAACGGCAACTCGTGGAACCGCGCGCGCCGCAACTTTGTGCGAAAGTACTGTAGGAGCCGGTCGCCCGCGATGAGGCCGGTAGCGGTGGGCTTGCGGTCCAGAAGCCGCGCCAGGTAGCGCAGGCTGGTCAGCGCCAGGGCCTCCTGCTCCATCTCAGCGACCGTCATACCCGAAGCGTAGGCCGCGGCGACGATGCCCCCCATGCTGGTCCCCGTCAGCAAGTCGGGACGCCACCCCCGCGCCTCCAGGGCTTTGAGCACGCCGATGTGGGCGAAGCCGCGCACTCCGCCGCCCGAAAGGGTCAACGCAATTGGGCCTGGCTTCATGATTGTCGCTCCCGCAGGTGGTATCAAAACGCGAGTTGCGCCCCCACTATACCGCCAACGGGCTTCCGCGTCAAGGCGCTGCACGCCCGCGCGCCGTTCGCGCCACAGGGTTCGGCCAGGGAGTTGTCGCGCCGGGCGAAGCGTAGCATGTCGTCAAGGCGCGGGTGCCGCCCGATTTGACATTTTGCCGATAATCCGTACAATACGCGTGCAAAACTGAATAGTATGCTGTTGCAATGAAAAGGCAGTAGCAAATCTGTATCGCTTGGCGCTACTGCCTTTGTTTTGCGCTCTGAACGAGGTGAAAAGTATCCCATGGCTGAACTCAACCGAATCCGAAACATCGGCATCATCGCCCACATTGACGCGGGCAAGACGACAACCACGGAGCGAATCCTGTACCACACCGGCCAGACCTATCGCCTGGGCAGCGTGGACGAGGGCACGACCGTTACCGACTTCCTGCCGCAGGAACGCGAGCGGGGCATCACCATCCAGTCCGCTGCCGTTACCTGCAACTGGCAGGGGCACCAAATCAACATCATTGACACCCCCGGCCACATTGACTTCACAGCCGAGGTGCAGCGGTCGCTGCGCGTCCTGGACGGCGGCGTCGTGGTCTTTGACGGCGTGGCCGGCGTGGAGCCCCAGTCCGAAACCGTCTGGCGGCAGGCCGACCGATTCGGCGTGCCCCGCATCGGCTTCGTGAACAAGATGGACCGCACCGGGGCCAATTTCGCGCGCGTGCTGGACATGGTGCGCCGCCGCCTGTCGTGCAACCCCGTCGCCGTGCAGATGCCCATCGGCTCCGAGGCATCGTTTGAGGGCATCGTGGACCTGCTCGCCATGAAGGCCATCCGCTTTGACGAGGACGGCCAGCCCGTGGACGGCCCCATCCCGCCCGCGCTTGAACCGGAAGCCGCCGCGTGGCGCGAGCGCATGATTGAGCAACTGGCCGACGTGGACGACGCCATCGCCGAGCAGTACTTGGAAGGGCACGACCTGGACGCGGCGACCCTGTCGGCGGCCCTGCGCACCGCCACATTGTCGGGCAAGGCCATCCCGTTCCTGTGCGGCAGCGCGGCCAGGAACAAGGGCATCCAGCCCCTGCTGGACGCCGTCATCGCCTACCTGCCGTCGCCATCGGACATGCAGGCCATTGAGGGCACATCACCGGAGACCGACGAGATGGTGACCTGCCGTCCCAGCCCCGACGAACCCACCGCGGCCCTGGCGTTCAAAATCATGACGGACCCCTACATGGGGCGGCTGGTCTTCGTCCGCGTGTACTCCGGCAGCATCCGCAAGGGCGAGACGTACTACAACCCCATCGCGGGGCAGAAGGAGCGCGTGGGGCGGCTGGTCCGCATGCACGCCGACCGCCGCGAGGAGGTGGACATCATCTCCACCGGCGACATCGGCGCCATCCTAGGCTTCAAAGCGGCCACTACCGGCGACACCCTGTGCGATCCCGCTAGGCCGGTCGTCCTGGAGAAGATCGCCTTCCCGACGCCCGTCATCTCCATCGCCATCGCCCCTGCGTCGCGGGCCGACGAGGCGAAACTGGGCGTGGCGCTGGCCCGCCTGGCCGACGAAGACCCCACCATTCACCTGCGCCAGGACGAACGCACCGGCGAGACCATCCTGTCGGGCATGGGCGAACTGCACCTGGACGTGTTCGTGGACAGGCTGCGGCGCGAGTTCAACGTCCGCGCCAACGTCAGCGAGCCGCGCGTGGCCTACTGCGAGACCATCACCAAGCCGGTAACCACAGAGTACCGCCTGGTGCGTCAGACCGGCGGGCATGGGCAATTCGCCCACGTCATCCTGGAGATGGAACCCCTGCCCCCCGGCACGGGCTACCAGTTTGAGGACAAATTGCGGGGCACATCCATCCCGCGCAAGTTCGTCCCGGCCATTGAGGCGGGCATCCGCGACGGGATGGAGCGCGGCGTCCTGGCCCAGAACCCGATGGTGGACATCAAGATTACGCTGGTGGACGGCAACTACCACGAGGTGGATTCCTCGGACATGGCTTTCCGCACGGCGGCTTCCATCGCCGTTCGCGAGGGTGCCCGCAAGGCCGGGCCGGTTCTGCTGGAACCCATCATGAAACTGGAAGTGGTAACGCCCGAGGAGTACACCGGCGACGTCATCGGCGACCTGAACATGCGCCGCGGCAACCTGGTCCGCATGGAACCGCAGGACGGCGCCCACATCATAGAGGCGCACGTGCCGCTGGCCAACCTGTTCGGCTACGCCACCATCCTGCGCTCCAAGACGCAGGGGCGCGGCGTGTTCACCATGGAGTTCCACCACTACGCCCAGGTGGCGCCCGAAATCGCCCGCGCCATCATAGAGCGCGCCGCCGCGTAGTTCCAACGCAGACAAGACGGGAGACCCGTCGCGGGCCTCCCGTCTTTTGTCGCCTGCCGTCCTCGTACTCTACCACGCGGATTCTTGATAGTTTATCATTGCGAGGGCGCGCAGCGCCCGAAACAATCCCAGCAGGCTGTCATTCTGAGGCGCGAAGCGCCGAAGAATCTCGCCAACCGAGATGCTTCGCTTCGCTCGCAATGACAGGTAGAGTTTGTCATTGCGAGGGCGCGCAGCGCCCGAAGCAATCTCCGAGCGTGGGATTGCTTCGCTTCGCTCGCAATGACAGGTAGAGTTTGTCATTGCGAGGGCGCGCAGCGCCCGAAGCAATCTCCGAGCGTGGGATTGCTTCGCTTCGCTCGCAATGACAGGTAGAGTTTGTCATTGCGAGGGCGCGCAGCGCCCGAAGCAATCCCAGCAGACTGTCATTCTGAGGCGCGAAGAATCTCGTCAACCGAGATGCTTCGCTCCGCTCAGCATGACAACCGGAGCGTGGGATTGCTTCGCTTCGCTCGCGATGACAACACGCAATTCTCTCTATGGTCAACTGCTACCCGAGACTCCCCACGACGGCCTCAACCTCGCGCAGAATCTCGCAAGACTTCACCAGTTCCTTCATCGTGTTGTGATCCGGGTACAGCGGCCGGTCCACGTCCAGGAAAGCCACGTGGCGGCGGATGACCTCTTTGGCCTTCGCCACGCCATGGCCCACCTTGTGGGTGCGGAAGTCCAGCGCCTGCGCCGCAGCCATGAACTCAATCCCCAGGACACCGTAAGCATTGTCCAGAATCTGCATGTTCTTGATGGCTGTATTCATGCCCATGGAGACGAAGTCTTCCTGGTCGGCGGCAGCGGGTATGGACTGAATAGACGCAGGCATGGACAGGATGCGCTGCTCCACAATCTGCATGTCCGCCGTGTACTGGCTCAGCATCAGGCCGGAGAACATCCCTGCGCCTTTCGTGAGGAACGCAGGCAGGCCCACGCTGAGCGCCGGGTTGTTCAGGCGGTTCAGTCTCCGCTCCGACAGGACGGACACCATCGTGATGGCGGCCCCGGCCATGTCCATCGGCAGCGACACCGGCGACCCCTGGAAGTTGGCGCCCGACAGTTGCAGCCGCTCCTCCGGGAAGAAAATGGGATTGTCCGCCACGCCGTTCAGTTCAATCTCCACCTGCGAGCGTGCCCAGGCCAGCGCATCGTGCGCCGCGCCGATGACCTGGGGCGTGGAGCGCATGGAGTAGGCGTCCTGCACCTTCACCTTCAGGCGGCCCTCGGCCAAGTCACCGCCCGCCATCAGCATACGGATGGCCCTGGCGCTGCGGATCGCGCCGGGGAAGCCCCGCGCCTCGTGAATCTTGGGGTGATACGGCTTCATGTTCGCCAGCAGCGCCTCCAGCGACATGGCCGCGGCGATCTCCGCCTGCTTCAGCCAGTTGTTGGCGTCGTACAGGAACAGGGCGCTCATGGCCGTCAGCACGTTGGAGCCGTTGATGGCGGCCAAACCATCCCGCGCCTGGAGGCCCGGAATGGGAATCCCGGCCCGCTCCATCGCCTCACGTCCGGACAGGAGTTCGCCCTTGTAGTACGCCTGCCCCTCGCCCAGCAGCAGGAGCGCAATCTGCGACATGGGCGCCAAATCTCCGCACGCGCCCACCGACCCCTTCTGGCAGACGTAGGGCGTAACGCCCTTGTTGAGCATCTCCACCAGCGTCAGGGTGATCTCCGGGCGGCAGCCGGAGTTGCCGTGCGCGTGCACGTTGATGCGGCTCGCCATGGCCCCGCGCACGTGCTCAATCGGCATGGGGTCGCCGATGCCCGCCGCGTGGTTGTAGATGAGGTACCGCTGGAAATCCTTGACCTGCTCGTCGGTGAGGACGATTTCCGAGAACTCGCCGATGCCGGTGTTGACGCCGTACATGATCTCGTGCGCCTGTATCTTCTCCTCCAGCATGGCGCGGCAAGCCTTGATCTTCTCCAGCGAATCGGGGTGCAGTTCCACGCGCTCGCCATGGCGGGCAATCCGAACGAGGGCATCCACCGTCAGGTTCGTGCCATCCAATACGACCGTCATGAAAACGCCTCCTCAAGGTCTTGGGATAGAAGGGAACGCAAGATTTCAGGACAAGGTGCTGCAAACCGAGCGGAATCCGGGGGAACGTTCATTACCGGCAAATACTTCACCTCCTCGTAAAGTATCCGCGCCAGCAGGGCGTCTGTAGCCCCATTGTACCGCCGCAGGCCGCATCTTGCCAAACCCGACACTTCGGTTTCCCAGTCCGCCGGTAACGCGGTCATCCCAAGCGGCCAAGTCGTGAAGCATGACAACGGGTTGCACAGGCCACCTCGCCGCACGATTGGCCTTATCCGGCCAACTCCTCTATAATGTCGGCGCATGCCCATGAACCACAGAGCGGCAAGGAGGTGCCGAACATGCCAAGCCAGAATCTCCTAGACCAGCAGTGCATCAACACTATCCGCTTCCTCTCGGCAGACGCCGTGCAAAAGGCCAATTCGGGCCACCCGGGCGCTCCCATGGGCGCTGCGCCGATGGCTTACGTCCTGTGGGATCGCTTCCTGAAGCACAACCCGCGCAACCCCCACTGGCCCGACCGCGACCGTTTCGTGCTCTCCGCAGGCCATGCGTCCATGCTGCTCTACTCGCTGCTCCACCTGACGGGCTACGACCTGTCGCTGGACGACACCCTTAACTTCCGGCAGTGGGGCAGCAGGACGCCCGGCCACCCGGAATACGGCCATGCCCCGGGCGTGGAGGCGACCACCGGCCCCCTGGGCCAGGGCATCAGCCACGCGGTGGGGATGGCCATCGCCGAGGCGCACATCGCGGCGCGGTTCAACCGGCCTGGCTACCGCATCGTGGATCACCACACCTACGTCCTGGCCAGCGATGGCGACCTGATGGAAGGCGTGGCGTCCGAAGGGTGCTCGCTGGCGGGACACCTACGCCTGGGCAAACTCATCGTGCTGTACGACGCTAACCGCATCTCGCTGGCCGGTTCCACCGCCCTCACGTTCACCGAAGACGTCGCCAAACGCTTCCGCGCCTACGGCTGGCACGTCCAGCGCGTGGACGACGGCAACGACCTCGCCGCGATAGAGGCGGCCATCCGAAGGGCCAAGGCGCAGCGCGCCCGCCCGTCGCTCATCCTCGTGCGGACGATTCTCGGCTACGGTGCGCCGAACAAGCAGAACACGTTTGAGGCCCACGGCTCGCCCCTTGGCGCCGAAGAACTCCGCGCCGCAAAGGAAGCCCTCGGCTGGCCCACGGAGCCGTTCCACATCCCTGCCGAAGCCCTGGCGCATCTGCGCGCCGCCGTCGCGCGAGGGCAAGAGGCCGAAGCCCGCTGGCAAGCCCTGTTCGCCCGCTACGCAAGGCAGTACCCCGCGCTCGCCGCCGAGTTCCAGCGGCGCATGGCAGGCGACCTGCCCGACGGATGGGACGCGGCCCTGCCCACATTCCCGACGGACGCCAAGGGCCTGCCCACGCGCAAGGCATCGGAAACCGTGCTGCAGCGCCTGGCCGCCGCCGTGCCTGAACTCATGGGCGGCTCCGCCGACCTGAACCCGTCCACGTTCACGTGGCTCAAGGGACAGGGCGACTTCCAAAGCCCGCGACACCATCCCGAAGACCGCCAGGGTTCGGTGGGCGGCGAATGGGGATACGGCGGCCGCAACATCCACTTCGGCGTCCGCGAGCACGCCATGGGGGCCATCGCCAACGGCATGGCGCTCCACGGCGGCATCATCCCCTACACGGCCACCTTCGCAGTCTTCGCCGACTACATGCGCCCGCCCATCCGCCTGGCTGCCCTGATGGGCATCCGCGTCGTGTACGTGTTCACCCACGACAGCATCGCCCTCGGCGAGGATGGCCCCACCCACCAGCCCGTGGAGCAAATCATGAACCTGCGGTGCGTGCCCAACCTCACGGTCATCCGCCCGGCCGATGCAGCGGAGACGGCGGAGGCATGGCGGGCGGCGCTCCGCAACACGTGCGGCCCCACGGCGCTGCTCCTGACGCGGCAAAATGTGCCCACGCTGGACCGCTCGGTCCTGTCGTCCGCCGAGGGCCTGCGGCGCGGGGCCTACGCCCTGTGGCAATCCGGCGACGGAACCCCCGACGTCATCCTCATCGGGACAGGCTCCGAGGTACATGTCGCCCTGGCTGCCGCGCGGCAACTGGCCGGCGAAGGCGTCAATGCAAGGGTCGTGTCCATGCCCTCGTGGGAGTTGTTTGAGCAGCAGCCGCAGGAGTACAGGGAATCCGTCCTGCCACCCGCCGTACGCGCGCGGGTCGCCGTGGAAGCGGGCACGCCGCTGGGCTGGGAGCGCTACGCCGGCGCGGATGGTGCCATCGTCGGCCTCGCGCGGTTCGGGGCCAGCGCGCCCGGCCCCGTCGTGTACGCGAATCTCGGGTTCACGCCCGAAAACGTGGCCGAGAAGGCCCGCCAGGCGCTGAAGCGGGTTCGCGCCTGACCGCTTTGCGACTTATGTCAACTGCCCGCGCAGGCATTAGCGTGCGGCCAGCACCGCCGCACACAGGATGATCACACCGCCGACCGCCTGCCACAGCCCGATGCCCTGCCCAAGGAACAGCGCCGACATCACGATCACGCTGACAGGCTCCACGAGCAGGAGCACGCTTGCCTTGGCCGCCTCGGTGCGGTGCAGGCCCGCGTACATCAGGCTGTAGGGAATCGCCGTCCCGAAGATGGCGATGCCGAGGAAGTCGCCGAGCGTGCGCAGTGTAACGGTCTGCGGCAGGCCGAGGAACACCTCTCCACCCCAGTTTGCCGCCTTCATCGCCAGGCCTGCCAGGCAAAGCCAACCCAATCCGAAGACGAACGACCACATCGTGAGCGCCAGGGGGCGGATTCCCTCGCGCACGCTGCCGCGCCGGCCCAGGACCACCACGCCCGCGTACACGATGCTGTTGCCCAGCGCGAAGAAGTCGCCCGGCTGGATTTGCCCCAGGCTGCGAATCGCCCAGAACTCCACCATGACCGCCGCGCCCACGACGCCCGCCGCAATGCCCAGCCATCTCCGCCACGTCAACCGCTCGCCCAGCGCCCGCACGCCCAACAGCGCCACGAAGACGGGGTAGAGGTACACGAGCAGAATCGCCTTGGCCGGTGGCGTGCCCAGCGAAATGGAGAGCACGTAGGTGGTGAAGGCCGACACCATCAGGAAGCCGTTGAAGGCGACGAACGCCCATTGGCGAAGCGAAACAGGCCGGACGTTTCCGGGCGAGATGCGGAGCAGGATGAAAGCGAACACCGCGATGGAGACCACGAGGCGCACCGCCACCTGAAGCCATACGCCCACGCCCGCCCGGCTCAGCCACGTAACAAACAGGGGAAGCGCCCCAAAGGAGATGCCCGATAGAACTGTGAGGACCGTCCCGGACCATTCGCGTCGTGCCATGTTGTGCTCCCGTTGTACTCGCGCAGAGTCGTCTTGGACAACCGGCCGATTGTAATCCGTCGCGGCCCCTGGGACAAATGGAGACCCGCCGCCCGGGCACGTGCAGCCCGACTTGACAACCCACTGCACCTACTGTAAGATTCTCGTAGTGGACCACTCGTCAAGGTGAGCAGACGAGAACGTGTTCCATTCGCACACATTCTTCACCACCCTTCCCTCTCTCGCCGCCGGGATAGCCTAGCACGCTCACCTCCAGGTTCATCTGTCTCGCCATGCCGAGACGAGGAGGGTTTTCCCATGAGAACACGACTCTCTATTCTGCTTCCCTTGCTTCTGACCTTGGCTTTACTCACCTTCGGCCTGGCCGCTGCTCAGGGGCCAAGGTCCCAGGCCACAATCGGCACCTCCTTCGCCTATCAAGGCCGCTTGAACGCAGGCGGCAGCCCGGCGGAAGGCATCTACGACTTCAAATTCACACTCTACGATGATGCCTCGGGCGGGACTCAGGTTGGCAGCACCGTGGTCAAAGATGACGTGGGTTTGAGCCGTGGCTTGTTCGCCGTGGAACTGGATTTCGGCGATGTCTTTCGGGGACAGGCCGTGTGGCTGGAGGTCGCCGTGAAAGGGCCAGGCGATGCCGCTTTCACCACCTTGGCCCCACGCCAGGCCCTACTCCCCACGCCCTACGCGCTCTATGCAACCCGCGCTGCAGATGCGGCCACCGCCGGTGAACTCACGACGGAGGTCGGCGGCATACGGCTGCAACCGGGAGGGGCGTACACTGGCGGCCCCAACGTCATCGGCGGCTTCGCCATGAACAGCGCAGCCTCAGGCGCATACGGCGCAACCATCAGCGGCGGAGGCGGACAGTTGAAACTGCCGCCCGATGTCGGGTACTGGATCAACACTGCCGGTAACTACGCCGCCGTCGGGGGCGGGTCCGACAACCACGCGACGGGCGAGAACTCCACAGTGAGCGGCGGAATCCACAATACGGCCAGCGAGTTCTGGACCACAGTCGGCGGCGGCTTCGGCAACTCGGCCACGAATTCAGGCGCCACGGTCGCTGGTGGAGGCAACAATGCAGCGGGAGGCGGCGATGCCTTCGTGGGCGGAGGCTCCGGCAACACTGCCAGCCAATGGTGGGCGACGGTGGCCGGCGGCGAAAAGAACCTGGCGGCCGCCAACCATGCCACGGTGGGCGGCGGCCAGTCCAACACCGCCAGCGGCGAGGTAGCAACGGTGCCCGGAGGCGCAGGGAACACCGCGCAGGGCGCATACTCCCTCGCAGCGGGGCACAACGCGCGGGCGCTGCACGACGGGGCCTTCGTATGGGCGGATTCCGGTGGTGACACGTTCTCCTCAAGCGCGGCAGACCAGTTCATGGTTCGCGCGGGCGGCGGCATCACTGTTACGGCTACAGGAGGAGCGCTGCGGCTGGAGCCGACCCATGACAGCGATGGTTACCTCCGCACCTACGGCGCAGACATAGCGAACGTCATCGCGGGCTGCGAACAG
Organism: Chloroflexota bacterium; assembly: GCA_014874485.1. Taxonomy (GTDB): domain Bacteria; phylum Chloroflexota; class Anaerolineae; order DTLA01; family DTLA01; genus DTLA01. Next base: position 182,573 of record JADBJK010000024.1, read on the forward strand.
AACTTCGCCGGAGAGGGCGTCGTCGGAGCCACAATCTCGGGGGGTGGCGCGCCTTGGCCTTTCTTTTACTTCCACCCCTTTGATGCCAAGCCTAACTTCATCACGGAGGATTTTGGCGCCATCGGGGGAGGGTTGTCCAACAGGGCTGAGGGATACGCTGCAACCGTGGGTGGAGGCGAAAACAACGCTGCCACAGGCGACTACTCCACCGTGGGAGGCGGAGGCGGAGCCATAGACACGCGTGGGGTTTTGAAAAGAGGGAATGTCGCCTCTGCCAGCGGTTCTACTGTGGGCGGCGGAATCGGCAATGAAACCGGTGGGGCGTCTGGCACGATTTCGGGCGGCACAGCGAACAGCGTCTCCGCTGCCTTCGGCACTATCGGAGGCGGAGGCGGAGAATGGGACGCTTCTGGGGCATCCACCACCGGCAACCGCGCTACCGATGAGTACGGTACCGTCGGCGGCGGCCACAACAACCAGGCAGGCGATGGAGCCGGCACCACGCAGGACAGGCCCTACGCAACCGTCGGGGGCGGCAACTCCAACACCGCCAGCGGCGAGACCGCCACGGTCGGCGGCGGCGAAGGAAACGTAGCCAGCGCCAGATTCACGACCGTGGGCGGCGGCATAGGCAACACGGCCAGCTTCCAGTTCGCCACCATCGGCGGTGGCTGGAGCAACACCGCCAGCGGCGACGGCTCCACCGTGGCCGGGGGCGTCGGCAACAACGTATCGGGGCTCAACGCCACCATCGCAGGGGGCAACGACAACCGAGCGGGCGGCCAGATCGCCAGCGTAGGCGGCGGGCGCAACAATAAAGCCTCGTCCTACGCCGCGACCGTCGGGGGCGGCGTCTCCAACGAGGCCACAGGCGAACGAAGCACGATAAGCGGCGGGGCCAGCAACAAAGCCACCGGCTACGCATCCACCGTCGCGGGCGGAATGAACAACACCGCCAGCGCCATACGAAGCACCATCAGCGGCGGCGAAAGCAACACCGCCAGCGGCACCTACGCCACCATCCCCGGCGGGCACATGAACGTCGCGCAAGGGTCGTACAGCCTAGCGGTGGGCCGTCGCGCCAAGGCGCTGAGCACGGGCTGCTTCGTCTGGGGCGACTCCACCGACGCGGACATCACCTGCAACACCACCAATGCCTGGGTCGCTCGCGCCACAGGCGGCGTTTACTTCTACACCAACGCCGCCCTCACCAGCGGCGTCCGCGTCCTGGCCGGCGCAAGCGCCTGGTCATCGGTGAGCGACCGCAAACTGAAGGAGAACTTCGCCATCGCCAACGCCCAAGACGTGCTGGACCGGCTCAGCAAGGTTCCCATCACCACATGGAACTACAAGGCCCAGGACGCCTCCATCCGCCACATGGGCCCTGTCGCGCAGGACTTCTACGCCGCGTTTGGTCTGGGCGAGGACGAAAGGCTGATCAGCACCATTGACGCCGACGGCGTGGCGCTTGCCGCAATCCAGGGGCTGTATGAAATCTCCACGGGTCAGGCATCCCGCATCCAGCAGTTGGAAGCCGAGAATGCAGAACTGAAGCATCAGATGGAGGATCTCCAAACCCGCCTGGCGAACCTGGAAGCCTTGGTCGCACAGATGGCGCAGAGGGGCGCAGGAGGTGGACAATGACAGCGACGCGACGCGCATGGGCGGTCCTCCTCGTGCAGCTGGCCGTGCTGGCCCTCACCGCCACGGCGCTGGCTGCGGGCCCGTACGAACTGCTGTGGTATGCCGTCGGCGCCGGGGGCGTGCAATGCGAAGGCGGCCCCTATGCCCTTTCCGCGAGCATCAGCCAGGCCGCCGGAGAACCGATGAGTGGAGGCGCCTACAGCCTCAGCAGTGGGTTCTGGAGTGGTGTTCCACCGGTTTACCTCCGGTACCTGCCGGTAATCTTCCGGTAGGAAAACAGACCGAGGGCAGCGAGGACACTGCCCTCGGTCGTCCCGTGCGGGTACAAGGTAGCCGCGGAGGGCGACAGCGTGCCTATCGCCGCCAGATCAGGTGCACCCGATTGCCGGCGGGGTCCGTCTGCTTCAGGAAGACCGCCTTCAAGTCGGGGTAAATCTTGGGCGTCTCAAACTCAAAGCCCTTGGCCTGCAGTTCTGCCATGGCCGCCTCAAAGTCCGCCACCTCAATGGCCACATGGCTGCGGTCGGTGCCGCCCTCCTTGAGGACCTCAATGCGCCCGGGGCCCGGCCCCTGCAAGAAGAAACTCACCGACCCCTCGCTCATGCGGAACCCGAACGTTTGGCTGTACCACTCGGCGATCTCCCGTCCTGTGGCCTCGCCGTAGGGGTACAGGCCCGGATGCTCCACGCCCAGGAACACGCTGCCCGCGCGCACCTCGCGTATCCACCCGATGACCTGCGAAGCCAGCCGCGAGATGGACGCCCAATCGCCCGCCCGCAGCCATTCGGGGCGCAGCAAGTTGCCCCCGATGCCGACGGCTGCCACGCCCGCCTGAAACCAGGTGTGGATATTCTCGCGCGTGGCCTCCACCGCCGCGCCCGTCGGCATGATGCGCGACCACGGCGTGGGGCCGAGCAGCGCCTTCACGAAATCCGGCCCGCCCACCGACGCCGCCGGGAAAATCTTGCAGATTTCCACGCCCGCCTCTTCGGCCTCCGAGATTTCGCTGGCACTCCCGCACCCCGGCATGTAGGCAACCTTCCGCCGATTGCAGACGCGGGCCACTTCGGGGTTGAAGACCGAACCCACGATGAAGTTCGCGCCGCTGGAGATGTACAGGGCCGCCGTCGCGGGATCCAGCACCGAACCCGCGCCCAGGATGACCGACGGGTCGGCTTCGGCGAAGTGCAGCACCAGGTCCGAGAAGACCCGATAGGCGTTGTCGCCGCGGTTCATGTACTCCACCACGCGCGCGCCACCCGCAGCGCAGGCTTCCACGATCTTCTTGGACGTCTCAAAATCGGGATGATAGAAGGTCGGCACCATGCCGATGCGCAGCGTTTCGTTCAGGACTTCCATCCGGCTAAAGCGAGCCATGACTCCCTCCTAGGCAAGGATAAAGATAGCGGCCCCCGCTCCCGCGAGCGCGCACAGGAACACCACATCGGCCCGGCCCACTGCGACGGTGGCGTCGGTTCTGGCCTCCAGGTCAAAGGCGCGGGCCAGCGCGGATTTTACCACATCATCGCCATAGCGCAAGGCGTTGGCGATGACCGTAACCAGGAACAGCCGCATCGCCTGGAACGGCCTGCGGAACCCCCCGCGCAATCGGATCGTGTGGTAGGCCGCCTCTACCGCGTCCCGGAGCACCGGCCCCAGGTTCAAGGCAACCCCCAGCGCGAACCCCAGCCCGCGCAGGTTCACGGCGTCAAACAGTCGCACCATCTCCGTGATGGACAGCACGCCGAGACTGATGGCAAACGCCAGCATCAGAGCCACCGCGCGAACGGACATCCAGACGCCGATGAGAAACCCCTCGCGCGACAGGCGCAGGAACCCCCATTGCAGGTCTCGTTCCCCCAGGAGCAGGGCCGATAGCGCCACAATGGAAGCCACCGTAATCCAGAAGCGCCCGCGCGTGAGAATCCGCAGCCCGCGCCCCCCGGACAAGGCCCCCACGCCGAGGACCGCAGCCAGCAGAAGCCCGGCACGGTCGTCCGGCAGCAACGCCACCAGCGCGAGACTCCACGCCAGAAACGCCAGGTAACTGACCGGGTTCAGGCGGAACCCACCCACCGCCATGGACATGCGATTAGCCGCGTGCAAGGCGACGCCCCACGAGCCGTCCCAAATCCCAGCCGATCCACCCGGCCACCGCGCCGACCACGACGCGGAACAGGAACAGGATCACGATGATGGCGACGGCATAGGCCACGTCTATGCCCAGCACCTTGCTGCCTTCCTTCACCATTTGCGTATACACCTGCACGATGCTCTTCCCGTACAGGAGGCGCATCATGATGAACTTGTGGAAGAAGTTCCAACTGACGGCCAAGGCGCCCGCCAGGATGTAGAGTCCCCTGGTCGGCACAGGCCGCAGCCACAGCGCCAACTCCATGAGCACGACCTCCGCCAGGATGGCCACAATCGGGCCGACCACGACCCCGCCCAGGCTGAAGGCCTTCAGAATCGCGGTAACGACGCCGATGGCCAGCACCGCGCCCCGCTTGGGCACGAACCACCGCCCCACCAGCGCGATGATCGCCCCGATGCCCGCCATGATGAGCCCGACAACGAACGTATCGGCCAGCGGCGGGAACAGCACATGCAGATAGGAACCCAGCGTGATCTCAAGAATGCCCCACAGCGCACCAAATACGGCCACATAAATCCAATCGCGCACGGTCCATTTGGAGTTTCCCATGTTGACCCTCCTAAGTATGAGATGTTTCGTCGATACAGAACGACTCGCCATCAAGAATTCGTGGGACGCAGTGCTAGCCCTCTCCAGACCTGCTCTAGCAGGATGCCGAGGCCAAACCCCAGCGCCAGGTTCTGCGTCGCGTATCCGACGGCCGCGATGGTCGCCACAATGCCCCATTCCCGCCAAGAACGCACGTCGCGCGCCAGCATACCGTGCTGGATGCCCACGAAGGCCAGCATCCCGCCCAGCACCGGATACGGAATGAGAGCCAGGATGGGCAACACATTGCCGTCCACAAAGAGCGCCAGACCCAGACATGCGCTCCCCAGCAGGATGGGCGCCAGACCCGAACGCGCACCGAACTTGTAGTGCGCGGTGAGGCCACCGCAACCGTGGCAGACGGGAACACCGCCTACGAATGCCGCCAGCAACTGGAATCCCCCCATGGTCCTCAGCAGGTTGCGCGGCGTAACACGTGCGGCGCCGTCCCCAAAGTACTGCTTCGCCGTATCCACCGTGGCGAACACGGCATTGCCCAAAGTCAAGGGGATCTGGGGCAGGACTAGCAGGACGAGGGCGCTTCCCAGGTCCGACAGCCGAGGCAGCACGGGTTTCGGAAGGCTAATCCCCGCATGCAAGTCGCCGATGAGGCGTCCCAAGCTCCCACTGGCCGCGACGGCGACCAGCCCGAGCAGAATGGCAAAGACAGCCCCTGGCCATCGGTGCCGCCTCCACGCTGCCCAGGCCAGAATAAGCCCCACAACTCCTGCTAGAAGCCATCCCAGAGGAATCGTGCACTCGGCCACGCGCAGCACGGCATCGGGGCCTCCCATCACAATCTGCGGACGCGAGACCAGTGCCAGCCCACTCCGAACGAGCAACAGCCCCACGCCCACCTGGATGCCACGGATCACGGGGCGCGTGAACAGCCTCCCGATGTACACGTGCAGACCGGTGAATGCCAGCACCAGCAGCAGCAGCCCCATCCACCAACCCGCCGCCATCACAGCGCCCGCCCCCAGCCCTCGCGCGATGGCAATGGCAGCCACCGCCTTCAGCGGTTGCACCGGCAACGGAAGACGGTAGAACAGCCCCGTTACGACATAGGCAACGCCGACGCCGAAGAAGACGCTCGTTGCTGAAAGCCCATTCACCGTGATCAACGCGGCAGCCAAAGGCAGCAGGACGCCCAGGTCGCCCAGCGCTCCGTTGATCTCGGACCACGTCAGACGGAACGATGCAAACTTCTGCTGTGAACCGCCCGCCATAGAAATTCGGCCCTTTCCGCAGTCATGAGGTCTTTCGTCGCCTGTCGCATCCAACTACTCGTGAACCGCAAGCTTCATACTCTGGTGTTTGCGCTGCCTCACCTCCTCTCCCACGTGTGCCGTATTCCGTTCCTGGATAATCTCGGCCATGATGCTCACGGCGATCTCCATAGGCGTCTCGGCACCGATGTCCAGGCCGATGGGCGCGTGAACCTTTGCCAGCGCGTCGTCCGACACGCCTTGCTCGCGCAAAGCCTGGAACGTCTGCTCCACCTTGCGGCGGCTACCGATCATCCCCAGGTAGGCCAGCGGCACGCCCACCAACTGGGCCAAAGTCTCCCGATCTCCCATGTGATTCGGCGTCATGATGACCGCGTAGGTGCGCGCGTCAAACCACTCCATCGGCAGCGCCTCGTACGATTCCACCTGCACCAGTTGTGCAGACTCCGGGAACAGGGAGCGGTCAAGGTCGCGGGTGTCCATCACAACCACACGGAAGTCCAGCAGCGTGGCCAGGTGGCAGAGGGCTCGCCCCACGTGCCCACCGCCCACGATGACCAGCCGCGGCTTGGCGAGGACCGGTTCCACGAAGACCTCGGCATCGCCGCCGCATATCCCCGCGTCGCCAGGGTTGCGCAGGGAGAACTCCAGACGCACGGGCTGGCCCTTTGCGAACACCTCGTGCGCGGCAGCCAGGACGCGGCGTTCCAGTTCGCCCCCGCCCACGCTCCCCAGCGTGCGCCCGTCCTCCCAGATGACCATCTTCGCGCCCATGTTCCGGGGCGTGGAGCCGCGCGCGCCCACCACCGTCGCCACGCACACGCTCTCGCCCTTCTGAACCGACTCGTAGATGGCCCTGTACAGATCCTCGGTATTGTCCATCACCATCCCTCCTCAGAAGAATCACATTCGCACGTAGGCCATTTCCATCGGGCCCACGACCGGAGCGGTGGCCGGCACTGCGCCGTCGGCGACGATGCGCCCCGCGGCCATGCGCACAATCCGCCGCGCATATCGGCACACCAGACGGTCATCGTGCGTAATGAGCAGAATCGCCTGCCCGTTATCGTTCAATTGCGTGAGATAATCCATGAGTCTGCTCAAATGTGCCCAATCCTGCCCCATCGTCGGCTCGTCCAGGATGAGCAGGCGGGGTCGCAGCGCCAGCGCCGCCGCCAGGGCGGTACGCTGTTGCTGACCGGCGCTCAAGTTCTGCGTGCGCGACCGCCGCAGTTCCGTCAAATCTGCCGCCGCAAACAGCGACGTGAGGTCGGCATCCACGCCGTAGTTCGCCGGCCCGTAGGCTACCTCTTCTTCTACGTAATCGCACACCAACTGATTCAGCGGGTTTTGGAACAGAAGCCCCACGCGCCGCCCCACCGGCAGTCTCCGGAGCGATGGATGCCACTCCACCTTGCCGCGCTCGGCCTGCACGATGTCGGCGAGCACCCGCGCCACGGTGCTCTTGCCCGCGCCGTTCTCGCCCACCAGCGCCACGAATTGCCCCGGATAGAGCGCCAGGTCCAGCCCGTCCAGGACCCGGTGCTTGCCATATCCCGCCGACACGCCGCGCAGCGCCACCAGCGGCTCGTCGCCGTGAGGCCGCGGCGCAGGCCCCACAGGATCCACGCGCCGCCCCACGTCGCACCAGGGGTAGCGCAACCCAAGCATCGCCAGCAGCGACCGGTCCGAGAGGATGGCCCCCGGCGCGCCATCCGCCACGATGCGGCCGCGATCCATCAGCACGACCCGCGTCGCCGCCTGCGCCACCGCGGCAAGCCGATGCTCAATCAGGATGACGGTTACGCCATGCTCCCGGCGCAGCCGCTCCAGGGCCGCCAGCAACTGCTCCACCCCGCGCCAGTCCAGGTGCGCCGTCGGCTCGTCCAGCACCAGCACCCTGGGCCGCAGCGACAGGACCGACGCGATGGCCACGCGCTGCTGCTCACCGCCCGACAGCGCCCGCAACTTGCGCCCCCGCAGATGTGGGATGCCGACGGCCTCCAGTGCCTCGTCCACGCGCGCCTTGACCTCCGCCGCCGATAGCCCGATGTTGCGCGGCGCGAACCCCACTTCCTCCTCTACGGTTACGTTGAACAGTTGGGTCGCGGGGTTCTGGAACACGATGCCGACCTTGCGGGCCAGCGCGTGCACCGGCGCGCCCTGTGTGTCCAGCCCGTCCACCACGACCCGACCGTAGAGTTGCGCGGGCACCGCCTGGGGAATCAGCCCCGCCAGGGCCAGCGCCAGCGTGCTCTTGCCGCACCCCGATGGGCCGCTGACGAGCACGAACTCTCCGGGGCCAACGCGCAAGGATACATCACTCAAGGCCACGTGGGAATTGTAGGAAACCGAAAGAGACTCTATCTCTACCATGGCGTCCCACCGCAGGCATCCAGCCAGTGGATCACGGCCTCCACCTGCCCTCTGCGGAATTCGTACACCCGTCGCAGGAATGGATCCTCCGCTTCATTCGCCAGGCGCGACAGGGATTCGGCACGCGCCTGGCACAATGCTTTCTGGCGGTCTATCAGGTCGCCCAACCCGGGCAGCCCCAGACGGTTGAACAGAAACAGGCGGCTCAGGAACTCCAGCCGAATGCCGCGGATGTGGGGAGTGGGTTCATGAAGCCACTCCAGGAATCGCTCCCTGCCGAGGTTGGTCAGGCTGTATACCTTGCGAGGCGGACGGTTGGGCTGGACTTCGGTCTGGCAGGCCACCAGGCCCTCGTCCTCCAGGGCCTTGAGTTGCGCGTACAACTGGCTGAGGCCCACCTGCCACACAGCCCCCAGCGAGTCGGTAAACTCCTGGTGGAGTTCATACCCGTGCCTGGGCCCCTGGAAAAGCAGCCCCAACAGGACCGGTCCCACCGATTGCGTCCGCTCCCGCGCCATGGGATACTCCTCTTGTGGATATTCAGATAATGAATACATGCCCATTATAGGCGCGTGCCCCCGTCTTGTCAACTTCAAAGGCGGGCCGAGTCTATAAACACACACGGTAGGAGGAGCCGCATCTCTAGAGGCAGAGGCTGCGTTAGATTGAATAAAGTGCATGCACACCCCTTTTGCGAAGGCCTTCCCGTGCCACACGCCGCACGCAAGACCCCGACTTGTGGGTTGCCCGGCGAATGCGGTATACTCCGAGAAGACAGGGGGGCTTGAGATAATGCAACAGAACCGTCTCATGCGTGCGATCAGTCTCCTGGCGCTGGCGGTCGTCTGCATCGCGGGGGGCCTCGGTTCGGCGACCCAGACATCGCCCAGCCTGGCCGATATGCATGTGGCGGCCGGCGGTGCCTGGAACGTGCAGTCGGTAGGGCAGATGCCATACGGCCGCAAAAGCGCGCTGGTAGTTCGCGGCCAATACGCCTACCTTGCCACCGGCCCAAGTCTTGTCATCGTGGACATTTCACGCCCGACGACGCCCGAGCCGGTCGGGTGGGCTGGGCCGCTCCAGGATTCGGTTTTGGACATTGCACTGTCGGGTGACTACGCATATCTGGCCATCAGATATCACGGACTGCAAATCGTGGACATATCGGACCCCGCCCACCCGTTTGAGGTGGGGTTCTACGATACGCCCGGCAACGCGGTGCAGGTGGCAGTGGCGGGCGGCTATGCCTATGTGGCAGACGAAAACGGCGGGCTCCGAATCGTAGATGTCTCCAACCCCCACAGCCTTGTGGAGACGAGCTTCCTCTATGTAGGCATTCAAACGACGGATGTCGCCGTGCTAGGAAATTACGCGTTTGCGGCGACGTCGGGTTTCATAACCATACGCGGCAACTACGCCTACATGACGGGGACATTCTCCGTGATAGATGTATCTGACCCTTATGCCCCGCGGGAGATAGGGCCGCTGCCGTTGTCGCTTCCAGGGGGCCTCCACATCGTAGACGTGTCGGATCCCGCTCACCCTGTAGAAGTGGGCATCTATACACGATATAATGCCTATTACATTAGCGCGGCAGACGCATGGGGAAACCGCGCGTACATCGGATTGAACTACGGCAGCCCCTTTGATGAGGCAGGACGCCTTGTGGTCTTAGATTTGGACGACATGGCCTCGCCCGTACCGCGCGGAGCCTACAACACCTGGGGCTCAATATCCGCCGTCTCTGCCATGGGCAACTACGTTTACATCACCGACGCCGAGAAGGGGCTACTGGTGCTGGACGTCAGCAACCCCGACGCTCCCGTTCTAGTCGGAAAGTACCTCATCCCAGCACGTGTTTCGGACATGATGATTCACCAGGACCATCTTCTCATAACCACAGGCGAAAGCCTGGCTGTTGTGAACATTTCCGACGCGGGCAACCCAGTGGAACTCAGTTTCTGCGAGTACGACAGCATAGGAGAGGGAGGCCCTCTAGCCACCCTGGGGAATTACGCGTTCGTGGCAATTGACGAGCACCTTCCCGTTGGAAGGCTAACCGAGATTTTGGTCATAAACCTCGCTGCCCCTGAGTCTCCGGGACTCGTGGGGCGCGGGTATTCCTGGTTAATCCGGCAGAACGACCTTGCGGCCGCCGGCACCTACGTTTACGTCGTCTCGGGCACCGGCGACGGAGCCCTGCAAATCGTGGATGTCGCCCATCCCGAGGGCCAGTGGATGAGTAATGTAGTCGGAACCTGCCGCACGCCCGGCGACGGTTATGAAGTGGATGTCAGCCAAGGATATGCCTACGTAGCAGACGGACGGGGTGGGTTGCGCGTAATAGATGTGTCAGATCCAACCAGTCCCACGGAAGTGGGCTCTTTTGGCACAATTGACACTGCGTACCATGTTGTGAGTGGTGGTTCTTACGCCTACGTGGCGGCGAGGCGATACCTCCAGATCATAGACGTTTCAGACCCAGCGCTTCCGAGGGAGACCGGGCGATTTGAGACGCTTGGTAACATCTCCGGTCTCGCTCTCGTGCAGCCATACCTCTACATTGCGGAAGAAACATTCGGGCTACGGGTTCTAGACATCTCCGACCCGGCGCATCCGAGGGAAGCGGGCTTCTATGAACTGCCCGGAGGGGCGTCCCGCGTCGCGGTGGATGGCGACATCGTCTACGTCGCCGGCAACTGGTGGAACGACATACTGTGGGTCTTGCGATTCCCAGGTGAGCCCGAACCCACACCCACCGCCGCGCCTACCGCAACACCTCGCCCGGTGCACAAAATCGCAATGGAAGCAGAGGAAGGGTTTGTCATGAGGCCGGGAATGGATGTAGGGATTTCCACCGAGGCATCGCAATGTGGCTTCGTGGAGACCAAGTTAGGGAATCAAGGGTCTGTTACACTAACCTTCTACGCCCCAAACCTCGGCAACTATGCGATATGGGCGCGCGTAAAAGCGGCCGGCGAGTACACGGGCAACTCGTTCTTCGTTTCCATTGACGGAGCAGAACGCTTTTGGCACGAGTTTGTGTCCTATGGCCCCACTCCCCTCACGTGGATATGGAGCAGGGTGCACATGTACGGAAGGCCCACCGAGGAGCGGTACTACTTCAGCCGTGGCGTTCACACCATACGGTTTGATGGACGTGAGATGGGTGCCCGCCTGGACCGGATTCTCGTAACCAACGACCTGTCCTACACCCCGGGCGACCAGGACATATCCCCTTGCTCATTGTTCAACACCCCGACCGCCACGCCCACCCGGACGCCCTTGCGCCCAATCCTCCCCACGTTCACGCCCACGCGCACCCGCACGCCGACTCCTTTGCCCACGCCGACGCCTACCTGCACGTCCGTGCCCCGCGCTAGCGTCCTGCTGCCGGTCATCATGAAGGGCCCCTAGCGCCGTCCGTTGAAAGCCCATGCACGAAGGCCGCGCAACAAAACGCGGGGCTTGTCGGTGTCGCCTGACAAGCCCCGCCAACGTTCGGGTGCTACGATTGCAACACAGACCGGGGAGAGGCCAATCCGTGCTCCTTCGGCGCGCTTCCGAACTAGGCCGGCCAGCCACCCGTGATGAGAAGGTAGGCGGGGATTAGCAGCGTAACGATAGAGCCAATGGCCAGAATCCATTTGACGAGGAAGCCCGCCCACTTGGTCCCAAACGACAGGTTCAGCCAAGCCATCGCGAACAGCGTGGCCCAGATCAACCCGAAGACACCGAGGATCGTGTTGCCCGTGGTGCCCAGGCCGAAGAAGAACGTCGCCGACAGGAGCGTGAACAGCGCCGCGCCCAGGCAATGCCATCCCAAAGCCTTCAGGTCGTAGCCAGCCAGCAGGCACCAGCCCAGGATGATGTAGAACAGGCTGAAGGCCATGGTCAGGCCGCACAGGATCATGAGGAACGAGTCGCCCCCGGCGGTGAAGCCCAGTTGCAGCCCGCAGACGTTCATGACCACGCCCACGGCCACGTTGGCCACGCCGGTGCCCTTGGGGTCAGCCTTACCGAACAGGAACGCTGCGTCCACGATGAAGATGAACGCCGCCAGTAGCAGGATAATCGGACCCATCTGTTTCCCTCCTCACAGTTTCAATCAGTCGGATACCGAACGATTTGGATTCACCCGAGCGACTTGGCCACGGCTCTCGCCGTCCGCACCGACTGCCTCTCCCAGAAGCCGGCGCACCCGAAACCTGTGGGTTCCCCCTTCTAGTAACCCCGAACCCTCGGAAAAGTTTCTAACGTTGGAAGAATGGCCTGTTATACGCCGCCTGCAATTTGCGGCAAATTCCGAGAGAATTCATCCCATCGGGGGCCTGGCGTGAACCAAGCCCCCGATGACCTACAAGCATTAGCCCTTCGCCTGCAGTGCGCGAAGCACTTTCTCCGGCGTTACCGGCAGTTCGTCAATCCAGACGCCGATGGCGTCGTGAATCGCAGCGACGATGGCCGGCGCGGGCGCGTTGGCAGTCATCTCGCCGATGCCCTTCGCGCCGAAGGGCCCATTGGTGGATGGGCACTCGTAGATGACCGTGCGGATGTCCGGGACATCCATGGCCGTGGGAATCACGTAATCGCCGAACGTCTCGGCGGGGAATTTCACGGGCGACTTGTACGGGTACAGTTGCTCCATCAGAGCCGCCCCGACTCCCATGCCGGCACCACCCTCAATCTGCCCTTCAACCAGGAGCGGGTTCACCGCCCGGCCCACGTCGTAGGCGCAGTCCAGGCGCAGCACGGTAACCTCGCCGGTATCCGTGTCCACCTCCACCTCTGCCTGAACCGCAGCCCAGGCCAGCGTGGCAAACGGGTCGGTCTTGCCGGTAGCGGGGTCGGGTGCCGACGGCGTGCGCATGTAGTGGCCCCGACCCACGATGACCTTCCGCAGGCCGAAGGTGGCCTCGCCGGCGATGGCCCCGATGTCCACCGAGCGCTCAGGCGCGCCTTTCACGTAGATTTTGCCGTTGGCCGCTTCCAGGTCTTCGGGCGAAGCCTCCAGTTTGTCTGCGGCGATGCTGAAGAGAATCTGCTTCGCCTCACGGGCGGCTTCTTTGGTGGCATTGCCCGCCACGAACGTAACGCGGCTGGCGAACGTGCCGAAGCAGAGCGGGCCGGTGTCCGTGTCATCGTTCACCACGTCCACCCGGTCGTAGGGCACGCCCAGTTCCTCGGCAGCGATCTGGGCCAGCACCGTCTTGCAGCCCTGGCCGATGTCCACCGAGGTCAGGATCAGGTCCACGCTGCCATCGGGCTTCACCTTCACCACCGCCTGGCTGGAGTCGCCGCCGCCGCTCATGCCGGTAGGATAGAGCCCAACAGCCAGTCCAACTCCTCTCTTCTTCATCTCTACCCCTCCCTCTTCTGCGTTGAGGCCATGGCCTTCAAGTGAGGCGGCAGTTCCTTGCCCACCAACCCGGCCAACGCCTGCATCGTCTCAATCAGGGCCACCGAGTCCAGCACGCGCTGCGTCGCCGTCATCTCGCCCTCACGGAACGCGTTCTTGAAGCGCAGTTCCCACGGGTCCATGCCCAGGGCTTCCGCGATCTTGTTCATCTGCATCTCGCCCGCGTAGGTGGCCGGCGTGATTCCGAAGCCGCGCATGGAACTGGCCGGCGGCTTGTTGGTGTACACGCAGTACCCTTCCACATAGACGTTGGGGATGAAGTAGGGCCCCGCCACCAGGAAGCAGTGTTTGTCCACCACGTAGGCGTTGAGCGAGGTGTACGCGCCAGAGTCGCGGATGCTCTTGACCTGCCGTGCGACAAGCCGCCCGTCTTTCGTAACGCCGTCCTTGAACTCCATATCCCACGAGCCGCGGAAGGTGGAGAACAGCAGGTCCTCCTCGCGGGTCCAGCGCCACTTGACCGGCCGTCCGGTCTTCAGCGCCAGGAGCGCCGCGATGTGGTCGGCGTGCACGTCGTTCTTGGCGCCAAAGCCGCCGCCGACGGTCCCGCCGATCATCCGCACCTTGCTCATGGGCAGGCCCACGATGTTGCAGACCCACGTCAGGTGGAAGTACATGGCCTGGCTGACCGTGTAGATGGTCAACCGGCCGGTGGCCTCGGGCACCGCCAGCGACACGTGCGGCTCCATCTGAGCGTGCTTCAGGCCCTGATGGTGATACTTGCCTTCCACGATGATGTCGGCCTTCTTGAAGCCCTCGTTGACGTCGCCGAAGATGATCTTGCGGCATGGGCTGTCGCCGTACATGAAGATGTTGCCCTCGGGCCGGACCTTGGGAGCGCCGGGTTTCATCGCCTCCAGCGGGTCAAACACCGGCTCCTGCTCCTCAATCTCCAACTTCATCTTGTCCACGGCTTCCAGCGCCGCATCCTCATTCTCGGCGGCCACGACGGCGATCAACTCGCCTCTGTAGCGCACGTGGTCTTCCGCCAGGACGTACTGGTCGCCGCCCCAGCCGTAGCGGTTGTTGGGAACGTCCTTGTGGGTCATGACGGCTACTACGCCGGGGACTTTCTCCGCGGCGCTCACATCCAGGGACTTGATCTTGCCCTTCGGCACCGGGCTGCGGAGGCCCTTGACCACGAGCGTGCCGGGGACGATGACGTCATCTACGAACCGCGTCTCGCCCGCCACGTGGGCCAGGCCGTCGTACCGCTTGACTCTTTGTCCAACTACATTCAGCGCCATTGGATCCTCTCCTTTCTAGGCCTTCTCGCCCGCTGCGGCCATGATGGCGTCCACGATCTTGACGTAGCCCGTGCAGCGGCAGAGGTTGCCGGATAGGGCCTCTTTCACCTCATCGCGGGTCGGCTTCGGGTTCTCGTCCAGCAGCGCCTTTGCCGCCATGAGCATGCCCGGCGTGCAGAAGCCGCACTGGGCCGCGTAGTGCTCGTGGAAGGCCAACTGCAGAGGATGGAACGCCCCAGGCCGTCCAAGCCCCTCAACCGTCAGCACTTCCTTGCCGTGCACGGTCAGCGCGTTGGTGATGCACGCCTTGACGAGTTTGCCATTGACCAGCACCGAGCACGCGCCGCAATCGCCCGTCTCGCAGCCGACCTTCGGGCCGGTGATGCCCAACTTCTCCCGCAGCACCTGCAGCAGGGTCGTCGTGGCCTTCACCTCTACCTTGTAAGCCCGACCGTTGACTTTCAATTCCAATGTGTACATGGAAGCCACCCCTTTCTACGCTACAATCCGCTCAAGGAGGCTCTTGACAAGCCCCTCGCTGGCCTGACGCCGATACCACGCGGAAGCGCGCACGTCGTCAATGGGCGATGTCTCCTCGGCGGCGGTCTTGGCGACCTTGGCGATCAGTTCGGCATCCAACGCGCTCCCTTCCAGCAGCGCCGACGCCTTCTTGGCCACAAGCGGCGTGGGTGCCACCGCATTGAGCACGACGCGCGCCTGCGAGCATTTCTCAAAGTAGCAGGCCTGGTCGCGCGCGATGGCCGTGCCGCGCGGCGCTCCGCCTTCCGCCTTGAAGATGACGGCCCCCGCAACCACCGACAGCGTCCCGGCTTTCCGGCGCCCGATCTTGTGGTACGCGAACTTCACGTCCTTGTCGGGCACGGGGATAATCACTTCCACCAGCAACTCGTCCGGTTTCCGCACGGTCTCGCCCGGGCCCTTGAAGAACGCCTCCAACGGCACCACGCGCTCGCCCGACTTGGATGCCAGTTTCACCGAAGCGCCCAGCGCCAGGAGCGGTACCGAGGAGTCAGCCGCGGGCGAAGCGGTTACCAGGTTGCCGCCGATGGTGCCCACGTTGCGGATGGCGGGGGTTCCGATGTGCTTCACCGCCTCGGCCAACAGAGGCAGTTTCTGCTTCACGACATCGGAGCGGAGTATCTCGGCGAAGGGAGTCGCGCCCCCGATCACGACTTTGTCCCCCAGGTCCTTGATGTAGTTGAGGCCACACTCGCCAATGTACACGAGGACTTCGGGGGCAAGTTGGCGGCGGTTGACCTTGACCATGATGTCGGTCCCGCCGGCCAGGACATGGGCCTTTGCCCCGTACTTGGCGAGCAGGTCTAGGGCCTCTTGCACACTGCTTGCACGATAGAACTCGCCTCCAGACATACCTTGTCACCTTCCTTTCGCTTGAATAATCCTTGCTCAAGTTACCGACGAAGGTTCAGCCTACTGGAATCCTATCACCTCCCTTCTAATCGCATGCAAACCCCAACCGCACAGACAGAACGCTAGAGCCAGACAGCGCCCGTTTCCGCGCCGCGCACCCGCTCACGGTACGCAGCCAGCACACCGGGAGCCGGATGATCCGGACGGGCGGGCGGCGACTTCTGCCTATCCCGCAGTTCCTCGTCCGAGATCAGCACGCTCAACCGGCTCTCGGGCACATTGATCTCAATCATGTCGCCGTCGCGGACATAGGCCAGCGGGCCGCCATCCCACGCCTCCGGGCAGACATGCCCCACGCACGGGCCGCGCGTCGCGCCCGAGAAGCGGCCATCGGTAACCATGGCCACCGACGTGTGCAGCCCCATTCCCACCAGCATCGCCGCAGGGATGGACAGTTCCCGCATCCCCGGCCCGCCTTTCGGCCCCTCGTATCGCACCACGAGCACAGACCCAGGGCGGACCTCCTTGGTCAGCATGAACTCGCGCACATCCTCCTCGGAGTCAAAGACGACCGCCGGGCCACGGTGCACCAGCATGCTCGGCTCCACACCCGTCTTCTTGACCACCGCCCCCAGCGGGGCCAGGTTGCCGCGCAGAATCCCAAAGCACCCGTTGGGCGCGAGAGGCTCTGCCGCGGGCCGAATCACCACGCCGTCGGGCCGGGGCGCGGCGCGAAGCGCATCTCCCAGGGTGCCGCCCGTCGCCATCGGCACGCTCAAATCCAGCCAGTCGCGGATGGTGCCCAGCAGCGCGCGCACCCCTCCCGCCATGTGATAGTCGTCCATGTTGTACTGCGCCGAGGGCTTGAACTTCGCCACCACCGGCACCGACGCCTGCAGCCGGTCAAACGCCGCCAGGTCCAGGTCCACGCCCATCAGCGACGCGAAGGCCAGCGTGTGCAGGATGGCGTTGGTGGAGCCTCCCGACGCCGAGATGTACTTGATGCCATTCTCCAGATTGGCCCGCGTGAAGAACTCGCCGAAGGGCCTGCGCTCGCGCACCAGCGCGACGATACGCTCGCCCACGTCCCGCGCCTGGCGCAACTTCGCCGAGTCAAAGGTCAGCATGGTCGCCGACCCGAACGGCGCCAGGCCAGTCGCCTCCAGGAAGCAGCCCATGGTGTTCGCCGTGCCCATCATGGAGCACGTGCCACACGATGCGCAGAAGTGTTCCTGCCAGTCCTCAAAGGTGGCATCGTCTATCTCGCCCGTGCGCCGCTTCCCGATGGCTTCCTTCAGGTCCGACGTAACCACGGTGCGGTTGCCCATGCGGTAGGGCATCATGGCCCCCGCCGTCAGGAACAGCGTCGGGATGTTCAGGCGGATGGCCGCCATGACCATGCCGGGGATGATCTTGTCGCACGAGGCCAGCATCACCATCCCCTGGAACCCATGCGCTCGCACCATCGCCTCTATGGACCCTGCGATGAGGTCGCGTTGCGGCAGGATGAAGTGCTGGCCCGGCCCCTGGGCCATGCCGTCGCACGGCGCGGGCACGTTGAACTCCCCTGGCGAGCCGCCCGCCGCCCAGATGCCCTCTTTCACCCGCTGGCTCAAATCCTTCAGCGGCAGGTGGCCGGGGTTCACGTCGGTCCACGAGTTCACGACGGCGATCTGCGGCTTGTCCAGGTCCTTCTTGCGGTAGCCCACCGCGTGCATCAGCCCACGGTAGTAGGCTTCGGTAATCTCTTCTGGTCGGCCTCGGTGCTCTGCCATGCGCTACCCCTTCTTCCGGAATTCCACGCCCAGGATGCGCTCAAAGACTTTGATCATCGCGCCCTTGTCCTCGTCCCCCAGACCCTGGGCCAGCGCCATCTGGTACGTTGTCGTCGCCGCATGCACCATCGGCAGCGGAATCTTCTGGTGCGCGCTGATCTCTGCCGCGCTGATCATGTCCTTGTAGGCATGTTTGAGCGGATACCCCTCGTCAAACTTGTTCTCCAGGATGCGCGGCGTGAAGAACTCCACGGCGAAACTGCGCCCGGTGCCGGTTACGATGACCTGCGCGATCTTCTCCGGGTCCAGGCCCAGTTTCACCGCCATCGGCAGAATTTCGGCCATCGCGGCGCAGGCGGTGTTGAACAGCAACTGGTTGATGAGTTTCGCCAACTGGCCGCAGCCGATCTTGCCCATGTGGATAATGGTATTGCCGATGGCCTGGAAGACCGGATACACCGTCTGGAACACCGCCTCGTCGCCGCCGAACATCACCGTCAGCGTGCCGTCCTTCGCCCGCGCCTCCATGCCCGAAACCGGCGCGTCCACGAAGACCACGCCCTGTTGGGCCAGGCGCTCGGCGAACCCCAGCGTCGCCATGTAGCCGATGGTGCTCAGGTCCACGACGATCAGCCCGGACTTAGCACCCTCCGCAATCCCGTCGGGGCCGAACAGCACGCTCTCCACCACCTGGGTGTTCGGCAGGCTCAGGAATATCCAGTCTACCTGGCCCGCCATCTCCTTGGGCGAACGCGCCGCTTTCGCGCCCGCCTCCTTCAGGGCGCTGACCGCCGCCTCGCTGATGTCGTACACGGTCAGGTCAAACCCTGCCTTCAGGACATTCAGGGCCATCCACTTGCCCATCTGTCCCAGACCGATGAATCCAACCTTTGCCATAGTCCCCCTCGTCTCGTATTGATCGTCCGGCTACAGGCCCAACGCCCGCGCCGGGTTGTCGGCCACCATGGTGCGGATGTCCCGCTCCGACAGACCGAGGTTCAGCATATCTTTTATGTAAATCCCCATCTGCTGGGCCGGAACGGGATTGAGCCACTGGCCGGAATCCGTGGACATGATGCAGTGTTGCGCGCCGATGGCCTTGATGGCGTTGTACAAATCCGCCACCTTGATGGGATGGGCCACCTGCCGCGTGGTGTCGTTGTACACATGCTCCAGGTACGTCGCGCCCGCGTCCAGGATCGCCTTCATGTCGTCCACGCTGTAGGCCACGAAACTGGCGCACGGGTGCGTAACCACGATCTTGCGCACGCCCCGCTCGGCCGCCGCCCGCACCAGAACCATCGCCTCCTGGATGGTAATGTGGCCCGTGGCGAGCATCACGTCCCACTTGGCGATGAGGTCCAGAATGGGATACACCTCATCCTTCAGTTCGCCGTTCGGCTTCAGGATGTAGATGCCCTGGATGTCCTCGCCCAACTGCGCCGCCAGGTTCGCCACGTGGCTCTTGTTCTCAATGAACTTCTGCGCGTGGAGCGTGGGCATCCACACCACCTTGGCACCCAGTTTCAGCGCCACATCCACCGCGTGGTGATTCAGCCCGCCCACCGTGAGGTTCAGTGCGATGCCGCCGAACACCGGGAAATCTGCCACTTCCGACGCCACCTGTGCCCGGCTTGCCGTCTCCACGAAGTGGTTCTTGACCAGAATCGCCCGCATCCCCATCTCTTTGGCCTGCTGGGCCAGTTCCACGTCGTTGAGGATGCGCGGGTACACGTCCGGGGCCGAATGGATGTGCAGGTCAATGGCCCCTTCCAGCAAACCCATCACCTTGCTGTCAAACCGAAGTCTCATTCCGCTCCTCATGCCCGCAGTCTGCCACCCACATGGGCGTAGGCTGCTAGAGTTTCCCGTCCGCGCCCCGGCCGGTAACAATCCATTTGCCGTAGGGGAAGTGCCCCACCTTCACATCGGGGCCGTACTTGGCCCTGACGCGCTCCCAAGCCTCCTGCAGCGAAGTAACCGCCGGTATCTTCACAATCTCAAAGTCGGGCAGGCGCTCCGGCTCCGTAACGACGATGACTTCCTTGCGCGCCATGACCTCAATCACCGGCAGCCACAGGCAGGCATGCCACAGCGCCTGCTTGCCGTAGAACACATCGTCGTACAGGCGGCGCATGGCCTCCTTCGTCGGCGGCATGTAGTCCTTGGCGTAGGCGTAGTGGGCCAACCCGCCCGGCACCGGCGTCGCCACGATGATGGTGCCCCCGTCCCGGACGAACGGGTCCAGGTTGGCGATGGGCCAGCACGCGTGGGCGAAGAAGCGGTCGCCCGGGAACGATCCGCTGATGCCCACATCCAGCGACCCGCCCGGAATCTTGGCGGGGTCAAAGGCGTAGCGGGCGTTGTACTTCTTGACCGAGGCGCGGTGCGCGGCCAGCGTGTCGCCAGCCGTCAGGTCTATCAGTTCCATCTTGGGGTTGAAGATCGCCAGCAGCGACATGTCCAGGCGGGCCAGCGCCATCGCCTCCTCAATGTCCTCGCGGAAGCGGTTCAGCGGCGGCTCGTACCCCACTTTCATCGTGGGCGAGGTCATCAGCCGATGGTGCCACTCAATGGTCTCAAAGGAACTCACGCCCGGCAGAATCATGCTCCCGCCGCCGCCGTAGCCCCACAGCGTCGCCTGCGTCATGGTTACGGCCAGCCGGAAGTCCGCCGCCAGGAATCGCTTGTGCACGTTGATGGGCGAGCCGTAACTCGTAACGCCCACGAACTCAAAGTCCCACGTCTCGCGGGCTTTGCTGACAATGATGGGAATCCCAGAGTTGAGGATTTCCTTGCCCAGTTTGCGCTCCAGTTCGGTCTCGCTCATCTCGCGGAGCGCCCCGCTGGCGATGAGGATTTCCACGTACTTGCCCGCCTGCTTGATCCTCTCCAGGATGGGCGGCAGGAGTTTGTACGCAGGGGTCAAGCGGGCGAAGTTGTCCACGAGGATGACGACGCGGTTGGCTTTGCGCAGTCGCTCGGAGAAGGGCGGCCCTGCCACCGGGTTCTCCAGCGCCGCCAGGATGGCGTCGTTGAGGTTCGGCATCTCGCCGGGAAACGGCACGTCGGTGTTCAGGACCAGGTTCTTGTCTGGAACCTCCAGGTCCAGCATCCCTTTCACGCCATAGGGTACGTGGATGACTGCCATTGTCCATCTCCTTTCGTTTCGCACCTGCTGCGGTGCACACGGACGCTGCTATGGAATTGTTATCCGCCGGCCAGATTCAGAATCAACGCGAGTTCATCTCCGTCGCTGACCGGCGTCTGGAGCGCCTCATCGCGGTTCAACTGCACCGGCACATCGTTGACGAAAGCCGTCCACGCCGGCACAACCGTGTCGCCGTCGCCGTACAGGTAGCGGCGCATCTCGGCCCCGTATCGCGCCACCAGCGCCTCCAGCGCGTCGCCCACCGTGGCCGGTGCGTCCAGCGCGATCTGCACCCGGTCGCTGCCTGCCGCGCTGTTGAGCGGCGGGTACAGGTGAACCGACAGGTTTACCGCGCGTCGCTGCTCACTCAACTTTGCCGCAGTCCGATACCGGCAGTTTGCCGCGGGCTTCCAGATCGTCGGCGATCGCATTCAGGCCCAGGCGCTCCAGGCCGGCGCGCGTGGGCAGGCCCGTGTCCGGATCCCACCGGCGGTCCTCGTAGTATTCGGTCAGGATGGCGTCAAACTTCTCCAGGTCCACAACGGCCCCGCCGCTCGGCCCGCCGCCCAGCAGCGGCTCCTCAAAGAAGCGGCGCGGGATCACGTCGTCGGCGCGGGTCGCACCGCACCGCGTGTTGTATGCCTTCTCCACGTTGAAGGCACGCTCGCCCGCCATCAGCATCTCTTCTTCGCTCAGGTCGCGGCCCGTGCAGGCGTTGTAGAACCGCGTGGCCAGGTGCACGCCCTTGCGGTAGAGGTACGGGAATGTCGCCGAGCGGTAGTACGCGAACTTGCACAGCCCCAGGATGTCGCCGATGGTAACGAAATCCTCGCTGAACTTCAGCATCTTGCCCTTGCCGCGCACCCCGTGCTTGATGTCAGCAGCCTCTTCTGTGCCGAACCACTGGAGCGCCTCCTCCGGCCGCATGATCTCCTCAATGTACGGGTTGGAGCGCAGGTGGTCGCTGCCGCGCGTGGACGTGGCGTAGGAAACCGCACGCACGGGCATCCCGCGCGGGTCGCCCGCCGTCATCTCCCCGCCCTTCACGTGCATGGCGAATCGCTCGCTGCCGCGCCCGATCTTCTCGGCGGCGCGCTTGGTGCCTTCGGCCAGGATGTTCGCCAGTTCACCCTGGCGCAGGGCGATGCGCCGGGTCATTTCCAGCCAGGCCGCCTCGTTGCCGAACTCCAGCACGAGGCCCTCGGTCTCCTTCTCGGTCAGAATCCCGTTCTCAAAGCATTCCATGGCGAAGGCGATGGTATCGCCGGTGCCTTCCGTGTCCAGGCCGTAGTGGTTGCACTGGTTTGACCAGGCGATGACGGCCTCCGGGTTGGTAACGCCGCAGGTCATGGAGCGGGCGATGGTCTCCCACTCCAATTTGGCCGTAACGCCCGCGTAGGGGCCGGTGCGCACGCGGTAGTCGCGGCGACAACGCACCGGGCACGCCAGACACGCCCCCGCCTTCACCTGATAGTCCGAGCGGAAAATCTCCGGATCCAGCGTCTCCCAGGGATACGCGCCGTACCGCCAGTTCTCCGCCCCGTGGATGCCGAACTTCACGCGATGGCCCATGAAGCGGCAGGTGCCGTACTTGGTCGCCGGCGGGACGTAGGGATCCACCGCGATAGTATCCAGGTAGTCCTTGTACGCCGCCTTCAGCGCGGCGATGTCGGCCACGCCGATGTCGCCCGTGCCCCGCGTTACGATAGCCTTCAGGTTCTTGGAGCCCATGACCGCGCCCAGGCCGCACCGCGCGCTCACGCCCTTGTCGGCGCCATTGTGGTACACGCCCGCAAGCCGCACCAGGTTCTCGCCCGCCGGGCCGATGCTCACGGTGCAGACATCCGGACCGAACGTCTTGCGCGCCCAACTGTGCACGCCCGACGTGAACTGCCCGCGCAGGTGGGCCGCGTCGCGAATCTCCACGGTATCGTTGTCAATGTACAGGTACACCGGCCTCTCGGCCTTGCCCTGGAAAATGAGCACATCGTACCCCGCCCGCTTCAGTTCAGCGCCCCACGACGCCCCCGAATGCCCGTCGCCGTGCATGTTGGTCAGGGGCGACCGCGCGGCGACCGTCGTGCGGCTGGCTGCAGGCACGCCCGTGCCGATGAGCGCGCCGGGCGAGAAGATCAGCCGGTTGGCGGGATCAAAAGGCTCCACCTCTGGTGGAACCTCTTCGTACAGAATCTTGGATGCGATGCCGCGGCCGCCAAGGAATAGGTCAATGTACTCGGAGCCGAGTTCCTCGGTGGTGATGGCTCCGGTGGTCAAATCCACGCGCAGAATCTTGCCCGCATACGAGTTCTTCGCCATGGTGTCTAACCCCTCTTCTCCAGTCTCTTCAGGACGGGCCCTTCGCCGCTGGGGGTGCTGCGCCGCAGTTCATCGCTGGCGGCCAGCAGCGCGGCAAAGCGCAGGCGGTTGTGCTCCGACACCTGCTCGTCATCCAGTGCACCCAGCACGTGCGACGGGCAGATGTCCACGCACGCCGGCGACTCGCCGCCGCACAGATCGCATTTGATGGCCTTGTTGGTTACGGGGTCCAGCGTGATGATGCCGTAGGGGCACGCCCCCACGCATGCCCCGCACGACGTGCACTTCGTCTCGTCCACGACAACGATTTGCAGTTTCTTGTTCAGTACGATGGCGTCAAACTTGCAGGCCGCCTGGCATGCGGGGTCCTGGCACTGCTGGCAGGTAACCGGTACATCTATGCCGGTGGAGAGTTCCGCCACGCGGATGCACGCCCGATAGGGGTTGAACGCGCCGACGTGCTGCAGCGAGCAGTACAACTCGCACAGATGGCACCCGCTGCAAATCCCCGTCGCCTCCCAGGGGTGATTGGTGTAAACAATCCGCTTCTTCTTTGCCATGAGATTCTCTCCCGATTGGATTTGGCAGCAGAGAGGGACTTCGGGTGGGATAGACTGTTTAGCCTATCATAACACGGAAATCCACCCTGGAACCTTGTAGTTGCGTTGCAACAATGTTGCGCGAAAGTTACCGGACAGGGGACTGCGATGAGGCAGCGAAGAACGACTACGAAGGCGAGTACAGATACCCCTTGCCGCGTATGGTCCGAATCAGGCGGGGTTTGGCTGGGTTGGGCTCCACCTTGCGCCGCAGGCGCGAGATGTGCGGGCGAATGATCTCCGCGGCCTCCCGCTCCGAGACATCATAGCCGAGGGCCGTTCTGGCCAGGTGGCGGCACGAGAAGACCGTGTCGGGATTGCGAAGGAACTGCGCCATGAGCGCCATCTCGTTGCCCGTCAGCGCCACCGTGCGGGCCTCCCGTCCATCCGTCGCGCCCACCAGCAGCAACCCCTTGGCCTGGTCCAGCGTCAGGCCACCGGCGCGGACGAACCGCTCTACTCCCGTGTCCGTCGGCTGGGCCGCAGCCTTCTCCTCGTCCTGCAGCGCCGACAGGGCATCGGCCATCACGCGGATGAGGTGCTGACGGCGCAGGCGCTCCTGGCGCTGCTGCAGGGCGCGAGCCACCGCCTCGCCGATCTCGCGGATGCTGCACGGCTTCAGCAGGTAGTCGGTCGCGCCGGACTTCACGGCCACCACCGCGCTTTCCAGCGTCGCGTGGGCCGTCAGGATGATGATGAGCGTGTTCGGGTAACTCTCGCGCACGCGCTTCATCACCTCCACACCGTCCAGTCCGGGCATCCGCAGGTCCAAAAGCACGAGGTCATACGGCGATGCCGCCAGCCGCTCCAGCGCCTGGGTGCCCGACGCGGCGGCATCGGCCTTGTATCCCATCAGGTTCAGCGCCCGCGTGATGGCCATGCGCGGGGTCGCCTCGTCATCCACCACCAGGATTCGCGCTTCAGGAATCGGCGGATAAGCAGGGTCCGGCAAGGTCCACCTCCTGCGACTCGCGGCGAATTTCCGGCGCCAGCGGAAGCGACACGATGAACGTCGCGCCTCCGCCCTGCGCGTTCCGGGCCGTGATGGAGCCTCCGTGCCCTTGGATGATGCTGTGGCTGATGGCCAGGCCCAGGCCCGTACCGTCCTCCTTCGTCGTGTAGAACGGCTCAAACATCATGCTCATGGCTTCGGGTGCAATGCCGGGGCCGGTGTCTGAAAACGCCAGTTCCATCTGGCCCTCGCACACCCGCGCCGCGATGTCCAGCGAGCCGCCATCGGGCATCGCCTCAATGGCGTTGATGATCAGGTTCAGAAACACCTGCGACAGGTGGTCGGCGGAAGCCATCACGGGCGGCAGGTCTGCGGGCATATCCAACGTAACCGCGATGCCCCGCTGCTGCAACTGGTTCGCGGCCAAGTCCAGGGCGTGGCGCACCAGCGGCGGCACCAGCGTGGGGCGGCGCTCAATCTGCGGCGGGCGCGCGAAGTCCAGCACCCGCTCGCTCAAGGCCATGAGCCGCTCAATCTCACGCTGCACGGCCAGCAGGTACTCGTGGCGCTCCTCCGGCCCCAGCGGAAAGTCCAGCACCAACTCCAGGCTGTTGCCGATGCCCTGGAGTGGGTTGTTGATCTCGTGGGCCAGGGCTGCCGCCAGCCGCCCCATGGCCGCCAGGCGCTCCGTGCGGAGCATGTACTGCTCCATGCGCTTGCGCTCCGTGATGTCGCGGATCAGCGCCACCCAGCCGATATGCCGGTGTTGCTCGTCCTCCAGCGGCACGACGCTGTGCTCCGTCGTGAACACGCGCCCGCTCTTGTGCTTCATCTGGAACTCCGGCAAGAACAGGAAGCCCTTCTCGGCCAGCGCATCGCGCAGGTGCCGATTGAACTCCTCCACGGCGGCCCCGTCCACGTGCAGCAGCCCGATCTCCCGTTCCAGCATCTCCTCGCGCCTGTAGCCGAATATCTCCGTGGCGGCTGGGTTGCAGTCCAGAATCCGCATGTCCAGGTCTATGATAAACGCGGCGTCGCGCAGGCTCGCGAACGTCTTTTCCAGCAGCCGACGGGACTTGCCCAGCGCCTCCTCGGCCTCGCGGCGCTTGGTGATGTCGCGGACGTACTCAATGACCCCGATGCACGTGCCGTTGTTGTCGTACATGGGGAAGGCGTACAGTTCCAGCCAGCCCTCCACGCCCTTGGGGCCGGTCAGTGGAATCTCATCCATCTGCGGCGTGCCCTTCTCCATGGCGCGCCGCGTTGGGCAGATGACGCACGGCTCGCTCCGCAGGTGATACGCCTGGTAGCACAGTTTGCCCACGAGGGGCGTCGCATGGGCATACCATCGCTCCATGGCGTTGTTGACGCGCAGGATACGCATGTTCGTATCCAGGACGCTGATGCCGTCCTGAATCCCATCAAACACCGCCTGGAGAAACCACTCGTCGTAGCGAATCTTTTCCTCGGCGCGCTTGCGTTCGGTGATGTCGCGAACGTACTCAATGGCGCCCACGGGCCTGCCGTCGTCGCCCAGCATCGGGAATGCGTAGAGTTCCAGCCAGCCCCACACCCCATCCTTGCCCGTCAGGGGCACCTCGTCCATCTGGGGAGCCCCCGTCTCCATGGCGCGAATGGTGGGGCAAACGGTACATGGCGCGGAGCGGCCATGATACGCATGGAAACACTTCTTGCCGACCAGCGGAACCATATGGGCGTACCACTTCTCCATGGCCTGGTTCACGCTGACGATGTTGAGGTCCCTGTCCAGGACGCTGATGCCGTCCTGAATCCCGTCAAACACCGCCTTCAGGAACCGCTCGTCTCGGCGAATCTTGTCCTCGGCCCACTTGCGCTCCGTGGCGTCGCGGACGCAGGCCACCAGATACGGCTCGCCCTCCAGGAGCACCCGCCGCAGCGTAACCTCGGCGGGGAAGACAACCCCCGACCGCCGCTTGCACGTCAGCGTGAGAGACGCCGCGCCCGACTGCAAAGCATCCCGCACGAGCCGCCGGGCAGCGTGCGCCGACTCTGGCGCGACCAGGTCGCACACATCCGCGCCGATGAGGTCGCTGCGCGGGCAGGCGAAAATCTCGCACGCCGAGGGATTGCAATCCAGAACAATGCCGTCGGACGTCTGCAACACAATCGCCTCGGCAGCCGCCTCAAACAGCGCCCGATAGCGTGCCTCGCCTACCTCACGCCGATCTGCGATGACGCGGGACTTCGTCCGCTCCACCTTGCCTCGCCCATCCTTGCAGGGCGGCCCGAAGTGGCCGACGAAGGCCTTGTCCGCCGGCCACTTCGGCACGCCTAGTTCTGGCTACCAGCGATCCGGTCCGTACTCCACACTCTTGCGCCAGTTGGTGCGCTCGCGCCAGTCGGGGTACACGTACCGGCCGATGTTCATGTCGGTCGGGTGCTCGTACCGCGCGCCGGGGAGCAACACCACGGTACGCATGTCCAGCCGCTTCTCCTTCGCCTTGCGGCTGACGATGTACTCCAGGTACGACGGGTCCTCGTAGCAGTTGGCCCAGTTGTCATGGTGCGCGGGGATCACCACCTTGGCGTTCATGGCCTCGGCCACCCGCCACACATCCCACGGCGACATCTTGTCGGTGTAGCCGGGGGCATTGTTCCCCATGTCCATGGTTACCATGTCAATCTTGTAGGTCTCGCCCACCATGCGATAGCCGTTGTGGTACAGCGTGTCGCCAAGGAAGGCCATGTTCCCGCCCTCGGTGTTGAAGATGAAACTCACGGCGACTTCCTCAAACGGCCTGGGCGTGTCAAAGCCGGTCTTCGTGGCGATCACGTCAAAGTTGGGGGCGAAGTCAATCTTCATGTCGGCAATCTGCACGCTCTTGCCCACTTCCGCCACGATGAGCCGGTCATCGGGCACGCCCATGTTCTTCTTCATGCGGCGGGCGGCCTCGGGCGGCGCGATGAACTTGCAGTTCGTCGTCTGCAGTGCCGCGCTGATGGTGTAGAAGTCCATGTGGTCCTGGTGGTGATGCGTGATGCAGACCGCATCCAGCCGGTTGAACTTCCACGGGTCTATCACGTGCGGGTTCAGGCGCATCCACCACAGTTTGTCCGCGCCGCTGGTGCGGCAGACGCCGCAGTACGAGTAGTCGGTGAACAGGCTGGGGCCCGCGTACAGGTCCACCAGGAACACCGCACCCGCCTGCGACTTCAGCGCCCACGACGGCCCGCCGAAATACCACAGGACGCCCGTCCCCGGCTTCACCTGGAAGTGCTCAATCTCGTAGTTCAGGTACGTGCCCCACTCCGGGAAGACTTCCTGCAGCCAGATTTCCCGGGTCATCTTGCGAGGCAGGCCGATGGTCGCCCCGTCCATGACGCCCATTTCGTCGTACTTCACAACACTCTCGTCGCTCATGGTTCCACTCCTTTCACAAATGTTGGGGAAAATCGGATGTCCACATGCGTCGGTCGTTGTTCCTGCCTACACGCGCAGGATTGCGCCTGTACTGGCCGAAGTTACCATCTTGGCATATCGGTACAGATACCCCTCCTTGATCTTTGGCTCAGGCGGAACCCAACGGGCCCGCCGCTCGGATAACTCCTGTTCAGATACCTCAAGCGTCAGCGTGCGGTTGGGGATGTCAATCCAAATGCTGTCGCCCTCTTGAACCAACGCAATCGGGCCGCCTTCGGCTGCCTCGGGAGAGATGTGGCCGATAGCCGCGCCGCGGGTTACGCCGCTGAACCGCCCGTCGGTGATGAGCGCCACCGACTCGCCCAGCCCCATGCCCACGATGGCCGAGGTCGGCGCAAGCATCTCGCGCATGCCCGGCCCGCCCTTCGGCCCCTCGTAGCGCACGACGACCACGTCGCCCGGCACGATGCGCCCGCCCAGGATGGCGTCCACGGCGTCCTCCTCGCAGTCAAACACACGCGCGCGCCCTCGCCGCTGGCGCATGGATGGCGCTACCGCCACCTGCTTGACCACCGCACCATCCGGGGCCAGGTTGCCCTTCAGGATGGCCAACCCGCCCTGCGGATGCACCGGCCGATCCAGCGGGCGGATGATCTCGGCGTCTCGGATTTCCACGCTCTGCAGGTTCTCGCCCAGCGTCCTGCCCGTAACGGTCATCACCGACAGGTCCACCAGCCCCTTCTCTGCGAGCCGCTTCATCACGCCCTGCACGCCCCCCGCGCGATCCAGGTCATCCAGGTGGTGCGGCCCCGCCGGACTCATGTTGCAGATGTGAGGGACGCGATCCGCCACCTCCTGGAACAGGTCCAGCGGGATGGTCAGGTGTGCCTCGTTGGCGATGGCGGGCACGTGGAGCACGGTGTTCGTGGAGCAGCCCAGGGCCATGTCCACGGCGATCGCATTGAGGAACGCCTCGGGGATAGCGATGTCCCGGGGGCGAATCCCGCGGCGGAGCAGCTCCATGACCTTCGCGCCGGCCGCCTTCGCCAGGCGGAGCCGGGCCCCGCTCACCGCCGGAACGGTCCCGTTCCCCGGCAGCCCCAGCCCCAGCGCCTCGGTCAGGCAGTTCATGGAGTTGGCGGTGAACATCCCCGCGCACGAGCCACACCCCGGACAGCACACCTCCTCCAGTTCGGCCAGTTCCGCCTCGGTCATGCTGCCCGCAGAGACCTGCCCCACGCCCTCCCAGACGGTGGTCAGGTCGGTCTCGCGCCCACGCCACAGGCCCGCCAGCATCGGCCCGCCGCTCACAACAACTGCGGGGATGTTGAGCCGCAGGGCTGCCATCAGCATCCCGGGGGTAATCTTGTCGCAGTTCGTTACCAGGACAAGGGCGTCAAAGGGGTGGGCCATCGCCATCACTTCCACCGAGTCGGCGATGAGTTCGCGGCTGGCCAGGACGTACTTCATCCCCTCGTGCCCCATCGCCAGCCCATCGCAGATGCCGATGGACGGGAAGACCACCGGCGTGCCGCCTGCCGACGCCACCCCGCGCACCACCGCTTCGGTTACGGCGTTGAGGTGAAAGTGCCCGGGCACGATCTCGTTGAAGGCGTTGACCACCCCGACGATGGGGCCGTCAATCTCTTGGCGGGTGTAGCCCATGGAGTACAAGAGCGCCCGGTGCTGCGCCCGTTTGAGTCCCTTCTTCATCGCATCGCTTCGCATCGGCACCCCCCTTGTGCAGATTGTCCGTTGTCATTGCGAGCGAAGCGAAGCAATCCCCCGCTCCATCTGTCATGCTGAGCGAAGCATCTCGGTTGCCGAGATTCTTCGGCGCTCCGCGCCTTCGCGCCTCCGTAAGGACAATTCATGAATTGTCCCTACGGACGCCCCCCGCACTCTCGCAATGACGAACCGTCAAGAGTCCCTGTGGCAAAGTACTACCCGGCCGGCCTCGCCGGAAGGTGGAGAATCGCCCGCGCCTCGTCGGGCGATGCCGGCTCGCGCCCCGCCATCCGCGCGATCTGAACCGCCTTCTCCACCTGATCCCAGTTGCCCCGCGATTTCGTCTTCGTAGTTATGTCAATATAGATGTTGTCTTCCAAGCCAACCCGAATGTGCCCCCCGAAGATGGCACCTGCCATCGCCACCGGGAAGCACAGCGGCCCCACGCCCACGCCCTGCCACGTGGACCCAGGCGGCACCGCGTGGATGTAACTGTTCAGGATGTCGGAGTTGAATCGCGTACCCCCCATCACCCCGAACACAAAGGAGAAGTGCAGCGGCGGAGCCAGAAAGTCGTAGTACTCGGTGAAAAACAACACGTTGTGCACGTGGCCCAGGTCAAAGCACTCTATCTCCGGCTTGATGCCCTTCTCTTTCATCAGCGTGCCGAATTCAATGGTGGCCTGCAGCGGGTTGTAGTAGGTCTTGTCGGCGATGATGGAGCCGTCGCGGTAACTCACCGTGCAGAAGTTCATCGTGCCCGGGTTCAGCGAGGCCAGTTCCGGCGTATGGTACACGATGGGCCGCTTCCGCTCCTCCAGCGTGGAATCCAGACTCACGCCGGTGCTGAGGTTCAACAGCACGCGGCTGTTCTCGCGGATGGCCTGCACCACCTCGGCCATGATGGTGGGATCGGTGGTCGGCTTGCCGGTGATGGGGTCGCGGAAATGCACGTGCACGATGGCCGCGCCCGCCTCCTCGGCCCGCTTCGCCTCGCGGGCGAACTCCTCGGGCGTGTAGGGCACGTTGGGGTTGTGCTCCTTCATCGTAACGCTGCCGGCCAGCGCAGCCGTGATGATAACCTTGTCCGCCATCTCTTACCCTCGTCTCAGTCCATCTCCTGTACTTCGCGCAAGAGTTTCAGTTGCCGCAGGAAGTACAGGTCGCGCTTCCGCAGAATCTGCTCGCGCGACTTGCCCGTGTAGTCGTAGAACCCGCGCCCCGTCTTGATGCCGTAGTTGCCGCCCTGGACGATCTCGTCAAAGAACGCGGGCGTCTTCGTCATCGTGCTCAATTCCTTGAACAGGTACTGGCAAATGGTGTGGAACACATCCAGGCCGCCCAGGTCTGCCGTCTCCAACGGCCCCAGCCACGGATAGCGGAAGCCGACCCCGTTCTTCAGGGTGCGATCCACGTCCTCCACGGTTACGACGCCTTCCTGCACCAGGTGGAGCGCCTCGCGGAGCAGGGCATACTGCAGGCGGTTGCTGGCGAATCCGGGGATGTCCTTCTGGACGCGCACGGGCACCTTGCCCAGCCGCTCGGACAGGCCGTAGATGAGGTCCATGGTCTCGTCCGAGGTCTGCTCGCCGCGGATCACCTCCACCAGCGGCACGATTTCCGGCGGATTGGCCCAGTGCATCCCGCCCACCCGCTGGGGATAGCGACACGCCGACGCAATGGCGGTGATGCTCAGGCCGGAGGTGTTGGTGGCGAGGATGGTGTCGGGTGGACACAGCGATTCCATCTCGCGGAAGAGGTCTTGCTTGAGGGCCAGGTTCTCGGGCACCGATTCCAACACGTACTGGACGCCCCGCAGCGCGTCGGCGAGGGAATCCGCCCCGCGGATGCGTGCTCGCGCAGCCTCCGCCTCCGACCGGGAAATGAGACCCTCCTGGATGAAGACCTCCTGGCTGTGTCTCACGCGGTTCAGCGCGCGCTGGATGCCTTCGGCGCTGCGGCTGTAGAGGGCGACCTCGTAACCCGCCTGGGCGAAGCACATGCTGATGCCGGAGCCCATAGTCCCCGCCCCGATCATGGCGACCCTGCGGATATCCTCAAGTCTCACGGCGATCCTCCTTGTGGCGAGAAGGTGCGATCTGTGGCAGGTGCGAATTCTAACGTTTACCCAAGCCCTATTATACCACAACTTCGGGCCAGTGGCACAGTCTCTTGCAGCGCCGGGGAACAATTCTCAACGCCCGCGCCATTATCGATTATCGATAGGCACAGCTTGATTATACGCGCCTCGCGCCGCGTGTCAAGGCCAGCGGATGCACCGTGCAGGCTGCTGCCCGGGTTTCGCCCCCACATGGCAGAAGCCAACACGCGCGGGGCACCGGTGGGCATGGGGTATGAGCGCCCTCCCGCAGGTCCAGAAGCCCGCGGGAGGGCAGAGGGTTCTGGGACGTGAGATTACATCTTCAGGTACGAGTCGGCGAAGATGATCTCGTTCTTCAGGATGCGCACCGTCTTGTAGATGGCCACCTGCTCCGGGTCATTCATGTCCACCACAGACGGATCAAACGGCTCCATGGCCTGGGTCGTATCGTACAGGTGCAGCAACAGCCGCCCGACGGGGGTGCTGTCATCGCGGGTCTCAACGATGCGCATGAACCGCATCAGTTCGCGGTCCAGCGGGTCGGCGATGGCCGCATCCAACCCCGCCGCCATCAGCATCACCAGGTAGGTCCGGTTGATGAGGCTGCGATTCTCGTGGGACACCTGGTTGGACACGTTGGACAGTCCCACCACCGTGTTGAGCGGCGGGTCCCACAACTTCATCAGCCGCACCGCCTCCACCGCGTTGGGAACGTACTCCTGCGACCCCGCCACCGTCAGCACCAGCGGGTCAAAGTAGATGTTCTCCACCGGAACGCCCGCCTCGGTCAGTTTGGGCAGGAGAATGTCGGTGGCAATGCTGAATCGGTCCTCGGCAGCCACGGGAATGCCCGACTTCGTCATGGTCAGCGCGATGATCTTGGCCCCGTACTTCGCCGCCAGTGGAGCCATCGCGGCCAGGCGCTCTTCCTCGGCCGACGTGGAGTTGATGAACGGCTTGTTCTTGCACTTCTTCAGCCCCGCCTCAATCGCCGCGGCGTTGGTCGTGTCCAGCGACAGGACAACGTCGGGGATCGCCGTCTGGACGGCATCCACGATCCATTCCATGACCTCCACACCGGTTTTCTTCTGAGGGCCGATGTTCAGGTCAATCACCTGGGCGCCCGCATTCCACTGGGCAAGGGCCACCTTCTGGATGTACGCCGTGTCGCGGTTGTTGACGGCCTCCTTGATCTTGGGCGCGATGATGTGGATGTTCTCGCCGATAATCAGCATTCCTGCACCTCCTCGTGTTCTTGTGCGCTTGCGCGCGTTTGAAAACGCCGATTGGAAACCCCGAACCCCGCGAGCGTGGGCGGATGCCCTATGCCGTCATCCGCTTCCGCCTCGCGGCCTACTGCGTCTCCTGGCTCCGGCGACCTACGCTCTGGAGCAGGCGCATCACGGACGGGAAACTCGCCGTGTCGGTGTGCGGCAAGAACAGCGCCGACGTGAACTGATCCATGAACGTGTTGTCCGCGCTCAACTCCAGGTAGGTCATCTTGTTGGCGATTTCCACGACGGCCTGGCGCATGTCCGCGCACAGCAGCGCCGCATACGCGCCCAGGGCCGACGTGTTGCCCAGATAATGGAACCGATCCCAGGGCATGTCGGGCAGAAGCCCGATTTGGATGGCCTTCTCCACGTCAATGTACTTGCCGAAGGCCCCGCCGATGAGCACCTGCTCCACGTCGGCCAGTTCAATGCCCACGCTGCGGGTGAGCACCGAGAACCCGGCGTAGATGGCCGCCTTGGCCCGGATGAGGTTGGCGATGTCCACCTCGGTGATGACGATGTCGTTCTTCTTCCCGCGCGTCTCGGAAGCCCACGCCACCACGTACTCCGGCCCGTGCTCGCCCATGCGGATGCGCGGCGTGTTCAGCGTTCGGTTCAGTTTGCCCGCCTTGTCCATCACGCCGGAGATGAACATCTCGGCCAGGAGCGAGATCATGCCCGACCCACAGATGCCCTCAGGCGGGGCATCGCCGATGGTGCGGTACGTCGGCTCGTAGGTCTTGGCGCTGATCCACACCTCCTCAATCGCGCCAACCGTTGCCCGCATCCCGGACTGCACGCCCGCGCCCTCAAACGCAGGCCCGGCCGAGCACGCGCACGAAATCAACCAGTCGGCGTTGCCCAGCACGATCTCGCCGTTGGTGCCCACGTCTATGAACAGGCTCAACTTGTCGGTGGTGTACAGTTTGGAACTCAACACCCCTGCCGTGATGTCGCCGCCCACGTAGGCCCCCACCCCGGGCAAGCAGTCCACCGTCGCGTCGGGGTTGATGTGGATGCCCAGTTCGTGCGCCCGCACCGGGGACGGGTGGGTGATGGTGGGGATGTACGGCTCCAGGCGGATCGCCTCGGGATCCAGGCCCAGGAACAGGTGGGTCATCGTGGTGTTGCCTGCCACCGTCATCTTGTGAATCTCAGTGCCGGCGATGTTGTTCCGGGCGCACAGTTCCTCAATGAGGCCGTTGATGGTCTGCACCACCAACCGCTGCAGGTGCTCCAGCCCCCCGGGCTTCTTCGCGTAGATGATGCGCGAAATGACATCCTCGCCGCACGAGATCTGCAGGTTGTACGCCGAGGCGGTATCCACCACCCGCCCTGCGACCATGTCCACGAGATAGACGACGTTGGACGTGGTCCCGATGTCCACGGCGATGCCGTACAACGTCTGCGTCTGATCGCCAGGGGCCACGTCCAGCAGGCGGGGCGGGCCGTCGGGGCTTGTCCACGTGCTCATCTCTAGCGTGAGGGTAACGTCCCAGTCGGCGTCGCGGAGCGCCCGCGCCAGCCTGCGAAGCGTGGGCAGCGCCACCGTCAGGTTGCGGATGTCGTATTGGCGCGCCAGTTCGCGGGACACGCGCTCAAAGTCGGTCGTGTTGTCCAGCAGGCTCGGCGGCTCAATCTGCAGGTGAACCTTGCGCAGGGTGGGCTTGGCGGCCCAGTCGCACGCCGCGGGCAGTTCGTAGGCGCGCTCGGCACCCCTCTCCGTGGGCAGACGGCGGACGATGACCTCCTCAATCGGCGGGACGAACACCTCCAAGTCGCCCTGCACGCGCGTCTGGCAAGCCAGGGCGTACCCCTGCTCCAGTTCGGTCGCGGTGAGGCGGACGGTCGTCTTGCGCTCCGCCTCGCCTCGTGTGATGACGACCTTGCAGCGCCCGCAACGCCCCTGCCCACCGCAGGGCAGGCTGATGGGAACGCCGGCCGCAAGGGCCACGTCGGACAAAATCTCGCCGGCGCGCGCCTGGGCGACGACGCCCGACGGCTGAAAGGTTACGGTGAATGTATTCTCGGACATGACGGGTTCCTAAAGCAGGGGCGAACCCTCGCTTCGCGCCATCGGTCCGCCCCTGCAGGGTCGCTATTTCCAGACGTTCTTCAGGTAGGACGGGATGTCCACTGCCTCACGCGGTCCCACGCGCACGTCCCATCCGGGCAGTTCCTCTTCCAGTTCGCCCGAGATGGTGGCCACGAGGCCGGGGATGACGATTTTCTTGTGGTTGATGCGGTCGGGCACGTTGAACGCCTTGACCGCCTTGGCGATGCGCTCGGCGTCAAACTTGCCGGCGGCCCAGGCCGTCAGAACCGACATGCCCTCGGCGTCGGTGATGAGCAACCACGCGGGCAGACCGCTGGCCTCCACCTCGCCCGCCACGCTGAAGTAGGTCAGCGAGAAGTTGGTGGTAACCAGCAGCGGCGATTCGGGCTTGGGCGCGTTGAATTCGTACACGCCCGGGCTGACCTGGATGGGCTTCTGCGGGTCGGTGTAGATGTTCAGCCGCAGCGTCAGCAGGATGTACATGGCAGCCGGGTCAAAGTGGTCCAGCACCACGATACCGCCGTACTTGGCAACGGCCTGCGCCGCCGCCACGACTTCCTCCTCAAACGAGCCGGCCCCCTCGCCCGGGAACGCCGCCAGCGGATAACCCAGCGGGCGGAAGTTCTTCTTCAGGGCCAGTCGGCGCAACTGGGTGAACAGCGCCAGATTGCCGTAGAGGGTGCGGGCACCCGGGTCCAGCACGATGCTCTCCACGCCTGCGGCCTTCACGTTCTCGGCCAACTCGGCCAGGGCGCTGAGGTCGCCGTCGGCCCGCACGAGGATGGACGCGTTGGCAGCCTTGGCGGCTTTGGCCATCTCCTGCCAGTTCTGGGCCGTGGCAGGCCCCACCAGCGGCGCAAGGCCACCTTCCTTCGCCAGGCCCGCCGCGATGGCCGCCGGATTCTCGGACAGCAGAATCATGGGCCGCTTGGTCTTGGCGCGCACGGTCGCCACCGCCTGCGCGAACGTGTCGGCGTTGCCCGAAACGTTCTGCACCGCGATGCCGTCCACGAACAGGTCCATGCCCACGCGCTCGGTCTTGAACGCGACGATCTCACCGACCTTGGCCTCCAGTTCGGCGGCGGGCAGATTATCGGGCACGCGCACGAACACGCCCGGCTGGTGGAAGAAGGTCTTCTCATGGCGGAAGAGCACGGTCTCGTTGCCGACCTCCACCTTGTGATCCGCCCCGCCCAGAGTTACCAGGCGGATGGGCGGAGCGGAGGCCGCCTCCAGCGCCTGCTTGGCCTCCTCCGAGACGTAGGGGCACGCCGAGAGGTCAGCCTGCTTGGCCGCCAGTTTCATGGCGAAAGCAAGGCACGTGGGGAACCCGCACTCCTTGCAGTTGGTTTTCGGGAGCAGTTTGTAGATTTCAAGTCCGCTCAGTGGCATCTTGTCCTCCTTGTTATGTAAACGTCTATCGTGCGCTCAGAAGCAGCAGGGCCGCGCCGGCGATGAAGAAGACCACGGTCCCGATCTGTCGGCGGCGGTACAGGCGGTACAATCGCTCTGGCGGCAGGCGACGGGGCCTCGGATCGCCCCACACCAGATTGGGGCGGAATGCACTCAGAACGCTGATGACCAGCAACACAAGCCCCGCACCCGCCGTAAGCCAGTTCACCTGCTGAAACACGCTACACCTCGTCGGTGCTAATGAGCCATCAGTTGCTCAATGGCCTTGCGAACGATGGGGACCGAATCGGGGTGGCGCAGCGTAACGATGTCCGCGCCCGCTTCCAGCAGGGCCACAGCCGTTACAGCCTCCCACAGGATGCCGCGCCGCGTCCAATCACCCCACGCGGCAGGCACGCCCTCGCCGACCTTGGACTCCTTCTGCCGCCAGGACTCCTCGCCGGTGAAGCAGATCATCGGCATCTGGGTCATGCTGTCGCCGGTGAGGGCGGCGATCCGCAGGCGCTCCATGACGGAGTACGTGTACTCCAAGCCGTAGCCCAGCGCGCCGGTGGTGGGGTCCATCAGGATGCGGTCGGGTTCCATCTGCATGTCGCTGACCAAGATGTTCAGTTGCTTGGCCAGGTTCACGTCAATGGGCGTGGAGTTGATGACAAGATGGCCGTGGGCCAGGGCCGCCGCCACGATGGTGCGGTAGTTCTTGTCCTCGCACAAGCCCAGCGCCAGGCGCTCGCCCGCTGCCGCCTCGGCCACAGCCACCAGCAACTCGTTGTCCTTTTCGGCCTGGCCAGGGCCGCGCACAATGAGCGGCAGGCCGGTCGCCTGGAGAACCGCCTTCGTAACGGCGGCTGCCTGGGCACCGGTGGTCTCGCTCCCATCGCCGTTGACGCCGCGCAACCTGAGCATAATCAGGTCTGCCCCCAGCGCCTCGGCCTTTTTCGCCCACTCGGCGGGATCCTTGAGCGTATCGCCCCAGGCATTGAGGAGAACCGGAGACCAATCGGATGGGTACGAGTCCTGAATCTCAATGGCAATGACGGGTGGATGCGGGATGCTGCCCTCAAAGTGCAGGAACGGCAGCGTGGTCTCCCCGCCCACCGTTACGGTCTTGGAACGGGTTCCCTTCTGGTCGCGTGTGGCTCCGAGAGTTACTTCGCGGACCTTGCCGGTCCATTTCTCCAGCGGTGTCTCTACGGTAACTGGCATGGATTCTACTCTCCTTTCTCTGAATCTGGCAGGTTGGCCATGTCTTTGACGATGTCATCCATGGTAAGGATTCCCACAGGCCGCTGAGGCGCGGGGCGGGCGTGCAGGATGATGAGTTGGTGCACGCCGCGGTCCAGCATGATCTGGACTGCGGCGCGAACCGGAATATCCGGGATAATGGTGGCGACTTGGGTCGTCATGATGTCCTCGGCGCGGAGGTCGGCAAAGGGCTTGAGATACGCTCGCACCATGTCGGTGCGCGAGATGATGCCGATGAGTTCGCCGTTGGGGTTCACGACGGCGACGGCACTGGCGCGGTCGCGGGCCATCAGGGCGGCGACCTCGGTCAATGGCGTATCCGGGGCACACGTAGTTACGCCAAGGCGCATCACATCCCGAACGTAACGCACGTTGGGCAACTATCGCCTCCTCAGCAACAGATACAGTTCAAGTCTGCACAAGGATAGCCTGGGAGACGCCGTCCGTCAAACACGGCGCAACCCAGGCTCGGCGCGAGGCGGTCGTCCGCGACACGCCGTTGGAGCGGCCAGCCGTCCGCATCCGCGGTTTGCACCCAACCGCCCGATGCCGACGGCTGACCGCCTTCGCTTTTAGAACAACGGCGGCATGGTCAGCGCCGGGTGTCCCTTCTCCTCAAGGTATGGCAGCAACTCGTCCACGGTCGTGGCGACGCGCTCGTCGGCGATCTTGTCCAGCAGGTCGGGATCGCCTTCGCGGGCCGCCGCCGCCTTCAGTTCCTCCGCCATGGTCTCTTTCAGGAGAGAGGACATCCAGACGATGCGCTTCAGGCCGCCATCGGCGGCGATGAACTTGCGGCTCACCAGGAAGTACTTGCCGACGCCCATCACGCCCGGCGTCTGCAGGCCGCCGCCCGCGACGCCCGCCAGCGTGGAGAACGTCATCCCCGCAGGCGTCATGCTCGGGTCCTCACGCGATACCACCATGAACCCGTTCGCCTCGGGGATCACCATCATGATCGCCTCAAAGCAGC
This sequence comes from Chloroflexota bacterium, assembly GCA_014874485.1. Classification (GTDB taxonomy): domain Bacteria; phylum Chloroflexota; class Anaerolineae; order DTLA01; family DTLA01; genus DTLA01. Next base: position 221,609 of record JADBJK010000024.1, read on the forward strand.
CACAGGCCGTCATCGGGTTCTCCATGATGGAGTACATGGAGACTTCCTGCACGCTGCCGTGCGAGGCGCTCTGGACGAACTCGTTCACCTTGTCAAAGTATCCCTTGACCGGATCCAGGCACTTCCCCTTGAGGATAGGCTGGTTCGGGCCGGTGGGGTTGATCTGGTAGGACGCCTTGCAGTCCAGCCAGTTGTACGCCCCGCACAAGCCCAGGCGCTCGGGCGACACCACGCACACGTGGTTCGGCGCGAAGCTCTGGCACAGCGTGCAGGAGTAGAACTCCTCCACCGACTCGTCGGTCATGTCGGCCAGGCGCTGGTTGCGGTAGTTGTACGCCTCGCGCGCCTTGGCCAGCCACTCTTCTATCTTCTTGGGGTCGGTGTAGATGGTTACCTGAATCTTGTCCACGATGGCGCCGAAGTCGGCGTGGAAGCGGGCCACGAGAATCTTGCCGAAGTGCTCCAGGTTGAACCCCTTCTCGGCAGCCGCCTTGCTGATGCGAATCCACGCGATGTCGCGCTGGCCGATGTGCTGGATGCCCGACGCGCCGTTGATGAAGTAGTGAATCTGGCGCTCCAGCACCGGCTCAAAGTCCTCCTGCATCTTGCGGCCGGCCACTTCCACCACGATGCCCATGTCCATCGCGCCGCCCTCGGGCACGGTCTCAATCCCAGGGCCGACGACGGTTACCTTGCCGTCTTCCACCTCGTCAAAATTCGCCATGCGCAGGTACTCAAAGCAGCGGGTCTTCTTGCCGCCGAACTCAATGCGCATGTCCTCGCGGCGGACGCGCTCGCCCTCAAAGGCCGAGCCGTAGGGCACCGGGATGGGCACCTCGGTAACCTTGATCTTGACGCCGCGCACCTCAATGCACCGCTGAACGAGCCGCTTGGCCCGCTCCAGGTCGTTCTCGCCCGGAATCTCGTCAAACGGCATGGAGATGACGTGCTCGTAGGACGTGATGCCGGTGGGCAGAATCTGCGGGATGACGGTATCGGCGATGACGGGGAACCCGTAGTTGATGGCCCCTGCCGCCGCCGCGTACTTCAGGTCGTCCACCTCGCCCAGCGCCAGGACGAACGCGAACACGCGGTACTTGTTGTACAGCAGAATGTCGCGGGCCATGCCGCCCTTCATGCCGCCGAACGTCAGCGCCGAGCGGGTTGCGAACCCCAGGGCGTAGATGGCCGAGAGGGTATCCGTGCCGAAGGGGACGGTGTAAGTGTCGTATCCGAGTTCCACGCCCTCTTCCATCAACTGGTGGATGATGCTGCGCCCGTTGACGTTGCCGCTCAGGAACACCAAGATGTTCCGCTGCTGCAACTGGCGGACGATCTCCACCGCGACCTCGTTGGACTTGGCGCACCCGACGATGGCCGCGAACCCAGGCATGCGCCCGTCCACCAGTTGGATGCCCCAGGCGCGCAGTTGGATGTCGTCAATGGGGCCGTTGAGTGTGCCGCCGTTGCCCCCCTCGCCCTCAAACTCCGGCGACGTGAAACTGCCGCCCTTGGCGATCTTGCCGCCCCAGGTGATCTTCTCCGGCTGCTCGCCGTAGGCGAAGCGGATACCCTCAATCAGTTCGGCGGCAAACAGCGTTGCGATGCCCGAGTCCAGCGTCTCGCCCAGGTAGGGCAGCCAGACCTGGTCCTTGGGGATGGGATGCAGCAACGCCTTCGCACGCTCCAGCACCTTGGGCATATCGCCCAGTTTGGCAACCTCAATTCCCGTGAGGCCCAGGATGACGGGCAGGTAGTAGGCGGTATTGGTGAACTGCACCGGCGTGTCCGGCCCAAGTTCCTTGAGCGCCTTGTTGAGCAGTTGCTCCGCCTCGTAGACCAGCGCCGTGGCCCCGCGGATGGCTCGTGTGGCTATGTATCTGGACATGTGATTCCTCCTTGAAGGGTGCAGGTCTTGTGTCGGCGGCTACTTGGAAGCGGCCACGGTCTTCAGGTACTCCATCATGACCGCGTCGCCGCTCTTGCCGAACCGATTCGGATCCCACGGGACAAGGCCCAACTTCTCGCGCTTCTTGTCAATGTGCGCCAGCGATTTCTCCAGAATCTTGCGCCAATCGGGTTCAAACTCCAGTTTGCCGCCCACCTGCGACTCCCACCCCTCGGTCATGAGGCGCGTAACTACGTCGCTGGCGGAAACCGGCGAGTGGACGCCGAACAGCACATAAGCGCCGGACGCTACGAAGTACGTCCCGATAGCGATGGCCTTCTCGCACATGTACTCGGGGCAGATGCCGACGGCCGGCAGGTCGTCAATATCCTCGCCCAGGCCACCCTCGGTCGCCATCTGGGTCAGCACCGTCAGGATGCGCGAGTTGTCCACGCACGAGCCGAGGTGCAACACCGGCGGCACGCCCACGGCCTCGCACACCTCGCGCAGCCCCTTGCCGGTCGCCGCCCAGATTTCGGGAGACAGCAGGCCGTACTTGGCCGAGCCGGTCGCCGCGCACCCCGTTACCACCACCAGCACGTCGTTGGCGACGAATTCCTTCACCAAGTTGTAGATGCCCTCATCCTGCGGGACGCGAGCGTTGTTGCACCCCACGACGCCCGCAGCGCCGCGGATGCGCCCCTGCACGATGGCATCGTTGAGCGGGCGGAACGAGCCACGGTAGATGCCGCCCTGCATGTAGTTCAGGTACTCGTGCGAGAACCCAGCCACCAGCCGGTTCTTGATGGGCGGGATGCGGGTCTTGCCGCGGTTCGGGTAATTGTCAATGGCCGTGCGGACGATTTCCTTCGCCGAATCCAGAGCGCGGCTCTCGTCAAACTCAATGTGCGTCGCGCCCGGGATCTTGGCCTTCGGCGACGTGGTGATGAGTTTGGTGTGGTAGTTCTCGGCCAGCGACGCCAGCGCCTGCATGATGCACTGCACGTCCACGATCATGGCCTCCACCGCACCGGTGATGATGGCCAACTCCTGGTGCAGGAAGTTGCCCGCCGGCGAGATGCCATGCCGCATCAGGATTTCGTTGCCCGTGCAGCAGATGCCCGCCAGGTTGATGCCCTTCGCCCCCTTGGACTTGGCATAGGCGATCAGTTCGGGGTCCTGGGCCGCCGCGACGATCATCTCCGACAGGGTCGGCTCGTGGCCGTGGACGATGATGTTGACCTGGTCTTCCTTCAGGACGCCCAGGTTGATTTCGGTGCTGATGGGAGCCGGCGTGCCGAACAGGATGTCGCCGATGTCGGTGGCCAGCATGGAGCCGCCCCACCCGTCGGCCAGCGAGGTGCGCAGCGCATGCCGCAGGATGTTCTCCGGGTCCAGGTCCACGCCCTCGTGGGTGCGGTGCAGCGTCTCCACCACCTCGCGGTCCACACCACGCGGCACGATGCCCAGTTTCTTCCAAATCTCCTGGCGCTTCTTGGTGGCGCGGGTTACGTAGGTAACTTGCCCCGTCTGCCGCCCGAAGTTGGCCAGGGCCTCCGTCGCCACGTCCAGCGCGATCTCTTCTTTCGTGCGCCCATCGGTGGGGATGCCCATGTACCGCGCGACGGCGTGGAGTTTCGCCACGTCGCGGATGCGATAGCCCTGCCCTTCGCCCTTGGCCACGTGGAGCAGCGTCATGGCCAGGTCGCGGCCATGGTCCGAGTGAGCCGAAGCGCCGCCGGCCACCATGCGGGCGAAGTTGCGGGCCGCCACCGTATGCACGTCGGCACCGCAGACGCCGCGGGTGGTCTTGCCAACTAGCCGGCACGGGCCCATAAAGCAAATCTTGCAGCACGCGCCCGTCTCGCCGATGGGACACGGCTTGACCTCTTCGGCGCGGCTGAACGCGGTGGAGATGTTCTCCTCCGCAGCGATCTTCAGCATCTCAACCGCTGCGGGGTCTATGGTTTTGAACTCTGTCATGGGTCTTCCTCCTGGTTTCCCGCTGGTGCCCGGTTAGTACTTCCGATGGTCGCCCGACATCTTGAGGTCGGCCAAGTTGGTCTCGGTCATGCGGCCGGCCAAGGTGTACCACATGGCGTTGTCCTTGGTCTGCTCCGGATACGTCGGGAGTTCCAATTCCACGCCAACGGGGTACCCGGCGTCGGCCAGGGCCTTCTCAAGGGCGTCGGGGTTCACGCGGGTTGGATCGTAGGTGATGCGGACGGTCTTCCATGCCGAACTGGCGTAGACATCTTCCACACCGGGGATGCCGAGGAGCGCCTTTCGGACGATGGGCACGTGGTGGTCTGCCCACATGCGTGGGACACTGAACTCAACATGTTCCATGTTCTCTTCCCTCGCTTGATTGTGGATGGTACAGGTTGTTCGCCGACTTGTGCCCGCCAAGGGGTACGCGCCCATTATAATGATTTCGGCGCGAGCCCACAAATTGATTATGTGGGCTTATCTACCAGGAAACCCTGTGTAGATTCCTACCAAGCAAAGTTGGCATTATGACACGGCCTGCTGGACGGGCTTGTGGCCCGCCCAGCAGGCAAGGGTTCGGACTAGAACAGGCCCACCACCCGGCCGGTCTCCAGGTCCAGGTCCACGTCGGTGAAAGCGGGACGGGTCGGCAGGCCGGGCATCGTGCGGATGGTGCCGCACAACGGATACAGGAAGCCAGCCCCAACGCTCGCGCGGATGTCCACCACCGGCAGCGTCCAGCCGCGAGGCGCGCCCTTCAACGTCGGGTCATGGGTGAACGACAGGTGCGTCTTCGCCATGCAGATCGGCAGGCGGCTGTAGCCCAGTTTGGTAAACAGTTCAATCTTCTCGTTGGCTTCCTGCGTGTACGTAACGCCGTCCGCGCGGTAGATTTCGCGCGCGATGGTCTCAATTTTCTCCTTGATGGACATATCGTCCGGGTACAGGAAGTGGAAGTTGGACGGTTTCTCGCACGCTGCGATGACGGCCTCGGCCAGTTCCGCGCCGCCTTCGCCACCCTTGGCCCAGACCTCGCTCACGTAAGCGCCCTCGGCGCCGGCCTGAACTGCGGCTTGCTTGATGAGGTTAATCTCGGCATCGGTGTCGGTTACAAACCGGTTGATGGCGACAACAACCGGCACGCCGAACTTGCGGGCATTCTCAATGTGCTGAATCAGGTTGGGCAGGCCCGCCTCAAGAAGTTGCAGGTTCTCCTCCTTGTAGGCCCTGTCCAGCGGCTTGCCGGGCACGACGGCCGGACCACCGCCGTGCATCTTGAGGGCGCGCACGCTGGCGACCATGACCACGCAGTTGGGCACCAGACCCGAGACGCGGCACTTGATGTCCATGAACTTCTCCATGCCGCAGTCCGCGCCGAAGCCGCTCTCTGTGACCACATAGTCCGCCAGTTTGAGCGCAATACGGTCGGCGATGATGGAATTGTTGCCCTGGGCGATGTTGGCGAAGGGGCCGCAGTGTACAAACGCCGGGCTACCTTGCAGGGTCTGCAGCAAGTTGGGCATCACAGCATCCTTCAGCAAGACGGTCATGGCGCCGGCCACGTTCAGGTCCTCGGCCGTGATAGGCTCGCCCTTCTTGCTGGTGCCGATGACAATGCGCCCCATGCGCTCGCGCAGGTCCGCCAGGTCGCTGCACAGGGCCAGCGCCGCCATGATCTCGGACGCCACCGTGATGTCATAGCCGGTCGCCCGCGGCGGGCCGTCGTTGACGGTGCCAAGGCCGACCACGATGTTCCGCAGCGCCGCATCGCTGACGTCCACCACACGCCGCCACTGGATGGAGTATGGGTCAATATCCAGACGGAACATGCGCTCGCGGTCCGCATCGCTCAGGTCCGAGGGGCGCTCCGACTGGATGCCCAACTTCGCCAGGCGCTTGCGCATGGAGGGCGTGTACTGGTCGTCAGGGCACAGCGCCTTGGCCAGGAAGTTGGTGCTCCAGCGCGACTCTTTCTGGATGCGGTTGTCAATGGCCGCCGCCAGCAGGTTGTTGGCTGCGCCCACAGCGTGGATGTCGCCCGTCAGGTGCAGGTTGAAATCCTCCATGGGGACAACCTGGGCATAGCCGCCGCCCGCCGCGCCGCCCTTGATGCCGAAGGTGGGGCCCTGCGACGGCTGGCGGATGCACGTGAAGACCTTCTTCCCCAGGTAGGCCAGGCCCTGGCTCACGCCGATGGTGGTTACCGTCTTGCCTTCGCCCAACGGCGTCGGGGTGATCGCCGTAACGTCAATGTACTTGCCGTTGGGGCGATCTTTCAGCCGCTCCAGGACGCTCAGATGCACCTTGGCCTTGTACTTCCCGTACAGGTCCACCTCGTCGGGGAGCAGGCCGATTTCCTCCATGATCTCGGTGATGGGCCGGAGTTTTGCTTCTTGCGCGATCTCAATGTCGCTGGGTACGGGGTTCCTGCGTTCTACGTTGAGTTGCTTTCCCATAGGTTCCTTCTGCCTCCTTGTGTTTTGGTTGGTTTGCGTCCAAATATCGCTATTGTCCGTGCAGGAAGGTCTAGCGCACGAGCAGACGGGCCGCCTGCAGGACGTTGAGCATCAGCATGATGTTGGTCATCGGGCCGGTGCCGCCGGGCACGGGCGTGATGGCCCCCGCCACCTCCACCGCCGACGCGAAGTCCACATCGCCGACCATTTTACCCTCCACGAAGTTGACGCCAAAATCAATGACCACGGCGCCGGGCTTGATCCAATCGCCCTTGATGAGCCCCGCCTTGCCCACCGCCGCGCACAGGATGTCGGCCTGGCGGCAGACGCCCGCGAGGTCCGCCGTGCGCGAATGGGCCAGCGTAACGGTGGCGTTCTCGCGCAGCAGCAGCAGCGCCATGGGCTTGCCCACGATGTTGGAGCGACCCACGACCACGGCGTGCTTGCCCGCCAGTTCCACCTTGTACCGCTTCAGAATCTCCATCCCGCCCGCGGGCGTGGCCGGGACGAAGAAATCCAGCACGCCGGCGGGCCTGCCTGCGGGAGCCACCTGGGCCAGTCGCCCCGTGTTCACCGGATGCACGCCGTCCACGTCCTTCTGCGGCGCGATGGCCTCCTTGACCACGGCCTCGTCAATGCCCTTGGGCAGCGGCTCCTGCACCATGATGCCGTGCACGTTGGGGTCGGCCGACAGGCCCGCCACCACGCGCACGATCTCCTCCTGCGATGCCGACTCGGGCAGCGCGTGCAGCGCAAAGCCCATGCCAGCGCCCTCAAACGTCTTGCGGATGGCGTTGGCGTAGGAGACCGAGGCCGGGTCCTCGCCCGCCCGCACGATAGCCACCGACGGCGCGTAGCCGTGCGCGGCCTTGAACTCGGCTACGGCAGCCAGGACTTCTTCCTTCATGGTTTTGGCCAGTTCTTTTCCATCCAGAATCAGCGCGGACATTCTGTCTTCTCCTATAGTTTTGAGACCACGAGGTCGTAGATTTCCTCTTTCAACTGCGCCTTGCCAGACAGCAGACCGTCCAGCGCAGCACGCTCGCGGGCGACAAATTCCGCGTCCTTGATGGCGGCCAGGTTGATGAGCACGTTGAGCGCCGCCGACCGCAGCGCCGCTTCCGCCAGCAGCGCCGCCACACCCGCGTCGGACACCGCGCCCACATTCCCCTTCTCCGCGATGGGCTTGCAGAGATGCAGAACCTGGACGCACGCTTCGGCGATCTGCATGGGAACTTTCGTGGCGTCGCGGAGGATGTCCTGAATGGCGGCGGTGCGGGCGGCCTTCTGTTCGTCGGTATCCTTGGGCATCTTGTACGCAGAGGAGAGGCGGTAGTACACGGCAATGTCTTCGTCAATCAGGGCGGTGAGGCGGGCGCGGAGCGCTTCGGTCTGGGCCAGGAGCGCCTGAATGTCCTCCTGCACGTCGGCGTACTTGGGCTTGCCGACGGTCAGGTTGCATACCATGCTGGCCAGCGCGGCGCCCAAAGCCCCCACGAGGGCCGCCCCGCTTCCTCCCCCGGGCACGGGCGCTTGGGATGCAAGTTCATCCAGGAACTGGGCAACGGTCTTCTGGCTGAATGACTCAGGCATGTCCTTGCCTCCTTCCGGTAGACTGATGCAACAAAAAACTCGCTGCACGGCGAGCAGGAAGCACAGCGCGGCCTGGCCGCCACTTGCGCGAAGGGGTAGATGGGCCTACCGACCGGCGTCGGTGAAGCGCCCCCTCGGTCAGGGCTTGACGGTAGCCTCCATGCTCCACGTGTCACCGTTGACAGTTTTTCAAGTCCGCCGATGGCGGTTTCAACATCCCAGTTTCAAAGACGTCGCGCAGCCGTGTAGGCCTGCGTGGGTGCCAAGTCTGTAGTCAGGGGGACAGGATTTTCCACCGAGCACGTCCGGCGGGCCGTGGAGGCGGCGAGACAATCGCCCGTCCGCGCGCGGCCGTACGTGCGCGCTGCGGCAGAGCGGACAGTGCCGAGTTCCGAGACGTCATGCGCTGGCTCTGGCAGCCGGGTCATAGTCCTCTGCTCTCGGAGCGATGGACGTGGGGTTCGTTCCCACTTTCACCATTATACCACAACTCTCAAAAGTAGGCAACATGCACCCGCCGCTTTTTGAACTCCAACCCACACGCTCTTCGGACACGCACCACAAATGGCGCTGTCCAAACCCCGACCATCCCCACGGCAAATCCCAGCCGTCTGTCAGTCCAGTGTCAGTCGGCTAATTTATACTGTTGGTGTTGGTGAAATCCGAAGGGGTCCGCCTTATTACGGCACGTTTCCGCCTGCGCTACACCACGAACTGCAGGACTTGCGGCATCGGACCGGAGGTTCAGAACCCGCCCGAGGAGGTCAAAATGCGCACTCGGACACGTTTTCTGACTCTGCCAATCGCGGTTTTGGCGATTGTTACTCTCGCTTCCACGTGGATCATCTCGGCACAAGAGCCGACACCCGCGCAGACTCCGCCCATTCTGTTCACCACATCGGCACCTGTGTTTGAGAACGATCCTCTGGTTGCACAACTGCTGGAAACGACAGGCGGCGAGATGCGCATCTCGTACCACGCCTACACCGGCAAGGTACGCTTCATAGGCACCGACCCCTCCCGCCCCATCCCCCGCCCCGAAGCCCTCGCCCCCGACACCCCGCCGGACAAGACCGCTGTCGCATTCCTGCGCACCTACGGGCCGCTGTTCGGCATCGCGGACGCCGACGCGGAACTCGCCGTCATGCGCATCAAGCAGGACGAGCGCAACCGCGCCTTCGTACGATTCCAGCAGAAACACCGGGGCGTGCCCGTCCTCGGAGGCGAACTCATTGTCCAACTGGACGGCGACGGCAATGTTGTCTCCGCAGGCGGCGAGACAATCCCCGCGCCCGACTTTGACCTGACCCCCGTCGTGTCCGCCGAACAAGCCCAGGCCCGCGCCCTGGAGATGGTCGCCCGGGAATACGAACTGTCCCCAGAAGCCCTGACAACAACCACGCCCGAACTCTGGCTCTACAACCCCGCGCTTCTCGGCGCGCCCGGCCCGCAGATAACAACCCTCGTCTGGCGCATGGACGTGGAACCGAGGGAGTTATTGCCCATCCGCGAACTGGTACTGGTGGAAGCGCGCACGGGGCTCATCGCCCTGCACTTCAACCAGATTGACGCCGCCCGCGACCGCCGCACCTATGACGCGCAGAGCAAACCCAACCTGCCCGGCGTCCTGCGCCGCACCGAAGGCCAAGGCCCCACCGGCGACGCCGAAGTGGACCACGCCCACGACTATGCCGGAGACACCTACGACTTCTACAAGAACATCCACGGGCGCGATAGCATTGACAACGCCGGCATGACGATCATCTCCAGCGTTCGGTACTGTGCGGAAGGCAAACCGTGCCCGTACCAAAACGCATTTTGGAATGGCCAGCAAATGGTGTACGGCGAAGGCTTCACCTCCGCCGATGACGTCGTCGCCCATGAGATGACCCACGGCGTAACCAGTCACGAATCCAATCTCTACTACTACATGCAGTCCGGTGCCATCAACGAGGGCTTTTCGGACATCTGGGGCGAGTTTGTAGACCTCACCAACGGCAAGGGCAACGATTCGGCTGGGGTGCGATGGCTGATGGGCGAAGATCTGCCCATCGGCTGGGGGCGCAGCATGAGTAACCCGCCGCTCAAGAATCAGCCCGACAAGATGACCAGTTCGTACTACTACTGCGGCTTGCAGGACAACGGCGGCGTCCACTACAACAGCGGGGTTGCCAACAAGGCCGCCTATCTCATGGTGGACGGCGACACGTTCAATGGCAGGACCGTAACCGGCATCGGCATCACGAAGACGGCCAAAATCTGGTACGAAGTGCAGACCAACCTCTTGACTTCCGGGGCCGACCACCAAGACCTGTACGACCGCCTGATACAAGCCTGCGCCAACCTGATCGGGACCTCCGGCATCACCGCCGCCGACTGCCAGCAGGTCAAGAACGCCGTGGATGCCACCGAGATGGACAAGCAGCCGCCCTCATGTCCCGCTCCCGAGGCCCCGGTGTGCAGCGCAGGCCAGTCGCCCGCCACCATCTGGTTTGATGACCTGGAAAACCCCTCGGCCGGGCGCTGGACATCCGGTGCGATTATCGGCCAGAGCACGTGGTACTATCCCATGAACAGCAACCCGTTTCAACTTGACTATATTTACGCTACCAGTGGCGTCTGCAACTTCTGGGGTTTTGACCAGCCCCAGCGTGGGGACTACTACATGGCGATGACGTCCAGCGTGCCCCTACCCACAGGCAGCCAACCGTACTTGCACTTCAAACATGCCTTTGACTTTGAATTGGACGCAAATGGCAAGTACGACGGCGGCTTGGTGGAATACAGCACCGACGGTGGCGCTTCCTGGAATGACGCAGGCCCCCTGTTTATCAACAACGGGTACAACGGCACGATATTCAATAATGCGGACAACCCATTGAAGGGACGTCAGGCGTTCGTCGGCGTGAGTTTCGGATACATCTCCAGCAGAGTGAACTTGTCATCTCTGGCCGGCCGGAGCGTCCGCTTCCGCTTTCGCATCGGCACCGACTCCAACTATTGGTCCTGGGGTTGGTTCGTGGATGACATCCATATTTACACCTGCACGGCCGGTGTAACCTCAACGCCCACGAGTACACCCACGCGCGCCGCAAGCCCCACGCCGAGCCGGTCGCCCACCCGCACGCTGAGCCCGACGCGAACCCGCACCCCGACCAAGACTTTGACGCCCTCGCACACGCCCACGCGCACGAATACGCCCACACGCACGCTCACGCCCACGCGGACCTACACCCGTCGCCCCACCAACACGCCCGGTCCGTCGCCCACTTGGGTGCCCGGCGCTGTGCGGCGAGGGCTGCTGCCCCTCGTTGCAAACGCCTACGTCCTGGCCGAACCCCCTACTGCCACGCCCACCCGCACCCCAACGCGCACCGCCACGCGCGCCGCCACCGCGACTCCAACCCCGACCGCGACGCCACAGCCCACAGCAACACCGACCCACACTGCGACGCCTCAGCCAACCGCCACCCCCACCCGCACGGCAACGCGGACGTCCACGCCTACGTGCTGGGTTACCATCAAGGGCGAGAACTTTGAGGGCTCCTTCCCTGGAAACTGGACTGTACTTGACAATGATCCCAACTGGGGCCTCTTCTACTGGGGCAAGCGCAACTGTCGTGCGGCAAGCGGGTCCTACAGCGGCTGGGCCGTGGGCGGGGGCAATGGAGCAGCCCTCCAGTGCGGCAGCACCTATCCGCCCAACGTGCAATCCTGGATGATCTACGGCCCCTTCAGCCTCGCCGATGCCAAAGCCGCGGACATGACGTTGAAAGTGTGGCTCAACTCCGAACCGGGAGCCGACACCCTGCTGTGGGGCGCATCCGTGGACGGCGGGTGGTTCTTCGGATACCAGGCCACGGGCAGCAGTGGCTGGACCACCAAGTCGCTGGATTTCAGCAACGTCCCGTACTTGGGCGACTTGAGAGGCCAGTCGCAAGTCTGGGTGGGCATCCGCTTCCTGAGCGACTGGGGCACCGAGTACCCCGAAGGCGCATACGTGGACGACATCCTGATTCGCAAGAACATATGCGCCACATACGCCAACGATGTCGCCCTTCCGGTTGACCCCGGTGGCATCCCGGCATCCGCGAGGTTGCCCGCAATCTCGGAGACACAAAGGCCACGCGCCGACCGGGAGTAGCGTGGGAGCGCGCCGCCTACGGGCTGGCCTCGTGGCGCTGCCAAAAGGCCGGCCCGATGTCGGCGTTCACCAGCACGTAGGTGCTCCCCTCAGCATGGAGCAGCCAGCCGTGCTCAAACCGCTGCGCCTGCGCGATAACGCCACGCTCGGGCTCCACCGCCCACCCCAGGCGCTCGCGCAGCCACGGGTTTTCGCGCCACACCTTGCCAAAGCCGCGGGTCGGCTGGAACCGCCCGGTCGGCGGCACGATGGCCGGGTCGCTTTCCGGCTGGTCCGGGGTCCACGTGTCGGTGATGGCGTACCAGTCTCCGCCGGGGAAGAGCACATACACCTCACCCACATCCTGCCGCCACATCATGAGGCCGCCCTCCAGCGCCTCCAGGGCCGCGGCGGTCTCATGAGCAGACTCGTCCACGGCCCAGCCCAGCGCCTGGCGCACCACCTCGTCCGAGCGCCACAGCGCCGCGAAGATGCCGTCGGGCCAGTGCAGCCCTGCGGGAGGCGACAGGAATACCAGAGGTGTTGGCGTGGGCACCGGTGTGGGCGGAGGCGGCGGCGTGAACGTCGGAGTGGGAGCGGGCGCCTCAGCCCACGAGAGGCGCGCCAGGGGCAGCGACTCCACACGCCCGTCCGTCGTGCCTGCCCAGAGACGCCCGTCGGGCCCCAGCGCGATGCACGCGATGCCAGCCGCGCCGCTCGCCTCCTCCCAGTTCAGGCCCCCGTCGGTGGAACGCAGCAGGCGCTGCTGCTCGCGCCCGCCGTAGAACATCTCCGAGGTCAACGCGTACACCGTGCGGCTCGTCGCGAAGTCGGCCGCGAAGACAAACGCGAATCGGCTGGTGAGGGATGCCAGGGGCGGCCCCACCGGCTCCCACGTCCGCCCACCGTCCTGCGACAGGAACATGCCCCCGTTCTCGGCCGCAACCAGGGCCACGCCGTCCTCGGCGAAGCGCGGCGATAGGGCAAGCGCCTTGACGAAGTACGGCGACACGGGGATCGCGCCCACCCGCTCCAAGATGCCATCGGAGCCATGAGTCCGGTAGACCTCCGTTCGGCTGTACTCGGCCCCGGATGCTAGCACCATGAACACAGGCCCTGCCGAAGCGGCGGCGCGGAACCCGACGATGTCCGAAACGTGCTCCCAGGTCTGCCCCCCATCCGTAGAGCCAAACACGCCTGTTTCGCCCGCCAGGAGAAGCGCCGCGCCGTCAGACGAGAAGCCCGGCGACAACGCCAGGTCGCGGATGTAGAAATCCGTCAGGCCGCGCGCGGAGACCCGCCAGGTTCGTCCGCCGTCCGTCGTGCGGTGCAACCCGCCGGGGCTGAATGACCCCTCGCCGGGGAACGCGAAGAACGTCGCGGGTTCCCCGGGTGCCGTCGCCACGCGGAGCACGACGCCCTCTGCAAACCACCCCTGCACCCGCACCCAGCCGCCTGCCTCGCTTCGGTACAGCGATGTGCCTCCCATCTCGCTCACCACGGCCAGCATGGAGCCATCGCCGCCGATGGCCACCTCGCGCACCAGCCGCGGCGGCAAACCACCCGGGGAATCCGCCGCCACCGACGATGGCTCCGGCTCCACGGCCTGCACGGTCGCGCCGTTGGACGAGGCGACATAGAATCGCCCCGTGCGCCCATCCAGCACCGCCACGTCCGGGAACCGCACCGAAAGCGGGCGGAACCCCACCACTTCGCCCAACGCCGCGTCCACTGCCACCAGCCCGCCCCACGCCCGCGCATACAATCGCCCACGCGCCTTGTCCAGGAACAGCCGCCCGCCCACCCCCTGGACCTGAGCCAGCAGCCGGCCATCGGGTGCCCACGCCGTGAGTGTGGCGCGTGGGTAACTGGCGGCAACCCAGATGCGCCCCGCCTGCTCGTCCAGCACCAGACCATCCACGAACCGCTGGGGGCTTTGGATGGGCGTTTCCACCCGCGCCAGCGTCTTGGCATCGTAGATGTCCAGCCACGTGCGCGCCCCCGAGCCGGCCGCGTTGTTGGTCATGGTAACGAATAGCCAGTCCCGCGCCGCATCGTACACAGCCTCTATCGCGCCCGGCGAATACAGTTGCCCGTCCTGGCGAATCGTGCCGTCAATGGAGCCGATGAGCCGGTGCGTGGTCATGTCGGCGATGAACACGCCCTGATTCGTTACGAACAGGCGGTTGCGCGACTTGTCCGCGCTCACCTGGCCAGCCTTCGGAATCTCCGCGACCTTCTCGCCTGTGGCGGCGTCCAGGACAAGCGTCCGGTCGGCCCGCGCGTCGGCCACGTACAGCCGCCCGTCGTACAGCGTCATCTGCCCTCCGTTCAGCGGCTCCAACCCCGTGTCCAAGACTTGCCAGGTGTGGACGCGCGTCATGGTGGCGGTATCCACAACGTGCAGCGCGCCGGTGGAGTCCAGCGCGAACAGAAGGCCCGCGCTCTCATCCAGAACCATCTGCACCACGTTCACGCCCAGGTGCAGAGGCTTACCCATCTCGCCCGTCGCCAAGTCCACAGGGAGCAGGACATCGGACAGCCGCAGCAACGTGCCCTTGTACACCAACGGCGCGGAGTACACCAGATTCGCATAGGGTAGCGTCAGCGACTTGATCACTGCGCCCGTATTCGCATCCAGCGCCAGGATGTGCGACCCAGACACGTCGTCCTGGACGCCGTCCCGGAGCAGGAAAACCTGCCCCTGGTCGTCCAGCACAACGCGCCCTGTGGGAGGATACGGTTCGCCGAAATCCCACTGGCGGGCGATGAAATCGCCCTGGATGACGGCCACGCGGCCCACAGGCTGCTGGCGCGTAAACGCCTGCACGGTGGCGTATACTTCGGGGCCTGTGGGACTGGACACGAGGCCATAGACCTGGGCGCCGGGTTCCAGCGTCCCGACGAAACCGAGATCGTCGGCGCGGTACACGAATATTACGTTCCCGCCCGAATCGCAGATGTACACGCGCCCCGCGCGAGGGTTGACCGTCAGCAAGATGGTCGGCGCAAGCGTGCCCGGCAGATCGGTCACCGCCCGTTGCTCCAGGGACACCGCATCCAACCGCCGCAGCCGCTCCTGGTCGGCGACGTACAGGCGGCCGCCCGCCGCGTCCAGCGCCAGCGCCCGCACGCCCGCGACCGTCCCCAGCACCTCGCCCAGGGGCCGGTCGCCTGCGCCAGTGGCCACCACCGCGGCAATCTCCCGCTCGTCCGCACTGCGCCCGGCGACGTAGAGGCGTGTTCCATCGGCCGAAAGCGCCGCCGACGACATCCAGTCCACAATGACGGGCACGGGGACTGTGGCCCGCACCTGGTTGGTCGCCAGGTCAATTATGGACAGCACGCCGGCATCGGTGCGCGCATCGCCTTCGTTGGCGACCGCATACACGAGGCCGCGCGCGGCGTCCAGTGCGCCCGCCGAGACGTTGTACACGTCGCCCGCAGGCACGCCCAGATCCAGCGACGTGCGCTTGGGCACAGACGTGGCGGATGGCGACGGTGCGGGAGAAGCGGTCGCCTTGGGGGTTGGGCTGGGCGAGGGCGCGGGCGAGGATGTTGGCGTGGTGCAACTGGCAAGCAGCATCGCGGCGAGAACAACGGTCATCGCCGCGCGAAGCAGGCGAGCACGTTTCATTCGGTGCCTCCGTTCCGCAGCCGCCACGCCCCGCGCGTCAGCGGCGGGTGGTCTCTACTGATAGACGCAGGCTTCTCCACGCAGGTTCCGAGCCACGGACAGCCGAACGCTCGGCACCTGCAAGTGAGCATCACCCAGCGGGCGTAGAAGCCCGGTCGCCACCCAGCACCCGCTGCCACCACGGCTTTCGGGCGGTCAGCCGCCGGGCCAGTTCCGCGCGGGCGGTGATGTACCCCTGCGCCATCAGTTCCTCGCTCTGGGAGAAGTCCCAGCCCTGCACCGGCTCGCGTCCCATCAGGCTGATGTGCCAGACCTCCACGCCGCGTTCGGCGGCCAGCGCCATCTCCAAATCCGTTTGCCGCTGCTCCACCGTGCGCATCAGTTTGGCGAGGAACGGCCCAAACCGCTCGTCGCCGATGGGCACGCAGCGCGGGTCTGCCAGATCCAGCGCAATGATGGACCGTGCCCCCTGGCTCAATGCCGGCTCCACAGGCAGGTTACTCACCACGCCCCCGTCCATCAGCAGTTGGTCCCCCTTCTCCATAGGCCGCACCCACGGCGGCAGCGCCGTGCTCGCCAAGAGGCCCTCCAACACCAAATCGTCAGGGTTGGCCCCGTACAGCACCGGGCGACCCGAGTTCAAGTCGGCCGCGACCAGAATCAGCCGCACGCCCTGGATGTCGCCGAAGCGCATGTCGGGCGAAATACCGTGGCTGACGAAGAACTCGCGCATGCGGTGGTAGGGCCGCCATCCCGTGCGGTTGAACAGCACCCGCAGCGTGAGCCACAGGTAGTTCGCGGGCATGAGGTCTGCCTGAGCCGCATCGCGCCACGTCTCGGCGAGACCGTCCAGGCTGGCGAGGCTCACCCCCCGCAACGCGAGATACGTCGCGTTCGCCGCCCCGATGGACGTCCCCACGAGGATGTCCGGCCGGAACCCCGCTTCCAGCAGCGCCCGAATCGCCCCGACTTGCAACGCACCGCGCGCCCCACCACCGCTCAGCGCAAAAGCGAGAGGTCTACGCATTCGCCTTGCCTCCTTTCGGGCCTTCCCTACGTGCACAACCTACCATCGCGCGTGATGCTCCTCGGCGAACCCGATGAGGTCCGCGATGGCAATCTCCTCACCGTCGTCGGCCACAGCCCTCCCGTTGTATCGTCCGAACATTTGATGCACCTCGCTGAAGATGATGCCCAGATTGGTGCGGGCCGTACGTTCCAGGAACGGCGTGAACGTCAGGTCTAGCCGCCCCTCGTTGTCGGTAAACCGCCAGGGCTTCATGTAATCGCCGGAGACATAGCCGAAGTGCACCTTGTCCAGTTTGTGAATCCGATTGGCAAGGATGAGGGCGTTCTCGGTCGCCGCGGACAGGTCGCCGAAGCCGCACCCCAGGTTCAGGCCGACCGTGCGCCCATCGGGCAGGAATCCCGACGCGCTGGCCCAGTTCCAGAAGGAGCGGTACTCCCACACGCCACGCCCCCAGTCCAGCGAGCCGATGCAGGTCACCGGATCCAGGCTCTCGCGCACATCGCCGTAGCGCAGGCTCCCGGACGCGGGCAGGCAGTTGATCTTGCGGTTGTAGTAGAAGCGCCGCTTGCCGATGGGGATGACGATGGTCATGGACTCGTACCCTGGCGGCGCGGCGAGGGTGATGTCGGCCTCTATGCCGCGCCCGTCGTGGAACTTGGGCCACGAGACGAGGACGCGGCGGTTGCCATCGCGCACCTGGAACTCCAGCCGGACGCCGCTCCCCTCAAAGAGGCTGTCGCCTTCGGTGCTGTTGCGCGGCAGCACGATGCCTTTGCTCAAGGGGACGACAAGCCCCTCCTCGTGCAATTCGCGAGTCTGGAAGTCCACCGTGTACACGAAGATGTTGCCCGCGTAGCCCAAATCGGCGATGGTGGCCGAGAAGAAGCGGCGTGGCGTGAACACGGCGTAGTAGTCCCAGCGCTTGATGCGGAACCGCTGCAGGGCCCGCAGGGCGTAGAATCGCGCGGCCTCCAGATTGCAGTCCAGCAGGGGCTGGCGGGCCCAACCCACCTGGGCCAACTCGCCGGCCGGACTCAGCAGCGGCCCTGGTTGTGTGAGTTCTCGTTGCATGGTGTGTGTCCCTCCGTAAACAGGATTTCGCGCCAACGCGACACCGCAGAATTCGCTACTGCGGATCACGTTCCCCCACAAACGGCAGCGCCTCGGCGACGCCACGGAGAATCACCGCCATCTCCGCTGCGGACGCCAGCGACAACTCACCCTCAAACGGCTGCTTCAGCGCCATGTCCTTCACCGCCAAACGGGGCGAGAGCGACACCCTCACGTGCGCGTCCTCGTACACCATCCCACCGGGGCCCACCGTCAGGGCAGACTCGCGCCCACCCTCGCGACGGCGGACAGTCCTCCCCACGATGCGGAACGCGTTGTCGGCCTCCCGCTGGAAGTCGGCTTCGTTCAGGAACAGCCGTGGCTTGTCCAGGTATGGCTTGCCCTGATGCACGCAGAAGGTGGCGCAGTTGCCGCACTCGTTGCAGAAGTCGTCCACATGCACGATTTGGCGCGCCTGCGCGATTTCAATCACCTCTTCGCGCACAGATACCAGTTTCCCGTCGCGGCACGCCAGCACGGGCAGCGTCCAGCGTCCGGGCGCGATGGCGTAGGCGTAGTTCGCGCGGTTCGGGCACACTTCCACGCATTTGTCGCACAAAACCGAGCATTGCAGGCAGCGGGCAGCCTCCGCGCGGGCGGCGTCCTCGTCCAGCGACTGCTCCACCAGGTCAAACCCCGCCCGCCGGTCCACCGGCAGCATCTCCGGCTTGTGCTGAGGCTCCTTGCGGGCGCGCGCGCGCTTGACCGCCAGAACCTCCTCGGCGGACAGTTTCGGCAGGCGCGGGGCCAGCGTCCGGAACGGCACGCCCAGCTCGGCGCAGATGGCCTCCGCCGCGCGCCGCCCGTCGGCGCACGCCTGGATGATGATCGCCGGGCCGCGCACGGCATCCCCGCCCGCGTACACCCGCTTCGGGCCAGCGCACCCCGTCTGCGGGTCCACGCCGATGGAACCGTCCCCGCGCAGCGACACCGCGCTGCCACTCAGGAACGTGATGTCCGGCTTCTGGCCGATGGCAACGATGATGGAGTCAGCCTCCAGCCGGAATTCGCTCCCGGGGACGGGCACAGGCTTCCGGCGACCGTCGGCGTCCGGCTCGCCCAGTTGATTGCGCACGCACTCCAGCGCGGCCACGCGGCCATCCTCCAACACGATCCGCACAGGCGACGCCAGTTCCAGCACCGTGTTCCCCTCGTCCAGCAAATCCCGGATTTCCTCCGGCTCCGCGGGCATCTCTCGGCGGGTGCGGCGGTACACGACCGTAACGGGCCGCCCCGTCAGCCGCTGGGCCGTGCGCGCGGCGTCCATGGCCGTGTTCCCGCCGCCGATGACCAGCACGCGCTCGCCCAATTCCGGAGCCTTCCCGCGCGCCACCCGCGCCAGAAAGTCCAGCGCCGAGTACACGCCCTCGCCGTCCTCGCCCTCTATGCCTAACCGCGCGTCCCGGGGCCATCCGGTCGCCACGTACACGGCGTCGTAGCCGTCCTGCAGCAACTGCTCCGGCGGCTCCGTGATGGGATGCGAAAGCACAATCTCCGCGCCCAGGGCCTTGACGAACTCAATGTCCTCCTCCACGATCTCCTTCGGCACGCGGAACTCCGGCGCGAGCGCCAGCATCCCGCCGGGCACGTCCTTCGCCTCAAAGATGGTGGCCTGGACGCCGCTGAGCACCAGGAAGTACGCCGCCGCCAACCCCGACGGCCCACTGCCGATGATGGCAACCTCATAGCCGGTCGGCTCCGGCACGTTCACGGTGATTTCGCCGTTCTCGTTGGCGAAGCGCTTCAGGGCGCGGATGGCCACCGGCTCGTCGTAGTTGTTGCGGGTGCAGCGCGTCTGGCACAGGTGCGTGCACACGTAACCCGTTACGCCCGGCAGCGGGTTGCGCGCCAGGATAACCTCCAGCGCGCGGTCGTAGTCGCCCTGCGCAATCATGCGCGCATATTCGGGCACATCCTGACGCACCGCGCACTGCTCCACGCACGGCGCGGCGATGCAATCAAAGCGACCCAGCGGGCTGTCCACCTTGGGCAGGCCGTAGGGATGGTAGTCCTTCTTGTACCGCGGGTGCGTCAGCGCCTCGGCGGCAGCGCGGTCCAGGTTCGCCATGCGGTCCTTCGCCAGTTCGGCCAGGCTCCCCGCCGACCGCGCGCGCATCTCGGCCTCCAGGTTCTCCAGGTACTGCAGGAACCGCGAGTACCCGCCCGGCTTCAGGATGTCCGAGACGGCCGTAACCGGCAGCGCCCCGCACGACAGGATCGTGGCGACGTTCAGCGCGTCCGCGCCGGCGGAGTACGACACGTGCAAATCCCCGTTGAACTCGTGCGCCAGTTTGCGGAACAGGCTCATGGTGATGGGATACAGCGCGCGGCCCGACATGTACATCTCGCCGCCCGGCAGGTAGCCCTTGTGATTGGCCATCGCCAGCGTGTTGCTCAATTTCACGCCGAAGGTCAGCCCGCACTCCTGCGCGGTTTCCTTCAACGCGCGGATGAGTTGCACCGCGCGCGGATATTGCAGATCGTGCTCAAACACGGCGTCGGGGATGTCAATCTCGGTGAAGCCCAGGTCGTCGTGCAGGATGCGCATCACCGTGTCCTTGCCCAGAAGCGTGGGGTTCAGTTTCACCATCGTGTGCAGCCCGCGCTCCTCCATCAGGTAGCGGGCGATGCGCTCAATCTCGTCGGGCGGGCACCCGTGCATCGTGGACAGCGTTACGTTGTCCGTGAGCCGCGTGGGGATGTCCACGTCGGCGTACTCCGGGAACTCGGCCTCCAGCACCGCGCGAATCTCCGCGATCTCCTGCGATGCGTCCGTCAGCCGGTCCATGAAGCGGGTCATGGGCGCGCTCTGGATGCCCTCCAGGTTGTAGCCGACGCTCATGTTGAACACCGTGCCGAATGGAACGTGGTCAAACCCCAGCGCGCGCCGCAGGACATGGAGCAGCGCCCATGCCTTGATGTACTCTGCCGCCGACTGCTCCAGTTTCAACTCCTGCGACCACTCCACGTTGTACCCCTCGTCGGCCATGTCAATGCACGGGCGGTCTATCTTCAACTCGTCCATGATCTGGACGGTCTTGAGTTCAATGAACCGCCCGCCCGACAGCCAGGCGCAGACGATGTTCTGGGCCAGTTGCGTGTGGGGGCCGGCGCCCGGGCCGATGGGCGTCGCCAGCGCGTGGCCGAAAATCTCGCTGGCGTAGGGCGCGGCGGCGCGGGGCCGGTAGAACAGCGCGCGCGGGATGCCGAAGATGGAGTCGTTGTGCTCCAGTTCGCCGAGAACCCAGCGAAGCAGGACGTCAAACGGTTGGGGCCGCATGATGTCGGACATGGTTGTCGCCTCCTGATGGGATTCGGGCCGATGGCCGGCGCGGATGGCGTGCGCAGGGGAATTGTAGCCACACACAGGACCGCGGTCAAGCGGCGTGTTTCGGAAACCCTGGGTCGGCCCCGCGCTTCTGCGCAGAGACAAGTACCCGCAGGGGGCGGGCCGTTGACTGCGAACACGAAATGTCTTATACTTGTAATTGACAACTCATTGCACGGATTGGCAGACTGCAGCAAGTCCACACGGAGGGCTTTATGGCACGCAAGAGAAGCCCAGGGGGCAATCGCCCTATTGAATCCTACGAACACCGCGACAAAGAACGCCTCAACAACCCGCCGGTCGGGCTGGTTACGCCAGATACCGACCCCGACGCCGGCCAGCAGAAAAAGACCTACGCCTACGACCCGCACCTGGACCCGCAACTGGTCTGGGCGGGCAAGGCCGAGCACACCTCGTTTGAAGTGCCGACGGTCTCGCTCCACGTCCACGAGCGCATCGAACCGCGCACCATCATTGAGGCCGTGCGCAAGAAGAGCGGCCAGCCGCAGCCGGTGCAGTTGGGGCTGTTTGAGGAGGAGCGCCGCGAGCCGCTGCGCCAGGCCATTGAGTTCTATCAGCACCGCCACGGCTGGAGCAACCGCCTGATCGCCGGCGATTCGCTCCTGGTGATGAACTCGCTCTTGGAAAAAGAGGGCATGGCGGGCAAGGTGCAGATGATCTACATTGACCCGCCCTACGGCATCAAGTACGGCTCCAACTTCCAGCCCTTCGTCAACAAGCGCGACGTGAAGGACGGCAGGGACGAGGACCTGACCGCCGAGCCTGAGCAGATCCGCGCCTTCCGCGACACCTGGGAACTGGGCATCCACTCTTACCTCACGTATCTCCGCGACCGGCTGCTGCTGGCGCGGGAACTCCTCACCGAGAGCGGCAGCATCTTCGTGCAGATCAGCGACGAGAACGTCCACCACGTGCGGGAGTTGATGGATGAGGTGTTTGGGAGTGGCAATTTCCTTGCCCTGATCACATTCACAACCAGCGTGCCCTTGGGCGCGACCTATGTACCTGGCGTCACCAACTATCTTCTGTGGTATGGCAAGGATGTGAAGCTGACGAAGTTCCGCAGGCTGTATGTCGATAAAGCAACGGGTGGAGGTACGGCCTATAATTCTGTTGAGTTGCCCGATGGTTATCGACGTGGAATGACTAATCGAGAGCGAGAGAACCCATCGCTTCTGCCTGATGGTTGCCGTTACTTCTTCAATCTTTCACTACTTTCTGCGGGTACAACCAAGAGTTGTGTGTACGACTTCGAGTATGTCGGCAGGATATTCTCGCCAGGTGGAGGTAGGTCCTGGAAGACGACAAAAGAGGGGATGCAGCGGCTTGGTTTGGCGAACCGTATCTTCGTCACGGGGAATACTCCGCGTTATGTTCTTTATGCCGCCGACTACCCAGTTTCCGAGCTTACAAACAACTGGACTGACACCGCTGGCGCGACTGACAAAGTCTATGTCGTTCAAACAATGACGAAAGTCATCCAACGCTGCCTCCTTATGACGACAGACCCCGGTGACCTGGTCTTCGACCCGACCTGCGGCAGCGGCACCACGGCTTACGTGGCCGAGCAGTGGGGCCGGCGCTGGATCACCTGCGACACCTCGCGCGTGGCGCTCACCCTGGCCCGCCAGCGCCTGATGACCGCCGTCTTTGACTACTACGAACTGGCGCACCCCGAAGAGGGCGTGGGCAGCGGCTTCAAGTACAAGACCGTGCCGCACGTGACGCTCAAATCCATCGCCAACAACCCGGAGATTGACGGCATCCACGCGCGCATGCACCCGGCCATTGAAAAGGCTTTGGCCGACCTCAACGCCGCCCTCAAGGGCAAGCCAGTCAAATTCAAGGTCACGACCGGGGCCCGCGAGGGGCATTTCGTGGATTTCGCCGCACCGGACGAGGCTACTTTCACCATGCCCTCCGGCCAGGTGGTGAAGGTCAACGAACTCGTGGAATGGGAGGTGCCGTTCGAGTTTCCTGCGGACTGGCCGGCAGAGGCGCGCAGACCCTTTGACGAATTTCACGCCGCCCGCCGGGCCATGCAGAAGGCCATAGATGAGGCCATCGCCCGCCACGCCGACCAGGAGACGCTCTACGACCAGCCCTTCGTGGACCGCAAGAAGGTGCGCGTGACCGGGCCGTTCACGGTGGAGGCCGTCCCGGCGCCGGCGGTGAAATCGCCGGATGAAATCCTGGAAGAGAAGCCTCAACCGGCCGATACGTCCGTCGCGCGCTCGGGCGAAACCCTGCGCCAGGCCGAATGGCGCGACGAACTCCTGCGCACCGGCATTCGCGGCAAGGCCGGCCAGTACATCCGGTTTGCAAGGCTCGAGCCGCTCCCCGGCTGCCGCTTCCTGCACGCCGAGGGCGAAACCAAACCCAGCGACGAGGGCGCTGACTCGGTGCGCGAGCGCGGTCCCGCCTACGAGCCGATGCGCGTCGTCGTCTCCTTCGGCCCCGAACACGCCCCAATGGAGCCGCGCCAGGTCCAGCGCGCTTGGGAGGAAGCCCAGCATCTCGTCCCGAAGCCCCAGTTGCTGGTCTTCGCTGCCTTTCAGTTTGACCCGGAAGCAGCCAAGGACATTGACGAGATGAAGCCGGAACTGGCAGGGATGCAGTTCCTGAAGGTGCAGATGAACGCCGACCTCCTGACCGACGATCTGAAGAAGAAGCGCGCCGGCAACGACTCCTTCTGGCTCATCGGCCAGCCGGATGTGGAAATGCGGCGGGACAAAGACGGCAGGTACGTTGTCGAAGTCCACGGCTTCGACTACTACAACACCAAAACCGGCCAACTGGAATCCGGCGGCAAGGACAAAATCGCCCTGTGGATGCTGGATACCGACTACGACGGTCGCAGTCTCTACCCGCGGCAGGTGTTCTTCCCGATGGCAGCTGATGATGAAGGCTGGGCAAAACTGGCGCGCAACCTCAAAGCCGAGATTGACGAGGAACTGATCGAGGCCTACCGCGGTACGGTCTCGCTGCCGTTCGAGGCTGGGGAACACAAGCGCATCGCAGTCAAGATCGTGGACGACCGTGGGATCGAGAGTATGAAGGTGTTGGAGATTGAGTGATGGGCAAGACCACCATTGACCGTCTCATCATCAACTCACCCTATGAGGAGCCGCGCTACCACTGGCGCTACGACCCGGCCACGAAACTGTTTGATTTGGTAGAAGGCCGCCGCCCGGCGGGATACGTGATCGCCACGCCGGGTTCCAAAGCCTTTGACGACCCCGGCCTGTTCATTGAGATTCCGCTGGTCAACGACATTCGGCCGCGCGTCAAACGATGGCGCGAGGCCGGCTACCCGGGCGTTACCAGCATCACCAAACGCCTGCTAGAGCACTGGAAGGACCCCGAAAACTTTGACCGGCGGCGTTTCTTCTTCTGCCAGTTGGAGGCGGTAGAGACCCTTATCTGGCTGACCGAGGCCGCCCCCTCCGAACGCACCGGCATTGAGATTCCCGGCGATGGCGGCGAGTTCGTCCGTCAGTGCTGCAAGATGGCAACGGGCTCCGGCAAGACGATTGTGATGGCGATGGTCATCGCGTGGCATATCCTCAACAAGATCGCCAACCCGCAGGACGCCCGTTTCTCGAAAAACGTGCTGGTCATCGCCCCCGGACTGACGGTCAAGAAGCGGCTGGAGGTGCTGTACCCGTGGGCGGAGGGCAACTACTACGAGGCCTTTGACATCGTCCCCTCGGCGCTGCTGGACAAACTGCGCCAGGGGCGGGTGCTGGTGCGCAACTGGCACGCCCTGGCATGGGAGAGCGAGGAGCAACTTAAGAAGCGCAAGAGCGTGGACAAGCGCGGTGTGAAGAGCGACGAAGCCTACACGCGCGAGGTGCTGGGCGAGATGGCGAATGCCCGCAACATCCTGGTCATCAACGACGAGGCGCATCACGCCTGGCGCGTCAACCCCGAAGCGGTGGGCAAATATCTGCGTCAGCGAGACCTGAAAGACAGCGCCGAGGAGGCCACCGTCTGGATCGGCGGCCTGGATCGCCTGCACCGTTCACGCGGCATTCTGAAGTGCTACGATTTCTCGGCGACGCCGTTTGCCCCCTCCGGCGGGCGCAGCGGCGAAGAAACGCTCTTCGGCTGGATCGTGAGCGACTTCGGGCTAAACGACGCCATTGAGTCGGGCCTCGTCAAGACGCCGCGCGTCGTCATCCGCGACGACGCTGTGCCGGACGCCCGCACCTACCGCTCGCGGCTCTACCACATCTACAACGACCCGGACGTGAAAGCCGACCTGAACCGGCGCGCCGAACCGCACGAGCCGCTGCCGGATCTTGTGCTGAACGCTTACTACTTGCTCGGCTACGACTGGCGTGAGACGCTCAAGGCCTGGCAGGAGGCCGGTCTGCCCACCCCGCCGGTGATGATCACCGTCGCCAACCGCGTCGAGACGGCGGCGCGCGTCAAACACGCTTTCGACACAAAGCGCATTCACATTGACGAACTATGCGACCCCGAGCGGATCCTGCATATAGACTCGAAGGTATTGGGAGAAGCCGAAGCGAAAGAGGAGTTTTTAGTTTCTAGTAGTCAGTTTTCAGTTGCGGATGAATCGTCAGATAACCTCTCGGACGACACCGACGACTCAAAACTTGAAACTCAAAACTCAAAACTCACCAAAGCTGAGCAAGCCGAACGCCTGCGCCAGATGGTGGACACCGTAGGCAAAGTCGGTCAGCCGGGTGAGAAAATTCAGAACGTCATTTCGGTCGGGATGCTTTCCGAAGGCTGGGACGCCAAGACGGTGACGCACATCATGGGGCTACGTGCCTTCACCTCGCAGTTACTGTGTGAACAGGTCGTTGGGCGCGGCCTGCGGCGCACCTCTTACGAAGTCAACCCGCAAACCGGGCTGTTCGAGCCGGAGTACGTCAATATCTTCGGCGTGCCGTTTACCTTTTTGCCGCACGAAAGCACCGAAAGCGGCCCGCCTCCGCCGCCGACCCCTAAGACTCTGGTGCAGGTGGACCCGGCCAAAGCCGCGTACGAAATTCGGTGGCCCAATGTTGTGCGCATTGAGCACGTCTTCCAGCCTGTCCTCACCGTAGAGTGGTCACGTGTGCCTGCGCTTGAACTACACGCGGCACAAACTGCCCAGGTCGCCGAATTGGCCCCCATCCTGGAGGGGAAGCCGGACGTAACCAAAATTGACCGCATTGAATTGGAGCGCCTGGCCGAACAATTCCGCACCCAACGCATCATCTTTGAGACGGCGCGCGATGTCTTTGACCAGATGCAAGCCACGTGGAAAGGCAGCCGCGAGTTATTGCTGGCGCAATTGGTGCGGATCGTGGAGCAGTTCATCCGCTCCGATCGCATTCGCATCAACCCGCCGCTCTTCTATCAGGACGAGTTGCGTCGCCGCCTCATCATCACCCTCAACATGAGCCGCGTCATTCAGCATGTGCTGGATGCCGTTCGTCACGAAAACACCGAGCGGCTGACACCGGTATTTGACCGCGACCACCCCGTTCGCTCCACCGGCGAGATGAACGCCTGGTACACCGGCAAGCCCTGCGCCCGGACGGAGAAATCGCACATTAACGTCTGCGTGTACGACAGCACTTGGGAGGCTTCCGACGCCTACATTCTGGATAATAGCGATGCAGTCGCCGCATGGGCGAAGAATGACCACCTGGGCTTTGAAATCCCCTACCTGTATCAAGGCATCGTGCGCAAGTACCGCCCGGACTTTCTCGTGCGGCTGACAAGCGGTGATTACCTCATTCTGGAAACCAAAGGGCAAGACACCGAGCAGGATAGGGTCAAGCGGCAGTACTTGGCCGAGTGGGTTCAGGCCGTCAACGAGCACGGCGGGTTCGGCCGATGGCGATGGGCCGTGGTGACAAGCCCCGGCGAGATCCGGGATGTGTTGATGCAAGCGTGAAGTCGCCCTACATCTGACCAGCATCGGAGCAATCGCATGTCTTTCCTATTCGCCTTCTTCGCGCTGGGGCCGGGCGTGTGCGGATTCTCGCTCGCCTATCTCCTGCGCCACCCAGACGAATGGCCCGCGCCGACCCTGATGCTGGCCGTCGGCCTGGCGCTGACGGTAGCCACCCAGACGTGGGGCGCGGCGAAACTCCGCCGACTCCTGCCCCCGTACCGTGCGCTCCACATCACAGCCACGCGCTGGGGTGGGATCGCCCTGGGAGTCGTCCTCGCCCTGCTCGCCTACTTCGTGCTCCTCGCCCAGGCGTAGGAACTGGAGGCAGACCATGCGTCGCCGAAAGCCGAACGCGCGCACGTGGGTGCTCCTGGGCGCGGGGCTTGCGCTCGCGGCGGTCGCGGCCTTCCTGCTCAACGTCAGCCGCCCCGGCCCGCTGACCCCCGTAGGGGCGCCTGCGGGCGGTTCGCTCCCCGCCACCCTCACCGTCGCCACGCTCAACCTCTGGCACGATTACCCGCACTACTCCCGTCAGGCCGAGCGCCTGCAAGCCGCGATCTCGGCCCTGCGCGCCCTGTCGCCCGACCTGCTGTGCCTGCAAGAGGCGTCGCGCACGCCGATGGTCCCCCACGCGGCGGGCCAACTTGCCGACGCCCTCGGCATGGCCGGCGCCTACGCCCGCGCCAACGGCAACCGCGCCCTCATCCGGTTTGAGGAAGGCGAGGCCGTGCTGGCCCGCGCCGGGCTGAGCAGCGAGGCATGGCGCGAACTGTCGCCCCGCGCGGGCTTCTTTGAGCACCGGCTGGCCGTTTGGGGCACGGTGGACACCGAGGCGGGGCCTGTCGTCGTCTTCAGCACCCACATCACCAACAAGCCCGGCGAGGTCAACGCCGCGCAAATCCGCGCGCTGGTGGAACTGGTGGAGCGCCAACGGCGCGGCCTGCCCGCAGTCGTCGCAGGCGACTTCAACGCCCACGAGGACGCGCCGCAGATTCGGGGCCTGCCCGCCCACTGGCGCGACGCCTTCCGCGAGGCCAAGCCCGACGCCCGCGGCGCGACCAGCCTGGACTCGGACAGGCGGATTGACTACATCTTCCTGGTGGATGGGGACAGCGTGCGCTGGCAGGTCCTGGATGCCGATACCTTCGGCGGCGAGGCCATATCCGACCATCGCGGAGTCTGGGCGCGGGCGCGGCAAACACCGCGCGGGGCTGAACCCCCGCGCTGAACGGGCCAAGCCCCGATGATGCTCGCACCAGCCCGAAGGGCTTCGCCCCTTCAGCCCGATGCCTTAGCGTCGGGCTCCCACGCTAAACCCCGCTCGCACCCGTGAGCGGCGCTACACCGTCTCGGGCGGCGAGGGCCGGCCATTGCGCCGCCACTGCGCCAGCGCCACGCCCACGATGGCCACCACCATCCCCACGTATTGCACCCCCTGCAGCCGTTCGCCCAGCGCCAGCAGCGCGATGAGTGCCGTGGCGAAGGGCGACAGGTTCAGCAGCAGGTTCATCTCCAGCGCCGTCAGCGTCTGCAGCGCGTGGTTGTACAACAGGTACGCCAGCGCCGTGTTCACCAGCGCCAGCCACAGGACGATGCCGATGCCGGGCGCCGCCATCCGCGGCAAGCCCTCAACGGCGAAGGCCAGCGGCAACAGCGCGATGCCGCCGAATCCCAGCGGGAAGGCCGTGAGGGCCAGCGTGCCGGCGGTCCCGTCGCGCGCCACTTCCCGCCCCAGAATCCCGAACGCGGCAAAGGCCACCAGGCCCGCGCCCGTAACCGCCAACCCCAGCGGCTCGCCCGCCTGCAACCCAGGCGCGAAGAAGACCCCGCACCCCACCAGGCAAATCGCCAACCCCATCACCTGCACGCGGGTTGGATACTCACGGAGCCAGGGGATGCTCATCGCCAGCACCAGCAGCGGCACCAGGCTCATCAGGAACGAACTCGTGGTGGACGGCAGATACTGCAGCCCCCAGAACAGGCAGCCGTTGCCGATGGTAGGCGCACAGGCCGATGAGCGCCAGCCGCACCCACACCCCGCGCGAGCGTGGGCGTGTGTTGCGGCGCAGGGCAAACGGGAGTAGAATCAGGAACGCGGCCGTGTACCGGAGGCCCGCCAGCGTCAGCGGCCCCGCGTACCGAAGCCCCGCCTTCACAAGGACGAACGACGAGCCCCAAACCACCACCACGACCAGCGACTCGGCCAGCGCGGTGGGGAGAGATGGCCTCACACGCGGCGCAGACGGTGTCGTCACGGGCACACTCTCCTTGCGGGTTTGGGCGCTATTATCATGCCCACCGGGCCGACTGTCAAGACGCACTTCCGTCTCCTGGCGGGAAAACGGCAGGTGCCCTCTCTCCCTTGTGCGGGAAGAGGACCGCGCGGCTTGCAAGGCGACTGGGCGGGCGACCGGCCTCCCTCGCATAAGCGGGAAGAGACTGGAGAGACGCGACGGTCGCGTCGTTGCAAAACTCCTCTCCCCGCACGCGCGGGAGAGGGTTAGGGTAGGGGGCTACTGCATCCGTGCCAAACCGTTGTTGACGGTCGGGCGGGCACGGAGTATAATCGCAATAGAACATTTTTTCTATGGAGGAACGCCATGAGCGAAATCACCATCGCCTGCGTCCAGATGTCGCCGCGTCTGGGCGAGGTCGGCGAAAACCTGGTGCGCATGACCGAGTTCATTGAGAAAATCCGCGGCGAGCACGACGTGGACCTCATCGTGTTCCCGGAACTCTGCACCACCGGCTACGAGTGCGGCGTCCGGTTCACCGAGTTGGCCGAGCGCATCCCCGGCCCCACCACCAACCTCATGAGCCAGCGCGCCTCCGAGTTTGAAGTGCACCTGGCGTTCGGCATGGTCATCAAGGAGAAGGTGGAGAGCATCGTGTACAACGCCGCCATCCTCATCGGCCCCGACGGCGAGATTCTCGGCGACTACCGCGCCCTGCACCCCAAAGGCGAAGAGCGGCTGGCGTTCCGTCCGGGCTACCGCCTGCCCGTCTTTGATACCGGCATCGGCCGCATCGGCCTCATGCTCGGTTGGGACCTCGCCTTCCCCGAAGTGGCCCGCTCGCTGGCGCTGGACGGCGCGGAACTCCTCGTCGCACTCGCCAACTGGGAGAAGCCGAACCAGGAGGAGTGGAAGGCCTACGCCCTGGCGCGGGCCATGGAGAACGCCTCGTTCCTGGCGGCGGCCAACCGCGTGGGCGAGGAGTACACCTACGCCTTCTTCGGCGAGAGCATGATCCTGGGGCCGCGCGGGCATGTCTTCGCCATGATGGACGAGGAGACCGAGGGATATTGCGTCGCCCGCATCAATCTGGACGACGTGCGCCGCACCCGCGAGGAACTCCAGATCATGCAGTGCCGCCAGCCCCAAGCCTACCGGAGCATCGTCAGGAGGTATTGATATGCAGCGCATCATAGACCTTCGGAGCGACACCGTAACCCATCCCACCCCCGCCATGCGCGAGGCCATGTACCGCGCCGAGGTCGGCGACGACGTCATGGGCGAGGACCCCACCGTGAACCGCCTGCAGGAGATGGCCGCCGAGCGCATGGGCAAAGAGGCGGCGCTGTTCGTCGCCAGCGGCACCATGGGCAACCTCATCTGCATCCTCGCCCAGTGCGGGCGCGGCGACGAGGTCATCATGGGCGACAAGGCCCACACGTTCCTATTTGAGGCCGGCGGCCCGTCGGTACTGGGCGGCGTCCACGTCCGCACGGTGCGCAACCGCGACGACGGCACGGTGGACCCCGCCGAGGTGGAGGCCGCCGTCCGCCCCGACAACGTGCACTTTCCGCGCAGCCGCCTGGTGGTGCTTGAAAACACGCACAACCGCTGCGGCGGAGCGGTGCTCACTCGCGCGCAGATGGACCCCGTCGTCGCCGTCGCGCGCAAGCACAACCTGAACGCGCATCTGGACGGCGCACGCATCTTCAACGCCGCCGTCGCCCTGGGCGTGGACGCCCGCACCCTGGCCGAACCCTTTGACACCGTCAGTTTCTGCCTCTCCAAGGGACTGTCCGCGCCGGTGGGGTCCCTGGTCTGCGGGAGCCGCGAGTTCGTGCGCGAGGCCACGCGGCTGCGCAAGGTGCTGGGCGGCGGGATGCGCCAGGCCGGCATCATCGCCGCGGCGGGCATCGTGGCCCTGGAGCAGATGGTGGACCGCCTCGCCGACGACCACGCCAACGCCCGGCGGCTGGCCGTGGGCCTCGCCGAGATGGGCGTGTTTGACATCCGGCCGGAGCGTGTGCAGAGCAACATCCTTATCTTCGGACTGGCCACCGACCGCTTCACGCCGCAACAACTCGTGGCCCGCTGCGCCCAGGACGGGCTGAAGTTCCAGGCCATTGAGGGCGGCCAGTTCCGCATGGTTACGCACTACGGCATTGAGCGCGAGGACATAGACGCGGCGCTGGGGATCGTGCGGCGGGCCGTGGGACAATTGGGCCGCGCGTAGTGGCAGGTCTGAGACCTGCCAGGTCTGAGACCTGCCACTGTTGGGCAACTCTGCGGAGACTCTTCCCACTCTGTCATTGCGAGCGAAGCGAAGCAATCCCAGGCTCTGCCTGTCATGCTTCGCTTCGCTCAGCATCTCGGCTGGCGAGATTCTTCGGCGCCCCGCGCCTCAGCATAACGGTTCACCGGGATTGCTTCGGGTGCTACGCGCCCTCGCAATGACAGCGCCAACAGGACTTCGCAACCGCCTCGCCCCATTTGCCCCCACGCCCGTTTCTGCTATACTTTGGGCGCAAAGGACGACAAACAACGCTGGGGCCTGGGCACCATGCGGATGTGCCCTATGGCCCCATCAGGGACATGCGGAGGTGAACAGAGATGTTTTTCCCAGGTCTATACTTTGACCCAATGTACCTGATATTTGCGCTGCCTGCGCTGGTGCTGGGGCTGTACGCGCAGATGAAGATCCGAACGTCGTACTCCAAGTACCTGCGCGTGCCCAACGGCCGGGGCATCACCGGCCTCAACGCCGCCCGCTACCTGCTGGACAGCGCCGGCCTGTACGACGTGGAGATTGAGGGCACGCCGGGCGAACTCTCGGACCACTACGACCCATCCAGCAAGAAACTGCGCCTGTCGCGCGGCGTCGCCAACTCCCCGTCGGTGGCGGCGCTCGGCATCGTGGCCCACGAGGTCGGCCACGCCGTGCAGCACGCCGAGGGGTACGGCCCCCTGCGCCTGCGCTCGGCCATCGTCCCCCTCGTGAGCATCGGGACGTGGCTCGGCCCCATCCTGTTCATCATCGGCTTCCTGCTCCAGGCGTATGACCTGGCGGTGCTGGGCGTCATCGCCTTCGCAGGCGCGGCAGTCTTCTCGCTCATCACCCTGCCGGTGGAACTCAACGCCAGTTCGCGCGCCATGCAGATGCTCACCAAGACCGGCCTCGTAACCCAGCAGGAGTACAACGGCGCC
This sequence comes from Chloroflexota bacterium, assembly GCA_014874485.1. GTDB lineage: Bacteria > Chloroflexota > Anaerolineae > DTLA01 > DTLA01 > DTLA01. Next base: position 254,139 of record JADBJK010000024.1, read on the forward strand.
AAGTCGGTGCTGTCGGCTGCGGCGCTGACCTACGTGGCCGCCGCCGCGCAGAGCATCTCCACCCTGCTGTACTACGTCTTCCTCCTGGGTGGGCTTCGCAGGAACGATTGAGCGGCTCGGTGGAACTGCTCCTTGACCTGACGCTTCCGGAACTGGAGGCTCGCCTGCGAGAGTGGCAGCAGCCCGCGTACCGCGCCCGGCAGGTCTGGGACTGGGTGTACAAACAGGGGGCCACCCAATTCGCCCAGATGACCAACCTGCCGGTCGCACTCCGTGAACGCCTGGCCGCCGAGTTCACCCTCACCCCATTTGAACCCGTCGCCGAGCACCTGTCCACCGACGGCCAGACCCGCAAACTGGCCCTTCGGCTCGCCGATGGCGAAATCATAGAGTCCGTCTGGATGCGGTACGAGACCCGCGAGAGCGTGTGCGTGTCCACCCAGGCCGGGTGCGCCATGGGCTGCGCCTTCTGCGCCACGGGCCAGGGCGGCCTGCGACGCAACCTCACGGCGGGCGAAATCGTCGGCCAAGTGCTGGCGTTCGCCCGGCTCCTCGCCCCCCAATCCCGTGTAACCAACGTCGTCTTCATGGGCATGGGCGAACCCTTCGCCAACTACGACGCCGTCTGGAAGGCAGTCTCCATCCTCATGCACCCCGCTGGGCTGGGCCTGGGTGCGCGGCACATCGTCATCTCCACCGTCGGGCTTATCCCCGGCATCCGTCGGTTCGCCCAGGAACGGTCTCAAGTGCGCCTGGCCGTATCGCTCCACGCGCCGGACGACGCCCTGCGCGACCAACTGGTGCCCATCAACCGCGCCCATCCCATCGGCCCGCTGATGGATGCCATCCGATATTATGTCAACTTGACCGGCCGCCGCGTTACCTTTGAGTACGCCCTCATCGCCGGCGTCAACGACAGCCCCGAGCAGGCGCAGGCACTGGCGGCGCTCCTGCGGGGATTGCCGGTGCATGTGAACCTCATCCCCCTGAACCCTGTCGCCGGTTCCCCCTGGCGGCCCAGCCCCCGCGACCGCGTGCGCCAGTTCCAGGCCACGCTGGAGGAGCGCGGCATCCCCTGCACGGTGCGCCTGGGCCGAGGCACCGACATCCAGGCGGCGTGCGGCCAGTTGCGCGCGCGGACGCTGCAGCCCGACGTTTGAACGTCGGGCGAGGCCGACGGGGGGCTCAAACGCGGCGCAAACGAATTCTTGCGTTTTCCACTGAGAACGGGTAAGATAACACCATGATCCGAATCTCCGCGTCCATACTTTCGGCCGACTTCGCACGCTTGGGCGAGCAAATCGCCGAAGCCGAGCAGGGCGGCGCCGACTACATCCACGTGGACGTGATGGATGGGATGTTCGTGCCCAACATCACGGCGGGGCCCGTGCTGGTGAACGCGGCGCGCCGTAGCACGTCGTTGCCTCTGGACGTGCATCTGATGATTGAGAAGCCGGAGCGGTACGTGGAGGCGTTCCGAGAAGCGGGAGCAGACATCCTTACCGTGCACTACGAGGCGTGCCCTCACCTGCACCGGACGGTGCAGCGCATTCGGGAACTGGGCGCGTCGCCGGGCGTCTCGCTGAACCCGTCCACGCCCCTCTCGGCGCTGGAGGAGATTCTGGACTACGTGGATTTGGTGCTCATCATGACGGTCAATCCCGGATTCGGCGGGCAGAAGTACATTGACACGATGACGGCGAAGATCGCGCGCCTTCGCCGCTGGCTGGACGAGCGCGAGCGCCGCCCCGTGCTGGAGGTGGACGGCGGGCTGAATCCGGAGACAGCGCCGAAGGCGGCCAGAGCGGGAGCGGACATCATCGTGGCCGGCGCAGCCATCTTCGCCGCCGATGTGCCTGTGGGCGCCGCAATTCGCCGGCTGCGCGAAGCGATTGCCCTGAAACAGGGTTAGAGGAAATAGAAAAGGCCAGCGGATGGCTGGCCTTGCGTGGAGCCGACAGGCGGTTACGCTTTCTGAAGCGTCTTCAGGCAGCGGGAGCAGATGCGAACCCGCTTCTTGCGGCCATCAATGACGATGGTGGCCGACTGCACGTTCACATCAAAGCGGCGGTTGGTGCGCCGATTGGAATGGCTCACATTGTGCCCGAACTGCGGCCCGCGCATGCAGATTTCACACTTTGCCATAGAACGCAACCCCTTTCACAACGCAGGATCAGAAATGAATGCGGCGCGAATCGCGCACCTAAATATAATAGCACGGCTTGGCGTTTTCGCCAAAAACGAGGCTCCGATTTTTCAGCCGTTTCGCCGCACAAGGCGCAGGAGAGAACGAACATTATGACAGAACAAACGAGACTGGGCAGGATTGAAGTATCGCCGGCGGCCATTGCCAGCATTGCCAGCCATGCGGTGCTCAAATCCTACGGCGTTGTCGGCATGGCTCCCGCCAACGTCCGCGACGGCATCGTGGAGGTGCTCACGGGCGACCGCAGCAGGCGCGGCGTCCAGGTTCGGCTGGAGGACAACGAGATTCGCATTGACCTGTACGTGGTCATTGAGTACGGGACGCGCATCTCGGTCGTCGCTCACAACATCATGAGCGCCGTCAAGTTCAGCGTGGAGAAGGCCCTTGGCGTGCCCGTCAAAGAGGTCAACGTCCACGTTCAGGCACTGCGGGTCAGCAGCGCCGATTGACGCGCCGATGGCGCCACCACCCTGCAAGGAAAGCGAGGAACCGCATCTTGGCATCAGAAGTCCCGAAGAGAGTCCATACATCCGACAAACGCAGAGAACCCGTGCGCATCTGCGACGGCGAGGGCCTGTTCAAGGCCCTGCGCGTGAGCGCCGCCTGGTTTGAGCAGCACGTCCAGGCCGTCAATGCCCTGAACGTGTTCCCCGTGCCCGACGGCGACACGGGAACCAACATGATGCTGACCCTGCAATCGGCCATCAAAGAGGTGGGCGAGAACCCTGGCGACTCGGCCAGCGAGGTCATGCAGAAGATTGCCCACGGCGCACTCATGGGCGCGCGCGGGAATTCGGGCGTCATCCTGTCCCAGTTGCTCCGCGGCATGGCCCGCTACCTCCATAAGAAGGAATCGTTCACGGCGGCAGACCTGGCGGCGGCCATGCGCGAAGGCGCGGTTACCGCCTACAAGGGCGTGCTGAAGCCCGTGGAAGGCACCATCCTCACGGTGGCCCGCGAGGTGGCCGACGCCTGCGCCCGCGCCGTTGAGGATACCGACGACATCGTGGCGCTCCTGGAGACCGCGGTGGAAGAAGCCCGCCACTCCGTCAGCCGCACCCCTTCCCTGCTGGCCGTGCTGAAAGAAGCGGGCGTAGTGGACGCGGGCGGGCAAGGGCTCGCCATCATCCTGGAAGGCGTACTCCGATTCGCGCGAGGTGAATCCGTGGAAATGCTGCCAACATCCGTAACCCATGCGGAACTGACCGTGCCGCATGCCGAGGCCGAGTACGGCTACGACACCCAGTTCATCATTCACGGCCACAACCTGGACGTGGAGGCCGTGCGACAGAAAATCTCGGAGATGGGCGACTCGGTCATGGTTGTTGGCGACAGCACCACCATCAAAGTCCATGTGCACACGCCCACGCCTGGCACTCCCATCAACTACGGCGCGAGCCTGGGCTCCATCAGCCACGTCATCGTGGAGGACATGCAGCAGCAGTACCAGGAGTTTGTCCAGGCCCAGACCAAGCCGCCCGTCTCGGCGGAGGAAATCTGCAACATCGCCACGGTCGCGGTAGCCCCTGGGGCGGGCCTGCGCCGCGTGTTTGAGAGCCTCGGTGCCAGCGCCGTCGTCTCGGGCGGCCAGACCATGAACCCCAGCACCGAGGAACTGCTGAACGCCATTGAGGGTGTCAAAGCCGACAACGTCATCGTCCTCCCCAACAACCGCAATGTCATCCTCTCCGCCCAGCAGGCCAAGACGCTATCGCGCAAGAACGTCTTCGTGATTCCCACAAAGACCATTCCCCAGGGCATCGCCTCGCTTCTGGCGTTCAACTACCAGGCCGATGCGACCACCAACGCCCAGATCATGGAACAGGCCTTCGGCCACGTGCAGACGGTGGAAGTTACGCGCGCGGTCCGCGCTGCGCGGGTCAACGGCGTCGCCATTAACGAGGGCGACGTCATCGGCCTGGTGAACGGCGACTTGAAGATCAGCGGCAGCGACTACCGCCAAGTGGTGATGGGCGCGCTGGAGTCGCTGCCATTGGACGAAAGCGAGATTCTTACGATATACTACGGCGAGGATGTGAGAGAGGCCGACGCCCAAGCCCTGGCCGATCAGATCAGGGAGCGGTTCGGCCACCTGGAGGTGGAAATCGTCAACGGCGGACAGCCGCACTATCCCTACATCCTGTCTGTAGAGTAGACCGTGCACACGCTGGCCGTAGACGGCATACTGCGAGGAGGAGGAATGGCACGCCCGATCATCGTTACCGACAGCACCGCGGGACTCTCACCTGCCGAATGTGAGAAATACGGCATTCAAGTGGTGCCGCTGTACATTCGGTTTGGAGACCAGGTCTTTCGGGAAGGCGTGGACATTTCCAGCGAGCAGATGTTCACCCGAATGCGGCGCGCCTCGTTGGGCCCGGTTACGTCGCCACCGACTGTGGACGACTTCCGCCAGGTGTACCTAGCGGCCGCCCGCAGAACGGACCAGATTCTGTCCATCCACCTGTCGGCGAAACTGAGCCAGACGGTGGCATTCGCCCAGGCGGCCGCCGAATCGCTGCTGGGGCGCACGCGCATCCACGTGATAGACTCCCAGACCACCTCGGCGGGGCTTGCCGTCCTGGCCCGCGAAACCGCCAAGGCCGCGGCCGCAGGCATGACCCTGGACGAGTTGATTCCCTATGTCCGTGGCCTCATCCCCCGCATCTACCTCGTGTTCTTCGTGGACACGCTGGAGTATCTGGAGCGCGGCGGCCGCATCGGCAAGGCCGAAGCCCTGCTGGGCAGTATGCTCAACATCAAGCCGCTCCTCATCCTGGAGGACGGCGAGATTCAGCCGTTGGAGAAGGTGCGCACCCGCGCCAAGGCCGTTGAGAAACTGGCCGAATTCGTCGCCGAGTTCAGCCGAATCAAAGAACTCTGGATTCTACAAGAGCAGGAAAACGAGGAGACCGCCCAACTCCGCGAGATGCTCCGGGAGTACTTCCCATCCCTACAGACACCGGTCGTGCCCTACGGCCCCGTCCTCGCCAGCCACGTGGGTCCTGGGGCCATGGGCGTTGTCGTCTTTGAGGACGTGTAGGCTCCGGGCAGGAGTGCAAAGTGGTCAAGATCGTAACGGACAGCACGGCAGACATCCCCCGAGAACTGGCCCAGCAACACGACATCCGCGTGGTCCCGGCCATCGTCAACTTTGGCCTGGAATCCTTCCGCGAGGGCGTGGACATCTCCACAAGCGAGTTCTTCTCCCGCCTTGTCGCTTCCCCGACCCTGCCCACCACCTCGCAGCCCTCCATCGGCGAGTTCATGGAAGCCTACGCCGAAGCCGGACGGGGTGGCGAGCCTGTCCTGGGCATCCACCTCGGCTCCACGTTCAGCGGCCTGTTCAGCGCGGCACAGGTGGCATCCCAGTCCATGCCCGAACGCAACGTTACCGTGTACGACAGCGGGATGCTATCCATGGGCCTTGGGCTCATGGTGATTGAGGCCGCGAAAGCCGCCCGCAAAGGCGCTCGGCTGGAGCAATTGCTCCACCTGCTGGACAGCATGAAGCCACGCACACGGGTGATCGCCGTGCTGGACACGCTGGAGTACTTGCGCCGAGGCGGGCGCCTGAGCCGAATCAGCGCCACGCTAGGCCGAATCCTGAGCGTCCGCCCGGTCATCCAGGTCTTTGACAATCGGCTGGAGCAGTTGGCCCGCACCCGCCATCGCGAGAACTCGCTCCGCCGATTGCTGGAAATCGCCCAATCCCACGCCCCCTTTGACCACCTCGTTGTGTTGCACGCCGCGGCGGCCGAGGTCGCCGACTGGCTCGCGACGCACCTCTCCCGCTTGAATTCCGGCGTGAAACCTGCTATCATAGAAGCGGGCTCCGTCATCGGCACGCACGCCGGCCCGGGCGCGGTTGGCTTTGCCTGCGTGGTGAAGCGCTAGCGCCCCATCCCACCCACATCCAAACGACGACCCGGAGAAACGGATGAATCCTGTTGCAGAGAAATTGCTGAAGATCCTTAGCCTGGAGGAACAGAGAGGCTACAGGAACGACGCCGTCATCGGGGGATTGGACAAACTGGCCGAGCACTGGCGCAAGGAAGCCATGGCGGCCTACCCCAGCCCGGACAAGCAGGCGCTGGTTGGCCAGGTCGGAGACCTGCTGACCGTTTACCCGACTCGTTCCAACACGGAGGGCCGCGAGGAGGTCGTGCGCGCCATCCGCAAGACCATCGGCCGGCTGGAGGAGCAATCGGCCGAGCCGACGGGCACGCCATCGCCTGCCCAAGCCCAGCCGGCTCCCCGTCCTGCACCCCCCGCCCCGCCCCGGGACAGACCTCGCGGCGGGCTGGGGTTGGACGCGCCGGTAACGAGGGTCGTGGGCATCAAGGAGGAGTTCGCCGAGAAACTGGAAAAACTGGGCGTTCGCACCATCCGCGACTTGCTGATGCTCTATCCGCGCCGGTACGAGGACTATAGCGCCATCCGCCCCATCGGCACCCTTCGCCCGGGCGAGCAGGTTACCGTCCTCGGCCAGATATGGGACGTGCAGGGCCGCAAGTCGCAGCGGGGCATGCACATCACCACGATAACCCTGGCCGACGGATCCGGGACCATCCAGGCCACCTGGTTCAACCAGCCCTACCTGGAAAAGCAATTCCAGCAGGGGCGCAGCATCATCTTGAGCGGTAAGACCGATGTGTACCTGGGCCACCTGGTCATGCAGTCGCCCGAATGGGAACTCTCCAACGGGGAGGCCATCCACACCGCCCGCCTGGTCCCCATCTACCCGCTCACCGAGGGCATCAGCCCCCGCTGGCTCCGGCGCGTGCAGAAGCGAACCGTGGACTACTGGGCGCCGCGTCTCCCCGACCCCCTGCCCGAGGACGTGCGGCGGGACGCGAAACTCATGGACCTGCCCACGGCTATCGCCCAGATTCACTTCCCCGACGACAAAGACAAGTTGGAAGCGGCCCGGCGCCGCCTGTGCTTTGACGAATTCCTCGTCATCCAGTTGGGGGTTCTGCGCCAGCGCCGCAATTGGCGACAGCAGGCCGGTCGCCCGCTGCGCGTGAATCCGCAGACGGTGGACACTTTCATCCGCTCCCTCCCGTTTGAACTCACAAATGCGCAGCGGCGTGCGATTGACGAGATTCTGCACGACATCGCGCAGCCGCAACCCATGAGCCGCCTCCTGCAGGGCGATGTCGGGTCGGGCAAGACCGTCGTCGCCCTCACCGGCATGCTGGTGGCGGCGCTGGACAACGGGGCCCAGGCGGCGCTCATGGCCCCGACCGAAATCCTCGCCGAGCAGCACTACCGCACCATCACGCGCATTCTGGAGGCATCGGGCATCGGCAACGACAGGCTCACGGTGCGCCTGCTCATCGGCAGCCTCAGCAACGGCGAGAAGGAGCGCGTCCGCCAGGAAATCCAGGAGGGCAAGGCCAACCTGGTCATCGGTACCCACGCCCTGATTCAGGGATCGGTCGCCTTCCAGAACCTGGCCTTCGTGGTCATTGACGAGCAGCATCGTTTCGGCGTGATGCAGCGCGCCACCCTCCGCGAGAAGGGATTCAACCCCCACATGCTGGTCATGAGCGCCACGCCCATCCCGCGCAGCCTGGCGCTCACCCTGTACGGCGACCTGGACATCTCGGTGATTGACGAGATGCCGCCCGGACGCCAGCAGATCAAGACCTACTGGCTTGCCCAGCGCGAGCGCGAGCGGGCCTACACCTTCCTGCGCAAGCAGATTGAGCAAGGGCGTCAGGCGTTCATCATCTGCCCCTTGATTGAGGAGTCGGAAGCGCTGGATGTCAAGGCCGCCGTGGAGGAGCACCGCAGGCTGCAGACCGAGGTCTTCCCCGACCTGCGGCTGGGCCTCCTGCACGGCAAGATGCGCGCCGACGAAAAGGACGAGATCATGCGCCGGTTCCGCGCAGGCGAACTCCACATCCTGGTATCCACGTCGGTGGTAGAGGTGGGAATTGACATTCCCAACGCCACAGTTATCATGGTGGAGGGTGCGGATCGGTTCGGCCTGGCCCAACTTCACCAGTTCCGAGGGCGCGTCGGCCGCGGCGAGCACCAGTCGTACTGCATTCTCATCTCCGACTCGGCGACGCCCGAAAGCCAGGAGCGGCTGCGCGCCATTGAGCAGATTCACGACGGTTTCCAGTTGGCGGAGAAGGACCTGGAACTGCGGGGCCCGGGCGAGTTCTTCGGCACACGCCAGAGCGGCCTGCCGGACCTGCGGCTCGCCAAGTTGAGCGACACGCGCATACTGGAGGAAGCGCGCCGCCAAGCCCTGCGCATCTTTGAGCGAGATCCAGACCTGAGCAACCCGGAACACGCATTGCTCGCCGAGCAGGTACGCGAGTTCTGGCAACACAAGGGCGACCTGAGTTAGCAGCGCCGCGACGAAAGGAGAATACCATGACGGTAGCCGTGTACCCGGGCACGTTTGACCCCGTCCACTACGGACACATAGACATCGCCAAACGCGCAGCCAAAATCTTTGACCGTCTCATCATTGCCGTATACTCTCGCCCCCTCAAGAACTTGCTGTTCACCGCCGACGAACGCCTGAGCATGATGAGCCAGGCGCTTCACGGCTTGCCCAACGTTGAATTGGACACATACGAGGGACTTACGGTAGAATACCTGCGGCGAAGAGGAGCACAGGTCATCGTGCGGGGCCTGCGGGTTACCTACGACTTTGAGTTGGAGTACCAGATGGCCCTGACGAACAAGAAACTGGCTCCGGAAATAGAGACGGTTTGCCTGGTAACCAGCCTGGAGCATGCCTTCCTGAGTTCAAGCATCGTCAAGGAGGTCGCCATCGCCGGCGGGTGCATAGACCAGATGGTCCCGCCACACGTGGCCAAAGCCCTGCTTGAGCGGCTGAAGACGCTGGGAGCCGACGGCAGCGGGAAGATCCCGCTGGTTTCGCTCCGCGACTGAACGCAAAACGGAGGAGCGCCATGGACATCCTGCACTTGATTGACCAACTGGAAGCCGCCATCAACAACGGGTGGCACATCCCCCTCACCTCCGACGTCATCGTGAACGAGGAGGAACTGCTGCGAATCGTGGACGAAATGCGCTCGCGCATTCCCCAGGAGGTGCAGCAGGCCAAACGACTCCTCCAAGAGAAAGAGCGCGTGCTCGCCCAGGCGCGCGAAGAGCGAGAACGCATCGTCGCGCTGGCCGGCGAGGAAGCAGCCCGCCTGACCGAGGAGAGCGAGATCACCAAATCGGCCATGGTCCGCGCGAATACCATCCTGGAACGCGCCAAGAGAGAGGCGGAAGCCATCCGCAAAGGCGCCGACGACTACGTCGTGGAAGTCCTCGGCAACCTCCAGCGCGAACTGGAGCAAATCCTGCGTACCGTCAACAACGGCATCATGGCCATCCAGCAGGGCGTTACCCGCAGCCCGGACGACGCAGACAGCACCCCGGATTCCAAGCGTCAGTAATTCACCCACCCCGCACGGATTCGCGCACAACGGCTTGGCCGCAAGTCGCTCGTGCGCGAATTCTTTCACGCACTTCGCTCCCCTGACACGAACGCACAGTGTACTGCCGAAACCGCGCGCTTGCCCGCGCGACAACAGCCACACAACTTGCTCGGTTTCGCGCACACTGCGTTGGATGATGCGCAATATCGCGCGTAATACTGATTGATTTTGCGCACCACAGCCAAATTCACCCAAAATTCCCGCAAAAACCCCTTGACTTTTGGACGAAATCGTGCTATAATATAGGCGATAGACACCGGTGGTTCAGGCAAATGCGCAACAACCTGCGCGACATTGAGCATAGACGCTGACAACGCTCAATGTGCGCGACGCGCAGGGAGCACGAGCGAGAACCCGCCGGACGTGCCGGGCGCGGGACTGCTGGCTTCCCACCGCGATGGCGACTTGCCCATCGTTCCATCGGCCCGCTCGGCGTAACGAGCGAGGCAGTACCCAGTCGCGGCGATTGCACGATTCCAAAGGAGGATCGCCATGACAAAAGAAGACAGGCAGGCCGCCATCCGCAAGGTCCTGGAGGAAGAACCGTTCGTTACCGTCGCGGAACTGGCAACCCGGTTCAACACCTCCGAAAGCACCATCCGCCGAGACCTGGCCGAAATGGCGCAACAGGGCGTCATCAAGCGGACGCATGGGGGAGCCGTATCGCAAATCGCCGCGCCGGAGGAACCGGCGCCGCCCGAAGAACGGAAACCGGAGATCAGCGCCGAACCGGCCAAAATCCAGGGGGAGGAACTGTCCCGAATGGCCATAGCCGCCAGCAGACTCGTGAATGAGGGCGAGACCATCATCATTGATTCCGGCCCGGGCACGCTCCTGCTGGCCCGTCGCATCAAGGCCAGCCGCCGAAACCTGACGGTGCTCACCAACAACCTGGAGGTCGCGCTGGAACTCAGCGAGTCCTTCGGCGTCAGCGCCATCCTCACCGGCGGCCTCGTGCGTGGCCTGCGGAGCGGCCTCGTCGGCTATGTGGCCGAGCAAACGCTGCGGGGGATGCAGGTGGACAAACTGTTCCTGACCGCCCCGGGCATTGACCAGGAGCGCGGCCTCACCACATCACAACTGGAGGAGATCACCGTGAAGCAGGCCATGATCCAGGCCGCCCGCGAGGTCATCCTCCTGGCCCAGCACAATCAGTTCGGCAAAGTGGCGCTCGTATCCTTCGCCCCCCTCACCGCCGTGCACAAAGTGGTAACGGGCCGGGAACTGCCCCCCGACATGATTTCGGCCATCGCGCGCCTGGGGATAGAGACCATCCTGGCCTGAACTTGCAGGAGGCTGCACCATGTCGCTGTATCTTGAGCAAAGGCTTGAGAGTCAACTGAAGATCACGCCCCAACTCATCATCGCCAACGAGGTGCTGGCGATGTCTTCGGCTGAACTGGAGCAGGCCGTCGCTCAAGAGGTGGAGCAGAACCCAGTGCTGGAACTCATTGAGCACGAACGGTGCCCCCAGTGTGGCAACCCCCTGCGCGGGTCGCATTGCCCCTACTGCGCGGGCAGAAAGCCGCCGCGAAGCAGCGACTGGGAGCCGGAGGGGTGGAACTACCAGGACTACCGCACCCACGACTGGGATGAGGAGGACGACGACCCGATCTCCCGGGTGCCGGGCAGCACGACGCTGGCCGAGTACCTGGAATGGCAGATACGCCCTGCCCTCGCTGCGGAAGACCACCCCATCGCCCTCTACCTGATAGACAGCCTGGACGACCACGGCTACCTGACCGTCTCGGCCGGCGACGCTGCCGCCCAACTGGGCGTCCCACCGAAGCGGGTGGAGCGCGTCATCGCCGAACTGCAGAAACTGGACCCGCCCGGCATCGGCGCGAGCGGCCCCCAAGAGGCGCTCCTCATCCAACTGCGGCGGCTGCGCGAGGACGGCAAACCCCGCCCGCTCGCCGAAGCCATGATCGCCCACTGGGATCTCTTCCTCAGGCAGCAGGTTCACGCCCTGGCAAAGGCGCTGAACGTAACCGAGCGGGAAATTCGGGCCGAATACGCATTCATCCGGGCCAACCTCAACGCCAAGCCGGCGCATGCCCACTGGGCGTTGGGCGAGGCCAAGCCCGCCACCGATACCGTGTACGTCCGCCCCGACATCGCCATTCGGCGGCGGCCCGCCCCCGATACGGGTTTTGAGGTGGAGGTGCTGCCCGGCCGCTCGTTCACGTTGCGCATCTCCCCCGAATACAAACGCCTGGCCGAACAACTGGAAGGCAAGGATGACCCCTCGTGCGAACAGGCGAAAGAGCAACTCAAAGAGTACATGTCCAGGGGCAAATTGTTCATCCGTTGCGTCAACCAGCGTTGGCAAACGCTGCAGATGATAGGGGATTGGCTGGTCAACTATCAAGCCGAGTTTCTGGAAAACGGGGAGCGATCCATCAAACCGATCACGCGGGCAGAACTGGCAGAACACATCGGAGTCCACGAATCCACCGTGAGCCGGGCCATCGCCAACAAGTACGCCCTCCTGCCGAACGGGCGCGTCATCCCCCTGGCCGACTTCTTTGACGAGTCGCTGGCGGTCAAGGACGTGCTGCTGGAAATCATACGGCAGGAGAAGCGCCCCCTGAGCGATCAGGAACTGGCGAAGCGGCTGGCCCAGCGGGGCTACCCCATCGCGCGGCGCACGGTGGCCAAGTACCGGCAGGAGTTGGGCATACTCCCTGCGCGGCTCCGGTGTCCATAGGCGCGTCCGGGAGGGTTTACAAGACATGCGCAGATTCTGGCGGTTCGCCCTCATACTCACACTGACGCTGTTGCTCGGCGGGCTGGCCTACCAGTACGCGTGGCGGCCGATGCAGTCGCGTGCTACCCCGAGCGCCCAGGAAGCCCAGCGCGCCTGGCTCCAGCAGCACGGGCAGATTGTCATCGCTTCCCAGCCCAACAATGCCCCCTTCTACTTCCCCTCGGAAGCGGGCATCTACGGCGGGTTTGACCAGGAACTGATCGCGGGCCTGGCGCTGACGCTGAACGCCGACATCCGCCTCATCCCGATGGCAATAGAGGATGCGCGCGCCGCCCTCTCCGTCGGCGAGATTGACGGCATCATGGGCCAGGAACCGGGGCCCGAACTCGCGCCGTTCTACGCCTTCACCCAGCCCTACCTGAGCAATGCGCAGGCCATCTTCGTAACCGCCGAGCGGCTGGACGTGCACAGCCTGTCCGATTTGGCCGGCCGCTCCGTCGCCGTCGTCGGCAACAGCCCCGGCGCCTACCTGGTGCAGTCCAACCCCGCCATCCATGCGGTGCCGGTCCCCAGCATCCAGGACGGCCTGAGCCGACTCCTGTCGGGCGAAGTGGAAGCCTTTGTAGGCGACGAACTCTCCAGCCGCAACCTGATTCAGCGTAACAACTTGAGCGGGCTGGTCAAGGCTGTAGGCGAACCCCTCCGCCGTCGCGGGTACGCCATCGCGGTGCGCAAGAACAACACCGAACTTCTTGCCCTGCTCAACTCCGGGCTTGCAGCACTGGAGAGCAACAACGTCAAGGACAAGATCGTCCGCAAGTGGTTCGGCACGATGCCCACGCGGGCAAGCGCGATTCCCGACAACTGGGCGCTGTGGGCCGGCGGGGGCGTTCTGGCCTTTTGCCTCCTGGCTGCGGCCTCGTACTCGTGGATTCGCTCCATGAGCCGCAAGATTGACGAGCGCACCCACAAACTGCGCGAATCCGAGCAGCGCCAGCGCGTGCTGATTGAAAACGCCAACGATGCCATCTTCTCCATCCACCCGGCCGACACGGGCATTCTGGAGGTCAACCGCAAGGCCGAGCAGTTCACCGGCTATCGGCGCGAGGCGCTCCTCCACATGCGCCTCAGCGACCTCTTCCCTGCCGATTCCCGCGAGCGCAGCGTCGGCCGCCTGCAAGAGGTCTTGCTGAACGGGTCGGGCACCTTTGACGACATGGTCTTCGTCCGCCAGGACGGCACCCGCATGGACGTGGACATCAGCGCCAGCGTCATTGAGTTTGACCGCCGCAAGGTGATCCAGATTCTGGCCCGCGACATCACCGAGCGCAAGGAGATGGAGCGCGAACTCCTGCGCCGCAACCGCAACCTGTCCGCCCTCAACGCCGTGTCCGCCGTTGTGGGCCGCTCGCTGGAACTGGACGAGATTCTGGACGCGGCGCTGGACGTGGTGCTGGACGTCGTCGGGGCCGACATGGGCGCCATCTACCTGTTTGACGACCAGACCGGCAACCTGGTCCTGCGCGTGTACCGCGGCGAACCGCCCGTCCTCGCCGTCCAGTCGCAGGCCTTCACCGAGCAAGAGGGGTGCACCACCATCACCGCATCCAACGGCAACGTGTCCCAACTGGCGGGAGCCTGGTGGCCCCAGACGGCGCAGCCGCACCTCGGCTCCTTCGTCAGCACCCAGTTGCGGGCGAAGGACAAACTCCTGGGCGTCATGAACGTCGCAAGCCGGAAGCAGCGCTGGTTCACCCAGGAAGACGCAGACCTGCTCACAGCCGTCGCGAATCAAATCAGCGTGGCCATAGAGAACGCCATGCTCTTCACCGAACTGCGCACGGCCATCGGCGACCTGTTCGTCATCAAGCAGTTCAACGAGAACGTCCTGCAGAGCATGACCAACGGGCTCATCACGGTGGACCTGTCGGGCCGCATCACCTCCACGAACATCGCCGCCGCCAAGATCATCGGCTACCCGCGCGAGCATCTGCTGGGGAAGCCGGTGCACCAGGTGCTTGTCTCGTCCAACGGCCTGCAGCAAATCCTGTCGGAGACCCTGCACAAGGGCACGCCGTGCTCCAACTACGAGACGGTCATCACACACCGCGACGGGCACGAGATTCCCATCGGCCTGAACACCTCCCCGCTGCGCGATAACCAGGGCGTCGTAACCGGCCTCCTCCTGGTCTTTAGCGACCTCAGCGAGATCAAGAAGATAGAGGAGGAGAAGCGCAAGTTGGATCGCCTGGCCGACCTGGGCGAGATGGCCGCCGTCCTGGCCCACGAAATCCGCAACCCCCTGGGCTCCATCAGCGCGGGCATCCAGCACCTGGCGCGCAAGATCACCGACCCCTCGCAGCAGCGCGCCATCCAACTGATTCTGGAGGAGACCGAGCGCGTCAACCGCCTGATTGAGAATGTGCTCATGATCTCGCGCCCGCCCACGCTGGACCTGGTTCCGGCGCAGGTGTCGGACATCGTGGAGAACGTCCTGGCCCGCTGGCACGGCAAGGCCGCCGAGCGGCGCGTCCGCATCACCAAAAACTACGCGCCCGGCCTCGGCTCGTGCCTGGTGGACCCCCTGCGGCTGGATCAGGCGTTGTCCAACCTCATCAGCAACGCGCTGGACGCCATGCCCAACGGCGGCGACCTGCGCATCAGCGTCCGCAAGGTGCGCCTGATTCCCGAGCCGGCCGCAGCCATAGAAGCCGCAGGCAAGGCCCATCAGGACACGGTCATCGGGCCGGAGGAGTGGATTCGCATTGAGGTCGCCGACACGGGCGTGGGCATCCCCGCCGACAAACTGCCCAAAATCTTTGAGCCGTTCGTAACGACCAAGGCGAAAGGCACCGGTCTGGGCCTGGCCATCACACGCCGCATCGTTACCGACCACCGTGGCAACATCTCGGTGCGGAGCAAGGAAGGCGTCGGAACGGTATTCACCATTGACCTGCCGTTAGCCGCATGAAACTGACAGATGAGGGAGCAAAATGGCCGCGACGGTACTGATTATTGACGACGAACAGACGCTGAACCATTTTGTCCAGGAGGACCTGCGAGAGGCCGGATACGAAAGCCTCGGCGCGCTCACAGGCCAGGAGGGCCTGGACCTCATCCGCAGCCAGGAGGTGGACCTGGTCCTTCTGGACCAGCAACTCCCCGACATGCACGGGCTTGACGTGCTCAAGGTCATCCGCGAGGAAGAGCCCGACATCCCGGTCATCATCGTAACCGGCCACGGCGAGATAGACTGCGCCGTGCAGGCCATGAAACTGGGCGCCTACGACTACATGAAGAAGCCCTACAACCTGGACACGCTCCTGCTGGTGGCGGCCAAGGCGCTGGAGGCATCAGCCATGCGCCGGGAAATCCGCCGCCTGCGCAGGGAAGCGCGCAACCGCTACGCCCTCACGTGGATCGTGGGCGAAACCCCGCAGATGAAAGCAATCGCGCAACTGCTCATGCGCGTGGCGCCGACCAACGCCAGCGTGCTCCTGCAGGGCGAGAGCGGCACCGGCAAGGAAGTCGTCGCCAACGCCATCCACCAGCAGAGCAACCGCGCCGAGCAAGCCTTCGTTGCCCTCAACTGCGCGGCCATCCCCGACGCCCTGCTGGAAAGCGAACTCTTCGGATACGAGGCGGGGGCATTCACGGGCGCGCACAAGCAGAAGAAAGGGCTGATTGAGGCAGCGGACGGCGGAACGCTGTTCCTGGATGAGATCAGCGGCATGAAGCCGGAGATGCAGACGAAACTCCTGCGGGTTCTGGAAACGCGCACCCTGCGGCGGGTCGGCGGCACACGCGACATCAAGGTGGACATCCGCATCATCGCCGCGTCCAATCAGGACCTGGTCAAGGCCATCCGCGAGGGCACCTTCCGCGAAGACCTGTACTACCGCCTCGGCGTCGTTACGGTGAACCTGCCCCCATTGCGCGAGCGCATCGTGGACCTGCCTCTGTTCGTGGCCGCCTTCATAGACGATTTCAACCGATCCACCGGCCGCAACATCACCGGCGTCTCCGCCGAGGCACTCAGGCTCCTCAAGGCCTATTCGTGGCCGGGCAACATCCGCGAACTGCGCAACGTCATAGAGCGGGCCATCATCCTGTGCGACGGCGAGGAAATCCGGCCCCAGCACCTGCCCGCAGAAATCGTCGCCTGTCAGCCCGGCCCGGCAGCCGCGCCCGCCGACGCAAAGGGCGACGGAACGCCGTCCAACGGCCACGGCCTCAATCTCAAAGACGCGGTGGCCCGCCTTGAGGAAGACCTGATCCGACGGGCGCTTGCCCTGGCCGACGGCAATCAGACCCGAGCCGCCAATGCGTTGGGTATCTCCCGCGACGAGTTGCGATACCGGCTGCGCAAATACCAACTGGAGTAACAGGAGCCAGCCCCTTCCCCTGAGCATCAGGTATCGGCAACTCGCCCTCTCTACGGTCTGACGGGCCATCCCCCACCCCGGATGGCCCGTCAGGTTTCTCCCAGCATCCCCCGGTGGCACAGAACTTGCAACCTTCCGGGTGAAAGACGCGCAATCGGCAGCATGCGCGAATGCACCCACGCGCATGCCCATATTAGCGGATTCTTCCAGAAGGGAGCGAGGATATGATCACAAGCCTGCAACTCGGAATGGCGATCACTCTCTTTGTCATCGGCGTCGCTGCATGCGCCGCCGGCCTCTGGACGATTCTAGCCCGCGACTATCAGCAGACCATGCGCACGCTGTCGGCCCAATCCGCGAAAATCGGCACCCGTGCTGCCCTGGAAGACGGCATCGCGCCCATCATTGACTCGGCCGCCCGCCTCGTGGAAGCCGTAAGCCAACTGATTCGCACTGCGGTGGGCATCGGCGTCTTCCTGTGCTGCAGCGGCGTCGTCATCTGCCTTGTCGCGTTCTGGATGATCTCCAAAATCTAGAGGGGGTGAATCGTGGCCGTCAAACACTCCTCCAAAAGCGCCCTCGCGCAGGGCCCCGCGAGCGACTACTTGCAGAGCCTGCTGCGCGACGAGGCGCTGGCCCATGCATGGCAATCGTTTCTGCAGCCCGTGTCGGCCATCCGCGCCGCCACCCAGGGCCAGGCCGAGGACGCCGCGAGCCTCGCCGCCCTGGGGCCGCTCACACTCGTGCTCGGAGAGCCGCTGACCGGCAAGAGCACGCTCCTGGCGTACCTGGCCTACGAGACGGCCAACCGCGGCCTCCTTGCCGCTCCCGATGAGGGACCGGGCTACCCCATCCCCATCGTCGTGGACGCCGAGGCAAGCCCGGCCGACGCCTCCCTGAACGACATCGTGGCCCAGGCGCTGGAGAAGCACAGCATCAGCGCCGATGAGGCCGCCACCCGCCAGTGGCTGGACGGCGCGACGCTCCTGTTCCTGGTGGACCAGGTGGATCGCGTAGGCGGCGCGCCCGGCCCCAAGTGGGTGCGCGAGATTTGCAGCGCCGCCCAGCCCAACGGCAGGGTCAAGGCCGTCTTCGCATCCCGCACGACCGCCTGGCCGGGGCACGCCTGGGGCCTGCCCGACATCCCCACCCTCAGCCTGGGCCGCTTGTCGGACGAGGACATCACCGCCATCCTGTCCTCCAGACTCACGAGCGAGCAGAGCCGGCGCGTCAACCGAATCCTCCGCCGCGACAGAGTCCTGTGGGACATCGTGCATCTGCCACTGTTCCTGTCCGTCATCCTGGAACTGCTGGAGAGCCTGACGCAGGTGCCCTGGTGGAACCTGGCGCAAATCATCCTGGCGGCACTGGCGCGCATCCTGGCCGCCAAAGGCAACGCCTCGGCCAACCCAGAGCAGGCGCTCCGCGCGCTGGGTCTGGTGACCCTTGCGGAGACCATGGAGCGCCAGGCGCAGGACGCCATCAGCGCCCACCAGGCCAATGAAATCCTCCTGCAGAGCGCGACGGGGCAGAAGACCGCCGCGCTGTCGGCCGCCACGCAGATGGGCCTCCTGGTGGGAACCCCCGACGGCAGCGTGCGGTTCCTCCACCCGGCGATGCGCCGCTACCTGTGCGCGGTGGCCCTGCGCGACCGGCTTGGGGACTCCAAGGAACTGGCCCTCGCGCGCGAGAACCCCGCGCTCTGGGAAATGTACGTCTCGGCCCACCCCGAACCGGAGCGGCCAATTCTCAACCTGCTGCGGAACGGCGACCCCTCTGTGGCGAACCTGGCGGCGAACGCCCTGCGCCAGAACCTGCTCCCCGACCGCCTGGCGAAAGCCGTGCGCAACCTGAAGGACGCCGGCATCCCCGCCGAGACGCTCCGCAACCTCGGCGCCGCGCTGATGGAGGCCGGCGAGGCGGAGTCGGGAGCGCACCTCCTGCGTGCGCTTCTGCCGCAGGAGCCGGTATCTCCCCGGGAGGCGCACGTGGCGCTCCCCGCCGCCGACCTTGACCATCCCGAGCGCCTGCTGGACGCCGCCAGGCTCACCTACTATCTGGACAAGGGCATACTCCTGCGGCTGATGGGCGAGTCCGAACGTGCCCAGGCCGAATTGCAGCGCGCCCAGGATGAAGCCTCGGCGGTCTACGCGGTCATCTGCGCCGAGCAGGGGCTGATCCATCTGGCCGAGGGCCGCGACGAAGAGGCCCTCTCCCAGTTCCGCCTTGCCCTGGCGCGACAGCCCAATGTGCCCGAGCATCACTACTGGGCGGGCGTGGCCCTGAACCGCTTAGGCCGCCCTGGCGAGGCCATTGAGCGCCTCCAGAAGGCCAGCGCGCTCATGCCCAACAACCCGGAAATCCTGGCCGAGTTGGGACGCGCCTATCAGCACCGCGGCTGGCTGGGCGAAGCCCTGGCTGCCTACCAGCAGGCTGCCCAACTGGCCCCGCAGGACGGGCGCTATCTCCGGCTCGCCGCCCTCGTCATGGCCGAGCAGGGCCTGCGCGAAGCCGCCGTAGAGCGCATGCAGCAGGCCATCGCCCTCCGGCCCGACCGCGCCCAGTGGTACGACGAACTCGGCACGCTCCTGGCCGACGCAGGCGACTGGCACGGCGCGCGCGCCCGTTTCCGCGAGGCCGTGGAACTGTCCGCCAGCGACGCCGAGTACCTGCGACACCTGGCTCAGGCCGAAAGCCACCTGGGCCGCCACGCCGCCGCCATTGAATTGTACCGCCGCGCCCTGGAGTCCCGCCCAGGCCAGGCGCAGTGGATCGCCGAACTCGGCGGGCTGCTGGAGAAACAGGGCGAGTACGCCCAGGCCATCAACGCTTACCGCCAGGCGTCGGTCATTGACCCCGGCGAACCCCGCTACCGCCTGGCGACCGCCCGCCTGTTCCAGCGCCTTGGGCAGCCCGATGACGCCATGAACGAAGTGCAGGCCATCCTGCGCGAGAACCCCAACGTCGCCGAGGCGCACCGTGCCGCCGGCGCCATTCACGAGGAGAAGGGCGACCTCACCGCCGCGCTGGAAGCCTACCGCACAGCCGCCCGCCTGATCCCGACCGACGCCAACGCCCTTGTGGATGTGGCCCGCGTGGAGACTTCCCTCGGCCTGCTGGACGACGCCCAGGCGACGCTGGACAAGGCCATTGACATCAACCCGAACGCCGGCGCTGCCTACGTCCAGTTGGGCATCCTCCTGGAGAAAGGCGACCACCTCGCCCAGGCGCGCACCGTGTACGAGAAGGCGGCGCAACTCCTACCTGGGGCCACCGAGCCGCTCTTGAGGCTCGGCGCCGTTCTGCACAAACTGGGCGACACTGCCCGCGCCGCCGCCTTGCTGTCCGAAGCCGTGGCAAGCGCCCCCAGCGACCCCCGCGCTCAGTTCCAAATCGCCGAGGTCTGCGCCGACATGGGCGACCTGGAGCGCGCCCTGGGCCACTACCGCCAGGCCAGCGCCCTTGCCCCATCGGAATGGCTCTACCGCCAGCGCATCGCCGCCACTGCGGCAAAACTGGGGCGGCTGAACGAAGCGCGCGAGGAAACCCTAGCCGCGCTGAAACTGGCACCCAATCAGCCCGAACTGCACGCGCAACTCGCCGAAATCCATGCGCTGGGCAACGACATCCCGAAGGCGGTGGAGGCGTTGCAGAAGGCCGCCACGTTGGCCCCCTCCACCCTTGCCTACCGCATCCGCCTGTCGGAGATGCAGCGGCAGGCGGGCGACCTGGCAGGGGCAAAGGCCGCGCTCTTGCAGGCCCTGCAACTTGCGCCCGACCAAGCGTCCGTGCACTACGAGATGGGCATCCTGCACCAGATGGATCGCAACTGGGCTGACGCGCTGCGCGAATTCAGCCAGGCCGCCGCGCTGGATTCCATGCAGGCCCGCTACCATGCAGCCATGGGCGACGTCCTGCTCCAGACCGGCGACCTGAAAGCCGCCAAAGCCGCTTACCAGCGTGCGCTGGAACTCTCGCCCAACCACGCCGAAGCCCTGCTGGCCCTCGCCCGCATCCTGGCCCAGGAAGGCCAGGAGAAACTGGCCATGGGCTCCTGCAGGCGGGCCGTGGAACTCCGCCCCAACTGGGCACCGGCGCAGACGCTCTACGGCCACCTGTGCCGCATCCAGGGGATGCACGACCAGGCCCGGCAGGCCCTTTCGGCTGCGCTGTCCGCCGACCCGAACCTAGCCGACGCCCACCACGAGATGGGCCTCCTTTACCAAGACAGGGGGCAGATGGACGCCGCCATCGCCTCTCTGCGCAGGGCTGTGGAGTTGGCCCCCGACCGCTCCGAGTACCGCCGTTCGCTGGCCCTGGCCCAGAGTGAGACCGCCGACCCCGACGCCGCCATTGCCATCCTGGAGTCGGCCATCAGTCTCATGCCGGACGATGATGCGCTCCACGCGCAACTGGGCGCGGCCTTCGCCCGCAAGGGCTGGCTCGGCGAGGCCATCAAGCAGTACCGACGCGCGCTGGACATCGCCCCCGACAATGCCCACTACCACAGCCGCCTCGGCGCGCTCCTGGCGCAGAACGGCCAGACGGGCGAAGCCTACGAGATGCTCCGCCGCGCAGCAGCCCTGGAACCCGGCGACCCGTCCATCCTGTGCGACCTCGGCGACCTGTACGCCGCCCAGGGCCTGGCCCAGGAAGCCGAACGCGCCTACACCCGCGCCGCCGAGGTCTGCGGCAGCGACGCGCCAACCCTCCAGCGCGTGGGCCTCTCGCTCCACAAACTGGGCCGGGCCGACGAGGCGCTGCGCCTGCTGAAGCAAGCCTCGCGGTCGGGCGACGCGGCCACCAGTTACGTCCACCGCGCCGCCGGTTCCATCCTGGCCGAGCAGGGGCGGCTGGAAGAGGCCCTGGAGGAATTGCAGGAAGCCCTGCGCCTAGATCCGGGCGATTCCGTCAACTGGGGCATGTTGGCCCGCGTGCAGTGGCAACTGGGCCAGGCGCTGGATGCCGAGCGCAGCCTGAAAACGGCCATTGACCGCGACGGCACCAACCCCGACCACTACGCACTGCTGGGCCAAATCTACGAGAGCCAGGGGCGCATGGCCGAGGCGCTGGACGCCTACCAGAACGCCGCGACCCTTGCCCCCGACAACGCCGACACGCAGCGCGGCCTTGCGGCAGCGTTGCGCAAACAGGGCCGCACGTCCGAGGCCATCCAGGCGCTGGAGCGCGTGCTACAGGCCAAGCCCGATGACGCCGCAGCCCATGCCGAAATGGCCGAGATGCACGAGTCGGCGGGCGACGTGGAGAAGGCCATCGCCGAATGGGAGCGCGCCGCCGGACTCAATCCCGCGAATCAGGCGTATGCCCTGGCCCTGGGCCGCACCCTGCTTCGCGCCCATCGGACGGCCAAGGCGCTGCCCGTCCTGGAGAAAGCCGTGCGGGCCGACCCCGCCCAGCCGGAAGCCCACTACCTGCTGGGCCTCGCCCATGAGGCCACCGGCAACGACGGCGAAGCCACGGCCGCCCTCAAGCGCGCGCACAAACTCGCGCCGTCGGAGCCGCGCTACATCCTGGCGCTGGCGGCCCGCATCCGCCGCGACCTGTCCAGGGCGCGCCAACAGCAAGCCCTGGGCCTCAAGCCCCATGATGTGGACGCCGATGCGCTGACCGACTGTCTGAAAGCCCTGGACCAACTGGCAGAGGCCCAGCCGTCCAATCCCGACGTGAAGGCCGAACTGGGGTTGCTGCTTGCCGAGACCGGAAAGGCCGATGAGGCCATGGCCCTGCTCCAGCGAGCAGCCTCGCTCTCGCCCACGCATGCCCCGCTCCGCTTGGCCCTGGGCATTCTCAAGCGCCGCCTCGGCCAGCCCGCAGACGCCTACCAGGAACTCCGCGCGGCAGAGAGCATGGGCCTGGCCGGCGACGAAGTCCACTACCACCTGGGCATGGCGCTGCTGGAGCAGAACAAGGCAGACCAAGCCGTGGCGCATCTATCCCAGGCTGTACAGGAGCGCCCTCAGGAGGCCACGTACCATCACGCGCTGAGCCAGGCGCTCCGAGCCGCCGGACGCCCCGCCGAGGCCAGGGATGCCCTGCAAACCGCCCTGAGCCTCAACGCGGATGTGGCCCCATGGCAGGCCGAACTGGGCGAGATGCTCGTGAACGAAGCGCAGTACCAATCCGCGCTGGAATGTCTGCTGAAGGCCATCAAACTCCAGCCTGGTGCCACCGACTACTACCGTCTGGCCGCCAAAGCCTACGCGGGCATGGGACGCCATTCCGCCGCCGCCGCCCTGCTGGAGAAGGCCGTGAGCCTGGAACCGAAGGCCACCGACGACCTGGCCACCCTGGGCGAGATGTACCTCAAGGCCAAGCAACCCAAGCAGGCCCGCGTCGCCCTGCAGAAGGCCATAGAGGCCGCGCCGGAGCGACCGGAATACTACCTGACCCTTGCCGCAGTCTTGCAGGATGAGGGAAGGCCCGAAGACGCCATCAACGTGCTCAAAGAGGCCATCAATCGCAAGGGCGACTATGCACCCGCCCACGAGGCCCTGGGCGACCTGTACGCCGCGGCGGGCCGCTGGAATGAGGCCCTCGGCCACTTCCGCCGCGCCCTGTCGCTGGAGCCCAAGAACGCCCGCTACTGCCTGCAGGTGGGTCTGGCCTTCAAGCACCTCGGCCAGTACCACGAGGCTACCCAGTGCCTGGAAGCCGCCATCAACCTGGCCCCAGGCGACGCCGAGCCCTATGTGGCCCTGGGCGACATCTTCCGCGAGCAGGATCGCTTTGACGAGGCCCTGCAGGCATACCAGCAGGCCATCGTCCTTGAACCCAAGCACGCCGAAGCCCATCGTCGGCTTGGCCTCCTGTGCACGCAACTGGGGTACAAGGAAAAGGCCACCGCCCATTTCCAGAAACTGGTTGACATCCTGCCCTCGGACGCCGAAGCCCAGTACCTGCTCGGCACAGCCTACGAGCAGCAGGGCCGCATTGAAGAAGCCCAGCGCGCCTACCAGCGGGCCATCCAGATCAACGGGCAGAAGGCCGAGTACTACGTGAAGGCGGGGCTCCTGTACAAGCGCACCAAGGAGTACGGCAAGGCCGCCGAGATGTTCCGCCACGCTGTACGGCTGGAGCCTGGCAACGCCGAGGCGTACAAGCAACTGGCCACGGTGAGCGCCCTGGGATTCATCAGCAAGGAACCCAGCGGTGCATAGCCTTTGCGGTCGGGAACTGCACCATACACGACACGGACTTTCAGACGCGCGGGAGTGGAGACGTGAAAGGCAAGGAGATTTGCACAGCGGCTGAATTGGATTTGAAACAAGGCCGATTCCACGAGGCGCTGGACAAGGCCCAGGCGCTGCTGCGGCAGTACCCTGGGCACCTGCGCGGGATGTTCCTGGCGGCGGTTGCCTGGATTCGCCTGGGCGAGCCGCAGCAGGCCCGCCTGATCCTGGACGCCGCCCTGGGACTGGATCCCGAGAACGCCGAATGCCGCCTGGCGCTGGCCGAGGCGCTGCACGCCCTGGGCGAGGCCGAGCAGTCCAACCGCCAGTTCGTCCGCGCCTTCGCCCTCTGCCCCGCCGACGCAGACCAGAAACTGGCGCTGGGCAGCCGACTGCCCGCCGTGCTCAACCTGAAATCCGCGGGCGAGGCATCGCCCCTGGGCAAGGCGGTGCGGTTCAAACTGTCGGTCAACTGGGGCGGCGCGTTGCCCGAGTTCCAGGCCATCACCCGCTCGGACCCGTTCCTGCCCGAGGCGTGGCTGGGGCTTGCCGAGACGCTGTGGCGGCTGGAGCAGCTGGATGAGGCCATGTCCACGTTGGAGCAAATCGCCGCCGCGTGGCCCAACTTCGTCAAGGCGGCGCTGATTCGGGGCGACATCCTGATCCGCCAGGGGCAGGCCGAGGCGGGCATGGCTGCGCTGCACGCCGCCCAGGCCCTGGACCCCAGCGGCATCGTTGCCGAGCGCACCTTCGGCTCCAACGGGCAGTACCGCCTGCTCTGGGCCGACCCATCGGACCTGGCCGTCGCAGAGCCTGTCGGTTCCGCACGACACGGCGCGAAGGCCCGCGATGAGTCGCCCGCCCCAGAATTCGCCGAAGCCGCCCCGCTGCCCGAAAACCCCACCCTGCGCGACATCCAGGTGGAGATGGCGCGGCTTGCCGATCACCTGATGGGCGCTGAAGAGCCACAACCAGCCGAGCGGCCGTCTGCGGTCTCGGCCCTTGCCATCCTCACCTGCCGAGGCCCGCTGGAAGCCAAGTTCGGCGCTGACTTCATCGCGCGCCTGGGCGAGGCCGTCCATCGTCTCATCCAGGCCATCGGCCCCGCCGACAACCGCGCCATCCACTTCGTGGCCCTGGACGACCCCGAGCAGATGGCGGGGCTGGGCGGCGTCGCGGCCCAAAATCCCACCGACGCCGCGCACGTCAAGGCGGCGGTGGACTCCCTGGCCGATGGCCTGCTGACCCAGGGCCAGGACATGCGCCACGTCCTCATCCTGGGCGGCGACGACATCGTGCCCTTCTGCCGCGTCCCCAACCCCACCGAGGATCAGGATGAGGACATCTACACCGACGCGCCCTACGCGGCCCGCAACGGCTCCACGCTGCTGCCCACGCGCTCGGTCGGCCGCATCCCCGACTGCGACGACGCCGAAGCCTTCCTGCGCCTGATTGAGCACGCCGCGAACGCCCACGAGGGGTCGGCCCGCAATTCGGCGGCCAAAGGGCTGAAGGCATTGGCCCGCATCTGGAAGCGGGGAGAGGACGCCGCGCCGCCCGATGGCAGTTTCGGCTACACCGCCAGCGTCTGGAAGGAAGCCTCGCGGGCCGTCTTTGAGGTCATCGGCCAGGCGCGCCACCTGCGCATGTCGCCGCCCATTTCCCGCCAGGAGTTCGCCGTCCTGGCGCAGAGCAAGCCCCGCCTGGCCTACTTCAACCTGCACGGCGTGGAAGGCGAACCCGCGTGGTACGGCCAGCGCGACCCCGACTTCGCCGCCGACTACCCGCTGTTCCCCGTCGCCCTGATGCCCGACGACATCGCAAGCGCGTGGGCCGCGGGCGCGACGGTCCTCACCGAGGCGTGCTACGGCGCCGACGTGCTGGGCCGCACGCACAAGGATTCCATCGCGCTGCGCCTGCTGTACGAGGGCGCGCGTGCCGTCGTGGGTTCCACCCGCCTGGCCTACGGCTCGCTCACGCCGCCGCTGGCGGGCGCGGACCTGCTGGGGCGGCTCTTCTGGCTTGCCGTTACCAGCGGCATGCCCATCGGCCAGGCGCTCCAGTGGGCCAAACTCTCCTTCGCCAACGACCTGCTCAACCGCCAGGGCTACCTGGACAGCGAGGACCAGAAGACGCTCCTCACCTTCAACCTGTTCGGCGACCCCACGCTAACCGTGGAAGGCCAGCGGCCCGTCTGGGACAAACTCCCGCAGGCGGCGATGGTCCGCAAGTCGCTGGCCGTCTGCTGCCAACACGGCGCGCGGCAGGTTGCCACCGACGTGCCCAACGACCTGGTCCAGCAGGTGCAATTGCAAATCAGCCACCGCCTGCCCTGGATCACGCCCAAGCAGGTGCGCGTTACGCATCAGGTGCTGTGCAACGGGCAGTGCACGGGCAGTTGCCATTCAGGCGCGGCGACCCACAGCGCGGCCACCGTCGCCAACCGCTACGTGTTCACCGTCAGCGGCGAATCCGAGGGCAACGGGCTGCGCGGGCCGTTTGTCGCAAAGATCACCGTTGACCACAAGGGCACCATCCTCAAGATGGCCGTGTCCAAGTAGCAGGAGGAACCCGTGGACATCAAAGCATACTGGCGACCCAAAGGGGATACTGGCATCGGCTTCCATTACTATCCGAACGTGTTCCACTACAGCAAGGCCGACCTGGACTTCTGGCTGCCCGAGTTGAAGGCGATGGGCGCATCCTGGCTTGTGCTGCTCTCGGAGGTGGACAACCCCATCCCGTCGTTCTTCATCAAGGCCCTGGTGCAAGCGGACATTGAGCCGCTGATCCGCGTGTACACGCCGACGGTCCGCCCCATTGACCAGAAGGCCCTGCGCTCGCTGCTGGAGACCTATCGGGCGCTCGGCGTCCACTATGCGCATGTGTACAACGAGCCGAATCTCACCAACGAATGGGACTGGGCCGAGTGGTCCAAGCCCGCCCTGGTGGATCGGTTCATGGACATGCTCATCCCGTGCCTGGAGACCATGAAGGCCGTCGGCCTGTATCCAGTCTTCACGCCCCTGAGTCCAGGCGGCAACTACTGGGACACCGTCTTTCTGAAGACGGCCCTGGACTACATCGTGCTCAAGGGCAAGGAAGACCTCTTTGACACGATGGCCGTGGGCATGCACAACTACGTGTCCAACAAGCCGCTGGACTGGGGCAAGGGCGGCCCCGCGCGCTGGCCGAATGCCCGCCCTTACTACTGCCCCGAAGGCAGCCAGGACCACGTGGGGTTCTACCTGTTTGAGTGGTACGACGCCATCATCCGCGAGCGCATCGGGCGGTCGTTGCCCCTCGTCTGCTACGAGAACGGCCCCATCGTCGGCGCGCACGACCACCCCAAGTACCCAGCGGTGGACGAAGCCGCCCACGCCCGCATCGCCGTTGACATGACCAAGATGCTCATGGACAACGTCGTGCCCGACTATGTGTTCAACAACGCCTTCTGGCTCCTCGCCAACAGCCACGGCAGCCCCTTTGAGGCCCACGCGTGGTACAAGGAGAACGGTTCGCGGCTCCGTGCCGTGCAGGCGATGAAAGACCTGCCCAAGCACCCGCGCCAGAGCGCGCAGCCGCAACCCACTCCCGACCGCGGCACCGCCCCGCAGGAGCACCCCCTCTACCACTACGTGCTCTGCCCCGTGTGGGAATGGGGCGTCTCCGAGTGGTACTGGCGGATGCTGTCCAATTACGTCAAGGCGTTCAAGCCAGCGTGTGGCTTCAGTGTGGAAGAAGCCGCCCTCGCCCGCTACGTTACCATCATCGGCAAGGCCCCTGGCGTCCCGTCCAGTGCCGAGGCTGCGCTCCGCGCTGCCGGGTGCAAGGTGGAGCGCATCGCCGGCGCGGACGCCGCCGAGACGCAGAAAATCCTGGACCAGATGGCGAGCCAGGGCCGCCGCTTCCTCAACTTTGAGGCAAGCGAGTCCTCCTCACCGCACGCGGGAGGAACACCATGAAACGCATCGCATTGCGCGTGGCCTGTGTGTTGGGAATCCTCGCCCTGGTGCTGTCCACCGCCGGGTGCGCGGTGAACACCCTGCAGGACGCCCAGCCCCAGGCCCAGAGCGCGGCAACCTGGACACAGTCCACCGTCGCCGACTTCAAGCGGGGCACCTTGCAGCGCGTGCAGATTGAGCGCCAGGGCGACGGCGAACTGACCCTCGCCCGCAACGCCCAGGGCCAGTATGAGGCCGCGGGCGTGTACACCTCGCCCGTATTCGCGCCGAGTGGCGTCTTCTCCATGGCCGTCTGGCGCTGGGAAGCCGAGATTCCCGTCGGCACCGGCCTGACGCTCTCGGTTCGCACCAGCGACGACGGCAAGACGTGGGGCGAATGGCAGGAATTGGCCCCCGACGAAGACCTGAAGTCCGCAACCGACGACTGGCCGGGCCACATGTGGTACACCCAGGGCGCGCGATTCATCCAGTACCGGCTGCAGTTCGCGTCCGCCGACGGCCAGGCCACGCCCGTCGTTTCGGCCGTAACCTGGACGTTCGCCAACACGCAGCCCGGCCCCACCGTGCAGGAAGCCATGCAGATGGTCATCCCCCAGGGCGAAGGCCCCGGCGTGCAGCGCCCGGCCATCATCCCACGTCGCGGCTGGGGTGCTGACGAGAGCCTGATGACCTGGGAACCCAAGTACGAGAAGCCCGTGAAGATCATCATCCACCACACGGCGACACCCAACGACCCCAAGCAGGACCCCGCCGCCACCGTCCGCGCCGTCTACTACTACCACGCGGTAACCCGCGGCTGGGGCGACATCGGCTACAATTACCTGATTGACCGCCTCGGCAACATCTACGAGGGGCGCAAGGGCGGCGAAGGCGTCGTTGGCGGCCACGACTACGGGTTCAACGAAGGCTCCGTCGGCATCTCGCTCATCGGCGATTTCCAGTCCGAGCCGCCCACCGACGCGATGATGGACGCCCTAGCCCGCCTGGTGGCCTGGGTCTGCGACCGCTACGGCATTGACCCCACCGGCCGCAGCATCTTCCGCGACCTGGACTTGCCCAACATCGCCGGCCACCGCGAGACCAAGTCCACCACGTGCCCCGGCGACCAGGTGCAGAACCGACTGCCCGCCCTGCGCGAGCGGGTCGCCGAGATCATCCACCGGCAGGCTCCGTCGGTGCGCTTTGTCGCCCCCACAGCCGACCGCCCGCTGTCCGGCGCACAGACGATCCAGGTGCAAGGCGGCGTGGCGACCTCCGACATCACGCTGTACCTGGACGGCAAGCCGGTCCACCGCAAGATCGGCACGGCGCTGGAGTACAAGTGGGACACGACCGCAGTCGCAGACGGCGACCACCTGCTCAAGGCCGTGGCGCACAACGCCCGCGGCGAAGAGGCCGTCCAGTCCCTGATGGTGCTCGTGGACAATACCCCGCCCCAGGTTACGCTCCTCATCAATAACGGCGCTCGCTATGCGACCCAGCAGACCATCACGCTGACCGTTGAGGCGCTGGACGTGGGCAGCGGCGTGGACGCGATGCAGATGAGTCCGGGCGAGGACCCCACCGGCGCGCCAAGCCAACCGTATACCCACGAATTGACCCTGGAACTGGGCGAACAGCCCGGCCCACGCACGTATTCGGTCCGGGTGATGGACAAGGCGGGCCTGGCGTCCGGCGTGTCGGTGGCGCAGGTCTTCTACGACCCCAACCCGCCTGGCGGGTGGACGGACGCGGCGCTGTCCAGCACCGGCGAGGTGGCCGTACGCGTGCGCGACGACGAGAGCGGGCTGGAACCCGCCAGCGCCTTCGCGGCCTGGTCCGCGGACGGCGGCGTTACGTGGAGCGTCTGGCAGGATGCCATCGTTACGCCCGACGGGGCTGAGGCCACCCTCTACGCGCGCATCCCCGCCGAGGCGACGCTGGTGCGCTTCCGCATCTCCGACGTCGCCGGCAACCTGGCCGAAAGCCCGGTGTACCCCCTGCCCTGCGAGGCGTGCCCACCGAAGCCCACGCCCGAACCACAGCCGGAGCCCACACCCGAGCCGGCCCCGACCGCGCCGGACGTGATCGTCGCGGGGATGGACATCTTCCCGCCGCAGCCCGACGCAGGCGAACCTGTCCTGTTCCGCGTGCGCGTGCGTAACCAGGGCGACGGCCCGGCACCCGGCTTCTGGGTACAACTGTACATAGACCCGAAGACAGTACCTTATGTCAACTCCATCGCCAGCCTGCTGGGCACGGGCATCCTGTGGTACGTCCCCGACCTGGCCCCCGGCGAGGAAGTTACCCTGCTCTCTTCAAATCCGTACCCGGAATATGGCAACTTCGCGGGCAGTCTGGCAAGCGGTATGCACAGCATCTATGTGCTGGCCGACGCCTACCACACCGAAGGCCAGACGGGGCTGGTGACCGAATCGGACGAGCAGAACAACCTGTTCGGCCCGGTGCAGTTGGAGGTGAAAGGCTCCAAGCCGTTCAACTGGTCTAGCCTGGAAGAGTGGCTGAGTCGCTGGCTCAACTGGAAACCTTAGCGCACATGGAGGCGGCAATGGCAGACAAACCGACCTATCCCATCCGCATCAAAGTCATCGGCGTCGGAGGCGCGGGCGTCAACGCGATCAGCCGCATGATCCAAATCGGCATCCCCGGCGTGGAGTTCATCGCCGCCAACACCGATGCCCAGTCGCTGGCCTCGTCCGAGCCTTGCACCCGCATCCAACTGGGCAAGAGCCTCACGCGCGGCCTCGGCGCGGGCGGCAATCCGGACATCGGCTTCCAGGCCGCGCTGGAGTCGCAAAACGAACTGCGCCAGCACCTGGCCGGCGCGCACATGATCTTCATCGCCGCAGGCATGGGCGGCGGCACGGGCACCGGCGCAGCGCCCATCGTCGCCCGCATCGCGCGCGAGACCCAGGCGCTCACCGTCGCCATCGTAACCCGCCCGTTCTCGTTTGAGGGGGCGCGCCGACAACGGGCCGCCGAACGAGGCATCGCCAGCCTGCGCGAGCACGTGGACACGCTCATCGTCGTGCCCAACGACCGCCTCCTGCAACTGGTCTCGCAGCACATGACGCTGGACGTGGCCTTCCGCGTGGCCGACGACGTGCTGCGCCAGGCCGTCCAGGGCATCGCGGAACTCGTTACCCAGCCCGGACTCATCAACCTGGACTTCGCCGACGTGCGCGCCATCATGACCATCGGCGGCCAGGCCCTCATGTCCATCGGCCAGGGACGCGGCCCCAAGCGCGTGGCCGACGCGGTGAACGCCGCGCTAAAGTGCCCCCTGGTCAATCTGGACTCCATCCAGGGCTGCACGGGCGTGCTGGTCAACATCACCGGCGGCGACGACCTGTCGCTGGCCGAGATAGGCGAGGCTGCCGAAATCATCGCGGCGAACGCCAGCCCGGACGCCAACATCAAGATCGGCACGACGATAGATTCCACCATGAAGGGCCGCGTGCAGGTTACGCTGGTGGCAACGGGCATCGGCGTCGCCGAACGGCAGGTCATCCAGGTGGCCGGCGCGGAAATCCCCGTCCAGTCGGTGCCCGGCCGCCTGCCCGAGCCTAGAATCACCGCACCGGCCGGGAGTCCGACGCAAGCCGAGGAAAGCCCTCGCCCGCAGCCGGAGCCATCGCCCGCCCCCGCCGAGGCCCCATCCCAGGAATGGCCGTCCTACTCCCCGCGGTGGGATGCGAGCAACCTGGACGTGCCTGCGTTCCTGCGGCGGCGCATCCAATCGGCGCGGCTGGGCGATGTCGCGCACACGTGAATTGACAGGGTAGCAAAATAGCAGGTATGATGTGTGGGTGAGATTATGTTGACCCGCAGGGGACAGGGCAGAACCGAGATGCGACAGTTCGGGCAGCGGCTACTCCTGGTGGCGCTTCTCATCGCGGGCGCATGCCTGGCCGTGCGGCTCGGCGTTGTCCGCGCTCAGGGCCGCGTCCCGTGGAGCGTGTACACCGCCGGTTGGGGCGACACGCTGGACACCATCGCCCAGACCTATGGCACCAGCGCCGCGTCCATCGCCCAGGCCAACGGCCTTGCCCCGGACGCGCCTCTCGCCGTGGGCCAGCGGCTTATGGTTCCCGGCCCGTCCCTGCGGGCTGCTGCGCCAAGCCACTGGGCCACCCATGTGGTTCGCGCCGGCGAGACGGTCATCACCATCGCGTGCAAGTATCGCGTCTCGCCCTGGCAAATCCTCGTGGCGAACCATCTGAAGGCAACCGGCTCGCTCGCCACCGGCGCCAAACTGCTCATCCCCACCAAGCCCTACCGTCCGGTGCCTGCCCTCCCCGCGCCCACACCCAGGCCCGGCCAGCAGGTCTTCCGCTACGCCGCCAGCGTGCAACTCCTGGGGCAGGAACATCGCGCGGTGCTTCAGGGCATCCGGGGCATCGGGTTTGACTGGCTGCGCCAGGAAGTCCGCTGGGCGGCGGTGGAGTGGCCGCAGGGCCAGTACCGCTGGGACGAACTGGATCGCCTGGTGGCCGACGCATCCGAGGCGGGTGTCAAGGTTCTGCTCCAGGTCGGTGGATTCCCGCCTGAGGACCCGCCGCGCCAGCGCGATGTGTTGACGCTGACCCCCGAGGAGATGCAGCGCTACGCCGACCTCCTGGGACGCATGGCCGCCCGCTACAGGGGCCAGGTGCAGGCGTATGAAATCTGGGACCCGCCGAACGCAGCCCCCATCTGGGGCGGCAACGGCGTCATGCCCGCCTCCGACTACGTGCAACTTCTCACGCTGGCCCATGCGGCCATCAAGGCCGCCGACTCGCGCGCCATCGTCGTAACCGCCGCGCTGATCCCCACCGGCAGCCACAACCCGCGCGAGGCCATTGAACCCGAGGCATACCTGGCGCAGATGTACCAGGCCGGAGCCAAAGGGCACTTTGACGCCGTGGGCGCGCAATCCTGGGGGTACAACAACCCGCCCGCCGATGACCCCACGCGCAGCACCGCCGACAGCACGACGTTCAAAGGCGACTGGCATCTGTACTTCCGCAGTTTTGAACTGCTGTACCCTGTTATGCAGAAGTACGGCGACGGTGCGAAGCAAATCTGGCTGGTCAAGTTCGGCTGGGCCAGCAGCAACGCAGCGGTGGCGGGTTTGGAGTACGCCGCGGACAACACCGAGCAAGAACAGGCCCTCTACCTCGTGGAAGCCTACGCCATCGGGCGCGCGCGGCCCTACGTGGGACTTATGGCCTTCTGGAACTTCAACTTCGCGCCGCAGGTGGCCGCCAACGACATCCGCGCGGCCTACAGCATCATCAACCGCGACAACAGCGCGCGCCTCGCCATGGAGACCCTGGCGATGATGCCCAAATGACGACTGGGAGAACGACCTATGCCTGGAACGTACAAGTGCCCGAAAGGCGGCAAACACGAATGGGTTGTACAGGTGAGCAAAGAAGGGGTGCGGTACAAAAAATGCAAGAAGTGCGGACAGAAGCGCCCCTTCTGACGACATCGTTCGGACGGTGATGGGACATGGACATCGCGTCGTACCCGCGACCGGCGGGCGATACGGGAATCGGGTTCCACTGGTTCCCCGATGCGCAGCACTACGACCGGGCCTGGCTCAAGCGGTTCGGCCCCGTGCTGAAGGCGCTGGGAGCCAGTTGGCTCACCGTGATGAGCGGCATCAGCGACCCTGTCCCCGAGCACTTCCTTGAAGGGCTCCGAGACCGGGCCATTGAGCCTGTCGTGCACCTCTGGACGCCGTTCATCGCTTCGGTGCCCGAAGCCGACATCAGCAAAACCGCGCGCTACTTGGCCCAGGCAGGCGTCCGCTACGTGTTCATCTACGACCGGCCCAACCAGATGGGACAGTGGGCCAAGTGGCCCGGCGACAGCGCCGCCGACACGTTCATGGACATCGCACTCCCCGCGCTGGAGATTCTCGCGCGGGAGGAGGCGCTTGTGCCGCTGTTCTCGCCGCTGGAGCCTGGCGGCGATTACCACGACCTGCGGTTCCTGGACCGCTGCCTGGAGATTCTTGCAGCCAAGGCCAGCCCGAACCTGAAGGACAAACTCGGCGTCGCCATCCACAACTTCACCGGCAACGCCCCGCTCACGTGGGGCCACGGCGGGAGCCAGGCATGGCCGGCGACGCGCCCAGGCCGCTGTCCAGAGGGGAGCGAAGACCACCGCGGCTACCGCCTGCACGAGTGGTACCAGGAGATCGCGCTGCGGCGGCTCGGTCGCGCGGCGCTGATGCTGGCTTCGGCCAATGGCCCCCGCGTCGGCGACCGCACCCATGCGGCCTATCCGCCGATGGATGCGGCCCGCCACGCGGCGCATGCAGCCGAAATGGCGCGCGGCATCATGGCGGGCGACGCGCCCTCGTACCTGGCCAACACCGCATTCTGGCTCCTCGCAGCGGAAGATGGCGATCCGTTCGCGGCGCACCGATGGTACAAACCCGACGGCACGCCCGTCCTGCGCGAGACCATCCGGGCGCTCACCGACCTGCCCAAGCGGGCCCGGACCGTGCTGCAAGTGCCCGCCACCGTGTCGGTGCTTCTGGAAGACGGGAGCACCGTAACGATGGAACTTGAGGATTATGTCAAGGGCTGTGTGCCGCGGGAAATCCCCGCCAGCAGTCCCATGGAGGCGCTGAAGGCGCAGGCCATCGCCGCCCGCACCTTCGCCGCCCGCGCCGTCCGGCAGCCGCGCCACGGCTCCGCCGCCGTCTGCACCACATCCCACTGCCAGAACTGGTCGGCCAAGCACAGCGGCCGCTCGGACAAAGCGGTGGACGAGACGCGCGGCGTCGTCCTGGCCTTCCGCGACGAACTCATCGGCGCGTACTACTTCGCCCATTGCGACGGCCACACCCGCAACAGCGAAGACGTATGGCGCGCCGCTCTCCCCTACTGCAGGAGCGTCCCCTGCATCTGCGGCAACGTCAAGATGTACGGCCACGGTGTGGGCATGTGCCAGGAGGGAGCCATTCGCATGGCCCAACAAGGCGCTCTGGCCCACGAAATACTGACCCACTATTACACAGGCGTGCGCGTTCAGCGGGCAGACGGCACCCCGTTCACGGAGTAGGACCATGAGACCACAGTTCACCAACCCGTTCAGAAACCGCAAATTCGCCGTCGCCACCCTGGCCCTCGTGGGCCTGCTGGCGATCGGACTGCTCGCTGTCGCCGGCGTCGCGCTGCTCAACAAGATGCAGGCCACGCCCGCGCCTACAGCGGTGGCCACGCCCACGTTCACGGCAGCGCCCACGCAGACCCGACTCCCAACGGCCACGCGAGAACCGACCGCGCGCCCGACGGCCACGCTGGTGCCGGTGATATCGCCCACACCGACGGGCGCGGCGCTGCCCACCGTCGCTCCCACCGTCCCGGCAAAGCCCACCGAGGGGCCGTCCGGCGGCGCGGAAGTGCCCGACACGGGCGGGTCGTTCTTGCCGCTCATCGGCGCGAGCGCGGCATTTGCCGTGCTCCTGCTGGCTGCGCGCAAGGGCCGGCACCAGGAAGATTGAACGACGCGCCGGCATTCTTGAGACAAAACCGCCCATCTGTGCTATAATAGGCCAACTACCTCACCTACTCATAGGAGGCACGAAATGAATGCGCGAACCAGGGCCATCCTTGTGGCGGCCGTGTGCGTGCTTGCCGTCGCGCTGATGCTCGCCGGCTGCACCAGGCCCAAGCCAACCCCGTCGGCCGCGCCGCAGACGACGCCGACCCCGACGCCGACGCCTGCCGCGGCCACGGCACCCGGCATGTCTACCCTTACCCCGACGCCGATGGCGTCCCCGGCCGCTGCCCAGGCGACAGCGACCCCGACCCCAGAGCCGTTCACGCCGCCGGAACCGACGGCCACGCCTGTGCCCCAGGAGCCGCAGCCGACGCCTGCGCCTGGCACGTCCACCTACACCGTCCAGCCCGGCGACACGCTCTACGGCATCGCGGCGCGGTTCGGCACCACCGTGAACGAACTGGCGGCGCTGAACAACCTCTCGCCCGACGCGATGCTCATGGCGGGGCAAGTTCTCACCATCCCTGCGGGCGCTGCCAATCCGCCCAACGTCCACATCGTCCAGGCGGGCGAGAACCTGTACCGCATCGCCCTGCGTTACGGCATCACGTGGCAGGAACTGGCCCAACTCAACGGCATCACCGATCCGACGACCCTGCGCGTGGGCCAGCGGCTCATCCTGCCCAGCGGCGCGACCGGCACCCAGCCGCCGTCGTCCGGGACGCGCACCCACGTGGTCCAGCCCGGCGACACGCTCTACGGCATTGCCGCGCGCTACGGCGTATCTGTCCAGGCCCTGGCCCAGGCCAACGGCCTGACGCTGTACAGCATCATCTACGTCGGGCAAACGCTCATCATCCCATAGCCCTGTCGGACTAGACAACTGCTGAGCGGCCCTCTCGCCGAGGGGGCCGCTTTTGCCGTTTGCACGCGCTGACCGGACGTGCGACCGCCAGTGCGCCTACCAGAAGGAGAGCAGGCGCGTGCTCCCAACCCGCTCGTGTTGGCCTCTCGCCGAACCTGTGCTATACTACCGCCGCCTTTCCCTGGGCGCCCGCGCATCGGCGCGCAGGGCTCATCCCAACGTCAACTTCGGCCAACTGCGAGGAGAGCATGCCCATCAAGTTCGGAACGGACGGTTGGCGAGCCGTCATCAGCGATGAGTTCACCTTCGCCAACGTGCGCCACGTATCCCAAGCGATTGCTGACCACATCCTCAAAGATCCAGTCAACGGCGGGCCGCATTCGCACCCCCTTGTCGTCGTCGGGTTTGACACCCGCTTTCTCTCGGACCGGTACGCCGCGGAGGTCGCCCGCGTCCTGGCGGGCAACAACATCCGCGTGTACCTCAGCAAGTCGGACTGTCCCACGCCCGCCGTGTCCCACGCCATCCGCAAGTTGGGCGCGACAGGCGGCGTCATGGTAACGGCCAGCCACAACCCGCCGCGCTACAATGGCATCAAATACAAGGCCGCGTTCGGCGGGTCGGCCATGCCCACCGAGACCGCCCAGATTGAGGCCCACCTTCAGGCCAACCTCACCTCGGGGCGGCAGCCCTTGCTGGCCGACTGGGCCATTGAGCGCGGCTCCCTTCCGCCCCAGCCTGGCGGCGCCGAAATCACCCGCTTTGACCCCATGCCCGACTACCTGGCGCATGTGCGCTCGCTCATCAACCTGGACGTCATCGCCCGTTCGGGCCTGCGCGTCCTCATTGACCCCATGTACGGCGCAGGCAGGGGCTACATGCGCGCGCTCCTCTCCGAAGTGGGCCTTGTCGCCGACGAAATCCACGGCGAGATGAATCCGGGCTTCGGCGGCATCCACCCCGAACCCATCAGCCGCAACCTGGGCGACCTCATGCGCGCCGTGCGCAACGGCTACGACATCGGCCTGGCTACCGACGGCGACGCCGACCGCATCGGCGCGGTGGACCACCTCGGCAACTTCGTGGACCCCCACGCCATCATCGCGCTGGCCCTGCGCCACCTCGTGGAAAATCGCGGCATGCGCGGGTGCGTGGTCAAGACCGTCTCCACCAGCGAGATGGTGGCCCGCCTGGCCCGCCGCTACGGCCTGCCCCTCTACGAGACGCCCGTGGGCTTCAATTACATCTGCGACCACATGCTGGATAAGGACGTGCTCATCGGCGGCGAGGAAAGCGGCGGCATCAGCATCAAAGGCCACCTGCCCGTCGGCGACGGCATCCTCATGGGCCTCCTGCTCCTGGAAATCGTCGCGTCCAGCGGCAAGTCGCTGCGCGAACTGGTGGACGACCTCCAGCGCACCGTCGGCCCGTTCCAGTACGCCCGCAACGACCTGCGCACCAAGCCCTTCGTCAAGGCCGAACTGGTGCGCGCGCTCAAGGCCAGTGCCCCCGTGCGGCTGGCGGGCGTCCCCGTCCGCGAGGTGGACGACAGCGACGGCATCA
Source organism: Chloroflexota bacterium (assembly GCA_014874485.1). GTDB lineage: Bacteria > Chloroflexota > Anaerolineae > DTLA01 > DTLA01 > DTLA01. The sequence continues at coordinate 292,004 of JADBJK010000024.1, forward strand.
AGTATCGCCTGCAGGACGACTCATGGCTGCTCATCCGTCCGTCGGGCACGGAGCCGGTGCTGCGCATCTACGCCGAAGCGCCCACCGCCGACATGGTGCAAGCATTGCTGGCCGAAGGCGGGCGCATGGCCCAGGCGAACCTGTAGCTGCAGCCCGCCTGCCCATGCGTAGGGCCAGACCGCTGCGTCTGCCCAGATTCGCGCGCCTTGCGGTCGTGCGCACTTGCCCCAACGCCCCGCACCGCCCGCGCCCCTTCGTGCGTTCTACACATGGAGGGAGGCCGTGCGTCCCTGATATGGGCACGCCCGCGCATGCGAGACCCTGTTTGCCAAACGACGGCTCCGCGCATACAATGACTAAGAACGACACGACGCCAGGAGACCATGGATGACCGCACACCCGGTACCCACCGCCGGCAAAGACCGCCGCCCGATCCTCAAAATCGCAGCCATACTCATCGTGCTTGTCGCCATCGCCCTTTTGGCACGCACGCAGGACTCCTGGGCCGGCCCGCCCGCCGCGCCGCTGAGCCAGACCATCCCTGCGCGGGTGCGGTTCAACGGCCCCCCGTTTGAGTGGTCGGTGCAGGTGGGGTCGGTGCTCACGCTGGAGTTCTGGGTAGATGCCGCTGGCCCTGGCGCATACACGCAGCGCGTGCAGTTCACGCTGAGTTTTGACCCCCGGTACCTCACGGTTGTGGACGCGGCAGGCAACCCCATCAGTCAAATCACGCCGAACACTGCCATCCTGAACAAGGTCAACCTCAACACTGTGAACAATAGCACGGGCCGGATTCAGTACGACGCCGAAGACACAACGCCCTGCAACAACGAAAACAAGGTGGCCATCAAGATTGCGACTGTGCGTTTCAAGGGGAAGGCCGCCACCTCGGGCACCGCCCTGACGTTCACCGACGCCAGCGTGAGCGGGCCCGGATTCACCTGTCCGGCGCCCATCATCGTGTACGGCGTGGAGACACGCAGCGGGAACGTCATCGTTACGTCTGCCGCTGCCACGTCCACGCCCACGCGCACGCGCACACCAACGCCCACGCCTACCCGGACGCCGACACCTACCATCACCAATACGCCGACGGCAACGCCGACCCCCACATCCACGCCGACGCCAATCCCAACGCCCATGCCCGGGCGGGGGCAAATCGTCGGCTTCGCCTACTGGGACGTAAACCGCAATGACTCGCGCGAGCCTTACGAGCCGCCGCTTGCAGGCGTGGGCGTTTCCCTGCGCGACGCCCAGGGTGCAGAATTGGCCACCACAACCTCGCGCGCGGACGGGTACTACGAGTTCCCGGCGCTGTACCCGGGCGTGTACCAGGTGGTGCAAAGCGGGGCGCCGTTAGGTTGGCAGGGCATCTCGGCTCCCTGGTTCGGCGCGGTAACCGCCGACGAGACCTACCTCGTCAACTTCGCCAACGCCCTGTTGAGCCAGAGCAACATTTACCTGCCCTTCGTCATGCGCAATGCGACCGGCGCGCGCATCGCCCCCAACCTGGCCGCGCGCGATGCCCGCATCGCCGACGTAAACCGGCCGCCGGCGGCCCGCCCTGCCGTCTCCCGCGGCGAGGCTGTCCTGTCCCAGGGCGGCCCCTCGCCGTCCTACGGTGAGCCGTCCGCCGCCGCGACCGTCGTCGCCACCGTGCCCGTGCTGGACAAGGCCTACGACGTAGAGGTCGCGAGCAACTATGCCTACGTCGCCGACGGCCTGGCCCACCTCACGGTGCTCAACGTCTCCAACCCGCTCAGCCCCACCATTGCCGGGCGCGCGGGCGAGGGTTCCGGCGAGGCCCACGACGTGGCCCTGCTGGGCAACAAACTCTTCATGGCCGAGAAGTATGGCTGGCTCCACATCTACGACATCACAAACCCCGCCGGCCCGTACCAACTGGACATCATGGAGACGAATGCGTTCGTGAAGGGCGCGGATGCCATTGGCTCTTACGCCTACATCGCCGACGAATGGCACGGCATGCATGTCGTCCGGGCCACTTCGCCCTACACCATCGTCGGCACGGCCAGCGGCGGGTGCGACTTCGCCGAACGCGTCTGGTCCGATGGCACCTACGCCTACGTCGCGGGTGGTTCTTGCGGCCTGCGCATCGTCAACGTATCCAACCCCACCAACCCGCAGGTTCTGTCCACCCTGGCCTTTGACCCCGTCGGCTACCAGTGGGACGTCTGGGTCAACGGCGACTACGCCTACCTGGCGGGAGACGCCGCCGGGCTGCGCATCGTGAACATCTCCAACCGCAGCGCCCCCGTGCACGTTGCTACGGTGGACACCGACGGCGTGGCCCAGGCCGTGTACGCCGAAGGCAACTACGTGTACGTGGGCGACGGGCCTGCGGGCGTCAAGGTGTACGACGTAACGAACCCGGCCGCGCCCGTGCTCGTGGCTTCGGTGAGCACGCCCGGCAACGTCTGGGGCATCTTCTACAAGGACGGGTACGTGTACGCCGCGGCCGAATCGGCGGGTGTCGTCGTCATCCAACTGACCTCGCCCACGCCAACGCCCACCCCGACGCCCACGCGCACGCCTACCAACACCGGCTCGCCGACGCCCACCCACACCCGGGGCTCGGCCACGCCCACCAAGACCCACACCGCCACCCGCACGCCCACGCCCACCTTCACGCCGACGCCCAACCCGCGCTTCCGCTTCGGCTTCGGCATTGACACGTCCATCGGGCAAATCGGCGACTACGACGTAACCCAACTGGGCGCGGGGTGGTACTCGGACTGGGGGTTCCGTGTATCCCCGCCTCGGCCCGGCGGCCTGGAGTACTTCCAACTCATCAACGTTCGCGCCGACTCGGTGCAGGTGTACACCCCGACCAAAACCATCACCTACACAGGCTGGGCGAACCTGGAATCGGCCATCGCCGCCAACCCGGGCTCGGTCTGGCTCATCGGCAACGAACCCGACTGCAAGTGGCCCGACTGCAACAATCGGTATCCGGACGAGTACGCCGTCATCTATCACGAGTTCTACAACTTCATCAAGAGTCGCGACGCCACGGCGCTGGTGGCCAACGGCGCTATCGTGCAGGGCACGCCGCTGCGCTTGCAGTACCTGGACATGGTGTGGAATACGTACCGGCAGTACTACGGCGCGGACATGCCCGTGGACGTGTGGAACATGCACAACCAGATCGCCCGCGAAAAAGAAGGGGACTGGGGCGCGGGCATCCCGCCCGGATTTCCGCCGGGAACCGTCGGCATGCTCTACGAAGCCGAGCAGAACGACAGCCTGGCCCTGTTCATCCAGCACGTGCGGGCCATGCGCACCTGGATGCGCGACCACGGCCAGCGCAACAAGCCGCTCATCATCTCCGAGTACGGTGTCCTATTCACTGAGGACCGCGGCTTCACCGTGGACCGCGTGAACGACTACATGACCAACACGTTCCGCTACCTGCTCTACGCCACCGACCCGGACATCGGCTACCCTGCCGATGGCAACCGCCTCGTCCAGCGATGGCTCTGGTTCAGCCTCAACTCGCCGCCGTGGAAGTGGAACGGTTCGCTGTTTGATTACACGGTCGTCCAGTATCCGGGCGTCATCACGCGCTACGGTATCAACTACCGCGACTTCACGGCGGACCCCTGGCGCGCCACGCCGACCCCTCAGGGCACGCCCGGCCCCAAGACCATCTACCGTGAGGCCGAGGGCGGCTCCCTGTCGGGCGACTTCCGCATCGTCTCCGGCCAGACCGCCGCGTCCAACTGCGCCTACGTGGACTCGCCTCCGGCCAGCGGGGGTGGCAGCGTCAAGGTCTCGGTCAACATCCCGTCGGCTTCGGGATACTACGTCTGGCTCCGGGTCTATGGCCCCAACACCAACAGCAACTCGTTCTGGGTCTCGGTGGACGAGGGGCTGGAGTACAGCATGGAATTCACACCCGGCGCATGGCAGTGGGAACGGCTGGGCGGCTCCAACCCGGTGCGCTTCAACCTCACCGCCGGCTGGCACCGCATCATGGTGCGCCAAAAAGAAGTCGGCGCGCGGGTGGACGCCATCGTCGTCTCGGACAACGGGAGCCTCTCGCCCACCATCCCGAACCCGTGCTACACGCCCACGCCGACGCCCACCAACACGCCAGCGTACACGCCCACGCCGACCCGCACGCCTACGCCCAGCCGCACGCCCATGCCCACGGGCGACGCCCACATCCTGGGCCACGTGGACCTGCAGGGCCGCCCCACCCCGCCCGACCCGCGCTGGGCCGTGCCCGTCCACGTTACCGTGCACAGGCCGGGCGACCCGATCCCGGCGTACCAGGCCCACCTGGACACAGACCAGAGCGGCAACTTCCTCATGGAGAACCTGCAGCCCGGCACCTACGACGTGGCCGTGCGCAACTGGCACACGTTATGGAACCGCATCAGCAACGTAACCCTCGCCTCGGGCATCAACGCCGTGAACCTAGGCACGCTGAAGGAAGGCGACGTCACGCAGGACAACGTCGTGGACGTTACCGATTTCGCGAGGCTCAAGGCATCGTTCTTCAAGTCCGAGGGCGAGGCGGGCTACGACAACCTTGCCGATTTCAACGAGGACGGCACGGTAGACGTTACCGACTTCGCGCTGCTGAGAAGCAGTTTCTGGCAGTCGGGCGGCGATGTCAACGTAGAACGGACCCGGCCCGAAGCCGAGCCGGAATCGCCGAGTGTAATGGCGGCCGTAACCGTGCGCCTGTCGCCCTCGTCCCGCACTCAGTACGTCAACCAGAACTTTGACTGGCAGGTGTGGGTGGATCCGAACGGGCAAGAAGTCGTCGGAGCGCAGTTCCAACTGAACTTTGACGCCACCTATCTGGAAACCGTGCAGATCACCGGCGGGACGGCCCTGCCCGACTTCCTGGGTCAGGTGATCGCCAGCAACTACGTGCGCTATAGCGCCGGCAAACTGGTGGGCACCGGCCCAAGTTCCAGTTTCCTCCTCGCAACGATTCGCTTCCGCCCCAAGGCCGCGACGCCGGGGACAACGGCTCTGACCTTTTCCCCTTACAGCACCACGAAGGTTACAGGGCCGGGCGGCGACTACACGCCTGTGAACCTGGGCAACGGCACCCTCACCATTCAGGCTGCCACGCCGACGCCCGTCGCCACCGCCAAGCCGAGCTACACCCCCACGCCGACCCTGCCCCCGGGCGAGTCCGAGATCGTCCTGCAGTATGGCAAGGACGGCTACACGCAGATGTGGGACACCTACATCTCGGGCTGGGAGGAGACCACCAACTACGGGCAGAACGGGTTGATGAGAATCCGCACCGGCGACGTGCGCCAGCCCCTGCTCAAGTTTGACCTTTCGCCCTTGCCCGCGGGGGCCAGCGTAACCAGCGCCCACCTGGACCTGTACGTAACCGAAGGCACCGTTCACGTGCTGGACGTGGGCGCGTACAAGGTCCTGCGGCCGTGGAACGAGAACGAGGCGACGTGGATTCTCGCCCGCACGGGCGACGCGTGGAACGTCCCGGGTTGCGGGGGTGTCGGCACCGACCGCGCGGCCACGAGTGTTTACACTCAGACGGTGCACGGCGCCATCGGCTACTGGTACTCGTGGGACGTAACGTCGCTGGTGCGCGACTGGCTGGCCGCGCCGAGCGATAATCACGGCCTCATCCTGCGCGGCGCGTCCGGGGCCAACACCGAGTACACCATCGCCGCCGCCCAGCACCCCACGCAGGATTGGCATCCCAAACTGGTGATCCGCTACACCCTGTCCACGCCGACGCCCACGCCGACGGCGACGTTCACCCCCACGGCGACCCGCACGCCCACGCCGGAGCACACGCCCACGCCCACCCGCACGCCGACGGCGACGCCCACGCCGACGGCGACGTTCACCCCCACGGCGACCCGCACGCCCACGCCGGAGCACACGCCCACGCCCACCCGCACGCCGACGGCGACGCCCACCCCGACGGCCACGCCGCCCTGGGGCGGGATTGAGGGCATCGTATTCCACGACCTGAACGCGGACGGCCTGTATCAGTGGGGCGAGCCACCGCTGGCCGGGGCACTCGTTACCCTGCGCACCGAGGGCGGCACGCAAATCGCCTCGCGCCTCACCCAGTCCAGCGGACGGTATTCGTTCCTGTACCTGGACCCGGGCACGTACTACGTAACCGAGACCGACCCGCCCGGTTACACGTCCACGGCCAACTCGTTCCGCGTTACCGTGATACCCAACTGGACGTTCGTGATCAACTTTGCGGACTACCCGAGCAGTGCGGCTTCGCCGACGCCCACGCCAACGGCTACGGTAACGCCGACGCCTACCGCCACGCCCACGCCAACGGCAACACCGTCGCCGGGGCCTACACCCACGGCAACGCCGCGTAACACACCGAGCGCGAGGCTATGGCTGCCATGCATCGCGCGCGGCAACTGAGCGTATCATCCGAGTGGCATTCTGATGGAGCAAATACGACTTTGAGTTCGCATTCTCGTTCACAAAGCGGTCCCTGGGTTCACGATCCTGAGTGCAGCTCCTCCGCTGCGGATCTACCGCAGATCGCGCAGAGACCCGCCTCATCTCCTCTTCGCGTTCTCCGCACGCTCTGGGGTGAAAAGCGTGTTTTCGGCGCCATCCTCGTCTTGCTGCTCCTGCTCGCGCTCTTGGCGGGCGCAGTTGTTGCCGCACCGCGGGTCGCCGAGGGAGGCAAGTGGCGGCTGTCGTACCAACTGGACTACGGTCGTGTCCCCAACTGGGTAACCCACCGCGACATCACGCTCCGCATCCGTGTTGGCGGGAGCGTAACGGCCCTCTCCGCGGAGACCGCCGAGGGCACCGTCTCCCACGTGTACGAACCCATCGCGGGCGTGGTGCTGGTAACCACCGACGCCCCCACCCTCACCGTGCGCCTGGCCGCCGACGCCGTGCCCGCCAACTTCGGCGCCGTGTCCACCGCGCCGCTCCTGCACGACAAACTGTGGGCCTACAGCATCACCGCCGACGACGGCTACGCCTCGGCCTACGAGCACCTCGTCGCCATCTTGGGCCGTTACGGCTACCGCGGCTCTGTTGGGGTCATCGGCACAAACTTGGGCAAGCCTGGGTACCTGACCCCCGAGCAATTGCGGGCACTCGTCGCCGCGGGCTGGGGCGTAACGAATCACACCTTCAGCCACATGCATTTTGCCGACTACCCCAACGCGGCGGCCCTCGTCGCCGACGTGCAGCAGAACAACCGAGTCATCAGCGACACGCTGGGCGGATTCCAGGTGCGGATCTTCACCTCGCCGTTCACCGAGCCGCAGTTCGCACCCGTGATCCAGGCCAACCGCGCCACGCTCGGCCTGTACCTGGTACAACACCTCGGCTGGCGCATCAACTACGTGAACCCGCCGACGTTCCTCACGCCGGACTATTTCTGGACCACCGGCCGCGACCGCATTGAGGAGTGGCACTACGACGACGCCCACCAGCGCGCCCTCGCCGGTGGCGGCACGCCCCTGTGGCTCACCCACCACGTCCACGACGAGGCCGGCATAGACCCCGTGTGCAACGCCGTGGAAATCGGCACCGATTACCTGTACTACCACTACGGCGCGGGCGGCACCGATGAAGTTTGGGTCGCTCCCGCCCAGGAAGTGTACGAGTACCTGGTAACCCGCGCCGCGCTCGCCGTGTCCCTCGTGGCTGTTGAGCCGGACGACTCCACAGCCGCATTGCCCGCGCCCAACATCACACCCACGCCAACGCCGCTCCCCACCGTGTACACGCGCACGTTCTACCCCATCGCCGACACCACCCTCAGTTCCGACGAGTGGTACACCAACTTCGGCGATGCCCAAACGCTGCGCGTGCGTACCAAGAGAGGCGCGCCCGATGTGAAAGCCTCGCCCATCCGTTTTGACCTGTCGTCCATCCCCACCTACGCCACCGTGATCACCGCCGAACTGGGACTCTACAGCACGGAGCAGACCAACACGGCCTGGCTTTGCCTGGACCTGTACCGCCTGAACCAGGCATGGGACGAGCATGCCGCCACGTGGGACCGCGCCACCGCCGACACCCTGTGGGCCGTCCCAGGAGCCAACGGCGTCCCCCACGACCGCGAGGGAACTCTTGCCACGGTGCGGTGCTGGGTGCAGGCGACGAATCGCTGGTACACCATGAACGGCAAGTCGCTGGCCCAGTACTGGGTGCAGAACCCCGACAAGAACGCGGGCGTGCTCGTAAAGGGCAGCGGCGGGTCATCGGTGGAGTACCAGTTCGCGTCGCGCGAAGGGGAGTCTGACAAGCGGCCACGGTTGGTCGTCTCCTACGCCCTCCCCGAGAACGCCCCAACCCCCACGCCGCCCGCGGCCACGCCCGAATACCCATGGCCGTTGAAGATGCACGTGCTGTCCACGGTGGGCACCCAGGGGTTCGCGTACAACGTGCGCGCACGGGATGGCTACGCGTTCATCGCCAACGGGTCGCTGGGCAACCTGCGCGTCGTAGACGCCCGCATGCCAACCGCTCCCGTGCTCCTGCCCAAAGCCCCGAATACGACCGCAGGCGGCATCGCCCACAGCGTTTTCCTCCACGGCAACCTCGCCCTCACCGGCGAGCGCACCGGCGGCATGCGTATCTATGACATCACGAACCCCGCCAACGCCGCCTTCGTAACCCGATTCCTGACCAGCGGGTCGGCCAAGGGCGTGGCAGCCTACGGCAACACCGCCTACGTCGCCGATGAGTACAGCGGCCTGCAAATCGTCAACATCACCAACCCACGCAGCCCGACGCTCATCAAGACGTTCAACATGAGCAACTTCTTCACCGAAGCCGTGGACACCGACGGCTCCTATGCCTACGTGGCGGCGCGGCAGGGTCTGTTCGTCATCAACGTCAAGAATGCGTACTCGCCTCGGTACGAAGGCCACGTGCCGCTCCCCGGCTACCCCTACGCCGTGCAGAAGGTGGGCAATCTGGCCTACGTCGCGTGCGGCGGCAGCGGTGAAATCCCGTCCAAAGAGGGCGGCCTGCAAATCGTGGACGTGTCCGTTCCCAATTCGCCCCGCGTCGTCGGCTCGTACCGGCCGAACACGCCTGTGCTGGGGGTTCGCGTCGTGGACAATCGCGCCTACCTTGCAGCCTACGACGGGGGCATCGTCGTCCTGGACGTAACCGATCCCGCACTACCGGTGCTCCTGGGCGAAGGAGATACTCCGGGCGAAGCCTGGGGCGTTGACGTAGAAGGGGACCTGGCCTACATCGCCGACGGTCCGGCGGGCCTCACCATCGTGGATGTGGGGTCTGTCCCCACCGCCACGCCCACTGCGACCTCCACCCCGACGCCCACCGCGACCCCCACCGCCACGCCGACGTTCACGCCCACGCCGACCGACACGCCTACCCCCACGCCAACAGCCACGGAGACGCCGACGCCCACCCCGACGCCTGCGCCTACGGCAACGCCTAGCCCGACGTACCGCCTGATCCTGCCCCTCGTGTGGCGCGACGGCGCACTGCGGGCGCAGTCGCAGGCCAAAGCGCAGTCAACGCCCGCAGTGCTGGGCGCGCAGTCCCTGTACGGCTCCGATGCCGACCGCTTCGGTGTGGGCGTTAGCCCCGTGTACGGCCGCATCACCGACTACGACGTGGCACGGCTCCACGTGGGCTGGTACTCGGACTGGTGGTACAACGTCAACCCACCCCACCCCGCCAATCTGGATTACGTGCAGGTGGTCTCGGTGCACCATGGCGCGTACCCGCCGGACTGGAACCGCCTGGCCCAGGCCATCGCCACCAACCCGGGCGCGCTCTGGATCATCGGCAACGAGCCCGAAGGCGTCTGGCAGGGCAATCGCACGCCCGCCGAATACGCGCTCATCTATGGCACGCTGTACCGCTTCATCAAGTCCCGCGACCACACCGCCCAGATCGCCATCGGCGGCGTCATTGAGCCGACACCCCTGCGCCTCCAGTGGCTAGATATGGTGATGTCCGAGTATCAGAAGGTGTACGGCGAGAAGATGCCCGTGGACGTGTGGAACATCCATGTGCAGATCCTGCGCGAGAAGGGGCCATTCCCCGGCTGCAACGACTGCTGGGGTGCGGGTGTCCCAGCGGGCCTCACCGGAGTAACCCAGGGGCGGCTGTACACCATTGAGGACAACGCCGACCCGGCCATCTTCCGCCAGTTGGTGCGCGAGTTCCGCGCGTGGATGAACGCCCGCGGCGAGCGCAACAAGCCGCTCATCATCTCCGAGTACGGCGTCCTGATGCCCTCGGACTACCTGGCCCCCACGGTGGAAGAAGGCGACCAGGTAGTGAAGCAGTTCATGACCCAGACGTTTGACTTCCTGCGCACGGCCGTGGATGCCAGCATCGGCTACCCCGCCGATGGCAACCGCCTGGTGCAGCGCTGGCTGTGGTACAGCCTCAACGACTCGCCCGACAACTTCAACGGAGGGCTGTTCCGCCACGACGACCCGTCGCAGATCACGGGGTTCGGCGAGCACTTCGCCCAGTACACCGCACCGCTGCAGGCACCGTTCGCCGACCTGACCGTGCGCGCCGTTACGCTCACGCCCAACGTATTGCCGTCGTCGGCGATCACGCTCACCGCACGAGCCGAAATCCTCAACCTGGGGACACAGGCCACAGGCCCGTTCGTCGTGGCATTCTACGAGGGCAATCCGCAGAGCGGCGGCGTGCTGAAGGCCCAGGTTCCGGTGGCAGGTGCGGCCGCCCGCTACGACGCCGCGCGCATCGTTGTGGAAGCGTCGTGGCTGACCGCGCCGGGCGTCCCCGGCCAGGCCCGCCAGGTGTACGTCGTGGCTGACCGCGCCGGGCGTCCCCGGCCAGGCCCGCCAGGTGTACGTCGTGGCCGACAGCGCGGGCGCGGTCGCCGAGTCCAACGAGGGCAACAACACCGGCACCCGCGCCGTTACCGCCCACGCGCGCTTCGTCCGCTACCTGCCTATCTCCCTGCGCCGGTATTGAGCGGGCCGCGCATGCATCCGCCATCTCGCCCGACCCGTTCTTGACCGTCTCGCGCTGCCGACCTATACTCCTATCCGGTGAACTGCGCCGCACGTGTATCCTTGTGGCGCATCTTGCCCAGGAGGATTATCCATGTCCCAAGCCCGCGAAGGCGATGTGGTGCTCTTCATCTCCAAAGACCGCAAGCGCTACCTGGTGCGCCTGACCCAAGACGGGGCGCTCCATACCAAGCACGGCGTCATCCCGCACGCCGACATCATCGGGCAGCCGTTGGGGCGCAAGGTGCTGACCCACCTCGGCGTTCCCTTCCTGGTGCTGGAGCCGTCCACGGAGGACCTCGTCCTGGAACTGAAGCGCGCGACGCAGATCATGTTCCCGAAGGACATCGGCTACACCCTCATGAAATTGGGCGTGCAGTCGGGAAGTCGGGTCGTGGAGGCGGGCACGGGCAGCGGCGGGCTGACACTGGCCCTTGCGCGGGTCGTTGGGCCCCAGGGGCGCGTCTATTCCTACGAGTCCAACCCCCAGGCGCTGGCCCTGGCCCGCAAGAACCTGGAATCGCTGGGCCTGCTGGACCGCGTGGAACTGAAAGAGCGCGACATCGCAGCGGGCTTTGACGAAACCGACGTGGACGCGCTGTTCCTGGACGTCCGCCACCCCTGGGAGTACCTGGCCCAGGCGCGGGCCGCGCTGAAGCAGGGGGGCTTCTTCGGCGCCATCGTCCCCACAACCAACCAGGTGTCGCAATTGCTGGAAGGGCTGGCGGAGTTCGCTTTCGCCTACGTGCAGGTGGAGGAACTGTTCGTGCGGGACTACAAGACCGTTCCGGGCCGCCTCCGCCCCATGGACAGGATGGTTGCCCACACGGGGTACCTCATCTTCGCCCGCAAGGTGGAGTCCCCGTTCGGGCAAATCGTCGGCCACGGCGCGGGCAAAATCGTCTGGCCCCCCGAGCCCGAAACCCCAGACAGCGAGGAGGAATGATGTTCCGGCCAACACACCCCAGAAGGCCCGGCCTGACGCTCGTGTACACGTCCCAGGGAATGCTGCCCGCCCAGGTCATCAAGACCAAACTGGAGGCGGCGGGCATCCCTGTGCTTCTGGACTACGAGAGCGCAGGCCAGGCTATCGGTCTGACCGTGGACGGCTTGGGCGAGGTGCATGTCTTCGTCCCCGACGAGTTCGCGGAAGACGCGCTCCGGGTCATGGAAATCCAGGGCCCACCCGACGAGGACGAGATCGGCACCCAGGACTAAGGGTCAGGCCGGCTATCCGACCTTCGTCCCGCAGTCCGGGCAGAACCTCGCGCCCTCGCCCAGTCTCGCGCCGCAATTCGGGCAGAACCGCGCGGGGGCAGCGGCTGGCGGCACCACATCGGGGGCGGGTGCGGGCGTAGCGGCGGGCGGCGCCTCGGGGGCGGGTGCAGTCGCCTCGGCGGTGGGAGCCACCGGCTCGGCAGGCGGCGCAGGTTCGGCAGCGGGCGCAGGCGCAGCCCCGCCCTCAAACTGCATCGCCTTCACCGCTGCCAGTTCCTGCTCCTTGGCGGCCACCTGAGCCTCCAGGTCGGCGATGGGCGCGATGAGCGGCTCCAGTTCGGGGAAGGACCCGCCCGCGGCCCTCAAGTCCAGCACCTTGTCGGCGATGGCGACCTTCGCCTCCAGTACCTGCGCCTTCAGTTTCGCGATCTCGGAGTTCAGCGCCGACGTTCTGCGCACTTTCTCGGCCTCAAACTTGGCCTGTTCGGCGGCCTTGCTGACGCCTTTCGCCAGTTTGTCAAACAGCGGGGGCATCTCTCACCTCCTGAGTGAGCGGGATTTCGTACAAGTCCATTGTAGCACAAAGGGCAAGTCCCGGCGAATGCCCAACCAGCCGTAGGGCGTCCCGCGTCCTCCCCCAGCCGCCGCTCCCCCGTCATTCCGAGCGCCGAAGAATCTCGCCAACCGAGATGCTCCGCCTTGCTCGCAATGACAACCTTTACCTGTCATTGCGAGGGCGCGAAGCCCCCGAAGCAATCCCGACAGGCTGTCATTCTGAGGCGCAGAGCGCCGAAGAATCTCGCCAAACGAAATGCTTCGCTCCGCTCAGAATGACGTGAGAAGGCACGTGCGACGCACCTCGGAGGTGCGTCGCACGTGGGGATTGCTTCGCTTCGCTCGCAATGACAGCCTTGCCCCGTCATCCCGAGCGGCGAAATCGGCCAGACCGCGGATTCTCCGCCGAACCCAAATTGACACCCCACCGCCCGCAGTGCTATAGTGCAAGCAGTCATCTGCACGGAGCGAGCGGTCGCGGATACGAACCCGGCCCCTCGCCATGCCGCCGAGCGGCATCAACAGGGAGGTGAAGCGCGATGATGGAACACATCCACTGGCTGGGCCACGCCACCGTGCGCCTGGACTTTGACAAGGTCATCTACGTGGACCCGTGGAAACTCCGCGGCGGAGCGCCCAAAGCGGACCTCATCCTCATCACCCACGACCACTACGACCACTTCTCCAAGCCCGACATTGACAAAATCCGCAAGGATTCCACGGCGTTCGTTACCATCGCGAGCGTCGCCACTGGCCTCAAGGGCGACGTCCACGTGGTCAAGCCCGGCGACACCATCACCGTGCAGGGCGTCGGCATCCAGGCCGTCCCCGCGTACAACATCGGCAAGCAGTTCCACCCCAAGAGCGCCGGACACGTGGGCTTCGTCATCCAGACCGGCGGGCACACCATCTACATCGCCGGCGATAGCGACCTGACGCCCGAGATGCAATCCGTTCGGGCCGACGTCGCGCTGCTGCCGGTGGGCGGGAAATACACCATGACCGCCGAAGAGGCCGCCCAGGCCGCCAACGCCATCCAGCCCAAACTCGCCATCCCCTTGCACTACGGCGACATCGTCGGCTCCAAAGCCGACGCGGAGCGATTCCGCTCCCTGTGCAAGGTGCCGGCGCAAATCCTACAGCCCGAATAGGACGGACAGGAGACCCAATGCCGCAGACATCCAGCCCAACGTCTCGCTCGTCGTACTGCGTTCCTATCGCGGCGGCCGTTCTCGCGTGCGCGGTGATCGCCGCCGGATGCAGCGCCCCCGCGGCGACGCCCCCCGCGCCGGCCCCGACCGCCCGGCCGACCTTGCCCGTGGCCACGCCCTCCTTCGGCCTCACGCTGCCCTTCCCCAAGGAAGCCAACACCGGCCGGACGCCGGCCTTCGTTACGATAGAGGACATCCCCATCATGGGATTTTATGTCAACAAAGGCGGGCTGGTGCTGGCCCCGCACGAGGCCACGCTGGTGGAGGTCATGCTGGTAACGCACCCTACCGCCCTGCTCAAGGAGGGCGGGCTGGTGCTGAACTTCATCCATCCTGCGGGGGTCGCCAGCCAAATCTACCTGTGGCAGGGCCAGGCCGTGCAGCAGGACAAATCGGGCAACCTCAGGCCGCTCACCCTGACCCCCGCCCAGCCCTCGGTCAGTTACGGCCCGGCGTATCGGGGGCAGGTCGTGGCGCTGGCGGGCGATCCCTTCCCGCAGCCCCAGTTCAAGGGCGCGAACCTGCTGCTCACACTGGCGCGCGCGGACGGCTCCTACGTCCCGCCCGACACCCTGTGGCTTCACGGCAAGCCGCAGTACATCGCCACGCCGACGCCCGCGAAATGATCACTCGCTGAAGAACCACCGGCGGTAGAAGTCGTCCAGATCGCGGCCCGCTTCCTGCTCCAGCAGGGCCAGCAAATCCTGTCCCCGCGCCACCTTGAACCGCGACTGCTCATAGTGGCGGCGCAGCGCCCGGAAAAAGGCGTCGTCCCCGATGTCCGTGCGCAGCGTCTGGAGGGCAATCGCCCCCTTATAATATACGGTGGTAACGTAGTCCCAACTCGTGCGGAATCGCCCCACAGGCCACGTAACCGCGCCCACCGTCCCGTTCCGTTGCCCGGTCTCGTAGCGCGCGACCCACTGGTCGTACTGCGACCGGAACGCCTCCGAGCCCATGATATCCTGCACGTACACGCCCGATGAGAACGTGGCCAATGCCTCGTCCAGCCACGGCTCGCGCAGGATGTCGTTGCCCACCACCCCGTACCACCACTGGTGCGCGACCTCGTGAGCGGTGGTGATGTCCAGCCGCCACTTCTCGGCGGGTGTGTACAGCGCATCGGACACCAGCACCACGCCAGGGTATTCCATCCCCAGCAGGCCGATGAGCGGCGCTTCCACGATGTCCAACTCACGGTACGGGTAGGGCCCGAAACGATTGCCGTACACGGTTACCGCATCCCGCCCGGCAGCCAACGCCTCCGCGCCCGACGCACCATGCCCGGGATGCGCATACGAGCGCACCGTAACGTCGCCGATGCGCGCAGTAGCCGTGCTCAGGCTGGTTCCCAGCGCCACGAAGAAATCGCGGGCCGGCCCCGACCGGAAGGCATGGGTAACGCTGCCCCCCACGTGCGCCGACGCAACCTCGCCCCCCGTCGCCACAATTGTGTACGCTTCCGGCGCGGTGAACCACACCTCGTAGAACGCGATCTCGCTGTACACCGGATCGCCCCACTCGGGCACCGCATCAAGCCGCCAGCCCCCGTCCTCATACACCGCCAGCAGGGGGAACCACTCGGCCAGGACAATCAGCCCCTCCGCCTGGCGGAAGATGCCGTAGCCCTGCTCGCGCGTCCATGGGCGGTCGCCCTCCACCGGGATGGTGGCCTGCCACTCCAGGGTCAGCACCTGCGCATCGCCGGCCTCCCATCGCACCGGCAGGGCCACCCGCACCACAGACGCATCGGCCCCTGCCGACCAACTCAGCGCGTGGCCCGCGTCGTCGGCCACCTGGGTCAGTTCCAGGTGCGCAGGGCCATACAGCCTGCCCGAGTTGGGGTACAGGCGGAAGTAGAGTTCATCCAGCGCCACGCCCGCACGATTGACCACGCGCACGCGCTCTTTGCCGCGCAGGGTCATCGTCGCCGGGTCAAATGACGCCGCAATCTGATAGCGGGGAGCATCCCCCAGGCCATCCAGATAGGAAATCGCCGACGGGATCATCACGCTGGCGTGGCCGCGCGGTTCCAGCGGGGGCGCGGCGAAGGGCACCGCCGGGTCGGGCGTCGCGGTCGGGGGGAGGGGCGTCGGCGTTGCAGTCGGCGGGATCGGCGTGAGACTCGGCGCGGGCGACGCAATGACCGTAGGCGTGGGCGCACCCGCTCGCGGAACGCAGCCCCCCAGGGCCAGCGCAGCCAGCATCACGCCCCAGACAAGCCACCGCGCCACCCGCGCCCCCATGGGCGTCGGAGCATCCTCTGCTTTCACCAAGTGTCTCACTCCTTGCACATCCCCGCGCAGTTCCTAACAAAAAGGGATGAAGGGCTTATCCCCTTCACCCCTTTCGGCAAGCACCTACGGAGCGGGCTAATACTGGACCATAGGGATTTTTGTCATTGCGAGGGCGCACAACGCCCGTAGGGACAATTCATGAATTGTCCCTACGGAGGCGCGAAGCGCCGAAGAATCTCGCCAAACGAGATACTTCGCTTCGCTCAGCATGACAAATGGAGCGTGAGATTGCTTCGCTTCGCTCGCAATGACAACAGGCAATTTTCTCTGTGGTCCAGTACTAGGCGGTCTCTTCCAGACCCACGATGCCCCTATCCGACTGGGTTACGAGAATCGGCTTGGAACGCTGGCAAATGGTGTCCTCGTTCACGACGACCTTGCGCACGTCGCGCCGCGAAGGAATCTCGTACATCACATCCAGCAGGGCTTCCTCAATAATCGTGCGCAGGCCGCGCGCCCCGGTCTTGTGCTTCATCGCCTCACGCGCCGCCGCTCGCAGGGCCCCGTCGGTGAACGTCAGTTCCACCTTGTCCATTGCGAACAGCCGCTGGTACTGCTTGACGATGGCGTTCTTGGGACGGGTCAGCACTTCCACCAGCGCGTCCTCGTCCAGCGGGTCCACGCTCACCGTAACGGGCATGCGCCCCACGAACTCCGGAATCATGCCGTAGGCCAGCAGGTCGTCCGGCGTAACCTGGCGGAGCAACTCGGCGGCGGTCCATTCGGTCCTGCGGCGCGCCTCCGAGCCTTTCGGGAACCCCACCTGGCCCTTGACGCCGATGCGCTCGGCGATGATGCGGTCCAGGTCGTCAAAGGCCCCGCCGCAGATGAACAGGATGTTGCGCGTGTCCAGTTGGATGAACTCCTGGTGGGGGTGCTTTCGCCCGCCCTGGGGCGGCACGTTGGCCACCGTCCCCTCAATGATCTTCAGCAGCGCCTGCTGCACCCCTTCGCCCGACACGTCGCGGGTGATGGAGGGATTGTCGCCGCTCTTTCGGGCGATCTTGTCAATCTCGTCAATGTACACGATGCCCTTGGACGCCTTGGCGAGGTCAAAGTCCGCCGCCTGGATGAGGCGCAACAGGATGTTCTCCACGTCCTCGCCCACATAGCCGGCCTCGGTCAGGGCCGTGGCGTCGGCGATGCAGAACGGCACGTCCAAGATCTTCGCCAGCGTCTGCGCCAGGAGAGTCTTGCCGCAGCCCGTGGGGCCGATGAGTAGGATGTTGCTCTTCTGCAGTTCCACATCGTCGCACTTGTCGCCGGACACGATGCGCTTGTAATGATTGTACACGGCGACGGAGAGGACCTTCTTGGCGCGCTCCTGGCCCACCACGTACTCGTCCAGGCGCTGGTAAATCTCCTGCGGGCTTGGGATGCGCTGGGGCACGAACTCGGCCGCCTCGCCCTTGGACGGGAGCATCTCGGCCTCAAGGATTTCGCGGCACAGGTTCACGCAGTGGTTGCAGATATAGACCCCATCCGGCCCGGCGATAAGCCGATCCACCTCGTGCTGGCTGCGCCGGCAGAACGAACAGACCTCTTCCGCGCGGCTGAGTCTAGGCATCTTTGGACTCCTCGGCTTGCGCGAACTCTTCCACCTTCTGAGACGGTGGCACCAAAACCTCGTCCACGATCCCGTATTCTTTTGCCATGTGCGCATCCATGAAGAAGTCGCGGTCAAAGTCCCGCTTGATGCGCTCCAGCGGCTGGCCCGTGTGCCGGGCCAAGATGCGGTGCAACAGGTCCTGCGTTCGCAGCAATTCCTTGGCGGCGATCTCCACATCGGGCGCGTAGCCCTGCATCCCACCGCCGGCGGGGTGCATGTGAATCGTCGCATTGGGCAGCGCGTAGCGGCGGCCCTTCGTGCCCGCGGCCAGCAACACCGTCCCCATGCTCGCAGTCCACCCCACCGCGATGGTGGAGATGGGCGCGCGCACCTGCTGCATCGTGTCGTAGATGGCAAGGCCTGCGTAAACCGCACCGCCCGGGCAGTTGATGTACAGCGAAATCTCCTTGTCCGGGTCCTCCCGGTCCAGGTACAGCAACTGCGCCACCACGAGGTTGGCCACCTGGTCGGTGATGGGCGTGCCCAGGAAGATGACGCGCTCCTTCAACAGCAACGAGTAGATGTCGTAGGCACGCTCGCCACGCCCCGTGTTCTCAATGATCATGGGAATCAGGTTTTCCATGGCGGCCTCCGAATCAGTCCTCGTCCGAGTCCTGAATGTCCTCATCGTCTGCCGGAATTTCGGGAGCCTGGCCCATTGCGATTTGCCGAACGCGCTCCAGAACCTTCTCGGTCAGCATGTGCGCGTAAAAACGCTCCTCAAGGTTAGTCTCTTCCAAGGCCTGGGCCGGAACGCCCGCACGCAAGTAGTAGTCGCGCACCTGCTCGTAGGCCTCCGCAAACTCGTCCGGGTCCACCTCAATCTTCTCGACAGCGCGAATCTTTGCCAGCACCAGCGAGCGGTGCAAGTTCCGTTCCGCGCGCGGCTTCAGGCTCTCCCGAAATTGCTCGCGGGTCTGCCCGGCCAGGTTCAGGTAGGAGTCCAGGTCGCGATCCTGCTGCTCCAACTGCGACTCAATGTCTTCCATGATCTCATCCAGTTCCTCCTCAAGGGCCACGGGAGGGTACTGAATGCGGCTCTGAGCCACAATCATGTCCAGCACATCGGCCTCAAACTGGTCTTCGGCCTGACGCTTGCGCTCCTCCAGCAGGGCCTCGCGCACCCGCGCCCGGAGCGCGTCCAGGGTGTCGTAGTCGCCCACCATCTTGGCCAGGTCGTCGTCCAGTGGCGGGATGTCCAGCGTCCGGACCGACACCACGTGCACCCGAAACTCGCACGTCTTGCCGGCCAGTTCCTCCTTCGGATGGTCGTTCGGGGCAGTCAGAGTGAACTCCAGGTCGTCGCCGGGCTTGGCCCCCGCCAATCGCCCGCTGAAGCCTGGGAGCGGTTCCCCATACGACTCGCCGACGATGAGCGGAAAATCCTCCGGCTCCTCAAAGACCGTCTCGCCGTCCACGGTGCCGGTGAACGTTACGAAGACCATGTCGCCCTCTTCCGCCGGCCTGTCCACGGGCACCCATGACCCCTGATCGCGGCGGATGCGCTCTAGGGCCTCGTTCACCTCTTCGTCCGAAACGGTAACTTCGGGGAACTCCTTGCGAATCTCGCGGTAGTTGCCGAGGTCCACCTCCGGAGGCAGCGGGACGGTGAGTTTCAACGTGAGGGGGTCTTGCGTGATCTCGTTCAAGATGGCGGGCGCGTAGGGTTGAATCCCCGTCTCCTTCAGCGCCTCGCGCAGCGCGTGATCCATGAAACCGTCCAGCATCTCCTCAAAGATCGCCTCCTCGCCGTAGTGACGGGCAACGGCAGCGTAGGGGGCCTTGCCCTTGCGATACCCGGGGATACGCCCCCGACCCGCGAGCCGCCGCGCAGCCTTCTGCATCTCCGACTGCACGCGCTCCGGCTCCACCTCTATCGTGAGCGAAACCTGGCGGTTCTCCAGGGGTTCTGTGGTGAATTTCAAAGCCTCTTCTCCTTCTGTCTTGTTGCGTCCCTACCTGAAACGCGCAAATTGTAGCACCGGCCGCCCGCTACGCCAAAGCCCTGACGCTCTGGCAGGCGAACCTGACGAGGAGCGGAAGACGGGATTTGAACCCGCGACCCTCTCCTTGGCAAGGAGATGCTCTACCGCTGAGCCACTTCCGCCCGGACGATGCGGCGTCGGAGTGCGCCGCCCAGGTGGGGAAGGAGAGACTTGAACTCTCACGGATTGCTCCACGTGATCCTAAGTCACGCTCGTCTGCCAGTTCCGACACTTCCCCAACCCAGCGCGGATTATATACCAACCCGCACCCACCCGCAAATGGCACAGGCCCGCGCGGGCGAGGGAACGCGTCCGCGCCCCGCCCCGCCTGAGGCTGAAGCCGTCGGGCTGAACGGGCAAAGCCCTGCGGGCTGCCCGTGTGAACAAGCACGCCGCCCCAGCCCCATCGGGGCTTCGCCCTTTCAGCGCGGGGGTTCAGCCCCGCGCGGCCACCGCCCCGCCCGAGGCTGAAGCCGTCGGGCTGAACGGACAAAGCCCTGCGGGCTGCCTGTGGGAACAAGCACGCCGCCCCAGCCCCATCGGGGCTTCGCCCTTTCAGCGCGGGGGTTCAGCCCCGCGCGGCCACCGCCCCGCCCGAGGCTGAAGCCGTCGGGCTGAACGGACAAAGCCCTGCGGGCTGCCTGTGGGAACAAGCACGCCGCCCCAGCCCCATCGGGGCTTCGCCCTTTCAGCGCGGGGGTTCAGCCCCGCGCGGCTACCCACCTGGCGCAAGTTCTGAAAAGGCCCGTTTGCACCTTTCTTGACGCATTCCGCGTTGCGGCGTATAATTCTAACGTTAGGGAATGCATCGTCTCTTTCACCGCGCTCGGCGCAAGGCCCAGCGCGTGGCAGATCGTTCGCATACAAGACCGAGGGATAGAATGGCCGCCAAAGACTTCTACACCATCAAGGATTTGCAGCAGGCTCTCCTGGACCACGCCTACGTGGCCGACCAGGCGCTGGCCACGTCGCTCTTCCTCACGCTGCGGCTGCACAAGCCGCTGCTGCTGGAAGGCGAGGCCGGCGTCGGCAAGACGCAGATCGCCAAGACGCTGGCCGAAATGCTGGACCGCCCGCTTATCCGCCTCCAGTGCTACGAGGGGCTGGACGTCAACAGCACCATTTATGAATGGAACTACACGCGGCAACTCCTGCACATCCGCGCGCTGGAGGCCCAGGATGGCAAGTGCGGCGACATAGAGCAGGACCTGTTCAGCGAAAAGTACCTCATCAAGCGGCCTTTGCTCCAGGCGTTTGAATTGAGCGAGAGCGGCACCGCGCCCGTCCTTCTCATTGACGAACTGGACCGCGCCGACGCGGAGTTTGAGGCGTTCCTCCTGGAACTGCTGAGCGACTACCAGATCACCATCCCCGAAATCGGCACCATCCGCGCCAAGGAACCGCCCATCGTCATCATCACGTCCAACCGCACGCGCGAAATCCACGACGCCCTCAAGCGCCGCTGCATCTACCACTGGATAGACTATCCCACCGCCGAGAAGGAGTACCAAATCGTCATGCTGAAGGTGCCGGAGGCCACCTCACACCTGGCGCAGCAGTTGGTGCTCCTGGTGCAGGAACTGCGGCACATGGATTTGTACAAAGTCCCCGGCATCGCCGAGACGCTGGACTGGGCCGAAGCCCTCGTTACCCTGGACGCCCGCGAACTGGACGAGGACATCGTCAACGACACCCTGGGCGTGCTCCTGAAGTACCAGGACGACATTGAAGCCGTGCGCAACGGCCCCGTCCAGAAGATGATCGCCCGCCTGCGCGCGCGCATCCAGAGCGAAGGCAAAGAGCCCGACTACAAGAAGATGGCCCCGCCTCACCCCTGCCTGCCCGAATACAACCCCGAGGCGGGATATGAAGCACCCGTCTGCGGGGGCTAGCGTTCGGCGCTCCGTGGCCGCAGAACGCCCGAGGAACCGGCGATGAGCGAAGAGTACGCGGAGGACATCCTGGCCGAGTGGCTCGGCGAGGAAGAGGGGATTCCCAGCGGAGGCTACCTGCTGGCGCACGTCCTCCAGTTTGGGCGCGTCCTGCGCCTCATGGGCATCAGCGTGAGCCTGAGCCAGATGCTGGACTTGGTCAAGGCGCTGGGGTACGTCTCCATCACGGACCGCGACTCGTTCTACTACTCCGCCCGCGCGCTCCTGGTCAACCGCCGCGAGGACCTGCCCGTGTTTGACCAAGCGTTTCAAATCTTCTGGGGGCTGATGCAGCCTCCCGAGAAGCGCGACCCGTCAAAGCCCACCAAGGCGAAGCGCGCCCGCCTGCCCGAACGCCCCGCCGACGGCCTGCGCACCGGCCCCGTGCGCTACGAGCAATCGGAACTGGCAGCCGAGGGCGAAGACGGCGAGCAACTGGTCCCGGCCCAGAAGTTCACCCAGACGTACAGCCCGGCCGAAGTCCTGCGGCACAAGGATTTCGGCGAGATGACCTGGGAGGAAATCCAGGAGGCCAAGCGCGCCATCGCCAGCCTGGGGTGGAAACTGGGACAGCGGCGCACGCGTCGGTACCACGCAGGCCCCAAGGGCCGGCTGAACCTCCGCAGCATCGTGCGCGATAACCTGGCGCGCGGCGGCGAGCCGCTGAAACTCGCCTACCGCCTCCGCGTCCATCGCCCGCGCCCGCTGGTCATCCTCTGCGACATCAGCGGCTCCATGGAGCGGTACTCGCGCATGCTCCTGCACTTCATCCACGCCCTCACCCATGGCCTGAAGGACGTGCCGGTGGAAGCCTTTGTCTTCGGAACGCGGCTCACCCGCATCACGCACCATCTCCGCCACCGCGACGTGGACGAGTCCATGAACGAACTGGGCAAGGCCGTTGCAGACTGGTCGGGCGGGACGCGCATCGGCGAGGCGCTCAAGGCGTTCAACTTCCGCTGGGCGCGGCGGGTTCTGGGTTCGGGCGCGGTGGTGCTGGTCATCAGCGACGGCTGGGACCGCGGCGACATTGACCTCCTGCGCCGCGAGGTCGCCCGCCTGCAGCGCTCCTGCTACCGGCTCGTGTGGCTCAACCCCCTGCTGGGCACGCCGGGCTTCCGGCCCGACCAGCGGGGCATGGTGGCCGCGCTGCCCTTCATAGACGACTTCCTCCCCGGCCACAACTTAGCGAGCCTGGAGCAAATGGCCGAAATCCTATCGTCCGTCGGCATGACGAGGCCCGAGCGCAAGCAGCACCCGGTCCTCGCGGCCGTGCAGGCCGATTCCTCCGCTCCGGCGTCCTACGAAGTGGGCCAGCCCAGCCCCCGCGAGCAGTCCGTGAGGCACCTGGTTCGCGAGTACCCGTTCCTGCGCGACTGGTTCCCCGGCCACGACAGCGAATAGCCGTCCGCGTCAGCGCCCACCGGCCAGACGGACGAGAAGCGCAATCTGCGCCGTCTCCTCCACCAACTCCGCAATCTGCTCGGCAGCGGCCAGCGTCGGCCCCGCCGCAACCAGGCCGTGCCGCGCCAGCAGCACCGCTACCACGTCCGGGTCGCCGTAGGCCCCGACCACCAGCGCCTCCAACTCATCCGACTCGGACGGCGCAAAGGGCAGCACCGGCACCCGCCGCAGTTTCACCTCGGCCTGCGTCGTCAGCAGCGGCAACTCGGCGTAGTCCAGAAGTCCCAGGGCGATGGCCCAGGGCGCGTGGGCGTGCACGATGCCCTGCACATCCGGCCGCGTGCGGTAGATGCCCAGGTGGAAGTTGGTGTCCTTGCTCGGCTTGCCCTTGCCGACGGCAACGCGCCCATCCAAATCCAGCCCGATGAGGTCTTCGGGTGCGCAGTCCAGCGCCGCCATGCCGCTCGGCTTGATCATCACCAGCGCCGTTCCGGGCACGCGCAGGCTGATGTTCCCGCCGCTCCCCGCGACCAGTCCGCGCTCCCACACGCGCCTGGAGACCCGCGCAAACTCCTCGGCGGCGCGAAGCCACGCTTCCTCCATGCTCTACCCCTCCATGAACGCCCGCATCTTCTCCGCGACGGCGTCGGCGAAAGCCTCGTCGTTCACGTGCGCGTCAATCTTGTGGAGTTCCACGCGCGGGTTGAGTTCCGCCTCCAGCGCCTGCACCAGCGCCGCGTCGGCCTCCGGGTCGTAGAACGCATGCCCAGGCCGATCCGAGAAACTGAACCCACCCATGGGAATCAACACCGCCGCCGGGCCTTTCGCCGCGTTGAGCCGCCGGGCCATCAGCCGCCCCACCTCCGCCATCTCGTCCCGCGCCGTCCGCACCAGCGTGATGTTGGGATTGTGAATAATGAACGGGCGCTTCCTGTGCTCCTCCGACAGCGACGACAGCGGGCCCAGGACGATGTAATCGGTGCCACCGGGCGTCGCCACCAGTGGCAGCCCCAACTCCCCCGCAGCCGTCATGCGCTCGGGCCCGGCGTCAAACAACCCGCGGCACACGTGCCCGGTCAGTTCCTGCGTGCTGATGTCCATCACCCCCTTGATCAGCCCCTCGCGCACCAGCCGCTCCAAGCAGCGCCCGCCTGTGCCGTTGGCGTGGAACCCGACGATTTCGTAGCCCCGCGCCTCCAGGCGCTCCTTGGCGCGCAGCACGCACGGCGTGGTCAGGCCCAGCATCGTAACGCCGATGGGTACCTTGCCCGAATCCTGCACCGCCTCGTTGGCATCGGCCATCGCCACGACCGCCGCAGCGGCGTTGCCGAAGACCCGCCGCGTTACCGCGTTGACGCCGAGAATATCGGCCACCGAGTGCATGAGTGTCATATCGGTCGTGCCCACATACGGCTCAAAGATGTTGCGGCCGCTGGCAATGGTGGAGACCATGACCTTGGGGACGCCGATGGGGAGCGCCTGCATGGCCGTCGCGCCGATGGCCGTCCCCTGCCCCCCGCCGACGGCGATAGCCCCGCCCACTTCGCCCTCGGCGTACAGGCGCGCCAGGATGGCGGTCGTGCCCTCAATCATCACCCGCATGGCCTCGCCCTTGTCGCCCGCCGCGATGAGCGACGGCAGGTCGCGGCCCCCCGCCCTGGCCACCTCCTCCCGCGTAACGTCGGCGGGAATCGTTGGGCGGCCCAGAACGCCTGGGTCTATGACAATGGTGTCCCGCCCGCGGGCGCGAATCAAATCGCGGATGTAGGCGACTTCAGGCCCTTTGGTGTCCAGCGTGCCGATGATCGCAATCTTCCTCGTCATGGCTCTCCTCCGGCTTCAGCATAGCGCAATCGCAGGCCACAGGCAAGCGCACGCGGCTACATCCCGCACATCTCCCGCATCAGGCGCACGGCCGTCTCGGCAACAGGCGCATCGTTCAGCGCCGCATCCAGTTCCACCACCTCCACATTGGCCGGGGCGTGATGCCGGATGGCGTCCACGAAGGCCCAGTCGGCCTCCGCATCGTGCAGGGGCTGCCCCTCGGTGGAGAACGCGCTGAACCCGCGCAGGGGGAGAATCAACGCGGCCGGCCCGCGCGACTCGGCCAGGCGCTCGGCAATAAGCCTGGCCGCGGCGCGCATCTCGTCGGGCGACGAGCGCACCAGGGTAATCGTCGGCGTGTGGCGCATCGTCTTGCGGCCCGCGTAGCGCGCAGGGAGCGTCTCCGGCGGGCCTTCAATGATGAAGTCCAGCGCGCCCGGGGCCACGACCTGCGGGATGCCCCGCTGGCCCGCGGCGCGCATCCGCTCTGGCCCGGCGCTGAACGGCCCGCCCACGAGGTGGGCCAGCAGTTCCGTCGGGCTCACGTCAAACACGCCGTCCATGAGGCCCTGGGCGATGAGTTCCTCCATCGCCCGACCGCCGGTGCCGACCGCGTGGAACGCGATGACCTCGCTCTCGGGGGAAGTCATCGCCTGCCGGATGCGCTCCACCAGCGGCGTGGACGCGCCGAGCATGCTCGCAGCCAGCACCTGCGACTTGGCCTTCGCCACGGGGGCAGCCGCGCGACTCATGGCCGCAATGGCGCGTGCGGCGTTGGCGAAAATCGGCCCCGTTACCGAGTTCACCCCGCTGATGTCGGCGACGGAATGCATCAGCGTGATGTC
>JADBJK010000087.1 GCA_014874485.1 Chloroflexota bacterium
CGGCGCCCGGCATCAGGCCGCTCTCCTCGAGGAACCGCATCACCTCGAGGTCGAGCTCGAGGTCCTCGGTGAGGCGACGGAGGACGACGCGGGAGCCCGGCCCGACGTCCCGGAGGCGGACGAGCCCGGAGAGGTCGACCGGGCTGGCGGCGCCGGGGATGGGGTTGCCGTGCGGGCAGGTGGCGGGATCGCCGAGCAGCTCCACGAAGCGGGCCTCGACCTCGTCGGAGACCACCTTCTCCCACCGGACCGCCTCCTCGTGGGCGCGGTGCCAGGGGAGCCCGAGGATCCGGATCAGGAAGTGCTCGACCAGCCGGTGGCGGCGGACCAGGACCTCGGCGAGGCGCTGGCCGGCCGCGGTGAACGCCAGGCGCCGGCCCTCGTTCACGACGAGCCCGTCGCGGACCAGGCGCTTCACGGCCTCCGAGGCCGAGGCGGCGGACACCCCCAGCCACTCCGCCAGGCGGGCCTGGAATGGTACCACCTCGGCACATACAGTTACAACCAACCCTCTTACAGGCAAAGCATCCATTGAGATCAAGAGCACCAGTTACTTTGGCGTGGCCAAAGTGAAAGCCACCGTGGGCCTCAGTTGGGATGAGCAGCAGATCCCCAGAGACTCAGATAACGATGGCCTTGCCGACTTCTGGGAAATCACCAACGGCGGTACGGACAAGGCAAATAGTGCCGATGACGAAGAGATGGCGGGGATAGATCAAAAGGGCGATGGATTCACCAAAGAAGACGAGTACAAAGGATACACAGTCAGAGGAAAGCACTACCGCATGGACCCGACGAAGAAAGAGTTGTTCTTTAACACCTCATCCACTGCCACGGAGAAGGATTTCGCCAGGCAGGGTTTGACCAGTCTGGGTCTCACAGTCATCGAGGTGCCCGAAGACCCGACGTTTTTGGGCGGCACCATAAGGACGGCGCTGCAAGTGGCAAAAGATACTTATCAATCCCTCAACACAGATGGGGACATGGTTGCGCTGAACGGGACCATCCACGATGTCGAGGTCATATTCGGTGTAGCGCCCCTGGACACAGGGCAAGGGACCGCCACCATCTATGAAGAGGCAATCCACAATCTTTGGAAACAGAACGGGGTAGAGGAAACGGTCCGGAAGGTGTTCAAGTGGAACCAGACCACACGAGCAGGAGAAGAGGAACTGGTGGCCGTCTTCAACAATACTGATCTCGATGGGGATGGGGCGCTGACCAGTAGGATCAACGTCTTTGATCTCATGGCTCCCGCAGGCAGTGGCAACGATGCCATTGACGGTAAGGTACACGGAACAACGGAGACCGAGTTGCGAAAGAGGACGAGCCGCCACGAGGCTGGCCATGTCATCGGCATCCCGCACACTCCAGCCGGAACATCCAGCGTGATGCGCCAAGGCATTGGCCCCGGGAAAATAGACGATTTCGATGCACAAGATAAGCGCCAGGTGAAACTCAAGTAGGAGGCGAGCCGTGAAACCCAATCGCAATTGTCAAGATCATAAGACCCAGCGCACGGGCTTGCTCCTGTTCGCAATCTGTCTGATACTGATGACTTCCTGCGGTGGCGCACGGCCTGTCACGCCAACGCCAGTCATCGTTGCCAAAGAGGCTACTGTGCCACCTCAACCGGTGGTCCAACTGGCCCCCTTCAACTTCGGTTCAAGGGAGACGTTGCGCTTAGAGGCGAGCCTCGACCAAGAAACCTACAGCCAGGGCTGGCCGATCGAACTGACCATCCAACTGACGAACGAATCCAGTGAGAGCCTCGATATCTTCCTTCCCCTCTCGTCGGCGGTCTTCATCGAAGTCTTAGGTCCAGATGGCTATCCCCTTCCACTGAGAGACACCTGCGATTTATCTGCTAACCTAAGCGGAACAGAACCCGTCGCCCCTGGGGTGACGGTTCGGGAGACCTGCGATCTGTTTGACCGTTACGAATTTGGCAATCTCAGCGGTGAGTTTCGCGTGCGCGTCTTGTACAGCATCCTCAGATATATCAGCGTGAAAAAGGACGGACGGCTGGTGCCTGGCGCTGAAGTGATGGATACTCTCGTCGTTGAGACGGGCTTCCAATTAATCTGACCCTTATGACAGAAGCGAAGTCCAGATACTTTGTCGCCCTGCTCATTGCCCTGCTGGCCCTCACCCTGCACTGGCGGGCCGTATTGATGCTGCCCGTGGATTACGACGAGCCAATCTATATGGAGGCTGCTTCCCAGTACGCCTCGGCCATCGAGGCCAGAGATTGGTCCAGGCTGATCGCCAATCGCCACACCATCGAGCACCCACCTCTGGTTAAGTTGCTCTACGCCGCTGGCTGTTTGCTTCGCGGGGGCGGGCGTGAAGGGCTGATGATGGCCCGCGCTATCTCACTTGCGTTCGGCGTGCTACAGGTGGCGCTATTGGCCCTATTGAACCCGATCGCCGGCTTCTTCCTGGCCATCCACACTATGACCATCAAGTACACCTCCCAGGCTTACCTGGAAGCCCTTCCTGCCTTCACATCGCTCCTGGCCATCGTGGCCTACGAGAAAGGCGCGCGTCAGAAGAGCAGCCTCAATGGCTGGCTCATTCTCTCTGCCATCGCCCTCGGCGTAACTGCGGCATCCAAGTACCCCTATCTGATTGTGGGTCTTGTCCTGGCCCCATTCCTGGCCTGGCACTACCGGCAGCGCCTCTGGGTCGTGCCACTGCTCTTCGGCATCGCTCTGCTGACCTTCTTCGTGCTCGACGTGCAGATTTGGGCCGACCCGATGGGCCGTCTGCTCGAGTCGCTGCTTTACCATCCCACCTACTCCCAGAGCACCCACGTGGTACGCCAGCACCTGCCGTGGTGGCAGCAACTCTATTACCTGTCGCACTCCATCCCCTGGCACCCCGATGTCTTTCTCCTCTCGTGGGATACCCTCATATTCGCGCTGGCCGTGCTTGGCATTCCCTTCCTCTGTCGCCGCCAACCCATCTATGTGCTCTGGCTGCTGCTTGGCGTGGGTGTGCTCCTCCTGTGGCCCACGAGGTGGCCGCAGTACACCCTGATTGTCGGGGCTCCGCTGTGCCTCTCCGCCGGCACGCTGATCATGAGCGGCGTGGAGTGGCTGGACCAACACACGAGCGTGATTCGCACGCTGCGCACCCTCGCTCCTGATTGGACGACCTGGCTTTTCGTGGCAGTGGTAGGGTTAGCCCTTCTGATCGGCTTCACCTATTTCCAATTGCAATACGCGCAGTGGATGAAGGACTGGAAATATTATGTCACGAGCAACTCCGGTCTCCCCAGCAACGCGGTGCGTGCCCTGGCTGTAGACCGTGAGGGAGGCGTCTGGGTGGGCACAGAGCGAGGCGCGGCACTATTCAGGGATGGCAATTGGGCCGTTTACACCACCGCGAACTCCGGCTTGGTCAACGACAACGTCCGCGCAGTTGCTATTGATAGTGCGGGGCGCGTGTGGTTCGGCACCGATGGCGGCGTCAGCGTACTGGAAGGCGGCGAGTGGCGGAGTTACACCACCCAGAACTCCAGCCTGATCGACGACCACGTGCTATGCATTGCGCCTATGCCATCTTCGGCTCAATCCGGCCAGGCGATGGCCGCAGTCTGGTTCGGCACGGAGAACGGCGCCAGTTACTTCGATGGGCAGCGGTGGATCAACTATACTCCTGAGAATTCCGGTCTGGCTGGGGCCAGGGTGCTATCTATAGCGGTGGATGATCGTGGACGCACGTGGTTCGGCACGTGGGGTGGCCTCAGCGTCTTGAATGGGGAGGCGTGGACCTCATACACCACCTATAACTCCGGTCTGGTGTTCGATACCGTTTCCTCGGTGGTCATTGACAGCCAGGGGCGAATCTGGTGTGGCACACTCGATGGCGTCAGCGTCTTCGATGGCCAGGCCTGGCGCACCTACAACATGACGAATATGACGCTGCCCTTCAACACGGCCACGGTGATGGCCATTGACCATCGGGGGCAGATATGGGTGGGCGCGGATTTCCCCACCGGCCCCATCGGCGGGGCGGCTATGTACGATGGAGAGAAGTGGCACAACTACAGCCAGTACTTCTCGCAGGCCCCATTGCGCGCCATCGTCACGGATGGCGAGGGCAGGATCTGGTTTGGGAGCCTATTGGACGGCATCCGCGTGTACGAGGGGTTCAAGACCACGGACTCGTGAGACAAGGGGCTTATGTAGGGGCAGGTTTCCATACCTGCCCCCGCAGGCGGGAGGAAAGCCGCCCTCACAGGTAACTTAGCCGGACGATCCACTCCCCGGCCAGATGAAGTCCAAAAAGCCTTTGGCCTGACTGTAATCCCGCACCATCGGGTTCAACATCAAAGCCCGCAGCGCTTTCTCGTAAGAGCCCTCCACGATAGCCTCCACGGCCATCATCTCGTAGGCGCAATTCATCTGGATCATAGCCCGGATGTCTGGGGGCACTTCCGTAGGCACCAAAGGACGTGCGCTCGCGCGCCTGACCATGCAAGGCACCTCCACGATCGCCTCCGCCGGCAGCCAGGAGACGAGACTGTTGTTCGTTATGTTAACCACATACACTTTCCCATCATCTCGCATCATGGAGAGCAGGACTGGTACGATGATCTCCCGATACCATACTGCGCCGCGCTGCGCCAGTACTGCGGGTTTCTCGCCCGAGTCCCAGTAACGATAAGATTCCAGGGCGCGTTCCTGCCAGGTGATCAACTCCTCGGCCCGGCAAGGGCGTCCTGCTGTCTTGGCTAACATGCGGTCCGGGTGCAGGTAATACTTCAAATACGGGTGGGGGATGGCACCTATGGCGTGCGCCAATTCGGGCTCAACTTCCAGTTTCGGCAACTCCTCGACGCGCTCCAGCGCCCTGGGCATCAGGTCCTGCCCGTTCCACCGCACGCCCGTGACCCAGCCGAAGTGGTGCATGCCGAAGTAATCGAAGTAGCACTCCTCGTAGGGCACGCCCAGCAGTTCGGCGATACCCCTCATCAGGGTAACGGGAGCGTCGCAGAGGCCGAGGACGCGTACTTTGGTGTAATGGGTGATCGCGTACTGGACAAGGCTGCTGGGATTGGTCAGGTTCAGGAGCACCGCCTGGGGCGCCACCTGCTCCAAATGGCGACAGTGCTCCAGCACCACCGGTATGGTACGCAGGGCGTTGCTGAAGCCCCCGGGGCCGACGGTCTCTTCGCCGGGGATGCCGAAATCGCGGGGGAAGGTCTCGTCGAAGGCGCGCCCTCTCATCCCGCCGACGCGGATTTGGTTCAGCACGTAATGGGCACCATCGGCTGCCTCATCCAAGTCGGTGGTCCAACTCACGCCCAGGTCCCGGCCACTGGCCTCTGCCATGCGCCGGCAGACGCCGCCGACCAGTTCGAGGTTCCGCCTGTTGCGCCCCCACAACACGACGTTAATGGCCAGGTCGCCCATCTCCTGGCGCAACGCATCAATGAGTTCGGGCGTGGCGACACCGCTCCCGCCCCACACCGTGAGTTTGAATCGT
Organism: Chloroflexota bacterium; assembly: GCA_014874485.1. Taxonomy (GTDB): domain Bacteria; phylum Chloroflexota; class Anaerolineae; order DTLA01; family DTLA01; genus DTLA01. Next base: position 5,497 of record JADBJK010000087.1, read on the forward strand.
TCGGCCATCATCTGCCCCCGCAGATAGTACGACAAGTTGACAACTTGTCCTACGTCCGCTTGTCCGTTTCCACGTCCGTTGCCAACCCCTCCACCACCGCCACCTCTTCCTCCGTCAGCCCGTACAGCCGGTACACGATCAGGTCAATCAGCCGGTCGGTGGCGGCGATGCGCGCAAGCAGCGACTGCAGTTGGATTGTAAGGCGAGCCGAAACGCATGTCAACGACCCATATTCCTGCGTGCCACGCCTCTCCAACCTCAGTTGCGACGGCATAGAGGACGTGTTATAATATCCCCAGCCAAGAAAGGTGCGAACCCATGACTCGAGAGTGTGAACCCCATCGCCCTGAAGGCCGAGCAGATCCCAAGGCCATCTTCGCCACCATCGCCGCGGTGATAGCAGGTATCCTGTACGTTATTTTCTATCTCGCCACCAACGGGCACTCCTACGCCGCCTGGCTGGCGGCCTGGAGTGGGGCGACGTTCTTCCTCTACGGCTTCGACAAGTTCCAGGCCGTACGTGGTGGCTTGCGTGCGCCGGAGATAGTATTACACGTGCTGGCTCTGGTGGGGGGCTTCCTGGGAGGTTGGGCCGGCATGTTCATCTTCCGGCACAAAGTGCGACACCTCGACTTCTGGGTCATCCTCCTCCTCAGCACGCTGATCCACACCGGCCTCGTGTACTTATTCACCCAGTTCCTGCATTAGCAACGCCCATCAGACTGCTGAGAAGTGGTGACAAAGCCTCCACGAACTCTGCGCCCTCAGCGGTGAGTTTTCTCAGGTGCCTTGGCGGCTACATACCCGGCTCGCCCACCAGCGCCACCAGCGCTGTCCTCACCCGCGCGAATACCTCCTCCGGCGTCAGGTCGTCGGTCTCCACGCAGATGTCAGCGTGCTGGCGGGAATAGGCCACGCGCTCCAGTTGTTTGGCGTACAACCAGTCCGGCCAATCGGGTCGCCCGCGTGCGCGCACGGTGTCCAGCCGCGCCCCCAGGTAAATCAGGATGTCGGCTTTGGTCAGCCGCCGCCACAGATCATGGACGCCGGAGTGCTCCTGTGCCGGCTCGCGCACCTCGTAGCCCAGAGCCTCCAACCGGCGCAAAAGGGTTGTCTTGCCCGCACCACACACGCCCACCACCGCGATGCGCGGCCGGCGCGGCTTCGTTCCCCGCTCCTCACTCACCACTCGCCCACCGCCCAGATGCTTCGAGGCGCCTTCACATCGGGAAACGTACCGTCATGCGCCGCGCCTCGTCCGTTGAGGTGCGCGGCAAGACCGCCAGCACCAAGACGCTGGTGTCATCTACCGGGCGACCTCGGTCCAACTCCAAACAACGCCGCAGGATCTCGTCGGCCAGAGCCTGAGCCGCCCCGCCACTGGGGGCGAACTCCTCGATCAGCGCGACCACGTCCAGGGATTTCCCCTCCCGGCTGCCGGCGTCCAGCACACCATCGGTGAAGACCACCGCATAGGTGGGGGCCACGATCTCCAACTCGGTGATGACCGGTCGAGTGCGAGGGTAGATGCCGATGGGTTGGCTGGGTTCGTCCAAGACATGCATCTGACCCCGAGACCAGACGTAGGCCGGGCAGTGGCTGTTGCGGGAGAGGACGATGGTACGGGTTACCAGGTCCACCGAGACGATGTTGAGTGTGGCCGAGACTCTCGCCTCGTAGTGAGTGCGCAGGTAGTCGTGGGCAGCGCGAGCAGCGGCTCCGTCGCGCACGCCTTCGGCCAGGAGGGAGATGGCCTTGCGCACCACCAGGTTGCTGACGCGTTTGGCCGATTTGCCGCTGCGCTGCCCATCGGCCAGGACGAGGGAGAGCCCACCGTGGGGTCTCTCGATCATCTCCAGGGTATCGCCGCTCTCCGCCACGGCATACTTGGACACCTTGGCCACGCCGACCTGCAATTCCAAGTCCAATGTTACCACAGCACTCACTCGCTCAGGCGGGCGATCTCCACGACCACGGGGTTATTGGGGTCAGGGCAACAGAGGTAGTGCCTGTCTGGGTCCTCGTCCCAGGGAAAACTGCCGCCGAAGCGGAGGACCCGGATATCCGGGTAGAT
>JADBJK010000062.1 GCA_014874485.1 Chloroflexota bacterium
GAGAGGAAAGGGGAGGGTGTGGGAGGGGTTAGGTGAGGTCAAGCAGCCCCATCGCCCTACGTCAGGCGGCGAAAGAGACTGCCCATTGCAGCAGTCTTGCCCCCAAACTGAAATGCACCCCCGCCCCGCGCGGGCCTTTTTCTTTTTGGCAAGAACCTGCTATAATACGCACGCCATCCGCTTGTGCCGCATCTGTCAGAAACCAAACCGTCAGCGCCTATGAAATCACTCATCATTGCCGACATTCACGCCAAACCGGCGGCCCTGGAAGCCATTCTGAACGCCGAACGCACGTGGGACGAGGTGCTTTTCCTCGGCGACGCGGTAGGCGTGGGGCCTGAACCCGACGAGACCCTGTCCATGCTGGCAGAACTCAAGGGCATTTTCCTGATGGGCAACCACGACCGATACATGGTCGCGCCAAAGGAGGAGGCCAATCCCGACGACCTGTTCGTGGCGTGGCTGGACTGGACGCGGGAGCAGATTTCGGAGCGCAACCTTCGGTTCCTGGCCGGGTTTGAGGAGACGCGCGCCGTGGAGCGGGATGGCGTGAGCCTGCGCCTGATGCATGGAGAGATTCCCCATGCCCTGGGCGGAAGGATATGGCCGGACAGCCCGCGGGAGGTGTGGACGATGCTGGCCGAACGGTACCCGGAGCCGGTAATCCTGTTCGGCCACTCGCACGTTCAGTTCCAACTGCGGCGGGCGGGGCGGCGTTTCGTGAACCCCGGGAGCGCCGGCGAGCCGCGCCTGGGCAAGCCCGGAGCGTGCTATGCGGTGCTCCAGGGCGGGCGGCTGACGCTGAAGGCGGTCCCGTATGACGTGGAGCGCACGTGCCGGGCCATGGATCGGCTCCCGTTTCCGAAGTCGTACATAGAGACCTGGAAGCAGGCGTTCCGGGCGGCGGTGCTGCCGGAACCCCATTTCGGGCACATCCGCGATTTCACGGCGCTGATGGGCAAATCCTGGCGGTGAGCGCAGGACGAGTGTGGTTCTTCATCACCTTGATGCCTGAAAGTATGTCATTGCGAGGGCGCTCGGCGCCCGAAGCAATCTCGGCAGACTGTCATTCTGAGGCGCGGAGCGCCGAAGAATCTCGTCAACCGAGAGGCGTCGCTTACGATGACGTGAGAAGGCACGTGCGACGCACCTCGGAGGTGCGTCGCACGTGGGCCAACTGGATGACTTCGCTTCGCTCGCAATGACAACGGACAATTTTCTCTGTGGTCAAGTAGTAGGAGTGAGAAGATGATCGTAGGACAGAGAGTCCGGCTGCGTGCCCTGGAAGAGAGCGACCTGGAGCGGTGCTATCGCTGGATCAACGATCCCGAAGTTACTGAGCACCTCACCGCGCGCTTTCCCATCTCCACCCACGACGAACGCAAGTGGCTTCTGCAGGCATCCAGCGGCGACGGCGACCGGTCGTTTGCCATAGAGACGGCCGAGGGCGAACACATCGGCAACATCGGCCTGCACCGAATCCACTACCTGGACCGCAACGCCGAACTGGGCATCCTCATCGGCGAGAAGGATCGCTGGAATCAGGGCTACGGCACCGAGGCTATCCTCACGCTCCTCAAGTTCGCATTTGAGGAGATGAACCTGCATCGCGTATACTTGCGGGTGGATGCTGACAACCCGCGGGCCATTCGGTGTTATGAGAAGTGTGGCTTCGTGAAGGAAGGGACGCTGCGGGACGCCACGTATCGCCGTGGCCGGTACAAGGATCAGTACATCATGAGCGTGCTGGCCCATGAGTTCCGCGCAGCAGCGAGCGGACGATGAGGAGGGGTGAGCCATGTCCATGCTTCCTGGGACACCGTGCGCCGAGGAACCCATGTACCACGAAGAACCTATGTATGGGACGATGCGCCTGTTCAGCGGGCGGGCCAACATGCCCCTGGCCCAGCGCATCTCGGAGTACCTGAAAGTCCCCCTGGACGAGGCGGAGATTTTTGAGTTCCCCAACGAGAACATCTTCGTGCGCCTCAAGAAGAGCGTCCGTGCCCAGGACGTGTTCCTCATCCAGCCGACATGTTCGCCGGTGAACCGCAGCATCATGGAACTGCTCATCATGATAGACACGCTGAAGCGGGCCTCGGCCGGGCGCATCACCGCCGTCATCCCCTACTACGGCTACGGGCGCACCGACAAGAAGGACCAGCCCCGCGTTCCCATCACCGCGCGCCTCATCGCCGACATGATCACCGTGGCCGGGGCCAACCGCGTGCTGACCGTGGACCTGCACGCCGGTCAGATTCAGGGGTTCTTCAGCATCCCCGTGGACGAGATGACGGCCATGCCCCTGCTGGTGCGGTACTTCCGGGAGAAAGGCATCGCGAATCCGGTCATCGTGGCGCCGGACGTCGGGGCGACCAAGCGGGCGCGCAACTTCGCCCAGGCGCTGGATGCGCCGCTGGCCGTCATTGAAAAGCGGCGCGTGGAGAACAGGCCAACCGCGCGGGTGCTGAACCTCATCGGGCGGGTGCGCGGCAAGAACGCCATCATCGTGGACGATGAGATTGACACAGGCGGGTCGCTGGCCGGGGCCTTTGAGATTCTGCGCAAGCGCGGAGCGCAGGAGATTTACGCATGCGCGACCCACGGCGTTTTCTCGCCGCCGGCGGTGGAACGGCTCTCGGCGCTGGGCTTCGCCGAGATCGTGGTTACCGACACGGTCCTCATCCCGCCGGAGAAGCAAATGCCGCACCTGAAGGTGCTGTCGGTCGCGCCGTTGTTGGGCGAGGTCATCCGCCGCATCCACACGGGCGAATCCGTCGGCGCCATGGCGCTGGCCTGAGGTCGCGCCCCGTCGGCCCTGTCGCACTGGCCCTGGCTGCCGCTAGGCACTGGACACGGACGGGGTTTCTGGATATAATGATGTGTGGGCGCGCCTCGTGCGCCCTGGGCACCCGTCGCACAGCGGTACGCATGGCACCGTAGCCGCAACGCAACGATAGCGACGCTGTTGTTAGGGAACACATATCCTTCACTGACATTGTTTTGGGGGAGGAGGAGAGTATGAAACTGCGCCGCTTCGTCTACGTCCTGCTTGTATTGGTCCTTGCCCTCAGCGCCTGCGGGGGCGGCGGAGGGGGCTCCAAGTTCACCAAGGCTGCCGAATCCGCCCTGGCGAAGTGGGAAGCGACCGGCATCACCAACTACCGCATCACCGTGCTGGACGAAGACCCCACCAGCAAGTCCCGCGCCACGGTCCTGGTTCGCGATGGTGAGGTGCTGGACGCCACCTGGGTTCGCAACGTTGACGACCCGAACGCCGCACCCGAACCGCTGGACGCCACGTCGGCCAAGACCTACACCGTCCCCGGCCTGATTGAGTGGGTGCAGGAGCCGGGGGTCAAAGAGGCCAAGTTTGATGAGGAGAAGGGCTATCCCACCTACATCAAGCGCCACATCACGACCGTAGAGCCGGCGGTAGATCGGGTCATCCAGGTGCTGGCGTTCAAAGAACTGCCCAAGAGCGAGACGGCTCGCGCGATGCCGCCTGCGCCGAATGCGGCCCAGGCGAGCGAACTGCGCTCATATATTACGCACGCCATCATCAAAGAACACCCGCAACTGGGCCTGCCGCAATTTCTCTCGTGGCAGGCGGTGCCGGGCACTCGCGGGTACACGCGCTACGACACGCCCAACCCACCGGTAACCATCATCCTCTGGTGGGCGGAGCCGCAGGAAGGGTATCCGGTTAGCCTGTGGGCCTATCCGCAGGGAAAGCGCGTCCTGTGGGATGCCGTCGTGTTCCTGTCTGGCGAGGTGCGGGAGGTTGGCTACGTGGAGTGGAAAGAGGGCGAACCCCCGCTCGGATCGCCCGAAGAGGCCCGCGACCTGGCCATCGGTTACCTGCAGAAGACCTACGCCGACAAGATTCCAGCGAGCCTGACCTGGAAGGAAGGGGCCAAGCCCGAGGCCGCGCCCGGCTCGGACGCACGGCTGTACGAGTCGGGAGACTGGCACGCGGAGGTCAACTGGGTACTGGGCCCGATTCCGGTGTTTGACGTGAGCGTGGTGGGACCGGTCGGGTCGTGGTTCGTTACGGTGCACCCGACGGGCGCGGTGTACGAGCGCTGATGCAGGCGATTGGCACGGCCACCGGTTTTGCCATACGCGCCGCAGGCGAGGGCGATGCAGAGCGCATCGCGACGCTGTCGGAACAACTGGGCTACCCGACGGATGCGGAGGCCATGCTGAAGCGGCTGCGCGCCATCGGCCGGCGGCCCGACCATGGGGTGTTCGTGGCCGAGGCCGAGGGGAATGTCGTGGGCTGGGTGCACGTGTACGCGGTCGCCGCGCTGGAATCCCCCGCCCACGCCGAAATCGGCGGCCTGGTGGTGGACGAAGCGCACCGCGGACGCGGCATCGGACGCGCGCTCATGGAGCGGGCGGAGGCTTGGGCGCGGGACATGGGGCTGGGCGCCGTGCGCCTGCGCTCCAACGTCATCCGCGCTGAGGCCCATGCCTTCTACGAGCGCATCGGGTACGCGCAGGTGAAGACGCAGAAGGTGTTCGCGAAGGCGCTGACTTGAGGCGTCGTTTTGCGCTCATCGCGCTTCCGGTTGTCTGCACGGGAACGGGTCTGCGCACCGGCGCTTGGGGGCGAGCGGTAGAACGCGGAGGTGGAATTGATGAAAGGTGACAGCCCATTCAGGCCGGGAAGTCCGGTACCGGTTGAATTGTTTGTTGGCCGTCAAGAGCAGATAGAAGAAATCCTCAGGTATGTCAGAGCAACGACGTCGGGAAAGCAAGAGAACGTGTTCCTGACAGGCGAACGAGGGATAGGCAAGAGTTCGCTGGCCGCGTACCTGCGACAGTTGGTTGCGAGCAGGGAGAACGTGTTGGGTGTCCACGTCTTCCTCGGACATGTAGAAACCTTGGACGAATTCGTGCGATGTATATTTGAGGCGATCCTCAAGGAAGCCAAGGCCCACAGGTGGTACGAGCGGGTTTCCGGCTTCTTTGGGAAGTATGTAACACAGATAGACTTGTTCGGCATTTCGGTCCGCTTTGATCCTCCCAAAGAGGACCTCACAGAACTCGTGCGCAGTTTTCCTGAAGCGCTGTGGAATGTCAGCGAGAAGATTCGCGACGAAAGAAAGGGCATCTTCATTGTCCTGGACGACATAAACGGCTTGGCGAGAAGGCCCGATTTTGCGAACTGGTACAAGAGTTTTGTAGACTATGCGGCCACGCACTACAAGAGTTACCCAGTCCTGGTAATGCCCACAGGTATTCCCGCCATCCGAGATGCGCTGAGCAGTCATCAACCCTCTCTCATGCGGGTTTTTAGGGTGGTTGACATTGCCAAACTGTCCGACGCGGAGGTACGCGACTTCTTCCAGAGGGCTTTTGAGAAGGTCAACATGACCGTTGAACCCGACGCCTTGGCCTCTTTGGTACGATATTCCAGCGGCCTCCCCATCTTCATGCATGAAATAGGCGATGCGGTGTTCTGGGTTACCAAGGACAACACAGTAACCCCCGAGGATGCCGCAATGGGTATTATCAACGCGGCGGAGAGTATCGGAAGAAAGTACCTTGACCCCAGGGTCTACAGAGCGATCAGGAGCACTAGGTACATCTCCATTCTTCGCAAACTCGGAGAACAGCAGCCCATTCGCCGCGACTTCACGAAAAGGGATTTGGAAGCAGCGCTTACATCCGATGAGAAAAAGGTTCTTCACAACTTCCTGCAGAAGATGCGGGCATTGCAGGTAATAGAGCAGGATCCAGAAGCGGGCCGCGGTTCCTACAGGTTCACGAATGAGATGTACCCTGTGTACATATACATGGAGAGCATGCGCTCCAGAGGGAGAAAGCGATAGGCTGAATTGTTGCGGCTTCCCAAACTCACACCAAAGGAGGTGAACGACCAATGGCGATCACAGAGGTAGCCGTAATCGGCGCAGGGACCATGGGGAACGGCATCGCCCAAACCTTCGCCCAGGCGGGATACTCGGTAACCCTTGTGGAGATTGACGAAGGGCAGTTGAAGCGGGGCATGGCGGCGATTGAAAAGTCGCTCGCCAAATTCGTGGAGAAGGGGAAACTGACCCCCGAAGACCGCGACGCTGCCCTTTCGCGTATCCGGCCCACGTTGAAGGTGGAAGACGCCGCCACCGCCCACTTCGTCGTGGAGGCGGTGGTGGAGAACGTGGACGTGAAGCGGAAGGTCTTCGCCCAGTTGGACGGCCTGTGCGCGCCCGAGGTCATCCTGGCGACCAACACCTCGTCCATCTCCATCACCGAAATCGCCGCCGCCACCAAGCGGCCCGACAAGGTCATCGGGATGCACTTCATGAACCCGGTGCCGCTGATGCAGTTGGTGGAGATCATCCGCGGCCTCGCCACGTCGGACGAGACCTACGCCATCACCGAGGAGTTGGCCCGGAACCTGGGCAAGACGCCCGTGGAGGTCAACGACTATCCCGGCTTCGTCTCCAACCGCGTGCTGATGCCCATGATCAACGAGGCCATCTACTGCGTCATGGAGGGCGTGGCCAAGCCCGAGGCCATTGACACGGTGATGCGCCTGGGGATGAACCACCCCATGGGGCCGCTGGCGCTGGCGGACCTCATCGGCCTGGACATCTGCCTGAACATCATGGAGGTGCTGTACAAGGGGCTGGGCGACTCCAAGTACCGGCCGTGCCCGTTGCTGCGCAAGATGGTGGCCGCCGGGCACCTGGGCCGCAAGACGGGCAAGGGGTTTTACAACTACTCATAGCCATCAGCATTCAGCCTTCAGCCTTCAGCGCAGATGTCGGGCCGCTGTTCGCTCACCGCTGACCGCTGATTGCTGACTGCTGACCGCTGATGGCTAATCGCTCAAAACACACAAAGGAGGCAAACCATGGACCTGAAACTCACCGAAGAGCAGGAAATGATCCGCAAGATGGCGCGGGAGTTTGCCGAGAAAGAGGTGGCGCCCATCGCCGCCGAAATGGACGAGAAAGGCGAAGTCCCCTTTGCCAACATCCGCAAGATGGCGGAACTGGGCTTCCTGGGGCTGACCACGCCGGAGGAATACGGCGGGGCGGGCATGGACACGGTCTCCTACTGCATCGCCATAGAGGAAATCTCCAAGGCGTGCGCGGCCACGGCCATCGTCATGGCCGTGCAGAACTCGCTGGTCAACTACATCCTGCTGAAGTTCGGCACCGACGAGCAGAAGGACAAGTACCTGCGCCCGCTGGCTGCGGGAGACAAGATCGGCGCCTTCGCCCTGACCGAGCCGGGAGCGGGCACCGACGCCGCCGCCCAGCAGACGACCGCCGTCCTGCAGGGCGATCACTACGTCATCAACGGCACCAAGCATTTCATCACCAACGGCGGGTTCGCGGACATCGTGCTGCTGTTCGCCATGACCGACAAGAGCAAGGGGCATCGTGGCATCTCCTGCTTCATCGTGGAGAAGGGCACGCCCGGCTTCAGCACGGGCAAGCACGAGCACAAGATGGGCATCCGCGCGTCGGACACGTGCGAGTTGATCTTTGAGGACTGCAAGGTTCCCGTCGCGAACCGCCTGGGACAGGAGGGCGAGGGGTTCAAGATCGCCATGATGGCGCTGGACGCGGGGCGCATCGGCGTGGGGGCGCAGGCGGTGGGCATCGCCCAGGCCGCGCTGGACAAGGCCATCGCCCACGCCAAGACCCGCGTGCAGTTCGGCCAGCCCATCGGCCAGTTCCAGGCCATCCAGTTCATGCTGGCCGACATGGCCACGCAGATTGAGGCCGCGCGGCTCCTGGTGTACAACGCGGCGCTGAAAAAGGACGCGGGCGAGCGGTTCTCCAAAGAGGCGTCCATGGCCAAACTGTTCGCGTCGGAGGTGGCCGGGTTCGTAACCACCAAGGCCGTGCAGATTCACGGCGGCTACGGCTACATGAAGGAGTACCCCGTGGAGCGGTACTTCCGCGACGCCAAGATCACCGAAATCTACGAGGGCACCAGCGAAGTGCAGCGGATGGTCATCGCCAGCAACCTGCTGAAGGAATGACGCAGCGCAACGCCCGGCCGACCCTGAACGTGGGTCGCGCCGGGCGAACTGTTCCTGCGTGGCGCGAATACGCTTTGGAGGGAGACCGTGGCTGAGGATCCAAGAATCACGCAATTGCGGAAGATGCGGGAGCAGGCACGGCTGGGCGGGGGGCAGGCCCGCATTGACGCCCAGCACGCCAAGGGCCGGCTGACCGCCCGCGAGCGGATTGAACTGCTGCTGGACCCGGGCAGTTTCCGCGAACTGGACATGTTCGTAACGCACCGCACGGTGGGGTTCGGGATTGAGGAGAAGAAGTACCTCGGCGACAGCGTGGTTACCGGCTGGGGGACCATCAACGGGCGGCTGGTGTACATCTTCTCGCAGGACTTCACCGTGTTCGGCGGCTCTCTGGGCGAGGTGCACGCCGAGAAGGTGTGCAAGATCATGGACATGGCCATGAAGAACGGCGCGCCGGTCATCGGGCTCAACGATTCGGGCGGGGCGCGGATTCAGGAGGGCGTGGTGTCGCTGGCCGCCTACGCCTACGTCTTCCAGCGCAACGTGATGGCATCGGGTGTGGTGCCGCAGATATCGGCCATCATGGGGCCGTGCGCGGGCGGCGCGGTCTACTCGCCCGCCATGACCGACTTCATCCTCATGGTCAAGGGCACCAGTTACATGCACATCACCGGGCCGGATGTCATCAAGGCCGTTACGCGCGAGGAGGTAACGTCCGAGGAACTGGGCGGCGCCATGGTGCACAATGCCACCAGCGGCGTGGCCCACTTCGCCGCCGAGAACGAGCAGCACTGCATGGAACTCATCCGCAGTCTCCTGAGTTACATCCCGCAGAACAACATGGAAGACCCGCCCTTCGTGCCGACGGACGACCCGCCCGACCGCATGGACGCCGAACTGGACAGCATCGTGCCCGACTCGCCGACCAAGCCCTACGACATGAAGGAAATCATCCGCCGCGTGGTGGACAACGGCGAGTTCCTGGAGGTGCAGGAGCATTGGGCCAGGAACATCATCGTGGGGTTCGCGCGGCTGGGCGGCCGGTCGGTGGGCATCGTGGCGCAGCAGCCAGCGGTGCTGGCGGGCGTGCTGGACATCAACTCGTCCATCAAGGGCGCGCGGTTTGTGCGCTTCTGCGACTGCTTCAACATCCCCATCATCACCTTCGTGGACGTGCCCGGGTTCCTGCCGGGCGTGGCGCAGGAGCACGGCGGCATCATCCGCAACGGGGCGAAGTTGCTGTACGCCTACTGCGAGGCGACGGTGCCCAAGTTGACGGTCATCACCCGCAAGGCCTACGGCGGGGCCTACGACGTGATGAGTTCCAAGCACATCCGCGGCGATTTGAACTACGCCTGGCCCAGCGCCGAAATCGCGGTGATGGGGCCGGATGGCGCGGTCAACATCATCTTCCGCAAGGAGATTGAGGAGTCGGACGACCCAGAGGCGACGCGCGAGCGCCTGGTCAAACAGTACCGTGAGCAGTTCGCCAACCCCTACGTGGCGGCGGCGCGCGGGTACATTGACGACGTGATAGAGCCGCACGAGACCCGCCCGCGCCTGATTGAGGGGCTGGAAATGCTGCAGAACAAGCGGGATTCCAACCCGCCGAAGAAGCACGGGAACATCCCGCTGTAGGGTGTGGGGCAAGGAGGCAACATGCCGGAGCGGAAGAGAAGTATCGCAGAAGCGGCGGCGGAACTGGCTCAGCCGTTCACCCACGCTGTGCTGGGACGGGTGGACGACTACTGCGCCTACCTGAGCCGCTTTGAGGGAGCGTATCGGTTCCACGAGCACGCCAAAGACGAGCTGTACCTGGTGATTGAGGGCGAGATTTGGATTGACTATGCCGACGGGCCCAGCGTGCTGGTGCGGCAAGGCGAGGCCATCGTGGTCAAGGCAGGCGAACGCCACCGCTCGCGGGCCGACAAGTCGGCGTTGGTGGTCATGTTCAAGGCGGCCCAACTGTTCGCGGAATAGGAGACAATTCATGGAGAACAAACCCCTTCGCATCACCGACACGGTTTTGCGAGACGCGCACCAGTCGCTGCTGGCGACGCGGTTGCGCACGGAGGACATGCTGCCCTTCGCAGCCAAGTTGGAGCGGGTGGGCTACCACTCGGTGGAGATGTGGGGCGGAGCCACGTTTGACTCGGCCATGCGCTTCCTGGACGAGGACCCGTGGGAGCGCATCCGCGTCCTGCGCAAGGCCATGCCCAACACGCCGTTCCAGATGCTACTGCGCGGGCAGAACGTGGTGGGGTATCGCCACTACCCCGACGACATCGTGGAGAAGTTCATCATCCTGGCGCGGAAGAACGGCATAGACATCTTCCGCATCTTTGACGCGCTGAACGACGTGCGCAACATGCGCTGGGCGATGGAGGTTACGAAGCGCGTCGGGGGGCACGTGCAAGCCGCCATCTGCTACACCATCAGCCCCGTGCACACCATTGAGGGCTACGTGGAGATGGCGAAGCAGTTGGCCGACATGGGGGCCGACTCCATCTGCATCAAGGACATGGCGGGGCTGATCTCGCCCTACGCAGCCTACGAACTGGTGAAGCGGCTGAAGGCGGAGATTCCCCTGCCCGTGCAGTTGCACACGCACTACACCAGCGGCATGGCGACGGGCGCGGTCATCAAGGCGGCCGAGGCGGGCGTGGATATGGTGGACACGGCCATCTCGTCGCTGGCGCTGGTTACGTCCCAGCCGCCCACGGAGACGATTGTGAGCATCATGCGGGAGACGCCGCGCGACACGGGGTTGGACCTGGGACTGCTGGCCGAAATCGCCCAGGACGTGGCGCAGATACGCAAGAAGTACGCCAAGTTTGAGAGCGGCCTGGTGGGCGTGGACGTGGACGTGCTGCGATTCCAGATTCCCGGGGGGATGCTGTCCAACCTGGTGGCGCAGTTGCGGGAGCAGGGCGCGGAGCATCGGTACCGTGAGGTGCTGGACGAGGTGCCGCGCGTGCGGGCGGAACTGGGCTATCCGCCGCTGGTTACGCCGTCCAGCCAGATCGTGGGCACCCAGGCGACGCTGAACGTGATCCTAGGCGAGCGGTACAAGGTCATCCCGCAGGAGGTGAAGAACTACATCCGCGGGCTGTACGGGAGGCCGCCCGCACCGATAGACCCGGCGGTGAAGCGGCTGGCCATCGGCGACGAGGAGCCGATAGACTGCCGCCCTGCCGACCTGATCCCGCCCGGCTACGAGCAGGCGAAAGCAGAAATCGGCGACCTGGCCGAGAGCGAGGAGGACATCATCTCATACGCCCTGTTCCCGCAGGTGGCCAAGCCGTTCCTAGAGCGGCGGCGGGCGGGCGCGAGCGGCAAGGCGCAGATGGTGGCGGCCATCGCGGCGGCGCTGGCGGCGCAGGAGAGCGCGAAGGCGGCACGGCCCGCGGTTGCGGCGGCTGCGCCCGCCATGTCGGTCTCCCCGTGGAAGATCGCGGGGCGGCAGAGCGCCATGGGCGGCAGCGGCTGGAGGGGGTTGTAGTTGTAGGGATGCACGGCACGGCGGGCAGGGGTGTGCACATGGCTCTGTACCGAGTGTACATAGACGAGGTGGGCAACCACGACATGAGCCATGTGGACGATCCCCGATACCGTTTCCTCTCGCTCACGGGCGTCATCTTGGAAACGGGCTACTACGCCAGGGTCGTGCAGCGCGAGATGGAGGACATCAAGCGGGATTTCTTCGGGCAGGATCCCGATGAGCCGATCATCTTCCACCGCAAGGAATTGGTGAACAAACGCCCACCATTCCAAGCCCTGCGAGATGAGCAAACGGAGCGAGAATTCAACGCTGCGCTCCTGTCGGCGCTGTCGCGGTGGGAGTATCGCGTGGTAACAGCCGTTCTGGACAAGAAGGCCCATCGCGACCGGTACCGCGTGTGGCGGTATCATCCATACCACTACTGCTTGGCCGTGTTGCTGGAAAGATATGTGCTGTTCCTGAAAGATGCGGGGGCACGAGGCGACGTGCTGGTGGAGAGTCGCGGCGGCAAAGAGGATGGCAATCTCAAGGATTCCTACCGGCGGCTCTATGAGCGCGGCACGGACTACATCGGTGCCGACCTGTGGCAAGCGCGGCTGACTTCGCGCGAACTGAAGGTGAAGCCCAGGCGCGACAACATCGCGGGCCTGCAACTCGCGGATCTCATTGCACACGCCTCACAGCGCGAGGTGTTGCTGCATCACGGGCTTGCAGGGGACAGCCGCGAGACATTCGGCAGCAGGATTAGCGGGATTCTGCGAGATAGCAAGTATCTGCGAGGCAGTGGAGGCGAGTTGGACGGGTACGGGAGGAAACTACTGCCTTAGGCAAGAAGAAACGCCCTTGCGGGCGTTCTCCCGATGGCCAATGGCCATCCACCTCCACTACTGGATTGCCTATATTATACTAGACTCTTGACAGTTTGTCAAGTACAATGTACGGACAAAGGAGGTCCCCAGGTGGCCTGGAAGACGACGCTCATCATAGACGGAACCACCTACGAAGTAGAAGTCAGCGGCGACACGGTAACCGTGGACGGGCGGCCGTTCGCAGTGGCCGTGAAGGGGCGCGAGATCACGGTCAACGGCACGAACTACACCGTGGAGTTCGCGGGCGATCAGGTGCTGGTGAATGGAATCCCCCACGCCTTCCGAAAGGCGGAGGCGGCCAAGTCCCCTGCGGCCGGCCCCGCGCCCAAGACGGCACAGCCGACCGCAGCGCCATCCGTGGAGGACGCGAACGCGGTCCGGGCCATCATGCCGGGCAAGGTGCTGCGCGTGCTGGTGAAGCCCGGCGATGCCGTGGCCGACGGGGACGTGGTGCTCATCCTGGAGGCCATGAAGATGGAGAACGAACTCCGCGCCCACAAGGCCGGCAAGGTGAAGGCGGTACACGCCCGGCCCGGCCAGGACGTGGAGATGGGCCAGGTATTGGTGGAGATTGAGTAGCCTATAGCCAATAGCCATTCGCCATTAGCCGTTGGCCTTTCGCTCATGGCCCTGCGGCCCAAGGCCAAAGGCTAACGGCCAATGGCCAACGGCCCCTATTCCGCGAGGCCCACTGGAGGTATGCCATGACCCGAATCACCGAAAGCAAGCGCCGATGGGAGCGCGAGACGGTAGAGCCGCTGACCCGGAAATTCCCGGAGCGGCGCGCCGAGTTCGCCACGGTCTCCGGCATCCCCGTGGAGCGGCTGTACACGCCCGAGGACGTGCCGGTGGACTACGAGCGCGACCTGGGGTTCCCGGGCGAATACCCCTTCACCCGCGGCGTCCAGCCCACCATGTACCGGGGGCGACTCTGGACCATGCGCCAGTACGCGGGGTTCGCCACCGCCGAGGAGTCCAACCGCCGCTACCGCTACCTGCTGGAGCAGGGGCAGACGGGCCTGTCGGTGGCGTTTGACCTGCCCACGCAAATCGGCTACGACTCGGACCACCCCATGGCCGAGGGCGAGGTGGGGCGCGTGGGCGTCGCCATCAGTTCGCTGCGGGATATGGAAATCCTGTTTGAGGGCATCCCGCTGGACAAGGTGAGCACGTCCATGACCATCAACGCGCCCGCGACGGTGCTGCTGGCGATGTACGTGGCAGTGGCCGAGAAGCAGGGCGTGCCGTCGGAGAAACTGCGCGGCACCGTGCAGAACGACATCTTGAAGGAGTACGTGGCGCGGGGGACGTACATCTTCCCGCCCCAGCCGTCCATGCGCCTGGTAACCGACCTGTTCCGCTTCTGCAAGGAGCGCGTGCCCCAGTGGAACACGATCTCCGTGAGCGGTTACCACATGCGCGAGGCGGGGGCAACGGCCGTGCAGGAGGTGGCCTTCACCCTGTGCGACGCCATGGCCTACGTGCGGGCGGCGCTGGATGCGGGCATGGACGTGGACGAATTCGCCGGACAGATGGCGTTCTTCTTCGCGTGCCACAACAACCTGCTGGAGGAGGTGGCCAAGTTCCGCGCGGCGCGGCGCATGTGGGCCAAGATCATGCGCGAGCGGTTCGGCGCGCAAGACCCGCGCTCGTGCATGTTGCGCTTCCACACGCAGACGTCGGGCGTAACGCTCACCGCCCAGCAGCCCAACAACAACATCATCCGCGTGGCGTTGCAGGCGCTGGCGGCCGTGCTGGGCGGGACGCAGTCGCTGCACACCAACTCGCGGGATGAGGCGCTGGCCCTGCCCACGGAGGAGTCGGTTACCATCGCGCTGCGCACCCAGCAGATCATCGCCTACGAGAGCGGCGTCGCCGACACGATAGACCCGCTGGCAGGCAGTTACTACGTGGAGCACCTGACCAACGAGGTGGAGCGGCGGGCGTGGGAACTGATAGACCGCGTGGAGAAGATGGGCGGCGTCCTGAAGGCGATTGAGAGCGGCTACATCCAGCGGGAACTGCACGAAAGCGCCTACCGCTACCAGAAGGCAGTGGACTCCCGCGAGCAAATCGTGGTGGGGGTGAACGAATTCGTAACCGATACGCCGGTAACGTTTGAGACGCTGAAGATGGATCCGCAGGTGCGCGACCGGCAGGTGGCGCGGCTCCAGCAGGTGCGGGCCGAGCGCGACAACGAGCGGGTGCAGGCGCTGCTGGCCCAACTGCGGCGCGAGGCCGAGGGCGACACGCCGCTCATGCCCACGATTCTGGAGTGCGTCCGCGCCTACGCCACGCTGGGCGAAATCTGCGGCGTGCTGCGGGAGGTGTTCGGCGAGTACCAGCCGGCGACGATGTGGTGAGAGAGCGATCAGCGATCAGTGGTCAGCCATCAGCCTGCTGACCACTGACCGCTGAATGCTGACCGCTGATTGCTAGAAACGGAGACTGTCATGAACAAAATCGCGCATGTGGGAATCGCAGTGAAAGACCTGGACGCGGCGCTCGCGCTGTTCCGCGACGTGCTGGGGCTGCACGTGGAGTACCGCCGCGTCGTGCCCGACCAGGGCGTGGAGATCGTCGGCCTGCCGGTGGGCGAAAGCGAGATTGAACTGCTGCGGCCCTTGTCCGAGACCAGCGGCGTCGCCAAGTTCCTGGAGAAGCGGGGCGAGGGCATCCACCACATCTGCTTTGAGGTGGACGACGTGGAGGCCGCGCTGCGGAACCTGGAGGCGCGCGGGTACGAGTTGATTGACAAGACGCCGCGCATCGG
Source organism: Chloroflexota bacterium (assembly GCA_014874485.1). Classification (GTDB taxonomy): domain Bacteria; phylum Chloroflexota; class Anaerolineae; order DTLA01; family DTLA01; genus DTLA01. Next base: position 15,156 of record JADBJK010000062.1, read on the forward strand.
CTCCGACGGGCGACGGCTCGCCTTCGTCCACCCCAGGAGCACGCACGGGGTGCTGATTGAGTTCTACGAGAAGAAGTAGCGGTCAGCAGTCAGCAGTCAGCCGTCAGCCATCAGCCTGCTGACCACTGACCGCTGAATGCTGACCGCTGATTGCTGATTGCTGATTGCTGATTGCTGACCGCTGACAGCCAGGAGGTCGCCATGCCATTGCAGCAAGGGCTGGTGCAAGTCTATACGGGCAACGGGAAGGGGAAGACGACAGCGGCGCTGGGGCTGGCCGTGCGGGCGTCGGGACACGGCCTGCGGGTGCTCATCATCCAGTTCATGAAGGGCTGGCCCAACTACGGGGAACTCCGGGCCGTGAAGAACCTGCCGGGCGTGGAGTTGCGGCAGTTCGGGCGGGCCGAGTTCGTGGACCGGAACAACCCCGACCCCGCCGACATCCGCATGGCCCACGACGCCTTGCAGGCCGCCGCCGATGCCATGGCACGCGGCGAGTGCGACATCCTGATTCTGGACGAGGTCAACGTCGCGCTGGACTTCGGACTCATCGCGCTGGACGAGGTCCTGCGCCTGCTGGACGCGAAGCCGCCGACGATGGAGTTGGTGCTGACGGGCCGCAACGCGCACCCTGAAATCGTCCGCCGCGCCGATTTGGTAACCGAGATGCTGGACATCAAGCACCCGTATGCGGAGGGGGTGCAGGCGCGGAGGGGGATAGAGTATTAGCGGTCAGCAGTCAGCAGTCAGCGGTCAGCGATCAGCAGTCAGCGGTTAGCGGTCGCACGCAGGGTTGCGCTTATAGCCAGGTGCAGTGAGTGGGAGTAGGATAATGAAGGATTTCAGGACACTCAAGGTGTGGCACAAGGCACATGAACTCGTCCTGGATGTCTATCGCGCAACGAGCGATTTCCCGAAGGCGGAGGTGTACGGCCTCACAGGGCAGATACGCCGTTCCTGCGCATCCATCCCTGCCAATATCGCCGAGGGGTGTGGGAGGGCTGGCGGCGCCGAACTGGCCCGCTTTCTCCAGATTGCGATGGCTTCGGCATGCGAGACAGAGTACCATCTTCTCCTCGCCCGCGACCTGGGCTATCTCGCCGTTCCCGACTATGAACGGCTCGTTGCGAAAGTTACAGAGGTGAAGCGCATGTTGACTTCATTCATGCAAACGCTCAGGGAGGATAAGGGAAGTGCGCTGGATGCGATTCCTGACCAGCCCCACGCAGCCACCACAGAGCGATGACCCAAAGGCTGACTGCTGACGGCTGACCGCTGATTGCTGATTGCTGACCGCTGACGGCTGACTGCTGATGGCAAGATCGGAGGGAGCACATGTTTGACAAGAAGCAACTTGAAGCGATTGCCGCCGACCGCAAACGGTGGGAGGAAACGACGTTGAAGAACTCCCTGAAGCGCCTGCCCGAATGCCGCGACAAGTTCATCACCGTCTCGGGCGAGACGGTGCAGCGCCTGTACACGCCCGCCGACATCGCCGACGTGGACTTCAACCGCGACATCGGGTGGCCAGGCGAGTTCCCCTTCACCCGCGGCGTCCACCCCACCATGTACCGCAGCCGCCCGTGGACCATGCGCATGTTCGCGGGGTTCGGCACCGCCGAGGAGACCAACGCGCGGTTCAAGTACCTGCTGAAGCACGGCGAGACAGGGCTTTCCGTCGCCTTTGACATGCCCACCCTGTACGGGTACGACACCGACGCACCCGAAGCCGCGGGCGAGTTCGGCAAGTGCGGCGTAGCCGTGTCGTCCCTCGCCGACATGGAAATCCTGTTTGACGGCATCCCCATGGGCGAGATCACCACGTCCATGACCATCAACGCGCCCGCCGCCGTCATCTGGGCCATGTATCTGGTGGCCGCCGAGAAGCAGGGCTGGAAGATGGAGCAACTGGGCGGCACCATCCAGAATGACATCCTGAAGGAGTACATCGCCCAGAAGGAGTTCCTGTTCCCGCCCAAGCCGTCCATGCGGCTCATCGTGGACACCATAGAGTTCGGCAGCAAGTACGTCCCGAAGTGGAACACCATCTCCATCAGCGGCTACCACATCCGCGAGGCGGGGGCCACGGCGGCGCAGGAGTTGGCCTTCACTCTGGCCGACGGCATGACCTACGTGGAGTGGGCGATGCAGCGCGGGCTGGACGTGGACGAGTTCGCGCCGCGTCTGTCCTTCTTCTTCAACGCGCACATGGACTTCTTTGAGGAGATCGCCAAGTACCGCGCGGCGCGGCGCATCTGGGCCAAGGTCATGCGCGACAAGTTCGGCGCCAAGAATCCCCGCTCCTGGTGGCTGCGGTTCCACACCCAGACGGCGGGGTGCAGCCTCACGGCCCAGCAGCCCGAGAACAACATCGTCCGCACGGCGCTGGAGGCGCTGTCGGCGGTGCTGGGCGGGACGCAATCGCTCCACACCAACAGCATGGACGAGGCGCTGGCCCTGCCCTCCGAGAAGGCCGTTACCATCGCCCTGCGCACCCAGCAGATCATCGCCCACGAGTCGGGCGTGGTCAACACGGTGGACCCGCTGGCGGGCAGTTTCTTCGTAGAGGCGCTGACCAACCGCATGGAGGAGGAGGCCAACCGCTACTTCCGCGAGATTGAGGCCCTGGGCGGCGTCCTGCCCGCCATTGAGAAGGGCTACTTCCAGCGGCAGATCGCGGAGTCGGCCTACCGCTACCAGCGCGAGATTGACACCAAGGCGCGGGTTGTGGTGGGCGTCAACGAGTACGTAGCCGAGGAGCCGCTGGAGATTCCGCTGCTGGAAATGGACAGGGAGGGCGAGCGGCGGCAGATCGCTCGGCTCCAGCGGGTGCGGGCCGAACGGGACAACGAGGCCGTGAGCCAGAAATTGGCCGCGCTGGAGGAAGCCGCGCGCGGCACGCAGAACCTGATGCCGTTCATCATAGAGGCGGTGCGCGAGTACGCCACCCTGGGCGAAATCTGCGACGTATTCCGCAAGGTCTTCGGAGAGTATCGGGAGCCAGTGTTCTTCTAGATCTCGCCGTAGAGACACCCACGACGCAGATGAACCTTGTTGTTCTACCATGATTCAGAGCGAACCAGAAACAACTACAAGGGAGGATAACATGAGCCAACCGGAATGGGAGACCTGCATAATATGTCGTGACCCTCGCGACTATACGGGTGCGCCTGGCGTCAAATTACGGTACTATGCCAAGGTGACTTCACAAGGCCGTCAATACGTGGGTCCACAGGTGTGGGTACGAAACTCTGGAGGCCCGGAGATCGAGAGCGTTGAGTGCCTCCAGGCTTTCCAGCACCTATGCCAAGCGCTCAAGAGTGACGGTTGGGAGGAAGTTGATGCCGGAGACCTATTCGAGATGGATCCGGATATCCATCCGGCGTTTCCTTGCAAGTTTCGCCGTCGCATAAGGTAGATGGCACCGCACAGATGAGGTCACGGATCACTCGGAAACCCCGATCGTCTACGTCTGAGCGGAAAAGGCGCGTTTTGTCCAGATTGCGATGGGCTCTGCCAGCGAAGCGGAATACCACCTGCTCCTGGCGCGCGACCTCGGCTTCCTTGACGATGCAGCCCACGAGCGGCTCATTGGAGAACTCTACACGGTCAAAAAGATGCTTGTATCCTTTCATCAAACCCTGCGGGACGAAAAGGACCAACCGCCCAAGGCCAAAGGCTAAAGGCCAAGGGCCAATGGCTGAACGCTTTCTTGGAGGACATCATGACTGAGGAAAAGATTCGCATCCTGATTGCCAAGCCTGGCCTGGACGGCCACGACCGCGGGGCGAAGGTCATCGCACGCGCCCTGCGCGACGCCGGCATGGAGGTCATCTACACCGGCCTGCGCCAGACGCCGGAGATGATCGTGGAGGCGGCGCTGCAGGAGGACGTGGACGCCATCGGCCTGTCCATCCTGTCGGGCGCGCACATGACCCTGTTTCCTCGCGTCATCCAGTTGCTCAAGGAGAAGGGGCTGGACGACGTCCTGGTGTTCGGCGGGGGCATCATCCCCGACCAGGACGTGCCGGAACTGAAGCGGTTGGGCGTGCGGGGTATCTTCGGGCCCGGCACGTCCACCGACACGATTGTGGAGTTCGTCCGCGAGGAGATTCGGCGGCACCGAGCCGGGGAGCCGCGCCAGTGAGCCGATCCTCGCCCGAGCAACTGGCCCAGGGCGTGCTGGCAGGGGACCCGCGCGCGCTGGCCCGCCTCATCTCCCTGGTGGAGGATGAGCACCCCTGGGCGCGCGCCGCGCTGGCCATCCTGTACCCCCGCACGGGCCGCGCCCATCTGGTGGGCATCACCGGCGCGCCGGGGACGGGCAAGAGCACCCTGGTCAACGAGATGGCCAAGGTGTACCGCCGCCGCGGGCTGACTGTGGGCATCGTGGCCGTGGACCCCACCAGCCCGTTCTCCGGTGGCGCGATCCTGGGCGACCGCGTGCGCATGCGCGAACTGGCGGGCGACCCGGGCATCTTCATCCGCAGCATGGCCACGCGGGGCAGCCTGGGCGGGCTGGCGCGTGCCACGTCGGACGTGGTGAAGGTGCTGGACGCGGCGGGGTACGACCGCGTGCTGATTGAGACCGTCGGCGCGGGCCAGGCCGAGGTGGACATCGCCAAGACCGCCCACACGACCATCGTCGTGGAATCGCCGGGCTTCGGCGACGACATCCAGGCCATCAAGGCGGGCATTCTGGAGATCGCCGACGTGTTCGCCGTCAACAAGGCCGACCGCGAGGGGGCCGATTCCACCGTAACGGCGCTGGAGATGATGCTGGACCTCAACGGCACGGAACCCGGACGGTGGCGGCCGCCCATCGTCAAGACGGTGGCCATCCGTGGCGACGGTGTGCCCGACCTGGTGGACTGGGTGGAGGCGCACCATGACCATTTGCGCGACAGCGGTCTCCTCGCCCACAAGGAGGAGGAGCGCACGCGCGACGAACTGCTCGCCCTCATCCAGCACGAACTAACCCAGGCGCTGCTGGCGTCCTTGCGGCCGGGAGAACTGGACGAGTGGGTGCGGCGCGTGGCCCGGCGCGAGGCCGACCCCTACGCCGCCGCGCAATCTATTGTTCACCGCGGAGGTCGCTGAGACCACAGAGGGGAAATTGAACCGCAAAGATGCAAAGGTCGCAAAGGATTCCTGTCTTTCGTCGCGTCCTTGCCGCCTTCGCGGTTCAATTCGTTTCTCCGCGTTCTCTGTGGTCTCTGCGGTAAAAGCATCCATTCTTGTCCATTCGCGTGATTCGCGGATCATCGCTGTTGTGAGGCTGCGATGCGGCTCATCTTTGTACGGCATGGCGAATCGGTGTGGAACCACGAGGGGCGGGTACAGGGCATCGCCGACCCGCCGCTGAGCGAGCGGGGGCGCGCCCAGGCGGCTCTTGTCGCCGAGCGGCTGGCGCGAGAGTTCAGCCCCGCGGCGGTGTACGTCAGCGCGCTCCAGCGGGCCACGGAGACGGGGCGCATCATCGCCGCCCGGCTGGGCCTGCCGCTGCACGTGGACGCCCGCCTGAACGAGTACGACATCGGCGCGCTCACCGGCCTCACCGATGCCGAGGTCGCCGAGCAGTACCCGGAAATCCGCGCCAAGTGGGAGATGGACGTGCAGTGGGTTCCCATACCGGGCGAGGAGGGGCTGTATCGGTTCCTGGACCGAATCACGCGGGCCATGGAGGACATCATCGCAGCGCACCCGGGCGACGCGGAGGTGGTCGTGGTAACGCATGGGGGCGTCATGGCGCTGTACCTGGGCGACCTCATCGGGCTGAACCCGCGCCAGCGCATGCCGTGGCGGTTTGACAATGCGTCCATCTCCATCGTGGAGCCGGAGGGGGTCAGGCCGCGCATCGTGCGGCTGAACGACACGGCGCACATGCGCCGCGAATGAGAACCGATTGCATCCGGCGGGCGGCTTGGAGCGCGAACGACATGAAACGGCGCGAGTTGCGCGGTTTTCGCGGCCTTTCGCGGGTTTCGCGCTCCAGACCACCCCTGTGCTCCCCACAACAACAGGAGCCATCCGCCGTTTGATTTTCGCGCCGCACAAGCCTATAATGTCCCCACACTGCACAAGGAGGTCAGCGTACATGGACATCTTTCTGGATACGGCCAACATTGACGAAATCCGCAAGGCCGCCGAATGGGGCATCCTTTCGGGCGTTACCACGAACCCCAGCCTGATGATGAAGGCCGGGCAGACTGACTACAAGCAAGTGGCCCAGGAAATCTGCTACATCGTGCAGGGGCCGGTCAGCGCCGAGGTGCTCAGCACCGACGCCGACGGGATGGTGGAAGAGGCCAAGGTCATCGGCCAGTGGTCGCCCCACGTCGTCGTCAAGGTCCCCGTTACCGAGGAGGGGCTGAAGGCCATCTATCGCATCGCCCAGTTGGACGTGGACACCGACAAGATTTGCGATGGCTGCCCCTACCTGGGCAAGTGCGACACCGACATTGAGACCGCGCGCGACCTCGCCGAGGCCTGGGGCATCCGCACCAACGCCACGCTGGTCTTCTCGGCCAATCAGGGGCTGCTCGCGGCCAAGGCGGGCGCGTCGTTCGTCTCCCCGTTCATCGGGCGGCTGGACGACGCCGGCCACGACGGCATGGAGGTCGTCCGCAATCTCGCCGAGATCTTTGACACCTACGGCATAGACACGGAAATCATCGCCGCCAGCATCCGCCACCCGCTCCACATCACCCAGGCCGCGCTGGCGGGTGCCGACATCGCCACCGTGCCCTTCGCCGTCCTGAGCCAGGCCATCAAGCACCCCCTGACCGACGTGGGCGTCCAGCGATTCCTGGCCGACTGGGAGAAGGCGAAGAAAGGCAAATAGCCGCCTTGCAGGAAAACAGGCCGCCAACCGAGCGGCCCGTTGCCTCCTTGCCGCAGGCTCGGCGCTAGTGCTGTACCCCAGGGATTCTTGATGGTTTGTCATTGCGAGGGCGCGCAGCGCCCGTAGGGACAATTCATGAATTGTCCCTACTAGGACGCGAAGCGCCGAAGAATCTCGCCAACCGAGATGCTTCGCTTCGCTCACGATGGCGTGAGAAGGCACGTGCGACGCACCTCGGAGGTGCGTCGCACGTGGGCCGACCGGATTGCTTCGCTTCGCTCGCAATGACAACGGGTGATTTTCCTGTGGTCAACGACTAGTGCCGGCCGTTGCCGTTCCCGTTGGACTTGGGACCGGCCATCGGCTCAGGCTGCACGCCGTAGCGGTACTCGGCCTGGAAAATCTCCGCACCGAGTTTGTGGCCCGCCGCCTCCAACTTGGACGTGAACTTGGGGCGAATCCCCGTGCCCTTCATCACGCCGATGACCTTGCCATCCTCACCGATGCCCAGTTCGTGGAAGACGAACACGTCCTGCATGATCACCGTGTCGCCCTCCATCCCCTGCACCTCGGTAACCTGCACCACCTTGCGCGAGCCGTCGCGCAGACGTGCCTGTTGCACGATAAGATCCACCGCCGAGGCGATTTGCTGGCGGATGGCGCGCACCGGCAGGTCCATGCCGGCCATGAGCACCAGCGTCTCCAGGCGGGCGACGGCATCGCGCGGGCTGTTGGCGTGAATCGTCGTCAGCGAACCGTCGTGGCCGGTGTTCATCGCCTGGAGCATGTCCAGCGCCTCGCCGCCGCGGCACTCGCCCACCACAATGCGGTCCGGCCTCATGCGCAGGGCGTTGCGCACCAGGTCCCGAATCGTTACGCGGCCGGTGCCATCTTCCTCGCCGGGCACGGCCTCCAGGCGCACCACGTGCGTCTGGTGCAGGCGCAGTTCGGCCGAGTCCTCAATCGTAACGATGCGCTCGTCGTTGGGGATGAACGAGGACAGGACGTTGAGCAGCGTCGTCTTGCCCGAACCGGTGCCGCCCGACACGACGATATTGAGCCGCGCGTCCACGCACGCCTTGAGGAACTCCACCATCTCCGGCGTCAGCGATTGCAGGCGCACGAGGTCTTCGGCGGTGAACTTCTTTTTGCCGAACTTGCGGATGGTGATGGACGGCCCGTCAATGGCGCAGGGCGGGATGATGGCGTTGACGCGGGAGCCGTCGGGCAAGCGGGCGTCCACCATCGGGTGGGTGCGGTCAATGCGCCGCCCCAGCGGCTGGACGATGCGCTGGATGACGCGGATCACGTGGTCATCGTCCCGGAACCGCACGTCGGCGCGGGTGATTTTGCCGCCGCGCTCAATGTACACCTCGTTCGGCCCGTTGACCATGACCTCAGTGATGGTGTCGTCTTCCAGCAGCGGATCAATGGGGCCGTAGCCCACCAGTTCGGCCTGCAGGTGCTGAAGCAGCGCGGCCCAGGTGTCCGAGTCCAGGTTCAGACCGGCCTGGCGGCAGACCGCAACGGTCTTGTCGGCCAGCAGTTGCAGATGCTCCGGCGACTTCATGAGCACCATCCCGTTGAGCACGGACTCCACGCGCGGGAGAATCCACCGGCACAGCCGGTCAAAATCCTCGCCGCCCACGGCCACGACGCGCGGCTGGCTGCCGGCGCCCCCTGTCGCGTGCCGCACTGCTGGGCCTGCCCCGGTCAATCCCACGGGAACGGAACCTGTGCTCCCCTCACGCATGGCTTCCATGGACGTCCTCTCTTGTTCCAGAATGTGCCCCAGAAAGCGCCGCCACTATCATAGCACGGCCGCTCGCTCCCCGGCGTGAATTACGGGTGAGGGCCGTGTGAAAGTGGAGTGAACTCGCACGTTTTGTGGTATAATGGGTCAAATCCACCATTTTCGGCGAAGGAGGCGAAAACATGGACATCAAGACTGTAGGTGTAGTCGGGTGCGGCCTGATGGGTTCCGGCATCGCCGAGACCTGCGCCCGCAAGGGCTACCGCACCATCGTCCGAGAGGTCAACGACGACCTGCTTGCCAAAGGGATGAAGGCCATCCAGGCGTCCATGGCCCGCGCTGTGGAGAAGGGCAAGGCCACCCAAGAAGAGGTGGACGCGGCGCTGGCCCGACTGACAGGCACGACGGACTTGGCCGCCATGTCCGAGTGCGACCTGGTGATTGAGGCCATCGTGGAGAACATGGCCGAGAAGAAGAAGGTCTTCGCGGCGCTGGATGGCATCTGCCCGCCCCACGCCATCCTGGCCAGCAACACCTCGTCGCTGTGCATCACCGAGATGGCGTCGGTTACCCAGCGCGGCGGGCAAGTCCTGGGAATGCACTTCTTCAACCCCGTGCCGGTCATGCCGCTCCTGGAACTGGTCCGCACGATTCTCACCAGCGACGAGACGTTGGAGACCGCCAAGGCGTTCGGCGCGTCGCTGGGCAAGACCACCATCGTGGCGAAGGACACGCCCGGCTTCATCGTGAACCTGCTGCTGGTCCCCTACCTGCTGGACGCGGTGCGTGCGCTGGAGAACGGCGTGGCGACCAAAGAGGACATTGACGCGGGGATGAAACTGGGGTGCAACCACCCCATGGGGCCGCTGACCCTGCTGGACTTTGTGGGGCTGGACACGGCCTACTACATCGCCAACGTCATGTTTGAGGAGTTCAAGGACCCCCGCTATGCCGCGCCGCCGCTTCTGAAGCGAATGGTGCTGGCCGGCCACCTGGGCCGCAAATCGGGCAAGGGGTTCTACGACTACAGCAAGTAGCGCGGGGCCAAGGGTACTTTACCACAGACATTCTTGATAGTTTGTCATTGCGAGGGCGCGCAGCGCCCGAAGCAATCCCGGCAGACTGTCATTCTGAGGCGCGGAGCGCCGAAGAATCTCGTCAGCCGAGATGCTTCGCTTCGCCCACGATGGCGTGAGAAGGCACGTGCGACGCACCTCGGAGGTGCGTCGCACGTGGGCCGACCGGATTGCTTCGCTTCGCTCGCAATGACAACAGGCAGTTTTCTCTGTGGTCAACTACTGGCCAAAGGCCAACGGCTGAACGCCGAACGCTGAATGCTGAACGCCGAACGCTGAATGCTGAACGCTGAACACCCAAGGAGACGCACTATGTACGAAAACCTGACCGTAGAACGCAAGGGCGCGGTGGGGATCATCACCATCAACCGCCCGAAATCGCTCAACGCGCTGAGCCGCGCCACGGTGGCCGAACTGGCCGCCGCGATTGAGGAACTGAACGCCGACGACGCCATCCGCGCCATCATCCTGACGGGCGCGGGCGAGAAGGCATTCGTGGCGGGGGCCGACATCAGCGAGTTCAACTCGCTCCGCTCGGCGGAGGAAGCGGCGGAGTACGCCCGCGCCGGCCAGGCCGTGCTCAACCGCATAGAGCGTCTGCCCAAGCCCGTTATCGCCGCCATCAACGGCTACGCCCTGGGCGGCGGGTGCGAACTGGCCATGGCCTGCGACATCCGCATCGCCGCCGACACCGCCCGCCTCGGCCAGCCGGAGATCAACCTGGGCATCATCCCAGGCTACGGCGGAACCCAGCGCCTCACCCGCCTGGTGGGCAAGGGCATGGCGAAACTGCTCGTCCTGAGCGGCGACCCCATCACGGCCCAGGAAGCCCAGCGCATCGGCCTGGTGGACGTGGTCGTCCCCGCCGCCGAACTGATGCCTAAGGCGACGGAACTGGCCGAGAAGTTGGCGTCCAAAGCCCCGGTGGCGCTGCGCCTGTGCAAGCAGGCTATCAACGAGGGCGCGGAAGGCTCGCTTGCGGCAGGGCTGGATCACGAAGCGGCCCTGTTCGGCGTCGTGTTTGACACCGAAGACCGCGTGGAGGGCGTGAGCGCCTTCCTGGAAAAGCGCAAGCCCGCCTGGAAGGGAAAGTAATACTCAAAGGAGATACCCAACCATGCCGTTTCGCTACGACTTTCCGACAGGCCAACCGCCCCTGAGGAGCCCCTCAGGGCGGCGCATCCTGCGCGTCGGCCACAGCGGCGCGGGAGCCTACGCCCCACCCAACTCGCTGCGCGCGCTGGCCCTCGCCCTGGAGCACAGGGTGGACATGGTGGAGTTTGACGTGCGGGGCTGCGCCGACGGCCTGGTCCTCAGCCACGACGACACGGTGGAGACCGACGCCGGCCCCGCCACGCTGAGCACCCTGACCGTGGCTCAAGCCCGCGCCCTGCGCGTCCAGGGCGAACCCATCGCCACCCTGGACGAGGCGCTGGAACTCCTGCGGGGCCGCGTGCTCATCAACCTGGACATGAAGGACGAAGGCCACGAGCGCCACATCGCCGAGGCCATCCGCCGCCACAACATGGCCGACCAGATTCTCGTCAGTTCGCTGGTGGCCCCTTCCCTACGTCGCCTTCGCGAAGCCATGCCGGAGGCTCGCCTGGGCATGTCGTACCCGGAGGACAAAGGCGGCGCGTCCAACAAGGCGTACATGCAGATTCCGGTCAAGATTGCCCTCTGGTACATGCGGCGGTTCCTGCCCGTCATCGTCGGCAGGCTGCTGGCCCAGTCCCAGGCCGACGACGTGATGCTGTACCACAAGGTCATCACGCCGGGCGCGGTGCGCACGTTCCACGCGGCGGGCGTGCGCGTCTTCGCCTGGACGGTGGACAACCTGGAGCGCATGCGTCAACTCGTCGCCATGGAGGTGGACGGCATCACCACCAACCAGACCCTGCTCTTTGACCAACTGGGCTGATTCCGATGGGAACAAACCAACGCGCGCCTTCGTCTTCCATGCGCAATTCCCTTGAGTGGGAAGAAGGAGGAAGGCGATGAAAAGGGCATGGAGGTTCGGAATCGTGCTGGTGTTGACCCTGGCCCTGGCCGGGTGCGCCTACGTGGGCCGGCAGAATGCCGCGCCGTCGGGGTTCGTCCAGGCGCGGGATGCGGCGTTGAGTTATGTCAAGGTCGGCCACCCCGACCTGAACTGGCCCGCCTCGTTCAAGTGGACGGCGGAGGACATCACCGCCGGCAGGCTGGGCGCGACCACCTGGAAGTTCTCGGACCCCAGCGGCCTGTCCGTCGTCGTGTCGCTGCCCGTTGTGCCGGATGCGCTCTACAGCGTGGAGGTGGCCTTCGGCGATTTCGCGTGGAGCGGCAAGGTGGATGCGATGGGCAAGGTCGCCCAGGAGCCGACCCCCGCGCCCTCGCTCACGGCCGAGGCGGCCCGCGATGCGGCGGTCGCGCACTTCCTGAGCCTCTACCCAGACCTGTCGCGGCCCGACGAGTGGATTGAAGTGGACGCGGCAGGCGGGCTTCTGGGCATCACCGCGCTGCGCTACATCGGCGGCGACTGGACGGTGGACGTGCAGGCCCCCGTCGTGCCCAAGCCGGAATACGCCGTCCGCGTAGCCCATGCGTCGGGCAAGGGCTGGGTTGGCCGGGTGTTCGCCGACGGCACGGTGGGCATGGACGAGGGCACGACGTTCCTCGCCGACGACACCCGCCCGACGCGGATTCTGGAAGCCGTCCGCACCGACCCCAAAGCCTGGGAGGGGAAGTACATCCGCGTTGTCGGCTACTACGAAGGGTGGGATTTGTTCGGCTCCGTGGGCACCGGCCCGGCCGTTACGCGGAGCGACTGGGTCATCCGCGACGACGGTGGCGCTATCTACGTGCACGCGGGGGGCGCGCCGGTTGACGGCCTGGACATCCCGCCCTCGGAGAAGGTGGAAAACGTGCTCCTGCGGCTGTTCGCCCAGGTGCGGGTGAACGACGCGGGCCAGCCCTACCTGTGGGTTGTGCAGGGAACGCGCATCGGCCCTGCCACGCAGGTGCTGCTGGAGTACGAGCGGTCGGGCGGGTTCGCGGGGTTCATGGACCGGCTGACCGTGTACGCGGACGGCCGCGCGGTGCTCAACCGCAAGGGGCTGGAGACCACCTTCCGCCTGACGCCGGAGGAGATGGCGCGGCTTACGGGGGAACTCACCTCGGCGCAGTTCACGAGCCTGGACGAGGCGTACCTGCCCTCCGACCCGTGCTGCGACCGATTCACGTACGTCATCCGGTATATGAACCCGGAGGGCGGCAAGCCTCACACCGTGAAGACGATGGACGGGACGATTCCGCCGCAGTTGGTGCCCGTCCTGGAGATGCTGAACAACCTCGTGAGCCGGTAAGGGCGATTCACGAACCGCAGGTGCCGTAGGGGCAGCAGTAGGGGCAGTTCATGAACTGCCCCTACTGTCCCTACGGAATGGGCATTCGTGAATTGCCCCTACGGGCCTCCCCAACGGTCAATACGCCGTGTCGGTCGCCAGCACCGCCGCGGTGAGGCTCAGCAGCCGCCCTGCGCGGCCGATTTTCGCGGGGTCCAGGTCTTCGGGGACATCGCCTGGCAGGTGCGAATAGGCGTCCGCGCCCGGCCACGAGAGGGTGATCATCGGGTAGTTCGTCTGTAACCGCTGCGACAGGTAGAACGGCGCGTGAAGCCCCATCCCGGCCGTCTTCAGCGGAATGCCAAGCTGCCGCGCGCCGGTCTGCACCATCTCCGTCATGCGGTCGCTGCTGGAACGCCACGCCAGCACGGCCTCCCCGTCGCCTGCGCCCACGCCCTCCACCTGAAACACGGCGACAACCTTCAGGTCCGAGAGGCCCGACCGCGTGCCCAGGTACTGATACAGCGCGGGCGTCTGGTGCAGCTCCCCGCCCGCCCATGCCACAAAGAGCACCGTGCGCTTGGGCTTGAAATCCCAAGCCTTCCAGGAGCGGATGATCTCCAGCATGGTAGCCACACCGCTGGCGTTGTCGTTGGCGCCCGGGTACAGGACGCCGTTGACCGCGCCCAGCCCGTCGTAGTAGGCGAGGATGACCACCATCTCCGAATCCAGAGCCACATCTTCGCCGGGCCACATGGCCATGACGTTGCGGTAGGCGATGTCCTGCTGCTCAACGGGCGCGAATTGCGCCCTCGCCCGCGCGGAAGTCGCCACGTGGAATCCCTCGCCGTCGGCCAGCGATGCCCTGCGGTCGCGCAACGCGGCCAGGTTGTAGCCGGAGCCGCTCAGGATGCGGTCTGCCGCCTCAGGCGTGATGTACAGCACGGGCATGGGCCGCGCCGTTAGCCCCGCGCCGGGGATGGACGTGCCGGGCAGTTCGCGGCGGAGCATGACGCTGGGGTCGTCGGTGATGACGAGCGCCGCCTGCGCGCCCACGTAGGCCAGCGAACTCCCCGGGCCGTAGAACCAGGGATAGGTGGTCAGCCACTGATCGGCGTGGTCCAGCAGGAGAATCCGATCCGTGCGCGTCGCGTCCGCCTCGGAGAACCCAAGCGCCGCGCGCACCGCGCTCAGGTTCGTGCTCGGCGAGTCGGCCCTCATCGCCACGTACACGATTTCCCCATCGGCTTCCCTCGCTTGCCTTGACAAGAGTTCGGTCGCCTCGGCGAAATCCCGGCCCATGGTGAGTGCGACGGGCTTGCCCAAGGCGTCCCACGCCTCCAGAGTCGTCTGGCCCTGGAGCGCCACCACGCGGCTGTGAATCGTCTGGAAGTACGTCCAGTCCTCCCCCGCCGTAACAAGCCCCAAGTCCTCAAACTGGCGAGCGATCCAGTCGGCGGCGGCTTCGGCGCCCGGCGTGCCGATTTGCCGCCCACCGAACTCTGGCCCCGCGAGCGTCTGCACATCGGCCATAGCGCGGCCCGCGTCAAACGTCTCGGCCAGCGGCTTGTACCGCGCCCAGATGCCCGTGCTCTGCGCTGTCCACATGCCGACGCCGAGGATCACGACCGCCGCCAGCAGCGTGTACCGGTTGAACAGCGTCTTCATGCTCAGTGTCAGTTCCTCGGACATGCGGCGCAGACCCTCGCCCAGCAGGGTAAAAGCCACGATGGCGATCATGAAAGCCAGAGCCGGGTACACTGTGGCCCACGGAAAACTGCGGAACGAGCGCCACGAATTGGCGAGCATGACCCCCCATTCGGGGATGTCGTAATAGGTGAGGAGAGGCGGCCCGCCCTCGCCTTCCGCCGCAAACCCGCCGCCGATGAACACGCCCAGGAAGCCCAATTCGCCCAGAATCATCAGCGCGCCGCCCATCTCCAGGAAAGCCAGGCTGACCATAGTCGGCCAGATGTTGGGCAGGACGTGCCGCGTCAGAATCTGGCCCTGGCCCGCGCCGGTGGCCACCGCGCCCTCTATGTACGCCATGGGGCGCACCGAGATGACCTGGGCGCGGATATTCTGCATGACTTCCGGCCACCCGATGACCAGCAGGCCGAACACGAAGGCGTACAGCCCCTGGCGGATGCCGGTGGCATAGACGACCAGCGTCGCCAGCAGCAACGCGGGGAACGAATTGACCATCTCGCCCAGGGCCATCAGGGCACGGTCCAGGAGCGTGTCGTGGAACCAGCCCGCCAAGAATCCGAACACCCCGCCGATGACCAGCCGCCCCGCCACAGCCAGCAGCGCCAGCATCATGGTGCGGCGCGCGCCTGCCAGGAGCAGGCTCAAAATGTCGCGGCCCTGCGCGTCGCTGCCCAGCGGGAAGAGGTCCGACGGCCGGAAAGGCGGGGTGTACGTAACGCCCGCAATCTCCACGCGGCTGGCGGTGGTATAGGGATTGTGGGGGGCCAACTGGGGCCCGGCCAGCACCATCGCGAGGAGCGCGATGCCCAGCACTGCGCCGAGCGCGAGGGCCGGGTTCCCCACCGTCGCCTTGCGCCAGGCGCGAAGCCGCCCCCACCGCATGGACTCTGCAAGGCGCGACATCTCCTGTTTGGATTCCTCGGTGATGCGCGCGTCCACAGGGAGCGGGGCCAGTTCCTGCGCCTTCTTGCGCCGCTCCCTCAGCCCCCGCAGGGTAATGGCGCGCACGAACCCCGTCCACGCCAGTTCCAGCCAGTTGCTGATCTCCATCTGCGCCGAGCCTGCCTCCTGCGCCCGTCGCAGCCGCGGGTCCAGCACCCGGTAGGCCAAGTCCATCAGGCCGTTCACCAGCACGAAGAAGAACCCCGTCGCCAGCACAAGCGCCGAGGCCGCATTCAGGTCGTAGCCCTGCAGCCGCTCCAGCAGGTGCTTGCCGAGGCCGGGCCAGCCGAAGAACACCTCCACCACCGGCAGGCTGCTGAGCGCGAACCGCAGCGAGGACACGATGGCCGTCAGCACGGTCCCGGCCGCATTGGGCAGGATGTGCCCGAACCAGATTTCGGAGTTGGGGAGACCCTTGGCGCGTGCGGTGCGGACAAAGTCCTCGCCGATGAGGTTCTCCATGTACACCGACGTGAGCCGCGCCACCTGAGCGATGGGCCGGGCCGCCAACACCAGCACGGGCAGCACCAGATGCGAATCCCAGCCGAACCCGCCCACAGGCACGAGTCGGACGCCCGTGCGCTTGTAGAACTCAATGGCCCCCAGTTGCAGCAGCACGGCAAGGAAGAAACTGGGCGTGGACACGCCAACAACCGAGAGCAGGAGCATGGACAGCGACGCGGCCCGCCGCCGAATGGCCGCAAACGCGATACCCAGCAGCCCGCCGACGACCCCGCCCAGCGCCATCGCCAGCAGCAACAGCACCGAACTGTTCCAGAGCGAGGTCCCGACCAACTGGGCCAGCGGGGCGCGCTCGCCCTGGCGCTGCATGTACCCCGTAGTGCGGGTATACTCGCCCCAATCCCCGCGGGGGATGCCCTCCCACAGGGTGATGGTCTGTCCCCAGGCGGTCTGCGCGACTTCGCCGATGGGCGCGGGCTGGAGCAGGCGCTGGCGCATGGCCATATCCTGCGTGAAGTAGGCCACGTAGGTAATCGCGAACAGCACCACGATTGCAGCAGCAACGCGACGCAATACGAACCGTGTGAGCATACGCGTGTCTCCGTCGGGCGGCAGGGTTGCGGCAAGAGACCTGCGAGGGCCCTTATAGCATAGACTCGCATAGTTTGCCACAGGTTCACCGATGCGGCAAAAAGGCGATGGGGATTTCGGCCCGTTTTGCCAATCGCCCCACGCCCGCTATAATGCGCCCTAGACAACGGAGCGCAGATCGCAGAAAGATGAAGCGGATTGTCCTCTGGCTGCTGATAGCCCTCGCCGCGGGGTTCCTGGCGCTGTGCGCGGCGGTAAACCTGTACGGCCTGTGGGACCAGGCCGCGCCCGCCGACGCCATCGTAACCCTGGGCGCGCGCGTCCTGGCCGACGGCTCGCCCGGCCCTGACCTGACCAGCCGCACGACCCACAGCGCCGCCCTGTTCCGCGCCGGGTTTGCCCCCTACCTCATCTGCACCGGTGGATTCCAGGGCGACCGTTCGTCGGCAGCCGCCGTCTCGCGCAACCTCGCCGTCCAACTTGGCGTCCCGGCCGACCGCATCCTCCTTGCCGAGGACTCCATGTCCACGCAGGAAGACGCCGAGCAGGTCGCCCGCATCATGCGCGAGCGGCACTGGACCTCGGCCATTGTCGTCAGCCATCCGCTGCACCTGCTCCGCGCGCGCATCCTGTTCCAGCGCGAGGGCATCCACGTCCTGACCAGCCCCACCCCCCTCGCGCCGGGCGAGACTTCGCTGGAGACGCGCGCGTACTACACCATCCGCGAGGCGCTGGGCGTCATCGCCGCGCTCCTGCCCAAGGAGTGGGCCGGCCTGCTCCCCGGCGCTTCCGCCCGCACGGCCCTTTGGCCTGCGCCCGCAGGGACCTCGCAATGAGCGACTGGCGTTCCATCCAGGCGTTGCGCGGGCTGCTCGCCCAGGAGAAGGGCGCTCTCGTCAAGGATTGGGGCGGGCGCATCCCCATCGCCCTGGCCTATCCCAACACCTACTACGTGGGCATGTCGGCCCTCGGCCTGCAGACGCTGTACCGCCTGCTGAACGCGCAGGATGATGTGGTGGCCGAGCGGGTCTTCTGGGATGAGAGGTCGCAGGGCGCGCCCCTGTCGCTGGAATCGCAGCGGCCCCTGGGCGACTTCCCGTTCATCGCCTTCTCGGTTGCCTACGAACTGGACTACTTCCACGTGGCGCTCATGCTGCGGCGCGCCGATGTTCCCGTCCGCGCCGAGGAGCGTGGCGAGGACGACCCCATCGTGCTCCTGGGCGGCCCGGCGGTTACGGCCAACCCGCTCCCGCTGGCCCCCCTCGCCGACGCCATCTACATCGGCGAGGTGGAGCCTGCGCTGGAGCCAATGGTGGAGGTGTTGCGGTCTCGCGTGGAGCGCACCCGCGACGAGACGCTCCAGGCGTTGAGCCGCATTCCGGGGTTCTACGTGCCCGCCTACCCGCGCCTGCCCGTGGCCCGCCGGTGGCTGCGCGACATGGATGCGTTCCCCACCCACTCGGTCGTGCTCACGCGCCGCACCGAATTCGGCGACATGTACCTGATAGAAATCGCGCGGGGGTGCGGCCGGGGATGCCGCTTCTGCCTCGCGGGTTATGTCTACCGGCCCATGCGCGAGCGCAGCCTGGACGCGATCCTGTCCCAGGCGCACGCGGGCCTGGCCCACCGCCGCAAGATCGGCCTGGTCAGCGCCGCGGTGTCCGACTACTCGCAGCGCGACGAACTGGTGGCCCGCCTGCGCGAGATGGGCGCGAGAATCTCGGTCTCCTCGCTGCGGGCCGACTCGCTGTCGCCCGCCCTGCTCCACGCCCTGGCCGACAGCGGAACCCGCACCCTGACCTTCGCGCCCGAGGCCGGCTCCGACCGCCTGCGCCGCGTCATCAACAAGAACATCTCGGAGGAGCAGATACTCGCCGCGGCCGCCCTCGCACGCCAGGCGCGCTTCCCCGAACTCAAACTGTACTTCATGTTTGGGCTTCCCACGGAGACGGAACACGACATCGGCGAGTTGTGCCGATTGACCGAGGACATCGCCCAGGCCTTCGGCGGCAAGGTAACCGTCAACCTGTCGCCCTTCGTGCCGAAAGCCCACACGCCCTTCGCGCGCGCCCCCATGCTCCCCGCCGAGGAACTGGAGCGGACGCTGGCGACCATCCGGGCGCGCCTTCGCAGTGCGGGCGTCGCCGTCAAGGCCGACAGCGTGGCGTGGGCGCGGGTGCAGGGCGTGCTGGCGCGCGGTGGGGCGGAGTTGGCCGAGGTCCTCGCGGCCATGGAGACGGTGTCGCTCCCGGCGTGGCGAGCGGCCCTGGCAGCCCGCGGCCTGTCCGAGGACATGTACATGGAGCCGGTGCCGCCGTCCCGTGCCCTGCCGTGGGAAGGCGTCATCGCGTCGGGCGTCCGCGAGGCCTACCTGGCGCAGGAGCGACGCGCCGCCGAACAGGCCCGCACGTCGCCCGCGTGCCCGCCTTCGGGGTGCACCCGCTGCGGCGTCTGCCCGTGAGGCAGCGTTCACGGCCGAGACGCCGAGTACTCTGCCACAGGGGTTCTTGTTGTCATTGCGAGGCCGCGCAGCGCCCGTAGGGACAATTCATGAATTGTCCCTACTGAGGCGCGGAGCGCCGAAGAATCTCGTCAACCGAGATGCTTCGCTTCGCTCGCAATGACAGATGGCGTGTCATTGCGAGGGCACGGAGTGCCCCAAGCAATCTCCGGACCGCGAGATTGCTTCGCTTCGCTCGCAATGACACGGGCAACCACTACCCCGCAGCGTGGCCCAGCGACCGCATCAGCGCCTCCAGGTCGCCCACCGTGGGGTCAATGAGGTGCGGCTTGCCCGTCGCCTTGATGGCGCTGGCCACGTCCTTCAGCCCGTTGCCGGTTACCAGCACCACGATCTTCTCGTCGGGGTTGATGCGCCCCTCGGCCAGCATCTTGCGCAGGCCCGCGAACGCCGCGACACCCGCAGGCTCCCCGAACACCGCCGCGCTCCGCGCCAGGACGCGCATGGCGTCCAGAATCTCCTCGTCGCTGACGGTGATGTACTCGCCACCCGTCTCGCGGACGGCCCGCAGCGCCTTGATGCGATCCCTCGGGATGCCCACCGAGATGCTGTCGGCCAGGGTCGTCGGCACGATGGGCGTGATCTCCTCGGTGCCCGCCTTCCAAGCGTTGTATAGCACCGCAGAGCCTTCGGCCTGGACGCCCATCAGTTTGGGCATGCGCTCAATCCAACCCAGGGCGCGCAAGTCCCGCAGGCCCTTCCACAGCCCGCCGATGATGCACCCATCGCCCACCGACACGAAGATGCGGTCGGGCGCGTCCCACCCCAGTTGCTCGCAGATTTCCAGGCTGGCGGTCTTCTTGCCCTCGGACAGGTAGGGGTTGTACGCCGTGTTGCGGCTGTACCACCCATAGCGTGCCGACGCCTCCAGGCACAGGTCAAACGCCTGGTCGTAGGTGCCGCGCACCATGATGACGTTGGCGCCGAAGATGAGGAGTTGGGCGATCTTGGCCTGGGGCGCGGTCTCGGGCACGAAGATGTACGTGGTCATGCCCACGCTGGCGGCGATGCCCGCCAGAGACGAGGCCGCGTTCCCCGTGGATGCCGCCGTCATGATGGGCCGCCCCAGTTCGCGCGCGCGGGCCACGCCCACGGCGCTGGCGCGGTCCTTGAACGACGCGGTCGGGTTGCGCCCGTCATCCTTGATCCACAGGTCGCGCAGGCCCAATTGCTCGCGCAGCCGATGGGCCGGGTACAGCGGCGTCCAGCCCACGGGCAGCGGCGGGATGGCCGCAGAATCGGCCACGGGCAGCAGCGGCAGGTAGCGCCAGATGGACGGCGTGCGGTCCTGCGCCAGGGCCTCGCGGGAGAACCGCTTGCGGATGTAGTCGTAGTCGTACACCACGTCTAGGATGCCCTCGTTGCCGTGGCGCGGGCAGACGTAGGGGTGCTCGTCCATGCGGTACTCTGCGCCGCACAGGACGCACTTCATCCCAAGAACGTTGTCGTGTGGCACGGTCACGGCGTCTCCTCCCCGGACGAGAATTGTGCCGGAAGCGCGCAGGCACTTCCGCGCTCTTCACCGCTTGGCAAAGCGCGTGTGGTCGCAGGCTCGGGGAGACAGCCCTCGGGAGCCCCGGTGAACTCCCGAGTCTGCCTCAGCCGTTGTGGGCCTTACCTGCTATTTCGGTGTTTCTCAAAGCAATCGCGGCAATAGACGGGGCGGTCGCCGCGGGGTTCAAAGGGAACTTCGGTCTGTGCGCCGCAGTCCGCGCAGACGACGGAGTACATGCGGCGTGGTCTGGGATTGTCCGAGCCGCCCTGCCGAGGGTTGCCGCGGCGAGCCGCGCGACACTCGGGGCATCGGGTGGGGTCGTGGGTGAAGCCTTTCTCTCGGAAGAACTCCTGTTCCCCGGCTGAGAACACGAATTCTTTGCCGCAGTCGCGGCAGATCAACGTTTTGTCGGCGAAAGCCATCCAGGTCCTCCTGCTGAATTGTGGTTCGTGGTGTTGGTAGGTCGCCCGCTAGGACTCTTGCGCATACCCGCACCGGGGACTGGGAGTGCCTCAGAGAGAGCAGTGCCAGACCACAACAGCCACAGAAAACCGAAACCGGACAGCAGGCCATAGCCGTGGCCGCTGTCCGGTCGTCCCTCGCAAGAACACCTTTGCCCATCGCGGAAACCGCGCGGGCGAGAAACGGGTTACCATACCGAAAGTCTAGACCCTAGCCATCCTCGGCAACCGAGCACGACGCTCGCTGCAACGAATCTCTGGACATACTATAGCACGCTTTTGCGAATATGTCAAGCCTTTTTCTGCAGGAATCCAGCCCAGAAGGCTTATTGGGAATCCCTATCGCGAGGAACAGCGCAGGCGCACTGCCGACCCCTCACGGGCGAACGGCGTGAAGGCGCGATGTACGGGCGGGCCATCCTTTGCGCCCCCGCAGGGAGTGACCCAAGGACACGACAGGAGGGGTTACCGCACGGACGGCAACCCCTCCATTGCGTCAGATTGGGACTGCGCCCCGCCTACTCCACGCTCTCCATCTTGATATGCCGCCGGCTGATGAGGAAGGCCCCGATGACGGCCACCGCACTCAGCCCGATCACGACGGACTCTGCGGGTTGCAAGATGTGCTTCCACGCGCGGGCCAGGGTGGGTGTCCCGACGCTCATCGGCAGCGCGTAGCGGCCCGGCTCATCCAGCAGCACGCTCAGGCGGTTTAGCCCTCCCGCCTGGGTCTCGCCGTAGAGCGTGGCTCGGTCAAATCCGCGCGCCTTCAGGAGCGACACCCGCTGCTTGGCCTTGTCCAGCAGTTCATCGCGGCGGCCCCACACCAGCGCCCCCACCGGGCACGTGGTGGCGCAGAACGGCCCGCCGATGCCCGAGTAGATGCGGTCCTGGCAGAAGGTGCATTTCGCCGCCTTGGCCTCGCCGGTGAGCACGTTGACCACGCGCAGGTGCGGCACACCGTAGGGGCAGAACTGGGTGCAGTAACCGCACCCGATGCACTTGCTCTCGTCGTAGGCGGTGAACCCCTTGGGGTCCTTGTACAGTGCGTCCGAGGGGCACACGGTTACGCACGCCGCGTCGGTGCAGTGCATGCATTGATAGTTCACGAAGTGCCAGTCCGTGTCGCTGCGCTTGCTCAGTTTGATCAGCGTCCAGGTGTCTGCCGACAGGCCGCGCGGCGTGTCGTACAGTTTCGCCGCGCCGGCCGCCTCCACGGGCAGCCGCACGGCCGTCTGCGTGTCTGCGGGCAACTTGTTCCACCGCTTACAGGCCATCTGGCAGGCGCGGCAGCCCACGCACTTGGAAGCGTCAAACAGGATGGCGAGCGGCGCGTCGCCCGCCGGGGCCGCCTGGGCCAAGCCCGTTGGCTTCATGGCACCGGCGGCCAGCAGCAGCCCCGACAGTTTCAGGAAGTCTCTGCGGTTGATGTCCATAGGCTCTCACCTACCTTCCTCGCGTCCGACCGTCGCAAGGCGGTTCTCGGCCTGAGCGTCGCGCCGTCTCGCGCGGGGGTGCACTCCCCAGCGGGCCAATTCGGCCAGCACCCGATCCAGCAGCGCGTCCATCTGCGCGGCGACGGTTGGAGACAACTCCAGGCCAGTGTCAATGATCTCAGGCTCCACCCCCACGAGTACCAGTTCCCGCGGGAACCTGCCGCGCAGGCGAGAGGCTGCGAGCAGATCCGCCAGACCCATCTGGTGCGGCGAGATCTTGATGCCCAGAAACGCAGGCACCTCATCGCCGATCAGGCGCACGAGCGTCCCGGGTGGGTTCCCCGTCGCCACAGCGTCCACGATCAGCACGCGGTCCGCCTCTTCCACGTAGTGCAGCAGGTCCAGCCCGAGGGTTCCCCCGTCCAGGACCTGCACGTCATCCGCGAAGTCAAACCGCTCCGCCAGACGCTGCACGGCCCGAACGCCCACGCCTTCATCGCGCAACAGGATGTTGCCCAGGCCGAGTACCAGTGTCTTGCCCACGGGCTACATGCTTCCGTCTATGCGGATGCGCGTCAGTTCGCGCCCGCGAGCGTCCACCACGTGTACTGCGCACGCCATGCACGGGTCAAACGAGTGGATGGTGCGCAGAATCTCAATGGGCTGCTCGGGGTCCTGCACCGGCGTGCCGATGAGCGCGGCCTCGTAGGCGCCGGGCTGGCCTTTGGCATCCCTGGGCGATGCGTTCCACGTGGACGGCACGACGCACTGGTAGTTGGCGATCTTGCCGTCCACAATGTGCACCCAGTGTCCCAGCGCGCCCCGTGGAGCCTCGTGGAAGCCCCACCCCTTGGCCTCCTTGGGCCACGTGGCGGGGTCCCATTTCTCGCCATTGTGAACCTTGAAATCCTTGTCGGCCATGCGGGTAGCCAGTTCGTCCAGCCAGGAGATGAGTTTCCCCGCGACAACGGCGGTCTCAATCCCACGGGCCGCCGTGCGCCCCAGCGTGGAGAACAGCGCCTCCGGGCCGACGCCGAGTTTGGCGAGCACGGCGTCCACCAGGGCCTTGACCTCGGGCCGCCCTGCTGCGTACGCAACCAGCACACGTGCCAGCGGGCCCACTTCCATGGCCTTGTCGTCGTACCGAGGAGCCTTGAGCCAGGAGTACTTGCCATCGGTTTGCAAGAACTCGTAGGGCGGTTTCGGCCCCGTGTAGTTCGGCTGCGTCTCCCCGTCCCACGGGTGCTTGGATGCGGTATCCCCTTCCCCGTACCGGTACCACGAATGCGTAACGTATTCGGCGATCTTCGTGTGGTCCAGCGGGTGGAGCGTGCTCAGGTCGCGGTTGAGGATGATGCCCGACGGGAACAGCAGCGTGCCCGCCGCATCCGGGAACTCGCCGTATGCGAGGAAGTTGCCCAGCCCCTCACCCAGCCCGGCCCACTCCTTGTAAAACGGAGCCACCGCCAGCAGGTCGGGGATGTACACCTGATCCACAAACTGTTTTGCCTTCACGAACAGTTTTCGGATGAGCGCGAGTTTGTCGGCGTTGATCGCCGTCTCGCTGTCCGGGTCCAGCGTGATGGACATACCGCCGACCAGGTAGGTCTGCGGGTGCGGGTTCTTGCTGCCCAGGATGGCGTGGACGCGGATCACATCCCGCTGCCAGTCCAACGCCTCCAGGTAGTGGGCCACGGCCATCAGGTTGGCCTCGGGCGGGAGTTTGTACGCCGGATGGCCCCAGTAGCCGTTGGCGAACGGTCCCAACTGCCCGCTCTGCACGAAGGCGGTCAACTTGTCCTTGACGGCCTTGAAGTAGTCCGCACTGGAGTTGGGCCAATCGGAGATGGACTGCGCCAGCTGGGCGGTTGCCACGGGGTCTGCACGCAGGGCGCCAGTTACATCCACCCAATCCAGGGCGTGCAGATGGTAGAAGTGAATGACGTGATCCTGAACATACTGGATTCCCGCAATGAGATTGCGGAGGATTCGGGCGTTATCGGGAATCCGAATCCCCAGAGCGTCTTCTACGCCTCGCACGGAGGCGACGGCATGCACCGTCGTTCAGACGCCTCATATACGCTGGGCCATGAGCCAGGCTTCGCGCGGGTCGCGGCCCTTCAGGATGATTTCCAGGCCGCGGAACATGGTGCTGGCGCTCCAGGCCTCGGCCACGCGCCCGTTCTCCACCTTGGCCTCAATCCGCAGGTGGCCCTCTATGCGCGTAACGGGGTCAATTGCGATTCGTTCTGCCACTTTCACTCCTCCTCTTTCTCCTTGCCCAGGCGCTGGGCGGCCACTGCGCCCGCGGCGCCGACCACCAACCCGGCGGCAGCACCGATGAGGCCCGCAGCTGCCGGGGACAGGCCCTCGGCCGCAGCCTCGGCGTCGGGGTACGTGCTGGGCGGCGTCAACTGGTGAATCGGCACCGGCTCATAGGCGGGGCTTTCCCAGAAGTTCGGGGCCGCGCAGGCGATGCACCCGTGCCCCGCACCGACCGGCCAACTGAGGCCCTCGTTCCACCGGAGCGTGGGGCAGTTGTGGAACGCCACCGGCCCTTTGCACCCCATCTTGTACAGGCACCAGCCCTTGCGGTGGCCCTCGTCGCCCCACGCCTGCACAAACTCGCCGGCGTCAAAGTGCCCGCGCCGCTCGCAGTTGTCGTGGATTCGCCGGCCATAGGCGAACAGCGGGCGGCCCAAGTCGTCCACTGCGGGCAGGCTGCCAAAGGTCAGGAAATGCACAACCGTGGCGGTCAGGTTGTCCACGTTGAACGGGCACCCGGGCAGGTTCACGATGGGCACCCCCGAAACCACATCCTTCACGCCCTTCGCGCCAGTGGGGTTCGGGGTCGTGGCGGGCCAGCCACCGTAGAACGCGCACGCGCCCACCGTGATGATGGCCGCCGAGTGCGCTGCGACCTCCTTCATGATATCCAGCGCCGTGCGCCCGCCGATGCAGCAGTAGATGCCGTCATCCACCGTCGGGATGGAGCCTTCCACGACGGTGAGGTATCCGCCCTCGGCCACCGTGTCTGCCAGCGACTTCTCGGCACGCTTGCCGGAGGGGGCCATGATGGTCTCGTGGTAGTTGAGGGATAGGGTATCCAGCACCAGTTCCGCGACGGTGGGTCTGTTGGCGCGGAGCAGTGATTCGGTGCATCCCGCGCAGTCCTGAAACTCCAGCCACACCACCGCCGGGCGCTTGGCGCTTTCCAGCGCCCGCGCGATCTTGGGCGTGAAACCGGCGGGCAAGGCCAACGTCCCAGCCATGATCGCACAGAACTTCAGGAAGTCGCGGCGGGATACCCCGTGCTCGGTAAGAGCCGTTTTCAAGGGGCTTTTCTGGTGTTTGTCCATGTGCGTGTCTCCTCCCTGATGAATCCGCAGGCCAGCAAAGTAGCGCGGGACGCGCTCTCCCCGGCCCTAACGCTTCCACAGTCTCAAGGCTTGACCGCGATGGGCATCCCCCCTTTCATCCGCCGAATCCCGATGGCCATGTCCGGTAGGTGCTGTGCGGTTCCACGGTTCGCAGCGATGGCTGCTCTCCACAGACGGAATACTACCACAATTATACCACATCTTGCGAAAAAGTCAATAGTTTTCGCCGATTGTTCCGAAAATCGTAACATCCTGTGCTTGGCCACAGGGGGTTCTTGGCGGTTCGTCATTGCGAGGTCCGCAGCACCGAAGAATCTCGTCAACCGAGATTGATTCGCTTCGCTCGCAATGACAGGTGGGCTGTCATGCACGTGCGACGCACCTTCGAGGTGCGTCGCACGTGGGGATTGCTTCGCTCGCAATGACAGATGGGGTGTCATTGCGAGGGCGCGCAGCGCCCGAAGCAATCCCCGGCAGACTGTCATTCTGAGGCGCGGAGCGCCGAAGAATCTCGCCAAACGAGAGACTTCGCTTCGCTCACAATGACAAAGAGCCTCTCACACAACGGTGAGAGGCTCTCCACAGGCATCCCGTGCGAGGCTGAATACGACCGGCGTCAGGGAATCTCCCACGTGCACGCCTCGCCCGCCAGCACCCAGTACCCCCTGCCGGGCTCCAGCAGGCGCAGGTCGTTGGCGAAGTCCGGCGCGCCCGGCCTGTACCGCCGCCATGTCCCGCCCATCTCCCCCGCCTCGTAGGCCATCACGGCGATCACCTTGTCGGCGAGGGGAGCCAGCGCCTCTTGGGGGCTGAGCGGCGCGGACGCCGGGAACCCCACCATGTTCCACCCGGCGTACAGTGGAATCTGCGCCCCCGAAGGCGCGCTGCCGGCCACCGTCCAGATGGTCGGCGCGAGCACCTTCACCCACAAGCCCATGCGCGCGTCCACATAGGTCAGGGAGTTCGCCCCCGGCGGCATCAGCGGGCTGTACGACTTCCACGTCCCGGCGCCGGCATCCCAGTAGTACACGCTCACCAGCACGTCCGAGATGGACGCGAACACGACATCGGGATTGTTGGAACTCGGTGCGACGGGCAGCGAGACGAGGTTCCACCCCTCGCGGAGCGCGATGCCTGGCACGCCGGGCGTGCCGGTCGGCGTATGGGTGGGCGTATTCGTCGGCGACGGGCTTGGCGTCCACGTGGCCGTCGGCGTGTCAGTGGGGGTCATGCTGGGCGCAACCGTCGGCGTCGCCGTGGGCGTGCTGGTGGGCGCGGCGGTCGGCGTATGGGTGGGCGTGTTCGTCGGCGACGGGCTTGGCGTCCACGTGGCCGTCGGCGTGTCAGTGGGGGTCATGCTGGGCGCAACCGTCGGCGTCGCCGTGGGCGTGCTGGTGGGCGCGGCGGTCGGCGTATGGGTGGGCGTATTCGTCGGCGACGGGCTTGGCGTCCACGTGGCCGTTGGCGTCAACGTGGGCGAGGGCGTGCGCGTCGGTGTGGCCGTTGCGCTCGCCACCGAGTACGCCACCGTCAGCAGCGGCCGCTTGGACACGTCGGGGTACTCCGCCGACGCGAAGCGGTACTCCACCGACCCGCCTGTGGACGCGCCCTTGACAACCATGCCGAAGTTCTCGGCGGGATAGGCAACCCAGTGCCGCACCAGGTCGGTAACGTCCACCTCAATGGCGCTGTTGGCCGCGTTCATGTGGAACGTGGCGTAGGCAGTGGCCGTGCGGTCGTAGGTGGTGCCGTTGCAGCCGTCGGCTTCCCAGCGCTCGCCCGCGCGGGGCTGCTGCCACGTGGCTTCGGTAACAACCCAGGGCCGCAGCACCCGGTACACCAACCCGTCAAACATGTTGCCGTTGCTCTGGTACGTGGCGTACAGCGTGAGCGACGCGCTGATGACGTTGGCCCCGGCCGGGATGGACGACACGTCAAAGCGCACCAGCCCCGCCATTACGTCGTAGGTGCGCACGCTGAAGTGGGTGAGGCCCGCGAAGTTGCTCGTAACCTGCCACTGATCCATGTACGTGTCCACGCTGCCCGCGTACCCGTTCGCGCCGTAGCGGAAGGTCGCCGTTTGCACCGGCCCGCCCGGCGTGGGGGTGGGCGGCACGGGTGTGGGGGTCGGGGTGCGCGTGGGCGTGGCCGAGGGCGTGCGGGTCGGCGTGGGCGTCGGCCCGGCGGTGAACGTGGCTGTTGGGGTTGCCGTTGGCCCGGCGGTGGATGTCGGCGTCCGCGTGGGCGTGGCCGTGGGCCCACCGCTCGGCCAGTACTCAATCACCAGTTTCGGGCGGATGGACGAGTTGGCGTTCTCCGACGAGGCGAAGGTGTAGCCCACGGAGTTCCCGCCCGCGTCCCGCAGCAGCAGCCCCAGGTTCGTGGACGGCGCGGCGGCCCAGTTCCGCACGATGTCGGTAACGTCCAGGCTCACCCACACGTTGGTGATGCTGGGCGGCGGCTGGACCATGTCCGTGGCCGCTGCCGAGCGGTCGGGATTCGGCGGCTCGGTGCTGTTGCACCCGGCCAGGCCCCAGAAGGTGCTGCTGGTAGCGCGGTTCCACGTGGCGCCCGACTCCGTCCACCCGCGTAGCACCTGGTACGGGCTGAAGTAGGCCGAGCCGGCGTTGCTCCGCGCCGTGAGGTAGATTTCCAGCCGCGCCGAGCCGATGGACGCCCCCGCGGGCAGCGGCGACAGGTCAAACCGCAGGAGCGCCGACCAGATGTCCTGCCGCCCGTAGTCGTAGTTCCCGCCGCGGATGCTGAACGTCGTCTCGTTGCCGTAGTTGGTGTCTTTGGACCACCAGTCTATGAACGTGTCGGTAGCGCCCGTGTACCCGTTCACCCCCTGCTGGAGCGTGAGGACGGTGGGCGGGGTGGACGGCGTGGGCGTGAACGTGGCGGTGGGCGCGGGCGTCGGCGTCCGCGTGGGCGGCTGGCCCTCCAGCGTGTACTGCACGACCAATTTCGGGCGCAGGCTGCTCGTCTCGTAGTCCGACCCGGCCAAACTGTACTGCACCGGCTCGGCCATGTTGCACGTGGACTTGAGCACCAGGCCCTGGTTGTTGGCAGGGTCCAGCACCCACGCCTGCACGATATTCGTAACGTCAAAGGTGTACCAGCGGTTGGTGGACTGGAGCCAGACTTCCTCGCCGCCGATGTCGGACCGGTCGGTGCCGATGCCATTGCACCCGGGCGCGGCCCAGGTCTCCACGCCCTGCGGGCGGTTCCACGTGGCCTGCGAGTCCACCCACGGGCGCAGCACCGCGTAGGGTCGGGCGCACATGTAGGCGCTGTTGCTCTGGCCCACGGTGTACACCTGGAGTTGCGCGCTCTGCACGGTGGCGTTGCTCGGGATGCCGCTCAGGTCAAAGCGCAGGAGCGACGCGATGACATCCTGCGAACGCACGATGAGGATGGTGTCCCAGTTGTAGTTGGAGTCGTCGCTGTAGTCCGAGATGTACGTGTCGCGCACGCCGGTGTATCCGTTCAGCCCCTGTTGGAAGGTAACCGTCGTGGCGACGGGCGTGGGGCCAGGGGTGAACGTCGGCGTGGGCGTGGGCGTAGCCGTCGGCGTGCGGGTGGGCGTGGCCGTCGGCCCGGCGGTGAACGTGGGCGTGCGCGTGGGCGTATGCGTGGCCGTGGCCTGCGCGGGGGTCGGCGTGGGCGTGTTGGTCGGGCCGGCGCTGCCGCTCTTGGTTACGTCCACGAAGTGGATGTACTCGTCGCCGTCGCTGCGCCCGTCAATGTAGAAGTCGCTGCCGCCCGCAAGGCTATTGGCAAACCGCGCGTTGGGCAGCACGAACGTGGCCTTCTTCCACGTCAGGGAGTTGGTCTTGTACACGCTGCCCCCAAGCCGCTCGCCCGTCGTGGAGTCGTAGAACAGATCCCAGCGGTCGGTGCCCCGGTCAAAGTACGTAACCGTTACGGTTACCGTCCGGTTGGTGTTGTACAGGTAGCCATCGTCCACCTTGAAGAACATGTAGGGGTTGCCCGAGGCGGCATCGGTGCGACGGGTGATCCACGACTCCTTGCCCACCCACGAGCCGCCCAGGTTCACGCCCTGCTCGGTCTTGTTGGTGATGGTGCATCCGGCGGTGGTCGTGGGGAAGTTCAGTCCCGTGCGGTAGGTTACCACCACCGTTTTGCCGCCGGGCACCGAGTCGTCCTGGTACAGCCAGAAACTGAAGTTGCCGCACTCTGGATACCACGTGTAGCCCGACTCGCGCATGGCCACCCAGACGCTGGGCGTATCCTGCAGCGTGCGCCCCAGGTACCGGTTGGCGAACTCCAGGATGGGAAAGTTGTAGTAGCGCACGTTGCCCTGGGCATCCTGCAAGAGCCAGCCGCGCCAGTCCTGCGGCGAGTAGTCTATCGTGAGCCAGGTGTTGTGGCGATGGAGCACGCCCAGCACGCCCCAGTACGTCTCCTCCTCGGTCGGCGTCATGTACTGGTACGCCTCCTGGCCGGTCGGGTACGTCAGGCTCCACTTGAGGATGGGGTCCACCGTGCCGCAGCCCTCAAACCCGGGCTTGTCGGGGATGTACTGAGAGTCCGCGTCGGCCTGCATCGCCGCGTGAAAGTCGCCGATGCCGTAGGTGAGGGCGGCGTAGTCGGTCCACTCCTTGCGCTCGCAGATGTGCTGGAACCGCGGCGTTCCTGGAATCACCACGCGCGTCGTGTGGAACGCCTGGCCGTACATGTCCACAATCTGCTTGACGGTGCTCACCCACAGCGGCCCCGAAAGGCCGTTGTCGCGCATGCACTGATCGTAGGCTTCCACGCAGGGCTGGGTCTCGGCGTACACGCCCACGCCCATGATGATGAACTCCAGGCGCGGGTCGCCGTCAAACCGCTGTCCCAGCGCGCGCACGAAGTTGCCGTACTTCTGGAGATAGGCCCAGTGCCAGTATTTGGGAATCTGCTCCGTGCCGCAGGTGATGATGGCGTCAGGATAGCGGCTCTGGAACCACGAGGGGACCTGCAGGCCGCCCGCCTGTCCCGCGTAGGTTTGCAGGTGAAGGGCCACTGGCTTGCCCTTGGCCCACTGGGCCGCCACGAAGTTCTCAATCAAGTCCCAGCGGTACTGGCCCTCGCTCGGCTCCAGTTGCTTCCAACTGAAGGTCATGTGCCCGCCCACGATGGGCCACTGGGCGGGGTCCAGGTTGGCGCTGTCGCGCGCGATGTACACGCCTGGGCGAGGGGTCGCCCACGTGGCGCTGCTGCGGATGCCCTGCGCCGAACTGTAGTTTCGGCCCCCTGCGCCCAGCCCGACGATGGTCAGGCACAGCATCACCGTCGCAATCCATAGGAAGCGAGATCGGCTTGTCCTCATGTGGCAATCGCTCCTGGGTTTTGGGTGTGAAACCTCTAGGATATAGTCTATGCGCTTTTCCTCTGCCAACAATGGGGAAAAGGTACTACGGGCGCTGCAAGGCCTACCGCGCCCGTCGTCGGGCACGGCGCGCCCTTGGGGGGGCGCTATCTGTAACGCAGGACCCCGACGCGGAGATACGCGGAACCACCAACGCCATGCGGCCAGGCGTCGGTGCGCCAGGTAACCCACGCCCCCGTGGGCAGCACTGCAAGATTCGCGCCACCCCGCGCAGGGGTCCAGGCAGCCGTCTGCCCCGCCGCGAAGAGGCTCGGCGAAAAGGGCACATTCCCGCACGGTGCGCGCCGATTGACAGAACCGCACCCCCGCCGTATAATATCCTCGCTGCGGGCGAATAGCTCAGTTGGGATGAGCGCCTCGCTTACACCGAGGAGGTCACAGGTTCGAGCCCTGTTTCGCCCACCTGCGAGAGGCCGCCACCCCACAAGGCGGCCTTTGCATTCCTAGAGGCTCACCGCGGAGACGCGGAGAACACAGAGGAAGACCCTGATTCTCTCTGCGCTCTCCGTGGCTCTGCGGTGAACGGGATTTTCACAGCGAGGATTTGGTGGCAGAGCGCATTCTGGTTGTGGAAGACGATGCGAAGATCGCGGACCTGCTGCGGCGCGGGCTGGTCTTTGAGGGCTACGCCGTGGACGTGGCCGCCGACGGCGAGACCGCCTTGGCGATGGCCCGCGACCGCGAGCCCGACCTCGTGATCCTGGACCTCATGCTGCCAGGCATCAGCGGGCTGGAGGTGTGCCGCCGCCTGCGCGCCGCTGGCGACGTCCCCATCCTCATCCTCACCGCCAAGGGCGCTGTCGCCGACCGCGTCCAGGGCCTGGACAGCGGAGCCGACGACTACCTCGTCAAGCCCTTCGCCTTTGAGGAACTCCTGGCCCGCATCCGCGCCCTCCTGCGCCGCCACCAGCGCGCCGAGCAGGAGGAAGTCCTGCGGTTCGCCGACCTGACCATGAACACGTCCACGCGCAGGGTAACCCGCGGCGACCGCGTCATTGAACTCACCGCCAAGGAGTTTGACCTGCTGGAACTGTTCCTGCTCCACCCGCGCCAGGTGCTCACCCGCGACACCATCTACGACCGCATCTGGGGCTACGACTTCGGCGGCGAGTCCAACATCCTGGAGGTGTACATCCGCTACCTGCGGGCCAAACTGGAGGCGGGCGGCGAGCCTCGCCTCATCCACACCGTGCGCGGCGTCGGCTACGCCCTGCGCGAGGAGTGAACCCATGCCCATCCGCACCCGCCTAACCCTCTGGTACGTGGGACTGCTGGCGCTGGTCCTGGTGGTCTTTGACCTGACCGTGTACGCCGTGCTGTCGTACCGCACCTACGCCGAGGTGGACCGCAGCGTGCAGACCCTGGCCGACCAGATTGTCATGTCCATCCGCGCCGAGAACAACCCTCTGTCGGTGCTCGTGTCGGGGCGGGTGCGCCTGCCATCGGTGGATGCCTTCTCCACGCCCGACACCTACTGGCAGGTGGTGCGCACCGACGGCGTCATCGCGGCCCGCTCGGCCAACCTGGGCGAGCAGAGCCTGCCGCTGGACCCCGACACGCTGGCCCGAACCATCCAGGGCGAAAGCGTCCTGACGACGGCGCGGGCAGGCGACACGCGCGTGCGCATCTACAGCACGCCGCTGGTGGTGCTGCGCAACATCGTGGGCACGGTGCAGGTGGGGGCATCGCTGCGCGGCGTGGATGCGACGCTACGGCGCGTGGCGGGCTTGTTGGGCGCGGGCACGCTGTTGGCCGTCATCGTGGCGGGCGTGGTGGGGTTCGCGCTGGCGCGGGCGGCCCTGCGTCCCATTGACGAGGTAACCCAGGCCGCGCTGCGCATCTCCCGCGCCGAGGACTTGAACCGCCGACTGCCCGAACCGCCCGTCCAGGACGAGGTGGGCCGACTCACCGCCACGTTCAACGAGATGCTGGCGCGGCTGGATGACCTGTTCCGCGCCCAGCAGCACCTGGTGGCCGACGTGTCCCACGAGTTGCGGACGCCGCTGACGACGATTCAGGGCAACCTGGACCTCCTGCGCCGCGGCGCGCTGGACGACCCCGAGGCCCGCCGCGAGGCCCTCCGCGCCATTGAGGCCGAGGTCGGCGCCATGTCGCGCCTGGTGGCGGACCTGCTCCTGCTGGCCCAGGCCGACGCGGGGGTCAAGTTGGAGTTCCGCCCCGTGGAGTTGGACACGCTCCTGCTGGACGTGTACCGCCAGGCGCAGACGCTGGCGCAGGGCGTGCGGGTGAAACTGGGGGAAGAAGACCAGGCCCTGGTGATGGGCGACCCCGACCGCCTGCGCCAGTTGTTGCTGAACCTGGTGGACAACGCGCTGAAGTACACGCCCCCAGGCGGCGAGGTAACCCTGTCGCTCCAGCGGGAGCCAGGCTGGGTCTGCCTGTCCGTGTCCGACACGGGCATCGGCATCCCGCCCGAAGATTTGCCGCACATCTTTGAGCGGTTCTACCGTTCGGACAAGGCGCGCACCCGCGGCAAGGGCGGCACGGGCCTGGGCCTGGCCATTGCCAAGTGGATCGCCGAGGCCCACAACGGCCGCATCACCGTGGAGAGCGTGCCCAATCGGGGCAGCACCTTCACGGTCTGGCTGCCGTCGCCATGAAGTGGGGCGGGCCGCACGCGACTCAGTATGACCGCCTGCGCATCACGATCGGCAGGAAGCGCGTGTGCCGCCGCTCGTCCGCGCCGATGTCGTAGCCCGCGCCGATGGGCCGTCGGTCGCCGTCTATGTCCGTCGCCACGCCCGCATCGGCCCCCGCGTCCATCGCCGCCGAGCCCGCGCCCAGGTGGTAGCCGTCAGGGAACAACCGCGGGTTGCCGAACACCGGGTTCGTGCCCGTGATTGCCGTGCTGCTATTGGCCCAGAAGAGGGTGTGGTCGGCGGAGACCGTGGCGCTGGCCGGGAAAGTGACCGTGATGCCCCAGGTGTGGCTGGCGACGATGGTGTTGGTCAGGGCCAGGGTGACGTAGCCGTTCACGTAGATGCCCGTGCCGCTGCCTGCCCCCACCAGGGTGTTATGGAGCAGGGTGGCGCTCAGCGGCCAGCCGATAGAGCCATAAGCCTCAACGGTCTTGTTCCCACTGCGAGCGATCACGTTGTTGACCAGGACGGCGCCGGGGCCGGAACTGTAGCTCAGCATGAGCCCTGTGTCGGTCGGGTTGTCCAGAATGTGGTTGCCCTCAAAGCGGGAGTTGCTGTGGCCCAGATAGACGGCGTGTTTGCCGATGTTGCCCCGCAGCAGGTTGTCGCGATACGTGGCGAAGCCGAACCACTGATATAGGCCCGCGCCGTAGCCGGTGCCTGCGGCGTTGGTCCGGTTGCCCTCCACCCGATTGCCCTGGATCAGCGCGCCGTTCGGCCCGCCGGCGATGCCGCCGCCCCAACCGGTATTCCTGCCTGCAACGTTGTTGATCACCTGGTTAGCCTCCACCACCAGCCCGGACCCGGTGCCGTATAGACAGATTCCCCCACCCGTACCGTCATCCGACGTGCTGGCTACGTTGCTGATGACCACGTTCCCCCTGATGACGGCGCGGCTGGCGTCGCGCAGGTAGATTCCTCCGCCATAAGAAGTTCTGAAATCGCTGATGCCGACGGCGGCAACGTTGTTGGTGATCACGTTGTTGACGATGACCGGATGGGCGCCGTACACGAAGATGCCCCCGCCGCAGCCGTCAGGATTGTTGCTGGACCCGGCGCAGTCTGCGGTCAGCCCGGTCCCGTTGCCGCGCGCAACGATGAAGCCGTCCAGCGTGGGGGTAATGTCGCCCGTGATGCCCACGACCCGCCGCCGGCCCTCGCCGTCCAGCGTAGTGGGATAAGCCACCGGGTCGCGCACCACCGGCCCGCTGGCCGCGCCGTCCCATCCGCCGTACAGGGTGATGGACTTGGTGATTGTGATCACCGCGGCGCCCGTGCCTGTGTACA
The DNA here is from genome assembly GCA_014874485.1 of Chloroflexota bacterium. Taxonomy (GTDB): domain Bacteria; phylum Chloroflexota; class Anaerolineae; order DTLA01; family DTLA01; genus DTLA01. The sequence goes on from JADBJK010000062.1 coordinate 50,492, forward strand.
CGCCCCGCGCCAGGTACAGGGTGTCCCCATCACTCGCCTGTGTCAGCGCCGCCTGCAACCCGCACGGATTGGCCCGGGTGCATGCCGTGCCCGCGCCATCCGGCTTCACGAACCACACGCTCGGGGCGGCCCGCACCTGCGACATCGCCCCGAAGCCCGCCAGGACCGCCAGCGCCAGGCCGAACCCCAGCGCCAGCGCCAACGCAGACAGAACGTACCGCCTCATGTTCCCCACCCCCAGGATACATGTATCGGCCGATGCTACAGCCCGCTACGGCCTCCGCATTACCACCGGCAGGTGGGCGCGACAGCAGGGGCCCGCGCCGCCCCAGAAGCCGCCGACGAGGGTATAGCCTCCGCCGGAGAGCGCGCCGGCATCCGGCTGGCCCACCGTGCCGCCCAGGGCGTAGGCCCCGCCCGCGCTGACGCCGCTCCCGCCGGCCGTCCACCATCCCAAATTGTAGCCAGGCTGCGCGCCCACGGCAAGTTGCGCCAGAACCGGAGCCGACGCGGCCAACAGGAGAGCGAGGAACAGCACCGCTGCGAAAAACCGTTGGCGTTTCATCGCCGCCTCCCTACCACGCCACCTCTGACGTCTGCACCGTGGCCACCCAGCGGATGGTTTCGCCGTTGCCCCTCACCTGAACCCGCAGCGCATCCTCGCGGGTGTCGGCCGTAACCCGCGCATCCCAGGCGGCATCGTCCTCGCCCAGGGGGGTAACCACAGGAGTGCCTACGAGGGCTGTCGTCCCTGCCACGTTTTCCACAACTCCCTGTATCCTGTACCCGGCCGATTCGCCGCCGTTGGAACGCCCCGCCACCATAATCTGGAAACTGATGGTGCGCCCGCTCGCCACCGTGATCCACGCGCTACTCCCATCCAGATACAGGTCGGTCCACGCATTCCCAACGGACGTATTGCGCAGCACAAACAGGCCCGCCTGGGCATCGCCGACTGCGGCGAAGGTTCCGCTCGCGTACGCCCACTGCCCCACGTGATCGGCGAGAGCGCCGCTGCCACCTGGAATCGTCGCCCCGTTGGCCGTCGCCCTGTTGTCAATGCCGCCGCCGACAGTCGCGTAGAACCCGGCCGCCTGATTGGTGTGGCCCCCGCCGACTGCCGACGAGTGGCCGCTGGCCGTGTTCTCTGCGCCGCCGCTGACCGTGGCGTAGCGAGCAGAGGCGGTGTTGCTGCGCCCCCCGGCCACGGTGGCCTCGTCGTCGCTGGCCGTATTCTCCCAGCCTCCGCCCACGGCAGAAACAGGCCCGCTGGCTGTGTTCCCCTGTCCGCCCGCCACTGTGGACACGGTGCCACTGGCGGTATTGTTTTGGCCGCCACCGACCGCGGCCCGGCTTTCGCTCGCGGCGTTATCCTGCCCGCCGCAGATGGTGCTGTAGTCGCCCGCGGCAACGTTGCCGTCGCCGCCTGCGACTGCGGCATTGCGGCCGCTGGCTGTGTTGCCCAAGCCCCCGCCGACGGTCGCGGCAGAGCCACTCGCGCGGTTGCCCCATCCCCCGCCAACGGTGGCGTAGGATTTGTCGCTCGTTGTGCCCGCGTTATCGCCCGCCTGATTGTCCCGTCCGCCGCCGACGGTGCCATAGTCATCGGTAACGCGGTTGGGACATGCGCCGGTGCTCATGAGCCCACATCCAGAAGCCGACCCACCGCCGCCGATGGTTGCGCCGTGGACCCCCGCGCTCACGCTGTTGACGCCCTGGCCGCCCAGGATGTTCGGGCTGGTAGGATTGGGCTCCAAGCGCAGAGCGCGCGCATTCTGCACGCGAAAATCCAGCGGCTGGTTGTCGGTCGTTCCCAGGAAGTGCGTGCCCGAAATGGTGCCGCTGTTGCCGAGCAGTCTCCAGTAGCGCGCGTCGGTGAACCCCGTGTCCAGCGTCAGCGTTACGTTCCCGCTCGTGCCCCCGCCCGACAGCCCCGACCCGGCAGTAACCGCCGTAATGTCCCCGCCGGAGTCGTTGTCCACGCCGTCGGCGAACCCCGCAGGCACCCCCTGCAGGCCACTCCACGGCGCGGCGACCGTGTACAGCGCATACGGCACAGGCGTGAGCGCCTGGCGGGGCGACAGCGTCGTGTAGTCCGCATCGCCCGTGCACCGGACTGCCACTTCCAGCCATCGGGCGTCGCCCTGGAACGCCCCAGCGCCGAAGTCCAGGTCGGGGATCAGAAACAGCCCGCTGGTTACGGCCACGGCACTGCGCGCCTGCGTCGTGCCGACCTGCGCGCCACCGGTTGCGGCGTCGTACAGGCCGAACCTGAAGTCACACGTGCCACTGTAAGGGCTGCCATCCTTCCGCAACTGGCCTTGATAGGTGAATGCAGTGCCCGCGGGGGCTTGGACGCTCACGCGGCCCCCTGGGGAAGCCAGCCCCTGCGCCTGGGTCAGCCCCACGGCCACCGCCAGCGCCAGAACTACCACCACACACCCCAGAATCGCCCATCTGTGTCTCATTGCGCACCTCCTGGTTTTCGTCATCAAGGACACGAAGCAAACAAAGTACGTGGCCACAGAGAAGATTGTCCACCTGTCAGCGAAGCGAAGCAATCCCACGTGCGACGCACCTCGGAGGTGCGTCGCACGTGCCTTCTCACGCCATTGCGAGCGAAGCATCTCGTCGCCGCGGTTCTCAGGCGCTCCACGCCCCAGTAGGGACAATTCATGAATTGTCCCTACGGGCGCCCCGCACCCTCGGAATGACATGCAATCAAAGATTGCTGCGGCGAAGGTCAGACGAATTCTGTTCGCGCTCCCGTGTCCTTCGTGGTCACTATCCATCCCTTCGCGGTCGTCCGATACGCCACGAGGCGGCGCGCGGCTCCTTCCACATGCGAGTAAGACAGGCCCCGTGGCGTGCCACCGTCTGAATCGCATCCGCCACCGGCACAATGTCGTGGCCTGCCCCGGGCAGGTGCACACCCCCGGAACCCTGCGTCGCCGGCCAGGACACCCACCGGAATCGGAGCACGCGTGGCACTTCGCACCCGCGCGCCGACGCCGGCCTACGGCAAGTGCACGTGGTCTCGCATGATGGCGGGCAGGTGGATAAACGTACAGTCGGCATCCCCTCCGGGCCCGCAATCGCGGTCGCAGATGCCGTCATCCACCCCGTCGCAGTACCCGTCCAGGCCGCCGGTCGGGCAGTCCTGTGGGCACGTGGCCGAGTTCTCGGGGTCGCTGCACACGCCATCGCCGCAGGGCGACTCCCCGAAGTCCAGTCCCATGAGTTGGGTTACCTCCACGCGGGTGCCGTCTCCGAGGACGCACACGGCGCACGAATCGGTCATGAATCGCCCGCACACCTCCCGATCCTCGGTTACCTCCAACCCGTAGCCGTGCTGCGCGCAGTAACTGAACGCCTGGCCTGCGCTTCCGAGCAGGTACTGCCACGCATTGGTGGGCCCCGTCGGAAGTTCGCACAGCCCGACCTCCCCCACATCCTCCAGCACGGTGCGGTACTCGTAGCCCATCGCCATGCAGTACACGGCCGCGGGGTTCCTCATGCCATCCCTAGGCCCTTGGGCGACTGCATCTCCCGCGCAAGAACCCGACGCCCGAGCGCTGATGGTGTGGGCTATGTCCCTGAGGAAGGATGCCAGCCAAACGGAAGCGGGCCCCGTCCCCGCCGAAGCCGTTGCCGACGCGGTCGGGCCGCCAAAGTACAGGATGCGCACCCAGTCGCCCCTGTCCCCCAGGATGATCTCATATCGCCCGTTGCCGTCCACGTCGGCGACCGTTACGGCATCGCCCTGCTCAAAGTCCAGCGCGAACTCCCGCACCTTGTTCCCGTCCATGTCAAAGACGTGAATCCAGTTGTCCCTGTCGGCGTGTACGATTTCCGCTTTACCAGCGCCGTTGAGGTCTCCCACGGTCAAGCCATCGTACCCCTCAAAATCCAGCGGGAAGCTCGCGAGCACCGTTCCGCTCATGTTGAAGACACGAATCCTGTCGTCGGAACGGTCGCCGTGAATAATCTCGGCCAGGCCGTCGCCGTTCACGTCCCCGGCGGCCAGGCCGTCCCAGCCCTCAAAGTCGCGCACGAAGGATGCGATCACAGTTCCGCTCATGTTGAAGATGCGAATCCTGTCGTCGGAACGGTCGCCGTGAATAATCTCGGCCCGGCCGTCGCCATTCACATCGCCAACGGCCAGCCCGTCGCCCTCCTCAAAGTCCTGCCGGAACTCGCTGATGAGGCTCCCGTCTCCCCGCAGCACGCGAATCCAGTCGCCCCTGTCGCCGTGCACGATCTCAGCCCTGCCATCCCCGTTGACATCCCCCACCGCCAACCCGTCGTGCTCCTGGAAGTCAAGCCCGAAGGCGACCTCCGTCTCCCCAACCGCGTTCAATACGCGGATGACATCGGCGCTCCTGTCCGCGTGGACGATTTCGGGGTAACGATCGCCATCCACATCTCCCGCAGCCAGCCCATCAAACTCCTCAAAATCCAGGGTGAACCCCCTGCACACGCCGGCCACGTAGTACGCATCGTGGCACCAGGCGTGCCCGTAGTCCACCTCGCCGTAGCCGTTGGACCCCGGGATGTTGTCCTCTGGCCGAGGCCAGCCCGCACCCCAACTGTTCCGGATGATCCAGGTGTGGTTCGCGTCATTCCACCCCACGATGACGATGCAGTGGCCGCCGCCACAAGCATGGAGCGGCCCGTGGCAGAGCAACGCTCGCTTGATCGCGGTCCGATCGCCGCCCACGTGCCCATAGTCCGCAATGCTCCACAGCCTGTCGCCCCAGGTGCTGCACCGAGCGCACGTGCAGGGGTTGGAGCACAGACCGGTGCTGCAGTTGCAGAGGCAACGGCCATTCTCGTCCTCGCAGGCGCCCGATTGGTACGCAAAGCAGGTCTCGTCCACGACGCCTGAGTACAGCACGTGCGAGAACGTATCCAGGCGCGCATCCGTTGATGCCGTTCGGCCTGAGCAACTCGCGGGGCGGTAGCACCCGGAAACGAGGTCCTGCTCCGACAAATCTACGCGGATTCCGGTTTCCACGACATAGGTCATCTCCATCGCGCCGATTGTGGCGAACGCCCAGCAACTGCCGCAATTCTGCTGGTCCCTCACAGGTGGAAAGGCATAGTAGTCCCTCCAGTCAAAACGGCTGGGCAATGCGGACATTTGGCAGCGGTTGCACGGCGGGCAACGGGAGCCACCGCAGTCAATCCCCGTCTCATCGCCGTTGCGGATTCCGTCAAAGCAACTCGCGACGGGCGTTGGCGTGCGCGTTGGCGTGCGCGTTGGCGTGCGCGTGCGCGTCGGAGTGCGGGTCGGGGTCCGCGTGGGCGTGGCGGTGCGTGTAGGCGTCAACGTGGGGGTCCGGGTCGGCGTCGGGGTCAACGTAGCGGTTGGAGTCCGTGTTCGGGTAGGCGTCGCGGTGGCAGTGCCGGCGTAGGAGATCACCAGATAGGGGCGGTAAATGTTCTCGTGCTCGGATGTCCGGAAGACCCGCCCCCAGTCGCCGATGGTCAGCGGCTGGAGCATGAAGCCGTAGTTCGGCACCGAGCCCTCCAGCCAGTCTTTCACCAAGTCGCTCACGTTGAAACTGCGCCAACCGATGCCGACCTCCGAGTCCAGGTCCAGGTACCTGGTGCAATCCTTTGGACGGGTGCGCCAGGTAACCTTCATGGGATCCCAGTCGCTGGCAGCCAGGCAGAAGCGGAGCTTGGCACGGGTGCCCAGCAGGGGCGATTCCTGGTAGAGCCACAAGGTGGCCCCTTTGAAATCGGCGCCTCCGGGGTAACCGCTGAAATCAAAGCGAATCAGCGCCCATTGCTCGTCCCCTTTGTAACGCCCGACCACCATCGTGAGGGCATCTCCGTAGTTGTCGTCGGGGTAGCGCGCGTCAATGTAGGTGTCGCCAGTGGGATAGCAGGTGTACTCGGCGGCCAGAGGCCGGCTCCCCTCGCCTGCCCCGTAGGCCAGGGGGTCCGCCCCCGACTGGGGAGGCGCCACCGCCAGCCCGGACCGCGCTGCCAGCACCAGCAGTATGGGCAACAACACGAACAGAACAAACCAACGTCGTCTCATTGCTCACCTCCTGGTTCTCACCATCAAGGACAGGGTAATCCGTCTGCACCTCTCTTGGTTATGCCTTCGTGGCCGTGCTCACCGCATAACTGCAGGCAGGAAGGCCCTCGGTACGGCACCCGGCACCCAAGTTGGCGTCGGCCCGTGCGTGTTTGTCGGCCGCCGCGTGTACGTGGTCGTCGGCGTGGGCGTGCGTGTCGGCGTGCGCGTCGGAGTACGGGTCGGGGTCCGCGTGGGCGTGGCAGTGCGCGTAGGCGTGGGCGTAGGGGTTGGCGTGCCGTACGTGATCACAAGCCTGGGGTCGTAGGTATTCTCGCGGCTGTCAAACTGGCGCATGTTGCACGTTGTCTCGTCCCGGCTGAGCAGTTTCACCCCGTAGTTGGGATAGTCCCCGTCGTACCAGTAGCGCACCAATTGGGTGAGATTCCAACTATACCAGCCAGTGGTCATCCCGACAGGGATTCCCCAGTAGATCGTGGTACTGTGGCCGGGCTGGTTGTTCCAGGTAACGCCGCCTTCCGTCCAACTCCCTGTAACGCGGTGGACGTCAATCATGTTCGTAGTGGTGCCGCCGGGTTGAGCGTAGCGCAAGTACAGCTGGAGGTAGGCGCTTTGGATCGTCTGGCCAGCGGGGATACCCGATAGGTCAAAACGGATCAGACCGCGCCCGCGGCTGGGGAATTCAACCCCTGGGCATTCCTCCGAGCCAATCACCAGCACCACGCTGCTGCCGTGGTTGGCATTGGGCAGCCAGTAGTCTATCCAGGCATCAGCCACAGGGTAGAGGGTGATTTGAGAAGCCGGCCCTGGCGGTGCACCTGCCTCTGCGGGCTGATCTGTCGGCGGCTCGCCGGTCCCTGCCAGGGTTACGGTGAGGCCCACAGCAACGACCATCGTCGCAAACAGCCTGCCTTTCATGGTGCACCTCCTCTTGCACAGAGCACCGAACGGCGGACGGCCGTAACCCTCAAGATGGCCGCCGCCCCGGGCTTCCTCTTGCGTGGTTACCTCTCCCAATCAGGCGGAACGCATGGGCTAAATGTTACGGGTTCCACTCCGACCGCATCTCAGCCGCGGGTCATGGAGCGCTCATCACCACCGGCAGGAAGCGCTGGAAGATGCGCACCAGCCCGTACCAGTAGCCCAGGTTGGCCTTGTAGTTGGAACTCTGCATCGCGCCGATGGCCGTCTGCCCCACCGTGATGTGCGCCACGTAGTTGGACGACGTGGACGTGCCCCCGCCGCTGCCCGTGCCCGGCGTGAACCAGTCCAGCCGGTAGTTGGACGAGGTCATCGCCACCGCCCCGACCGCCAGTGCAACGGCCACCAGCGCGAGCAGCCCCATGCGCAGGATTCTGCGTCTCATGGCCGCCCTCCTAGTACAGATGGTGGTGGCCGAGTTGGATGCGCACCCCGCCTATCTGGATATACGTGGCGTCGTCGGCAAAACTTAGCTCAAAGTAGAGCGCCAGAATGCCCTGATCCGCCGATAGCACATTATTCACAGCAAGGGTATAGGAGGTCGCCGTGTTGCTGGTGCGGTCGGTCGTGTTGCTGATGAGATTCACCCCTGTAGTCGCACCCGTCTGTTTATACAGGTATGTGCCCGTGATATAGGCCTTGCCGCCATCTTGGCATTGATAGTACACGGTGATGCCCTCCACGTCCACAGGCTGGCCGTAGAGAACCGCAGGGATGGGGATGGGCACGTACACAACCTTGTTCCCAGAATTCGACCCTCGCCAGATTCGGACCGACCCGTTGGGCTGCACATCCCAGCGCGTGGTATCCGTGTTCAGGTTCTTGATGATCTGCATGCCAGGGACGAATATGTACGAATCGGCCTTGGTCTCAATGGAGCCGTTGTTGTTGATGCGGATTTCGTCCTCCCCGCCGTCGCCGCCGAAGCCCTTTAGCAGTTGTCCGCTCCCATCGTTGGAGATGACCACTGTGGCGTCGGCGCTATTCGCGTCGGCGTGCAGCGCGATGCCCGAAGCGCCGCCCGCCACCGCTTTGACAGCCGGGCCGCTCAGGCCCGAACCCGCGCTGTAGCCATAGACACCGATGCCGCCGCCGCTGTTTTCTCCCGAGACGCCCGCGTGGTTGCCGGCATCGCTGCGACCGTGCACCGCGTCATGCCCCTTGCTGTAGGCGTCCAGCCCCCAGCCGTTGCCATGGTTGAAAACGTTGAGTATGGCGCTGGTGGACGTCTCGCTGATGACCGCCTCGGGCCGCAGGCTCCACGCATAGGGCACGGCGTAGATGGCCTGGCGCGGCGTCATCTCCGCATCGCCGCCGACCTTGATCCCCAGCCACACCTGCCGCCCGTTGAGATCTTGCGCCGTACAGTAATCCATGTACGCGTTGAACAGCCCGTTGACGGCGGTAACGTCGTCGCCGTCGGTGCACAGCGCTGTGCCGCCGGTGGCCGCGTCGTACAGCGTCATCGTGATGCGCCGCGTGCCGTTGATGGGGTTGCCATTGGCATCCAGCAGCCGCCCCTGGATGGGGATGACATCATCCAACGATGCGGCCACATTGACTTCGCCTTGAGGCAGCACGCCGTCTGCCCCTGGCCCCTGGGCCAGCGTTAGCCCAACCGCCCCCACCAAGACAAGTACCACCGCCACAAGGAAGACCCACTGGAGAATCCGCTTGCGTTCCATTTCCAATACTCCTTTCCAAATGTGAGGCGCAATGCGCCTGGGTGGATACGCCGCACACGCGGCAAACGCTTGGGGAGAGCCATTCGCATTGAGCGAGGGCGGAAGGTGAAGAGGTTAGGCGCCACTGTAGCAGCATCGTCGGGCGATGTCCGCTCCCATACGTGCTACGATGAATCCTCGGCGACCCCGCGCAGATTCTAGCACAAATTGCGGAAAACCGCAAGGGTTTTTGCGAGCGGATCGCTGAAGAATCCCGCCAGCCGAGATGCTCCGCTTCGCTCAGCATGACAGGCGGAGATTGTCATTGCGAGGGCGCGCAGCGCCCGAAGCAATCCCAGCAAACTGTCATTCTGAGCGACGAAGCCGCGAAGAATCTCGTCAACCGAGATTGCTTCGCTTCGCTCGCAATGACGGATGAGTGCGGCACGTGCGACGCACCTCGGAGGTGCGTCGCACGTGGGGATGACTTCGCTGCGCTCGCAACGACAACGGGCCGTTTCCTCCGCGGTCAACCAGCCTCCAAGTTCCCAATTCCCACCGAAATGCACGCACCACCATGCCTTTCGTCCCATTGACCTGCGCCGCGCCTGATGCTATAATGGAGTCGCAGGGCTGGCCCCCGAATCTACACAGCCCGTGCGGGGTGGTATCCATGCGGACTTTGGACCTAGGCGCCTGGAGCCAGCAACAACTGATGTATCTGCTCATCGCCACATTCCTCGCGATCATCCTGCTCATCGTGGCGCTTTTGATCTACCTGCGCCGGACGCGTCCCCAGACGCCGCGCGCCGACGAGGGCGAGATGGCCCCGCCGCCGGAAATCGTCCTGCGCCGCCGGGGATGGGCCGGGCGCATGGAAATCGTCATCGGCGGACACACGTACCGCCGCCTCAAGGACGTGGACGATCCCGCGGCGCGCCGGGCCCTCATGCTGGCCGCAGGAGACCTGGTCGCCTTCGTGGAGCCGGCCGCCGCGCCCCCGCCACCCAAGCCCGCCCCCGCGCCCGAACCGCAGGCTCCCAGCACCGGCAAGCACTACGCGCCCGCCAGGGAGTTGGCCCAACAGGCATTCCTCGCCCAACTGGAACAGGCCAACCTGGCCGTGCCTCCGGCCGGAGGCTGGCTGGCTGTGCTGGGCAGAGGGCTGGGCTCCCGCGCCACGAGCAGCCCCACCGGCTCCTTCGTGGACGAAATTGAAGCGATTATCCAGCGACGGTGCAGGGAACAGGGCATAGACACGCCGGTTCACCTGCGCACCGACGGGCAGGGCATCGTCCGCGTGGAGGTGGACGGCGTCCTGTACGACAGCCCGGGCGACATTCCCGAAATCGCCATCCGTGAGTTGATCCGCGCTGCTGTTGGGGAGTGGGAAGCGCGCATTTAGCGGTGCGACCCCGCGCTGGCGCAATGCCAACCGGCCCGCTCCGACCGCAGTACAACCGAAAGGAGCAGGGACATGGACAGAGGCGTGTTGCGCCTGCGCGGGCATCGTCGCGCCGCGATGGTCTGCGCGTATGTCATCGCCGTCGCCCTGACGCTGGGGCTGGCGGCTGAAGCGATGAGTCCCCCCGCGCCGCAGGCTCCGGCCGAACCGGAGACCGTCTTTCGGCAAGCACCCCTCGCACCGCCCCAGCCCTACGAGCCCCACCCCCAGGGCGGCTACGTCCCGCCCGCCGTGGACCTGTCCCACTTCCGCGCCTCGTGGGACGGCCCCGCGCCCGCGGCGAACCTGTCGCGCTTTGACTGGCGCGCGCAGGGCAAGGTTACGTCGGTGAAGAACCAGAGCGCCTGCGGCGCGTGCTACGCTTTCGCCAGCATCGGCGCGTTTGAGTCCAAACTGCTCATTGACAACGCAGGCACGTGGGACTTCTCCGAGAACAACGCCAAGGAGTGCGACTGGCACGCGGGCTCCTGCGGGGGCGGCAACTACTTCCGCATGGCCAGTTTCTTCTCCCAGGCGGGCACCGTCCTGGAATCCTGCGACCCTTATGTGCCCTCGGATGTGCCCTGCACGACCGGCTGTCCCTATCAGAAGACCCTGCTGGATTGGCGCATCATCTCCGGCAGCCAGATGCCCGACACGAACACCCTGAAGAACTACATCATGACCTATGGCCCCATCATGACGACGATGTACGCGGGCAGCGGGAACAACGCCTGGCAGCAGGAGTTCAACGCCTACAACGGCAGTTACACGCTCTACTACACCGGCGCGGGCAACCCGAATCACGGCGTCCTCATCGTGGGATGGGACGACAGCCTGCACCATGCGGGTGGCACAGGCGCGTGGATCGTGAAGAACTCCTGGGGCACCAACTGGGGCGGGACGTGCGGTTTCGGCTCCGAGCGCGGCTACTTCACCATCGCCTACGGTTCAGCCAAGATCGGCTACAACTCGGCCTTCGTGTACGATTGGCAGGATTACGACCCCAACGGCAGCATCCTGTACTACGACGAGGCCGGATGGCAGGGGAGAGCGTGGACCGTAGGGGGTACCACCCTGTGGGGCCTCGCCAAGTTCTACCCGCCCAGCAACACGAACGTAACCCGCGTGGAGTTCTGGACGACGGACAGGACAACCGACGTGGACGTGTACCTGTACGGCGACTTCAATGGGACCACGCTGAGCAACCTGCTGGCGCAGAAGTTGAACAACGCCTTCAACGAGCCTGGGTACCATTCGGTGGCGCTGGATTCTCCGGTGCCGGTCAGCGCGGGCGATGACGTGATCGCCGTCGTGAAGTTCACCAATGCATCGTACCTGTACCCCGTGGCCGCCGACGAAGTCGGGCCCCACGAGACCGGCCGCACGTACATCAGCGGCAGTGGAACATCGTGGCTTGACCTTGGCGCCCAGTACTCACAAGACGTGGCCATTCGCATCCGCACGTCCTCGCAGGCTACGACAACGGCAACGCCAAGCGCGACCGCCACGCGGACGCCGACGCCGTCGGGCGGCGCCCCGGCCACCGGCCCCTGGTCCGGCACCACCAGCCGCGGCCAGCCCATGTCCTTTGATGTCCAGACCGGCGGCACCCAATGGGCCAACTTCTACCTGAAGACCGACTTCGTGGCCGCCAACTGCGGCAACGCCACCGGCACCACCGAGATCACCCTGTACGGACCGGGGAATATCACCGGCGGGCAGTTCAGCGGGGGCACCGGCACCTTCTCGTTCACCGGCCAGTTCTCGTCGCCTTCTGCCGCGAGCGGAACCTACGCGTTCAACAACTACCTGGTCATCGTGGGATTGCCGTCTCCGCCCTACATCTGTTATTACTACCTGACACAGTCGGGCACGTGGAACGCGACAGCGACGGAGGCAGGCACGGCCACGCCCACGCCGACGGCGACGCGCACCCCAACCCGCACTGCTACCCGCACGCCGACCCGAACTCCCACGCGCACTGCCACACGCACGCCGACCCGAACCCCCACGCGCACTGCCACGCCAACTCGGACGCCAACGCCGACGCGCACCTACACCCCGCGCCCCACCAACACGCCCGGCCCATCGCCCACGTGGGTACCCGGTGCGCAGGCGCGGCTGTGGCTGCCCATCGTATTCCGGCAGTGGAACGCGGCGGCTGCGGCCACCCCGACCCCGACCGCCACACGAACCCGCACCGCTACGCGCACGCCGACCCGAACCCCCACGCGCACCGCCACGCCAGGCCAGCACGTGATCCGCATCGGCGTGGGGGCAGACATCAGCGGGGTTGCCGCGTCCTACGGATGGCGGCAGGCTAACGCCGTGCAACTGGCCGTGAACCAGGTCAACGCCGCAGGGGGCATTCGCGTCGGCGGGACGACCTACACGCTGGAAACGGTCCTGGCCGACAGCGGCTGCGACGCGGAACGCGCCCCGGACGCCGCAACCGCGCTCATCAACGCGGGGGTGGTCGCGGTGGTGGGGCATACGTGCAGCGCCGAATCCATGTCCGCACAGCCCATTTACTACGACGCCCGCGTATCCATGATCACCTCCTCGTCCAGCAACCCGGAACTGACCCAGCTGGGCTACGACACGACCTTCCGAACGCGGCCTCATGATGGCACGCCTCCTTCGCTCATGGCGGCCCACCTGCGCATCTGGGCCGGGCTCTCCACAAGCGCCATCGTGGACAGTCGCCCTGCGGTGCCCTGGTGGGGCGACGCCTACGAGCAGACCTTCACGGCGCTGGGCGGCACCATCACCAGCCGTCGCGCGGTGCACAGCACCGACGAATTCACGGCCACGCTCGCAGCCATCCTGCCCGAGCACCCAGACACCATCGCCAACCTGTCCGTTTCAGGCCCCTTGGAGGCAGGGCTGTTCAGCCAAATCGCCCACAACATGGGCATGACGGCTGTGCCGGTCGGGTGGATGTCGCAGACGAACAATGAGTCGGTGCTGGCCGACTACGCCAATGTGGCGGGGGCCGCTGCGGAAGGCGACTACGTCGCCATGTCGTTCCGACGGTTCCAGGACATGCCCGGCTGGTCAACATTTCTGGACGCCTACCGCGCAGCCCGGTTCGCCCATGAACCCGACGATCCGGGCGTCCTGGGCGCGTTTGCCTACGACGCTGCCCGCATCATCATCGCCGCCATCGTCCGGTCGCAGAGCACCGATCCGGCCGTGATTCGGGACTTCATCGCTGCGACGAGCAACTACGAGGGCGTGGTGGGCACCTACGTGGGCTTTGATGCGCACGGCGACGTCATCCCCCAGTGGGCCTGGCTGGTGCGGCGACAGGGCGGGCAGTGGGTAACGGTGGCCGGGCCGAGCGCATCGGGGCCCGTGCGCCGCAATTAGCGCCCGGGGCCACGCTCCTTACACCCGCACCCGAGAGGGCACGGCACGTCTGGATCGCGAAACCCGCGAAAGGGGTCGGGGCCGCGCGTTCCCTCTCCCGCTGGGAGAGGGCTAGGGTGAGGGCATCGCCACGCGGGGCTGAACCCCCGCCGCGTGTAGGGGCGCAGCATGCCGGGCCCCTACGTGCCGCCCGATGGCTTCAGCGTCGGGCGGGGGCGGGACCGCGCGGGGCTAAACCCCCGCGCTGAAAGGGCCAAGCCCCGTTGGGGCTGGGGCAGCCCGCAGGGCTTCGCCCCTTCAGCTTCGGGCTGGGCCGCGCGGGGCTAAACCCCCGCGCTGAAAGGGCCAAGCCCCGTTGGGGCTGGGGCAGCCCGCACAGGGCAATTGCATTTATCCAATTCCCCGAAAACTGCCCCCACTGCACGCCCATTTCTGCCGCTATGGTAGGGAAGCTAGCCGCCGAGTTGCAGAACTCTGAAACCACGTGCCCCACGCACGGGGTAAATGCAATTGCCCTGCAGCCCGCAGGGCTTCGCCCATATAGCCCGACGGCTTCAGCGTCGGGCGGCGTGGCCGCGCGGGGCTAAACCCCCGCGCTGAAAGGGCCAAGCCCCGTTGGGGCCGGGGTAGCCCGCAGGGCTTCGCCCATATAGCCCGACGGCTTCAGCGTCGGGCGGCGTGGCCGCGCGGGGCTAAACCCCCGCGCTGAAAGGGCCAAGCCCCGTTGGGGCCGGGGTAGCCCGCAGGGCTTCGCCC
>JADBJK010000122.1 GCA_014874485.1 Chloroflexota bacterium
TTTTGGTTTTTAGCGCTTCCCGACCAAGTTTCGGCGGCTAATACTTGTACCGGCACTGTCTGTAACGCCAACCGGGATTGTAGTGACCCATTGGGTTGCCGTCCAACTTGCTGTACCGACCCTGAACCCGCAGACTTTTGTTGTGGTTCTTCAAATTGTGGGGCTGTTCCTGCTTGGAGTTATGCCTGGCCAATTTGTTGTCGAACGGGGGATCTACCATTTTACTCCTTGATATGGGAGTGGAAGTATGCCAGTTGTAATACTGCTGACCGGTGTGATGAATGCTATAAGCCTGGGGCAAGTTGTGATTATGATGCCGATGGAGACATTGCGGCTGGGGTTTGTAGCATCAGTCAGGGAATTGAGAACTGCGGTATAGCGGGAGGTCATTATAAGAAATGCTGTCGGGTATCTGGGGCAGTCCAGTCGGGAGCAAGATTGACCGGAGCCACTAGTTCCTGCAGTAATGGGAGTTGTAACTCGCCAGGGGTCTGTGTTAAGGCGGCCGATATTTGCGACACCAACAAATGTCTTGACTCTTGGGATGGATATTGTTGGAGTCTGAAGGATTGTGCTGGCGCGCCGGGGCCGACGCCGACGGCGACGCCCTGGGGATAGGCTAGCTCCACTATCTCTTGCAGCCGGCGCAAGAGGTAGCGGCGCACGTGGAGCAGGCGCTGCCCGTTCCGGGGATGGCGCTGGTCGTGCCGGAGGCATCCTTACTGAGGCAGGCGAAGAGGGAGAGTAACCGCTGGCCGTTTGACTGACCGCATGCGGGGCAGGTAGCGGGCTCGTCGGCTTGGCTGAACCCGCGCAGCAACTCAAACTTATGACCACAGTTCTGGCAACGATATTCGTACAGTGGCATTCCTAGCTCCTCAGTTCGGCTATTATCATACGCCCGCTACAGAATTCGGTCAAATAGAAGTGTGGGAGTCGTCTTCAGACGACGATATTGCCCGCAGGTGATCTACCCCAGCGCCAGCGTAACCACTGTCACACCATCGCCGCCCTCACCTTGCTCGCCGGGGCGGTAGTTGCTCACCAGTGGATGATCCCCTAGCGCCTGACGCACGGCGCGGCGCAGTGCTCCCGTGCCCTTGCCGTGGACAATGGAGACCTCGGGCATCCCCGCAAGGTAGGCGTCGTTCAGATATTTGTCCAGTTCGATCAGCGCATCTTCTACCCGCGCGCCACGCAAATGGAGCTGCCGGGGCACCACTGTGGACGGGGCCGGCACGCGGGTCCGAGAGCCAGCCTTCGCTTCAGAAACCTCGGGGCGGCTGCGGAATTCGAGGGTCGCTGGGTCTGCCCGTACGCGAAAGTTGCCCACCTGTATTTCGGCTCCCTCTTCGTCCAAGGCAACGATTTCGCCCTCCAGATTCAGATGGGACACCCACACCCGATCACCCACGCGCAGGTCGCCGGTCACCCGACTCACGGGCTGTGGCATGTTGGCGACCTTCATCTGCTCCAAACGCCGTTCTGCCTGAGCAATCCACTCCGCAGTGATGGCCTGGGTCTGTATCGCTGCCCGCAGAGTCCGCAACTCGGCGCGGACACGCTGGAGTTCATCGCGGGCTTCGGCCAGCAATTCCTGGCGCTCCGATTCGATCTCGGCCAGGCGTCGTGCCAATTCACGCTCTTGCTCCCGGATGTGGGCCAGGGCGGTGGCTGCCTCCCGCCGGGCGCGCGTAGCCTCCTCTCGCGCCATACGGATGTCGTCCAAGAGACGATCCGCCTCCTGGTCACTGTCGGAGACCCACGTCTTGGCCCGCTCGATGATCTCCGCGCTCAATCCCAGCCGCGAGGCAATGGCTAGCGCATTGCTCCGACCAGGTAGGCCAATAGTCAGTTCATACGTGGGCGACAACGTCTCCAGGTCGAATTCCACCGATGCGTTCTGCACCCGCGGCGTGGAGTGGGCGTAAAGTTTGAGTTGTGGATAATGGGTCGCCACCATGGCTGGGATGCGCCGGTCGAGCAGCGTGGAGAGGATGGCTCGCGCCAGCGCTGAGCCCTCCACCGGATCGGTCCCCGCGCCCAATTCGTCCAGCAAAACAAGCGAATGATCGTTCGCCTTGCTGAGGATATCTATGATATTGGTCAGGTGCGAGGAAAAGGTGGACAGGCTCTGCTCGATGCTTTGCTCATCGCCGATGTCGGCGTAGAGGCCATTGAACACGGCCAACGCCGAGCCATCACCGGCGGGAATGTGCAGGCCCGCCTGGGCCATCGCCGCCAGGAGTCCCACCGTTTTCAGGGTCACGGTTTTGCCGCCTGTATTGGGGCCGGTGATGACCAGGATGTCGAAATCGCCGCCCAGCCAGACATCTATGGGCACCACCGTTTCCGAGGGCAGCAATGGATGCCGGGCGCGCACCAGGTCCACGATCGTGCCTGGGTGAGGGCGCCGCGCCTCGCGCTCGCGATGTAGGCGGGCGGCGGTCGGTTCGCTCAGATCCACCAGTTCGGGCGCTACGCACTTCAGTTGGTAACTGTACTTCGCTTTGGCGAAGGCCAGGTCTAGCGCAGCCAGGGCGTCCACGGTGGCGATGATAGCCTCGCCCGCCTCAGCCACCTGCGCCGTCAACTCGGAGAGGATGCGGCGGATTTCCTGCTCCTCGTCCAGTTGCAGTTTGCGCCACTGGTTGCCCAGTTCCAGTGTGGCCAGGGGCTCGATGAAGAGGGTAGCGCCACTGGCCGATTGGTCGTGCACCAGGCCGCGAATGCGACCCTTGAAATCGGCCTTGAGGGGGATGACGTAGCGCCCTTCGCGCTGGGTTACGATGGCTTCCTGGAGATAGGCAGCGTTTCTGGGGTCGTTGACGATGCGGTTCAGCCGCTCCAACAGCCGGGCGTGGACAGTGGCCAGGTCGCGGCGGATGTGGGCCAGGGCAGGACTGGCACCATCCAGCACCTCGCCCCGGTCATTGAGGACTCGCTCGATGCTGGCTACTAGTTCCGGACACTCCTGAATGCCCTCTGCTGTCTGGGCCAATAGGGGGAACTCCGCAGCCAGCCGGCTGATGGCGCGGCGCAAGACCCGTCCGCTGGTCAATGTGCCGCGGATATCCAGGAATTCGCCCGGCTCCAGGATGCGCCCCAGGCGGGCCTGGTGTACCAGAGGGCGCACATCCCGGGCCCCACCCACTGAGGCATCGCTCTTGAGGTCCAGGAAAGCGCGGGCCTCGCTGGTCTCTTGCTGTCGCCGCCGCACCTCGGCGATGTCGGACGAAGGGCGCAACGCTAGCGCCAGTTCGCGCCCAGCGGAGAAGTCCGTGTACTCGGCCAGGCGCTCGATGATTTTGGGATATTCCAGTGTTTCGAGATACTTGTCGTCCATCGGTCCTTTGTGGCTCCAAGTATAGCGCAGCAGGGGGCGAGCACAAAATTTGATTCGCGGATGGCGCACTTGACCCAGTTCGCCATTTTCCGAAAAGCGTTGACATGCGGGCAGAAAGGTGTTACAATTAGCACAACATAGCTTGGTGATATCACGGCCCGGTGGATGCGTGGCCGGCCCCAAAGGAGAATTTCCATGAACCCGTTAGATCTCAATCCCTTCTTTTTCCCTGGCGGTCCCACTGGCTGCCTGCTGATTCACGGTTTCAGTGGCAGCCCGCCCGAGATGCGACCCATGGGCGAATACCTGGCGGCGCAGGGCCTCACCGTGCGGGGCGTCCGCCTGGCTGGTCATGGCACTACCCCCCAGGATATGGCGCGCACCGGGTGGCGGGACTGGGTTGCCTCGGCCGAGGAAGGTCTTCAGAAACTGCTGGGCCGCTGTGACCGCGTCTTTGTGGCTGGCCTCTCGATGGGTGGGCTGCTGACCCTGCACCTGGCCGCCCACTATCCCCTGGCTGGGGCCATTGTGATGTCCGCCCCAGCCTATATCGCCGACTGGCGCTTCCGCTTCCTGCCCCTTGTACAGTCCTTCATTCACTGGGTGACCCCGAACATAGAATCGGATCTGACTGACCCGGAGGCAGAGGGCCGTTACTGGTCCTACGATCGGCTTCCCACCCGCTGCGTGGCCAGTCTGGGCGAACTCCTCCGGCTAGTGCGAGGGGAACTGGTGAGGGTGCAGGTGCCGGCTTTGGTTATGCAAGGGAGATGCGACCGTCATATCCCTCCCGACAGTGCCCAGATCATCTACGATCGCCTGGGTTCGGCGGACAAGGAACTGATCTGGTTCGAGAACTCTGGCCATTGCATCACCATTGACAGCGAGCGAGAGGCGGTGTGGGCCCGAGCCTACGAGTTCATCATGGCCCACTCCGAGCGGCAACTTTAGGCGCTTGACTTGGGGGCTCAAACGAGGGTATACTAAAAGCGTGGTTCCCCATCCTCCGTAACATATTCCGTACAATGGCGTCGAAAGGAGCAAAGATGACGGTCTTCAAGAACGGCACGCTTATTACCATGGACCCCCAGCGCCGCATTATCACCGAAGGAGCTATCGCCGTCCAGGGCGATCGCATCGTCGCCATTGGCAAGGCGACGGAAGTGCGGGCCCGATTTCCCGACGACCAGCAGGTGGATCTCAAGGGCAACATCGTTCTGCCCGGATTGGTGGACACCCACGTCCACTTAGCTCAGGCCATGATCCGAGGCTGCGCCGATGACCTATCGCTCATTGATTGGCTCTCCAAGCGGGTGTGGGTGCTCCAGGGCAACTACGACGAGGACGACGGTCGCACCAGCGCCGAGTTGTGTATCCTGGAGATGCTCAAATCGGGCACCACAGCCTTCGTGGAATCCATGATCGCCGGGCGCTACGGCTTCGATGGCATCGCTGAGGTGGTGAAGCGTTCTGGCATCCGGGCCGCGCTCTCCAAAGTAGTCATGGATATTCCCACCTACGCCACCCAGACCGACATCATGTATCCCGGCATGAAGGAAGACCCCGAGGTCAGCATGCGCCAGGCCCTGGAGGCCCACGACAAATGGCAGGGCGCTGCCAATGGACGCATCCAGGTCTGGTTCGGCCCCCGACCCCCAGGTGGCTGTACCCCCGAACTCTACCGCCGAGTCGCTCAACACGCCGCCGAGAGAGGCATGAGCGTTACCATTCACTTGGCCGAAGTACAGGCCGATGTGGAATATATCCGGCGAGAGTACGGTATGTCGCCCACGGAGTACATGGAAAGCGTGGGGCTCCTCGGTCCGAACGTGCTCCTTATCCACGCTGTCTGGCTGGACGCCGACGACATCGCTCGACTGGCCCGCACCGGCACCCACGTTACCCACAACCCTCTGTCCAATACCAAATTAGCCTCGGGGATCGCCCCCGTGCCCGAGATGCTGGCGGCCGGGGTGAACGTGTCCATCGGTTGCGACGGTGGCCCCAGCAACAATACCTACGATATGGTCCGTGACCTGCGCTGGGCATCATACCTACACAAAGTGCGTGCGCTGGACCCCACCATCATGCCCGCTGAGACTGTTTTGGAAATGGCCACCATCAACGGAGCCAAAGCCATGGGACTGGCCGATCAAATTGGCTCGTTGGAAGTGGGCAAAAAGGCGGATTTCATTGTCATCGCGATGAACAAACCTCACCTTACGCCCAGTCCCAACCCAGTGTCCACAATCGTCTGTGCCGCTACGGGACAGGATGTGGATACCGTGGTCATTGATGGCAAGATCATCGTGCAGAGTGGACGAGTGCTCACTATGGAGGAGGAACGCATCTTGGCTGAGGCCCGAGAGCGGGCTGAAAAGGTGTATCGTCGAGCCGGGATAGAGGTGCGGCCGCAGTGGCCGGTTATGTGAAACGAAACTAACCGAGACCGTCCTGGCAAGTGATGACCAATCGAACTCGTGTACAAAGGAGGTGATGGCCGAAAAAATGTTCTTAATGGAGATATTTGTAAACAGGTTGAGGTAATTCGCTCTTTAGCACGCTAGACAACTTTAACTTAAAGAAAAAGGAGGAGAAACATGCTACGAAGAAGTAGGCTTTGGAGTTTGTTGGCGATCCTAATGATAGCCGCTTGCATAGTTGCTGCCTGCGCGCCCGCTCCCACACCCACACCGGTGCCCCCGCCGCCAACAGCGCCTCCCACCCCAGTGCCACCCACTCCGACTCCGCTCCCACCTACCCCAGCGCCGCCCAAGGTGCTCAAAGTAGCCATGATTATGCCCGGCCGCATTGATGACATGGCCTGGAACCAGGCTGGCTATCGGTCTTTCCTGCGACTGCAGGGGAAATTGGGCCCCGAAATCCAGACTGCTTGGGTGGAAGGTGTGTACGACGCCGTGGACATTGTGCCTGCCCTGCGTTACTACGCCGAGAAGGGCTATGACCTGATCATCGGGCACGGCTTCCAATTCCAGGAACCAATCAAAGAGGTGGCTCCAGATTACCCCAACGTGAGTTTCCTTATCACGGCTGGTTGGGAAGCTGCGCCCAACTTCTCCTTCTGCGACGTGCGCACCGACCAGACGGGCTATCTGGAGGGTGTGTTGGCCGCCAAGATGTCCAAGACCGGCAAAATCGGCTACGTCGCCGGGCTGGAGGTGGCCGAACTGGCTCGCTTTGCCAAGGGCTACGAATTGGGAGCCAAGTCGGTCAACCCGAACATCGAAATCCATAAGGTCTACACTGGGCACTTCCACGATGTAGCCGGAGCCAAAGAGACGGCCATCAGCCTGGCCAATGCTGGGGTGGACGTCATCGCTACGATGGGCGATGGCGTGGT
Organism: Chloroflexota bacterium; assembly: GCA_014874485.1. Classification (GTDB taxonomy): domain Bacteria; phylum Chloroflexota; class Anaerolineae; order DTLA01; family DTLA01; genus DTLA01. The sequence continues at coordinate 6,708 of JADBJK010000122.1, forward strand.
GCTAGGCACCATAGCCGGATGCAAGGAGAAGAAGGTGTTTTGCCTCGGCAATGGCGCGGACGCCCGAGAACTGGCCCCAGAATTGGTCCTCACCAGCGGAGTCTGGTACTGGGACGCAGTCTACGAGCAGTGGATCGAAGACTACAAAGCCGGCATCAAAGGTGGCAAGACCTATTGGGCCGACCTGGCCAACAAAGGCCTGGCACTGGCCGACTTCAATGCCGCCGTGCCTGAAGATGTAATCGCCTTGCTCAACGAAATCAAAAATAAGATCATTGCGGGCGAGATCGAGACTGGTGGACCAT
>JADBJK010000014.1 GCA_014874485.1 Chloroflexota bacterium
AATCGTCGTAACAGGCCGCCACACTCGCCGGGTGGTACACATCAAGGCGGCGATGGGTGGTACACATCACCCGACTATAGGTGGTACACATGCGGGCGGCAATTGACACGGGTTCGTTCAGTCAGTGTTCAACAGTTACACAAAGGCCTTCAACAACATGTACGAGCGCAGTGGGACCCTGTTTGAGGGTCCCTATCGTGCGATCCTCATTTCAGATGAGGTGTATATTCTCCATCTCTGCCGCTACATCCATCGTAATCCGGTAGAGGCGGGCTTGGTGGAGAGACCGGAGGATTGGCCCTACTCCAATTACCTTGAGTGGATCGGAAGGCGTGGGGGCACGCTCTTGGATCGGGATTTCGTGACCGCTCGCTTTGAGCGGCCTGAAGCATACGCTCGCTTCGTTATGGATTATGTGCCACCGGCGCACGTGGAAGACTCGGTGAGGCGAATTGCATGTGAGTAGCGACTCGCGTTCGGAGCGCGTTGGTGAGGAGCGCGGGTGTGTGTGGGTCGTTCACGTGCGACGCACCTCCAAGGTGCGTCGCACGTAATACCGCGGGATCAAGTGAGCAGTGGCGCTGGGGGTGAGGGGTGCGCATCGGGATTGACTACACGTCGGCGGCGCGGCAGAGCGCGGGCATCGGGCGGTTCACGCGGGAGTTGATCCGCGCGGCGATGGCGCTGGACACAGGGAACGAGTACCGCCTGTTGGTGGCGGGCCGCCAGCCTATCGCCAAGGCCCACCTGCCCGGCACGGGCCGAGGCTTCCGTCTGGTGCAGACGCCGCTCTCGGAGCGCAACCTGGTGCGGCTGTGGCACCGACTGCAAATCCCGCTGCCGGTGGAGGTGTTCCTGGGCCGCCTGGACGTCTTCCACTCGCCGGATTTCGTGCTGCCGCCCGTGGCGCGAGCCGTGAAGGTGCTGACGATTCACGACCTGTCGTTCCTGCGCGTGCCCGAGTGCGCCGACCCGCGCCTGCGCTGGTACCTGGGGCAGGTGGTGCCGCGTTCGGTGCGGCGGGCCGATTTCCTCCTGGCCGATTCGGAGAGCACGCGCCGAGACTTGATAGAACTCCTGGGCGTGCCGCCCGACCGCGTGCAGGTCATCTACGGCGGCGTGGATGCGCGGTTCGCGCCGGTGGAGGACGCGGAGGCGCTGCGCCGTGTACGCGAGACGTATGCGGGCGGGCGGCCGTTCATCCTCGCGGTCGGCACGCTGGAGCCGCGCAAGAACTATCCCACCCTGATCCGCGCGTTCGCGCAGGCGCGACAGGCGGCACGGCTTCCGCACGCCCTGGTCATCGTGGGGCGCAAGGGGTGGGTGTACGAACCGATTTTCGCCGCCGTGGACGAGTTGGGCCTGCACGACCACGTGCTGTTCCCCGGCTTCGTGCCCGACGAGGAACTGCCCGTCCTGTACAGCGCGGCGGACGTGCTGGTTACGCCGTCGTTCTACGAGGGGTTCGGGCTGCCCGCACTGGAGGCGATGGCCTGCGGCACGCCCGTCATCGTGTCCGATGTGTCATCGCTGCCCGAGGTGGTGGGCGACGCAGGCGTGCGCATAGACCCGCGCGACGAGGCGGGCCTGGCCGAGGCGATGGTGCACGTGGTGCAGGATTCGGCCCTGCGCGCCGCCTTGCGTGCAGCGGGGTGGGAGCGGGCGCGTCGGTTCACGTGGGACGACGCGGCACGCGAATTGCTGGCCGTGTACGCTCGCGTGGGCGGCGGGTGAGGCTAGCCGTCCAGTTCGCGCAGGAGCGCCCACAGGAAGGCTTCGCTGCGGGCCAACACGTCCGCGTCCAGGTTTTCCACCGTGTCCGTGGGACGGTGCCACTCGGTGAGCACCCCGCCCGGCGGCGCCGAAGTCAGCGTGAGCACGCGGAAGCCGTGCAAGACGCCAATCGCGCCTTCCGTGTACGCGCCCGAGAAGGTATCGCCCTCAGCGCCCAGGTCTGGGTGGCTGGCGGCGATGCGTTGGGCCAGCGCGACCAGGTCGGGGTCGCTCGGCGCGGGCACAAGGAAGGTCTCGCGGGTGATGTACACCGGACGGCCCCGGCTCCCGACGCCGTCCAGCGCGATCCAGACGGCGCGGCCCAGTTCGGCCTTGTGCGCCCGCGCGAAGGCGTCGGCTCCGTAGCATCCCACTTCCTCGCACCCGCTGAGCACAGCCCAGACCTCCGTGTGCGCCAGCGGTTCGGCCCGCAGGCGTTCCGCCGTGTGCAAGACGATGCCCACGGCGCTGGCGTTGTCGTTCGCGCCCGCGGTGAACGGCGTCCGGTCGGCCTGAATCGTGAGGGCGAGTATCCCGGCGAGGAGCGACGCCAGCGGGAGCGATGCGGCCCGCCAGCCGAACCCCTGTGTGCCAACGCCGACGGCGAACATCACGAGCAACAGAACGCTGGCTGCCAGACCGAGGGGAACCAATGTCTTGAACAGGCGCAGCCAGGCGTCGGTGGAGAAGACAAGCGGCGTGCGATGGGTATCCAGGTGGCCCAGCAGGACGACGCGCGTCTTGACCGCGCCCGTTGGCGAGATGCGCGCCCAGACGTTCTGGCTGCGGCCCTTGGGCAGCACGGCGCGGAACGGATTGGGGCGGAAGGCCAGTTCCAGCAGCACGGAGCCGATGGCGATGAGGGCGAGCACGAGCGCGGCGATGGCTCCCGGCCTTCCCCCGAGCCAGAACAGGATGGCGCCGACGAGCATGAGCGCCGAGAAGAGCACATACGGATGCCAGGCGGATTTCGCGCTGGTGAACGGTTCCACCGTCGGCTCCAGTCCCAGGTCGCGCAGGACGTCGGCGGCGTACCGGGCGGCTCGCGCCTCGTCGGGCGTCGTGGAGCCGCGCGGCCCGATGGTTTCGGCCAGGTAGCGAACGTGATCCATGGCGGTCATGGCGGTTGCCTCCTGTATGTGATGTAAGCGCGCCCCTGTCGGGGCGAGAACGCCCGGCGGTTCGCTTGCCCGTGCCCGCCTGGCACGGCGTCTCAATTCACGGCGGCAGGGCACTGGCGGTCGGGTACGGTGGTCGCGGCGCTGAAGGTGGGCGCGGCCACCGTCGTCCGACCCGACAGAATCTGAATCGCGCGCGCAAGTTGGGTGTCGCCGGCTTTCTCAATCTCATCGGGCGCCAACTTCCCCGAATCCGCAGGCGTCAGGATGCGCCCATCGGTGGGCAGCGCCACCAACTCGTCCGGCGTAATCCCCTCGCGGCGGAGGCTGCGCCCGCTGGGGGTGAGCCATTGGCCCGTCCCCAGCAGCACGGCCGAGCCGTCGCTGAGGTTGAACGTCGTCAGGATGGTGCCCGTGCCGAAGGTGGGCTGGCCGACGATGACGCCTCGCTTTTGGTCCTGGATGGCGCCCGCGAAGATTTCGGATGCGCTGGCCGAGCCTTCGTTCACCAGCACGGCGATGGGGATGTCCACGGCCAAGCCGCCCTCTTCCACCGGGTAGGGCTTGCGGGTCCCGTCGCGCCGCCCCTCCAGCACTACGTTGCCCGACGCCAGGAACTGGCTGGCGACGGACACAGCCTGGTCCAGCAGGCCGCCTGGGTTGTTGCGCACGTCCACGATGAGCGCCTGGGCACCGGCGGCCTTGGCGGCGGCGATGGCGTCCTTCAGGCCGGGCAGGGCGGTCGCGCTGAACTGGCTGATGCGGATGTGGGCGATGTGGGTTTCGGGAATCATGGCCCATGAGACGGCGGCGATTCGGATGATTTCGCGCACGATGGTGAATTCCAAGAGCGAGGCGCTGCCCGGGCGCATGATGGTCAGCCTGACTTGGGACCCTTCGGGGCCTCGGATGCGGGCCACGACCTCGTCCAGCGACAGGCCGGCGGTGTCCTCGCCGTCCACGCGGATGACGTAATCGCCGGCCTGGATGCCGGCCTGCTGGGCGGGCGAGCCGTCAAAGGGGGCGATGATGATGGGGCGACCGTCGCGCATGCCGATCTCCGCGCCGATGCCGGAGTACTTCCCCGTCATGCTCACGCGCTCCTCGGCCAGGTCCTTCGGCGTGAGGAAGCGCGTGTGGCCGATGTCTCCGAGGGAATCCAGCATCCCGCGGATGGCCCCGTAGGTCATGGCCTTCGGGTCCAGCGCCGTCGGGTCCACGAAGTTCTCCTGGGCGATGTTCCACGCCTCCCAGAAGACGGAAAACTGCTGCTCAACGCTGGCGGGCTGCTGCTGGTAGCGGGCGATCATCCACCCGCGGGCCAAGAAACCGGCCCCAAAAGCGCCGATGATGAGGGCAAACACGACAAAAGCCGAAAGCACATACCGGGTTGTGCGCAATCTTCACCTCCAGGTGGGGCATCGTCAGGAATTACCGAAACCGCATGCCTTCCTTGCTGTAGAGTTCCACGGCGTGGCGAATGTGCTCGTAGGCGGCTTCGCGCGGCTCCCAGCCGATGGGCTTGACACGGGTCTCCTCCAGGTCCTTGTACACCGAGAAGAAGTGAGCCACCTCGCGCAGGAAGTGGGGCGGGACGTCCTCCAGGTCGCGGATTTCGGTGTAGAGGGGGTCCGACGCGGGCACGGCGAGTATCTTGTCGTCGGGGAGGTCCTTGTCCATCATGCGGAAGAAGCCGACGGGCCGCGCCTCCAGGACACAGCCGGGGAATGTCGGCTCGTTGATCATCACGAGGACGTCCAGCGGGTCGCCGTCTTCGTAGTGGGTGCGCGGGATGAGGCCGTAGTCGCCGGGATAGTACAGGGATGAAAACAGGACGCGGTTCAGTTTGATGACGCCGCGAGTCTTGTCGTACTCGTACTTGTTGCGGCTGCCCTTGGGGATTTCCACGATGACGTTGATGACTTCGGGCCAGTCGGGTCCCACGGGAAGTTCGTGCCACAGGTTCATGTTCGCACCCCCATCAGCGGTCTGTGTACGGGCATTCTATGCGCGGGTGGCGCGGGCGTCAAGTTGCGCACGGGGCGGCGGTTTACCCCTGTCATCCCCCGGCCCCTTCTCTCCCCGCAAGCGGGGCTACCCCTCTCATCCCCCGGCCCCTTCTCTCCCCGCAGGCGGGGTCTACCCCTCTCATCCCCCGGCCCCTTCTCTCCCCGCAGGCGGGGTCTACCCCTCTCATCCCCCGGCCCCTTCTCTCCCCGCAGGCGGGGTCTACCCCTCTCATCCCCCGGCCCCTTCTCTCCCCGCAGGCGGGGAAAGAAGGGGAGAAGGGCGGGGCGGCGATTTTGTCAGGCGGCGCGTTTTCGGGTATTGTAGGACGCAATCTTTCGCCGAGGTGGACATGAGCAAACGGACACTGGAGCGCGTGGCGGTCATTGGGATTGGCGTGGGACTTTTTGCACTGGACTGGGCGGCGAAGGCGGTGGCCGAGCGGTCGCTGGTCTTCGGTGCCGAGCCGATTCCCTCGCCGATTCCGTTCGTCTCCTGGTACTTGAGTTACAACGAGGGGTATCACTACATCTTCGGGGCGCTGGGGCCGTACCGATGGATCGCGGGCGCGTCGCTGGTGCTGGCGGTGGGGATGGTGGCGTACCTGCTGCGCTGGGCGGGGCAGATGGACGCGACGGCGCCCGCGCGCAAGGTGGTGCTCGTCATGGCGACGCTCCTGGTCGGTGCGCTGAGCAATCCCGTGGAGATTCTGTTGCGTGGCCACGCCACGGATTTCTTCCGGGTGCGCGGGTTCCCGTGGACGGCGAACCTGTGCGATCAGTACGTGAACCTCATCGTGTACGTGCTGACGCCGATTCTGCTGGTGCTGGTCTGGCGCGGGGGAGATAAGCCGCGAGGGGCTGTGGACGCACCGCAGGGAGCGGAGCCTGTAGAAGAGGGCGAGGGCGCCAACACATAGGGCGAACGCGTGGCGAACACGGGGCGAACACGAGGTTCGCCCCTGCGGTTGTCATCCCAGGGGTGCAGGCGCGCCCCTGTGTGCCGAATCTGCCTACGCGCCCAGCACGCGCACCTGCTCCTCCAGGCGGGCGCGGCGATCGCGGAGCGCGGCCAGTTTCTCCCGCTCCTCCTCCACCACGTCTTCCGGGGCCTTGCGGATGAACCCCTCGTTGGCCAGCAGTTTCTCCGAGCGGGCGATGTCGGCGGTAACGCGCTCCAATTCCTTCGCCAGGCGGGCGCGCTCCTTGTCCACGTCCACCATGCCCGCCAGCGGCAGGTACACCTCCACGCCCGGGAACACCAGCGCCAGCGCCTTGTCGGGGCGGCGGGCCAGCGACGGGGCCAACTCCAGCCGCTCCGGGTCCAGCCGGGCCAGGCGCACCAGGATGTCGCGCTGGGACGCGAACGTGGCGTAGAACGCGCCGGCGGCGATGTGCGCCTCTATCGGCTTGCCCGCCTCCACGTTGTACTCGGCGCGGGCGTTGCGGATGGCGCGGACGGCGTCCATGAGCGCGCCCATCTCGCGCTCGGCGTCCTCATCGCGGGGGCCGGGTTCGGGCCACGGCGCGACGATGAGCGCCTCGCCCTCGTGGGGCAGGTTCTGCCAGATTTCCTCGGTTACGAAGGGCATGAACGGGTGCAGGAGGCGCAGGGTGCGCTCCAGCACGTGCACCAGCACCGACAGGGCAGCCTGCTTTGACGCCAACCGTGCGGTCGCGTCGGCATGCGACTCCGCCTCGGCGTACAACCGCGGCTTGGTGGCCTCAATGTACCAGTCGCAGTACTCGCCCCACAGGAACTCGTAGATTTGGCGGCCGGCCTCGCCGAACTGGTAGTCCTCCATCAGGCGATTGACCTCGGCGATGAGGCGGTTGTGTCGGCTGAGTATCCAGCGGTCCACCGGCTCCAGCGGGAGCGTCCAGGGGTCCGTGGCCAGCGGCTCGTCGCCCAGGTTGGACAGGACGAACCGCGCCGCGTTCCAAATCTTGTTGGCGAAGTTGCGGTTGGACGCGATGCGCTCGGGCGAGAGTTTCATGTCCTGGCCTGGGGTGCTGCCGGTAACCAGGGTGAAGCGCAGGGCGTCGGCCCCGTACTCGTCAATCACGTTGAGCGGGTCGTACTTGTCGGCGTCGGGCATGGACTTGGATATCTTCTTGCCCTGGGCGTTGCGCACCAGGCCGTGCAGGTACACCACGCGGTAGGGGACCTCGCCGGTCATGGCCAGGCCCAGCATGATTTCCCGCGCCACCCAGAAGAACAGGATGTCGTAGCCGGTCTCGCGCACCGTCGTCGGGTAGAAGTAGCGCATGTCTTCGGTGTCGTCGGGCCAGCCCAGCGTGGAGAAGGGCCAGAGGCCCGACGAGAACCACGTGTCCAGCACGTCGGGGTCCTGGTGGATGTTCTTGCTGCCGCAGGAGCCGCACGCCGTCGGGTCGGTAACGCCGGTGGTCTGCGCGCCGCAGTCGTCGCAGCACCAGACAGGGATGCGGTGGCCCCACCACAGTTGGCGTGAGATGCACCAGTCGCGGATGTTCTCCATCCAGTTGGTGTAGATTTTGACGAAGCGCTCGGGCACGATGCGGATGCGGCCATCCTGGACGGCCTGGAGCGCCGGCTCGGCCAGGGGCTTGATGCGCACGAACCACTGGGTGGAGATGCGCGGCTCAATGATGGTGTGGCATCGCTGGCAGGTGCCCACGGCGTGGGTGTACGGCTCAATCTTGACTAGGAGCCCCTCTTTCTCTAGGTCGGCCACCAGGTTGCGGCGGCACTCAAACCGGTCCTGCCCCCGATACGGGCCGGCCAGTTCGTTCATGCGGCTCTCCTCGTCCATGACGATGGGCGCGTCCAGCCCGTGCTGCAGGCCGATTTCGTAGTCGGTGGGGTCGTGGGCGGGCGTAACCTTGACCGCGCCTGTGCCGAAGGCCGTGTCCACCGTCAGGCTGCCGATGACGGGGATGACGCGGCCGATGGCGGGCAGGACCGCCTGCCGTCCGATGAGGCCCGCGTGGCGGTCGTCGTTGGGGTTCACGGCCACGGCGGTGTCGCCCAGGATGGTCTCGGGGCGGGTGGTCGCCACCTGGATGAACTCGGTTGCGCCCTCGGCCCAGCGGCCGCTGCCCCACTCGTGCCGCGGCCCGTCCCAGTCGCCGTTGAGCAGGGGGTAGCGGACGTACCAGAGGCTGGTGGCCTGCTCTTCATGCTCCACTTCCAGGTCCGAGATGGCCGACGTGCAGCGCGGGCACCAGTTGACCAGGTACGTGCCTCTGTAGATGAGGCCGCGCTCGTACAGGCGCACGAAGGCGGTGCGGACGGCGCGCGACAGCCCTTCGTCCAGGGTGAACCGCTCGCGCTCCCAGTCGCACGAGACGCCGAGTTTGCGGTGCTGGTCGGTGATGCGGCGATGGTAGATGTGCTTCCACTCCCAGCACTTTTCAATGAATTTCTCGCGGCCCAGGTCGTGGCGGGTGAGGCCCTGCTTGGCCAGTTCGCGCTCCACCACGGCCTGCGTGGCGATGCCCGCGTGGTCCGAGCCAGGGAGGAACAGAGTCGGCTCGCCACGCATGCGGTGCCAGCGGGTCATGAGGTCCTCAATGGCGGCGGTGATGGCGTGGCCCAGGTGCAGCGCGCCCGTAACGTTGGGCGGGGGCATGGTGATGGTCCAGGGCTTCTTCGCCGGATCAATGCGCGGGCGGAAGTAGCCCCGCGATTCCCACCACTCGTAGATGCGCTGCTCGGTGGCGGTTGGGTCGTAGGTTTTCGGCATCTCTTTGGGACTCATGATAGCACCTCCAGGGTATAGCATTCGGCATTCGGCGGTCAGCGGTCAGCGTTCAGCGATCAGCGGTCAGCGACCAGCAGTCAGCGATCAGCGGTCAGCGACCAGCAGTCAGCGATCAGCGGTCAGCGATCAACCTTTAGCCATTGGCCATTGGCCATTGGCCTTTAGCCGTTCGCCTGCATGTTGGGCCAATGGCTAACGGCCAAAGGCTAATGGCTGTGAAAAACAAAAACCCCCTTCGCCACAAGGACGAAAGGGGCAAGCCTTCCGCGGTACCACCTTGCTTCCAGCCGCGACGGAATCGCGGCGGACGCTCTTGGGCTGTAACGGGCTGACCCGGGGCCGCTTACTCCGCCATCGGTTCGGCGGCCCGACTCCCAGGCGACGTTCGGCGGGTTCCGCTGCGAGGGGCTTTCAGCCGGTGGCCCCTCTTCTCTACCAGCATCCGCCGCCTACTCCTCCTGTTCGGCGTCGTTCGGTTTCGGTTGTTGGGCGGATTATAGCATGGGCGCGCGGGGGTGTCAAATGAGTCGGGCGCCTGGGTGGGGCGCATTTCAGTCTGGGGGCAAGGCTGCTGCAATGGGCAGCCTCTTTCGCCGCCTGACGTAGAGGGACGGGTCTGCTTGACCTCACCTAACCCCTCCCGCACCCTCCCCTTTCCTCTCCGCCCGCGGAGAGGAAAGAGGAGGGCCGGGGTGGGGATAGGTGAAGTAAATTCCGCTCAGCAACCTGACGACGTTCGGTCATTCTCGCGCCAAAATTGAAATGCACCCCTACCGGCGCGGCGCTTGACAGCCGCGATGCCCTGCACGTATAATCTGCGGGCGAAGGGAAGGGTCCGGTCATGGGCGTGGTGGACGAGATCAAGAACCGCATAGACATTGTGGATTTCATCTCGGGCTATGTGGCGCTCAAGAAGGCGGGGCGCAACTACAAGGGCCTCTGCCCGTTCCATTCCGAGAAGACGCCGTCGTTCATCGTGTTCCCCGACTCGCAATCGTGGCACTGCTTTGGGGCGTGCGGGACCGGCGGGGACATCTTCACCTTCCTGATGAAGCGGGAGAACCTGGACTTCGGCGAGGCTCTGCGTATCCTGGCGGCGCGGGCCGGCGTCCAGTTGGAGCCGGTAACCCCCGCCAAGGCCGCCGAGCAGGAGCAGGAAGAGCGCCTGTTCGCCGTGAACGCCGCGGCGGCGGAGTACTTCCACGACCTGCTTGTCTCGTCGGCGCAGGCCGAGCACGCCCGCGCTTACCTGGAGAAGCGCGGCGTAACGCCGGAATCCTGGCGGGCGTTCCAGTTGGGCTACAGCCTCAACGACTGGCACGCCCTGCAGAACCACCTGCGCGGCAGGGGCTTCCGACACGAGGACATCGCCGAGGTGGGCCTGATCATCCAGCGCGAGGGCGGCGAGGGGTACTACGACCGATTCCGGGGGCGTCTGATGTTCCCCATCCGCGACATCCGCGGGCGTGTCATCGGCTTCGGCGGGCGCGTGCTGGACGCCTCCGAGCCCAAGTACATGAACTCGCCGCAGTCGCCCATCTTTGACAAGGGCAGCGTCCTGTACGGGATTGACCTGGCGCGTGGCCCCATCCGCTCGCTCAACCAGGTCATCATCGTGGAAGGGTACATGGATGTCATCATGGCCCACCAGCACGGCATCGCCAACGTCGTCGCCTCTATGGGCACGGCGCTTACGGAGACGCAACTGCGCGCCTTGTCGCGGCTGACCAAGCGGTTTGCGCTGGCGCTGGACTCGGACGCGGCGGGGAGCGCTGCCACGCTGCGAGGGCTGGAAACCGCCCGCGCCGCGCTGGACCGGGAAGTGAAGCCCGTGCCGGTGGGTCCCGGCCTGATTCGCTTTGAGTCCAGCCTCAAGGTGGACCTGCGCATCGTAATGCTACCGCCGGGCAAGGACCCGGATGAGATCATCCGCGAGAGCCGCGAGACCTGGGATGCACTCCTGGCCCAGGCCATTCCGCTCGTGGACTACTACTTCCAAATCGTAACGGCCGAACTGGACCTCACCACCGCCAAAGGCAAGAGCGAGGCTGTCCAACGCCTGAAGCCTGTCCTGCAGGACATCGGCGACCCCATCCAGCGCCAACATTACATCCAGCGCCTGGCCCGCCTGGTGCGCATAGACGAGCGCACGCTGGCGGAGGCGCTTGGATCGCCGGCCCGGGCCGCCAAGGCGCGGCCTCAGCCCGAAGGCGAAGTGCCGGTTCCGGGCCGCGCCGACCGCGCCACATACGAGGACTACGTGCTGTATCTGATTTCGCGTTCCCCGGGCGTCGTGCCGTGGGTGGGTCAAGCCCTGGCCGATGCGGGACTGCAGCCGCCCCGGCCCGACGAGTTCCGCGACCCGCGGAGCCGCGCCATCCTGGAGCGCATCTGGGAGCCGCTGGCGTCCGAGAGCGCATCGTGGCCCGATATTCAGGGCGGCCTTCCGCAGATCATGCAGGACCATCTGGCCGAACTCGCCCAGCGGATGGGCTCGCTGCCCCCGTTGCCCGATGAACAGGTGCGCGCCGAAGTCTTCCAGACCATCCTGCGCCTGCGCCAGCAGTACCTCAAGAGCGTGCTGGCGGACCTGCGTTTCCTGTGCCAGGATGCCGAGGAGCAGCACGATGAGGAAGCCCTGGCGCAGTACACCCTCGCCATCGGGCAGCACACCCAGGAACTGCGAGCCGTTCAGAAGGCCCTCGGCGCTCGGAACGAACAGCGCGCCCCTCTCTTCCAGCGCGAATGATGCCCGCGGGTGGCAGTTGACAAGGCGCGCGTTTCGGTGAAAAATACGTCCTGACCCAAGGAGACAGGAGACGGCCACATCATGGACACGACCGAACTCGCTGGTGCACCCAAACGCAAATCCCGGCGTGCGGCATCTTCAACGCCTGCGCGCGCGGGCCGTGGCGACTCCACTCGGAAAGACGTTTCCCCCGATGACGCGCCCGAAGAACTGGTCGTGGATGAGGAGATAGAATCCGAGGACGAGGAACTCACCGACCTCCTGGAAGCCGTGGAAGTTCCCCTGGACGAGGAGGAACTGGAGGAACTGGACCTGGAGGCCGAGGAGGACTTGGACCTCGCCGAGGCCGCCGATGCCTGGGAGGACATTGAGGCCGCCGGGGCTGAGGAGCGGCGTGTTCCGCTGCGGGCGCTGGTGGAGGTGTCCACAACGGACCTGGGCGGCGACCCCGTTCGGATGTACCTGAGCGAGATCGGGCAGGTTCCGCTCCTGTCCACCGCCCAGGAGGCGCGACTGGCGCGGAAAATCCAGAAGGGCGAGGAGGCCAAGCGGCGGCTGGAGGCCGAGAAGGACCAACTGACGCCGAAGGAACGCGCCAAACTGCGCCGTGCGGTCCGCGAAGGCGCGGCTGCCCGCCGCAAGTTGGTGGAGGCCAACCTGCGGCTGGTGGTCAGTGTCGCCAAGCGTTACCTGGGCCGGGGCCTGTCGCTGCTGGACCTCGTCCAGGAGGGCAACATGGGCCTCCTGCGGGCCGTGGAGAAGTTTGACCCCAGCATGGGGTACAAGTTCAGCACCTATGCCACCTGGTGGATCCGCCAGGCCATCAGCCGCTCCATTGCCGACCAGTCGCGGACCATCCGCATTCCCGTCCACATGATTGAGACGATCAATCGCCTGTTCCGCGCCTCGCAGGCGTTGCAGCAGGAACTGGGCCGCGAGCCGACGCCTGAGGAACTGGCCCTGGAGATGGGGTTCGTGGAGCCGGAGGATCGCGTCCGGATTGAGGAGGCGCTGGCCAACGGCGGCAAGATGGACAAGCACCTGGAGCGACGCCTGCGCCGCGCTGCCTTCCGCGTGCGTCGCATCCAGCGCATCGCCCAGGAGCCCATGTCGCTGGAGGCTCCGATAGGCTCCGAGGACAGCAGTTACCTGGGGGATTTCATAGAGGATGACTCGCTGCCGGGGCCGGCCGATGCGGCCTCGCTGCAACTCCTGCGCGAGCAGATGCACGAGATTCTGGGGGGACTTTCGGACCGCGAGCGGGAGGTGCTGGCGCTGCGCTTCGGGCTAGAGGACGGCCAGGGCCATACGCTGGAGGAGGTGGGCCAGCGGCTGGGTGTTACCCGCGAGCGCATTCGGCAGATTGAGTCCAAGGCGCTCCGCAAACTCCGCCACCCCATCCGCACGCGCAAGTTGAAGGACTACCTGGGGTAGCCACGTCGCCCTTCGTGTGTGGCCAGCGCGATTAGCCCGGCGCTACGCATTCGCCGCGAGGTACTCCCGCAGGGCCTGGGACAGCCGCTCCACCTCGGCCTGCAAGCGGTCGGCGGCGGCGGGAGCCTCGTCCATGCGGCCCTCGTCGCCGATGTGCTCCACGTCCAGCGCCGCCTGGGCCGCGTCCTCGGCCCCGAAGTTGCGCGCCAAGCCCTTCAGCGTGTGGCCCGTGCGCTTGAGCAGGGCCGCGTCGCCCTCGGCGATGGCCTGCCGCATCTGCGCCAGGAGATTCTGCGACTCCAACAGGAACATCTCCGCGATTTCGCGCAGCAAGTCCTCATCGCCGCCCGCGCGTTGCAACGCCACGTCCGGGCGGAACGCCGCCTCGGCACCCACAACCTGGTGCGGCGTGGGTTCCTGCGATTCCGCTTTCTCCTGCGGGCCGCCGGCAAGGCGCTCTATGATCTCCATCAGTTGCTCCACCCGCAGCGGCTTGGGAATGTAGTCGTCCATGCCCGCTGCCAGGCATCGCTCGCGGTCGCCCTTCATGGCGTGGGCGGTCATGGCCACGATGGGGATGTGCGTGCCCGTCTTCTTTTCGCGCTCGCGGATGGCCGCCGTGGCAGCGAATCCATCCATGACGGGCATCTCCACGTCCATGAGCACGATGTCAAACGTATCGCGCTCCAGAGCGGCCAGCGCCTCCTGCCCGTTGTTGGCGACGGTAACGATGTGCCCGCGCTTCTCCAGCAGCCGCGTTGCCAGGCGTTGGTTCACCGGGTTGTCTTCCGCCAGCAGAACGCGCACCCGCTTGTGCATCTCGCGCAGGGTGTGCCGCGTAATCAAGGCAGGGGCCTTGGCCTCGCCTTCCTTGGGCGCCATGGCCGTGAGGATGGCGTCCAGCAACTCGGACTGCTTGACGGGCTTGATGAGGTACGCGGACACGCCCAGTTCGCGGCACCGCGCAGCGTCGCCTACCATTCCCGCCGAGGAGAGGATGATGACGCGCGTGCCGGCCAACGCCGCGTCGGCGCGTATCTGCTCTATCAGCATGAACCCGTCCATCTCGGGCATGCGCACGTCGGTGATGACAAGGGGGAAGGGCGTGCCGCGCCGGATGGCATCCTGCATCATAGCCAGCGCCTGGCGTCCGTTTGCAGCCAAACTCGGGCGCAGCCCCCATGAGGCTAGCATGTCGTGCAGGATGCGGCGATTCGTCTCGTTGTCGTCCACCGCCAGGACGGACATCCCGCGGATGTCGCCCAGTTCGGCGGTGGGCCACACGCTCACGCCCTTCTGGATGCCGAACCGCGCCGTGAAGAAGAACGTGCTGCCGACGCCGACCTCGCTCTCCACCCAAATCTTGCCGCCCATCATCTCCGCGAGGCGCGCGGAGATGGTGAGGCCCAGGCCGGTGCCGCCATACTGGCGCGTGGTGGAACTGTCGGCCTGGGTGAAGGCCTCAAAGATGGCCTGTTGGCGGTCGGGCGGGATGCCGATGCCGGTGTCGGCCACGGCGAATTGAAGCACGGCCTCGTCGTCGGTTTCCTCGGCGCACTCCACGAACAGGACAACCTCGCCCTGCTCGGTGAACTTGATGGCGTTGCCCACCAGGTTGGCCACGATTTGGCGCAGGCGGCCCGGGTCGCCGATGAGCGCATCGGGCACGTGCGCTGGGATGTCCATTGCCAGTTCCAGCCCCTTGTTGTGCGCACGCACTGCCAGCGCCTTCATGGTGTCGCCCAGGCAGTCGCGCAGGCTGAAGGGGATGGATTCCATGTCCAGTTTGCCCGCCTCAATCTTGGAGAAGTCCAGGATGTCGTTGAGGATGCGCAGCAGGGACTCGGCGGAGTTGCGCGCCATGGTGAGGTACTCCCGCTGCTCGGGCGTGAGTTCTGTGTCCAGCGCCAGTTCGGTCATGCCGATGATGCCGTTCATGGGGGTGCGGATTTCGTGGCTGATGTTGGCGAGGAACTCGCTCTTGGCGCGGTTGGCAGCCTCGGCGGCCTCTTTTGCCGCGCGCAGTTCCTCCTGCACGCGCTTGCGCTCGGTGATGTCCTCCAGGCTGCCCTCGTAGTGCAGGGCGCGGCCCTCGGCGTCCCGTATCACGCGCACGTTGTCCAGCACCCAGATGACCGAGCCATCCTTGCGGCGCATGCGCTGCTCAAAGGCGCGCGCCACGCCCTCGCGCTCCAGGATTTCCTGCTGACGCTTGCGGTCGGCGGGGTCCACGTACACGTCGCTGGCGCTGACTCGCTGCAACTCCTCCATGCTGTCGTAGCCCAGCATCTCCAGCAGGGCGGGGTTGGCGTCCAGGATGCGCCCGTCGGGCGCGGTGCGGTACAGGCCGATGGGGATGTTGTCAAACAGGGCACGGTAGCGGGCCTCGCTCTCGCGCAGGGCCTGCTCGGCGCGCTTGCGCTCGGTGATGTCGCGGAAGATGCCCCGCGTGGACACGGGCTTGCCGTTCTCCATGCGGCAGGAGACGCTGCCCTCCACCGGGACCGCCCGTCCGTCCTTCGCCAGGAACAGAGCCTCCACGTTCACCGCCTGGCACCGCCCCGATGTCATGTCCCCGAACAAGCGCATGCAGTGGTCCATGGAGTCGGGGTGGATGATGTCGGGAAGGGTGAGGTTGGCAACCTCGGCCTCGGAGTATCCCAGGGACTCGCGCCACGCGCGGTTGACGTACAGGAACTTGCCTTGCGTGTCCACCATCTGAATCAGGTCTGTGGCGTTGTCCAGGAAGTCCTGGAGCCGCTCTTGGCTCTCGCGCAGGGCCTGCTCGGCACGCTTGCGCTCGGTGATGTCGACGTACACGGCCACGGCGCCGATGAAGTGCCCTTCCACGAGCACAGGCGCGCCGGCCACGATGACGTCCACCGGCGTCCCGTCCTTGCGATAGCGCACCGTTTCGGTGGGCGGCACCGGCTCGCCGCTCATCACCTGGGCGGTGAGCGCCGTCGCCTCGGAAACCGAATGGGCATTGGTGATGAGGTCATCCAGACTCTTGCCGATCACCTCATCCCGCGTGTAGCCGAAAAGGCGCTCGGCTCCCGCGTTCCACTCCGCGACGCGTTGCTGGGCGTCCAGCGTTACGATGGCGTCGGGCGCTGCGGCCAGCACCGCCTCCAGGTACAGCCGCCGCTCGGCGATCTGCCGCTCGGCTTCCTTGCGCGCGGTAACGTCGCGGGCGATGCCCAGCACCAACGACTGCCCCTGTATCTTGACGGGGTAGGTGCGAATCTCGGCGACGACTTTGGTGCCATCCTTGCGCGTGAGGACGAATTCGTCGGGGCCAGTGGGCTGCCCCAGGAGATTGCGGGCCAGCAGCGCCGCGGCCTTGGGTATCTGCGACGGCGAGAGGAGTTTCAACTTCAGGAAACTGCCGCCGATGAGTTCCTCGCGCTTGTAGCCCACCATCTCCTCGGCGGCGCGGTTGCCGTCCACGAAGATGCCCTTCATGTCGCTGATGTAGTAGGCGTCGGGCGCGTGCTCAAACAGGATGCGCAGCCGCTCCTCCGAGGCTTTCAGCGCCTCCTCGGCCTGCTTGCGCTCGGTGATGTCCTCCACGACGCCCTCGTAGTACAAAATCTTGCCGACATCGTCGCGGATGGCGCGGGCCGATTCCCGCACGAAGACGCGGCTTCCGTCGCGGCGCACCCATGACGTCTCCCAGCCCGCAATAAAGCCGTCGCGCTCCATGCGTTTCTTGAATTCGGCGCGGGAGTATTCGTCGCCGAAACTTTCTTTCTCCAGATTGCGGTGCATGAGTTCCTCGGGCGAGGCGTAGCCCAGCATACGGGCAAGGGCAGGGTTAGCCAACAGGACATGTCCGTCGGGCGTCGTGCGGTACACGCCGACGGGCAGGTTCTCAAACAGTGTGCGGTACTCGGTATCGCCAGTGGGATTAGAAACGCTCATGCACATGACCTCCTGCGGGCGGTGGTGTGCGTGGTCGCCCGCGTCGCGTGCAATTCTACCCCATGCGCGGCCGAGGGGCAAACCGCGCCGCACGGACGCCCACCTGTCTGCCCTTATCAACGCGGCGGTAAGCCGTTAGCCTTTGGCCGTTGGCTGTGAGACGTCGCCTGGCCACTGGGAGGCTGCCATGCCCAACCGACATCGCCTGCGCCTGTACGCCTTGACGCGCATCCTGCGCCGCATAGACCTGTTCAGCCGCCACATCCTGGCGCGGCCTCTGCGCGCCTATCAACTGGCCCCCGCCCAGGCCATCGTGGACAGCGTGCTGCGCGGGCGCGGCCTGACGTTCGCCGTGATGATGAGCCGCCAGGCGGGCAAGAACGAACTGTCGGCCCAGATGGAGGCGTACCTGCTGGCGCTCCATTCGCGCGTCGGCGGGACGCTGGTCAAGGCCGCGCCGACCTTCGCGCCGCAGGCCGTTGTGAGCATGGAGCGCCTCGCGGCCCTGCTGGAGAACCCGCTGACGCGCGGGCACGTCGTCCGCGAGCATGGCAATACCCTCACGCTGGGCAAGGCGCGCGCCGTGTTCCTGAGCGCCCACCCCGAGGCCAACGTCGTGGGCCAGACGGCCAGCATCCTGCTGGAGTGCGACGAGGCGCAGGATGTGGACCCCGACAAGTGGGACAAGGAGTTCGCCCCCATGGGCGCGTCGGCCAACGTTACCACGGTGTTCTACGGCACGGCGTGGACGCGCCACACCCTGCTGGCACGGGTGGTCCGCGAACTGCGCGCCCAAGAGGCCCGCGACGGGGTTCGCCGCGTGTTCCTCGTGCCCGCCGATGTAGTGGCTGCCGAACTGCCCGCCTACGCCGCGCACTTGGAGAAGGAGGTCGCGCGCCTGGGCCGTATGCACCCGCTCGTCCGCACGCAGTACTTCCTGGAGGAACTGGACGCGGGCGCGGGGATGTTCCCGCCCGAGCGCCGCGCGCTGATGCAGGGCAGCCACCCGCCTCATCTGTCGCCTCAACCCGACTGCGCCTACGCTTTCCTGCTGGATTTCGGCGGGCCTGCGGCCTCTGCGCCGCGTGAGGATGGCGGGGACGGCGCAGGGGAGGCGTCGGGCGAGGGGCGTGCGCCCGATCACGACGCCACCGCCCTCACCGTCGTTGCGGTGGACGCCGACGACGCCGTGGGCCTGCCCGTGTACCGCGTGGTGCACCGCAGGGCGTGGGTGGGCGTGGATCATCGCACGCTGTACGGCCAGATTCGGGCGCTGGCCGAGGCATGGAACCCCGCGGCCATCGTGGCCGACGCCACGGGCGTGGGTGCGGGGCTGACCGACCTGCTGCGGTCCGCCCTGGGCGAGCGGGTCATCCCCATTGTGTTCACCGCCGCCAGGAAGTCCGACATCGGCTGGCGGTTCATGGTGGCCTGCGACGTGGGGCGGTTTCGGGATCATGCGGCCACGCTCCCGACTGGGCAGGGCGCGGGCGGGAGGCTGGCGGAACTGCAGCGGGAATTCTGGGCGCAGGTGGAGGCGGCGCAGGTGGAGTACCTGCCTGGCCCAGGACAGCGCATCCGCTGGGGCGTGCCCGAATCGGCGGGGCACGACGATTTGCTCGTGAGCGCCGCCCTGTGCGTGGTGCTGGACGACGGCGGGTGGGGGTGCGGCGGGAGCGTGCTGGTGCCTCGCCGCCGACCATAGATGCGGGGCATTGACGGAGTGTGCCCGCTGCGCTATACTTCCTGCACGCAACGCCTGCCACCATTGCATTCGGCCCGTGGGCATCGGGGCATGTTCAGGAGGTGCGTATGGACCTGGGATTGTCCGAGCGGGTGGCGATCACGACGGCGTCCAGCAAGGGGCTGGGCAAGGCCATCGCTATGGAACTGGCGCGCGAGGGGGCGAAGGTGGTCATCTCGTCTCGGGATGAGGCCCGCCTGCGCCATGCGGCTCACGAGATTTCCACGGCGACGGGCAATCCGGTGGTGCCCGTCGTGGCCGACGTTACGCGCGCCGAGGACGTGGAGCGCCTGGTGGCCGAGACGCTGCGGCGCTTCGGGCGGCTGGACATCCTCGTTACCAACGCGGGCGGGCCGCCGCCGGGTGGGTTTGAGGCCCACGACGACGCCGCGTGGGAAGCCGCCTTCCGCCTCACGCTGCTGAGCGTAACGCGGCTGATACGGGCGGCGCTCCCCGCGATGAAGGCGCGGCGCTGGGGGCGCATCATCAACGTTACGGGAACCTCGGCCCGCCAGCCGGTGGACGACCTGGTGCTGTCCAACGCGTACCGCGCCGCCGTGGTGAACCTGGCGAAGACCCTGTCGCGGTCGCTGGCTCCGTACAACATCACAGTGAACAACGTGGCGGCGGGGACCATCCTCACCGACCGCGTGCAGGAGTTGGCCGAAAGTCGGGCGCGGGCGCAGGGCATTGAGGTGGAACAGGCGCTGGCGCAGTTCACGCGGGAGATACCCCTGGGCAGGCTGGGCCGCCCGGAGGAATTCGCGGCGGTGGTGGTGTTCCTGGCGTCGGAGCGGGCCGGGTACATCACGGGCGTTACGCTGCCGGTGGACGGCGGCGTCATCCGCGCCAGTTGGTAGCGCCGAAAGGCAGAGAGGAGGCAGAGGTTGGCAGAAGTGGCAGAGACGGCACGAAAGTTCCTGGAGGACTCGCGCAAGACGCTGGAAAAGGTATCCGCGAAACTGGCAAACATCCGCGGCGCGCTGGGACAGGGCGCGGCGCTGGAGAAGACAGTCGCGAGCCTGGAGGCAAGCCGCGACAGCCTGGTCAAGCGGCTGGACGCGCTCCAGCCCGACCAGCCGCTGGATGCAGCGGTGAAGCGGGACATCCAGAGCGACCTAACCACCCTGAAGCGGCGGGTGTCGCGCGTCAATGACGGCATCCAGTTTGCGGTGGACCCGCAGCCGCCCCGCCTGGGTGCCTGGGTGTGGTTTCTGTCCGAGTTGGTGCTCATCTTCCTGGTGGCGTGGTTGTACGTGGACATCCACAGCGGGCGGCCGCTGCGGGCGTTCCTCAAAGGCGTCAGCCCGGCGGCGCGGGTGGAACTGGCGCTCCAGACGGCGGAACTGAAGGCGCTGGCGACGGCCCAGCCGGCCGACCTGGAGGCGCTGACCAAGGGGGTCGCGGCGCTGGACGCGGCCTTCGCCAAGGCGGGGTTCCCGCCCGATGATGCCAAGATCTTCGCCGATGCTGTGGAGCGGATACGGGAGGAACTGGCCCGCAAGGACAAAGCCAACGGTGAGGTCGTGGCCGTGTACCTGGACCGCATCGTGGAGGATGTCCTGAAGAGCGAGGAGGGGTTCTTCTGGGACCGCGGCGTGGGGCGCTATGTGGAGGTCCTGTTCGCCATCTTCTTCGGCGTCATGGCGTTTGCGCTGTACAACACGTGGGAGTACATGCGGCACCCGGGGCGCTCGTGGTGGGTCGCGTGGCACGTGGCCAAGGCGTTCATGGCGCTGGTGCTGGGGTTCGTTACCATCGTCATCCTCAGCCAGGTGAACTTCGCCACGCCCACCAGCCTGGAGAAGCAGACGGCGTTGGGCCTGGGCACCGCGCCGATTGAACTGGTGATGGCGGTTTCGGCGCTGGCCGGGTACTTCAGCCACCGGATGCTGGGGTTCCTGGACCGCTACGCGGACAAGGTGTTCGGCCCGCCGGCGTAGTGCTGTGTGGGCAACGAGATGCGACGCACCACGGAGGTGCGCCGCATCTCGGATTCCGGCGCTGTTGGGGCTGTTACTGTACCACAGGGATTCTTGGTGGTTTGTCATTGCGAGGGCGCGCAGCGTCCGTAGGGACAATTCATGAATTGTCCCTACTGGGGCGCTCGTCAACCGAGGATGCTTCGCTCCGCTCACATTGACGCGAGAAGGCACGTGCGACGCACCTCCAAGGTGCGTCGCACGTGCCTTCGGCGCTCCGCGCCTCAGAATGACAGTTCATCAGGATTGTTTCGCTTCGCTCGCAATGACAACGGGCAATTCTCTCTGCGGTGAACTCTAGCCCTGCTGTTGCTTCTGGGCCAGTTTCCGCTTCTCCTCTTCCACCAGGAGCCTCCGCAGGATTTTGCCCACCATGGTTTTGGGCAGTTCCTTGCGGAACTCCACGGCGCGCGGGACCTTGTACTTGGCCAGGCGCGTGCGGCAGAACTCTATGATCTCCTCCTCGGTGGCCGTCTCGCCTTCCTTCAGGACCACGTAGGCCTTGACCATCTCGCCGCGGTACTCGTCGGGCACGCCCGCCACGACGGCTTCCTTGATCTTGGGGTGCTCGTACAGGACTTCCTCCACGTCGCGCGGATAGACGTTGTATCCGCCGGTGATGATCATGTCCTTCTTGCGGTCCACGATTTGGAAGTAGCCGTCGGCGTCCATGCGGGCCATGTCGCCGGTGTAGAGCCAGCCGTTGCGCAGGACCATGGCGGTCTCATCGGGCTTGTTCCAGTAGCCCTTCATGACCTGCGGGCCGCGCACCGCCAGTTCGCCCACCTCGCCCACGGGCAGTTCCTTGGTGCCGGTCTCCAGGTCCACGATGCGGGCGTCGGTGTCGGGGAACGGGATGCCGATGGTGCCCACCTTGTTCTGGCCGTAGATGGGGTTGGCGTGGGTTACGGGCGATGCCTCGGACAGGCCATAGCCCTCCACCAGTTTGCCGCCGGTGAGTTGCTGGAACTTCTCCTGCACCTCCACGGGCAGGCCCGCAGCGCCGCTGATGCACGCGCGGATGGAGTTGACGCCGTAGGACTGCACGTTGGGGAAGTTGTTGAATGCCACGTACATGGTCGGGACGCCCGGGAACACCGTGGGCTGGAAGTTCTTGATGGCGAGCATGATCCCGTGGTAGTCGCGCGGGTTGGGGATGAGGATCATGGACGCGGCGGTGGCCATGGCGAAGTTCATGCAGGTGGTCATGCCGTAACTGTGGAACAGGGGCAGGGCGGTCAGGACGGTCTCGCCCGCCTCCTGGGCCTTGAACCACGCGGCGGTCTGGAGGGCGTTGGCCAGCAGGTTGCTGTTGGACAGTTCCGCGCCCTTGGGGACGCCGGTGGTGCCGCCGGTGTAGAGCAGGCAGAGGGTGTCGCTCGGCTTGATGTCCACCGGCTGGAGCGCGGGCGCGCCGGCCAGCACGTCCTGGAACCAGTAGGTGTCCTTCTCGCCCTCAATGCTCAGCGCGTGGCCCTCTTTCTTCTCCTTGGCGAGGGTAAAGAGGGTGCGCAGCAGGCCAGGGAAGTACTCCTTGACGTTGGTAACGATGACGCGCTTGAGCGGCGTGTTGGCCCGCACCTGTTTCACGTTGCCGTAGAAGGCGGTCAGCGCGATGAGGGTCTCCGCGCCCGAGTCGTTGACCTGGTGCTCCAACTCGCGGGCCACGTACAGCGGGTTGCAGGGGACGATGACCGCGCCCGCGCGCGCCGCGCCGTAGTAGGCGATGATGTACTGCGGGCAGTTGGGCAGGTAGATGGCCACACGGTCGCCCTTCTTCACGCCCAGTTTCTGCAGGCCCGCTGCGAATCGGCTCACCAGGTTGTCCAATTCACGATAGGTGATCTTCTTCGCCAGGTAGCGGGAGCCCAAGGGCGCGCCGTAGATGAGGGCCACGCGGTCGGGGTGCTTCTGTGCGGACCGCTTCAGCAGTTCGTGCACGGGTATCGCCGGATAGTCAATGTGTTTCGGGACCGACTCGTCGTAGAACTTGTGCCAGGGCTTTTCCATTTTCTACCTCCTCCTCTTGTGCAAATGCTTGAACACGTTTCTAGACACCGGCGGGCGACCAGCCTGTGGGTTCGGTTCTGCGCCTCGTTCACATAGGACACCTCCCTGTGCGATGCCCATCTGCGGGCGGGACAAGCGAATCTCTCCGACTATGGCTGGACTTTGGCCAGGCGCTCCTTCAGGAACGCCTGAATGGTCTCAAAGACTTTCTCGCGCTCCAGGTCGCGCATCATCTCGTGGTGGCTCCGCTCAAACCAGACGATGCGCTTGTCGGTGGATGCGATGCGGTCGTGGATGATCTGCGCCGACTTGGGGTGCACCGTCTGGTCTTTGTAGGACTGGATGATGAGGGCGGGGACTTTCACCTCTGGCAGTCGCCCCTCCACGTAGGCGGTGTACTCCAGGAAGGACAGGATGGCGTCCATCGGGGCGCGGTCGTAGTTTGTGTCGTACTTCTCCAGTTCCTTGTCGGCGTAGTTGGGCGGCATGGGCCACCAGCGCGCCAGTTTGCGGACGAGGGGCTGCAGGAAGGCCAGGGCATTGCCGGGGGCCATGGGGTTGCGCAATTTCAGCGCGGCGGCCACCAGGGCGATGCTGTCCACCTGGTCGGGGTGCTCGGCGGCCAGTTGCAGGGCGACTAGCCCGCCCATGGACAGGCCGACGACGACCGCCTTGTCGGCCTCGGTCAGCAGGTCGCGCAGGGCAGCCTCGGCGTCGGCGTACCAGTCGCGCCAGGTTACGCCGATCAGGGCCTCGGGCGTCTGCATGTGCCCGCGGAGCACGGGCATGCGGTAGGGCAGGCCCAGGGCCTCAATGTACGGGTTGAGGCCGTTGACGCAGTCCAGGCTGGATGTGAATCCGTGCAGGTTGAGCACTCCAAGCGGCGCTTTCATAGAGCCTCCTTGACATAACGGATGATATGGGTTCTGTCGCTATACGTTGCGGGCGATGTCCGCCGGGCTGGGTGGACAGCCCCGCACGAGTCGGTACCCTCCTTTGCGGGCGAACGCCGCGGTACAGTCGCCCACGCACACCACGCGCCCGTGGTCGGGCGGGAGTGCCGCGCCGCTCCCCAGCACGATGTCGGTGCGGCGCAGTTGCCCGCTCCACAGCAGCCGAATGCGGCCCCATCGGGATTTTCGCAGTGCGCGGAAGGCGAGGTAGAGGGCGGCGTTGCATCCGCTGCATGAGTCCGAGATATGTTCGTACACGTTATGATAGCGGAAGTATCCGGGATAGTTCAACGCGAACGACCGCCTAGCCTCGGCGATGGGCACGCCCACCGCGTGAACGGGCGTCGGGGGGATGTGGGGTGCGCGTTCGCGGGGCATGCCCATCAGGTCCAGGCAGGCGCTGTCTACCCCCAGCATGTCCGTGCCCGCGACTAGGATGCCCATGTCCACCGGAGTGCCGAAGCGCCACGGCCCCAGCCCCTCCAGCGCCACGATGCCGTCCACCACCGTCAGGTGCGGCATGGCGACGCGGGCCAGGGCCGGAATGGCGCGATCCAGGCCGATTTTGTGAAACCGCTTCTTGTCGGCCTCGGTGAGCAGGCCCTTCTGGTTCTTCATGCCCAGCGTTACGCCGGTCTGGATGTGGGTCTTCATCTTGGCGACGTTGATGTACTCGTGGGTCTGGAGGAGGGCGGGGAGGCGGAGTTTGCCGAATTCCCACTCCACCTCTACGCGCGGCGCATCGTTGAGGTCCACCAGTTGCGCCCCGTAGCGGCGGGCCAGGTCGGCGTAGCCCGTGCGCTTGAACGCCTCCATGGCCGAGCGGCCCACGATGGCCCCCTCGCCGATGACAATGGGGCGGCCCGCGAAGTAGCGCAGCAGGCCCTCCACCACGGCGGGGTCGGTGAACAGGCCGATGCCCGGCGGGCCGTAGTCGGGCACGTTGGGCTTGATGAACACGGCCTCGCGGCTAGGCTTGTATGCGATTAGGTCCAGCGCCTGAGCCAGGGCGTCGGCGGCCTGTTCCAGGCTGCTGCGCACGATGGCGACCGTCATGTGTCCCTCAGGAAGACGCGAACCAGGTTGACGCTGGAGAAATGCCCGCCGGTCAGGTATGTGAGCGAGCCTTCGCGGCCGAACAGGGCGCGGGCGATGCGCTTCTCGTCCCACCCGCGGGTGTGGAGTTGCCGTATCCGCTCGTGCAGTTCCTCCAGGTAGGCGATCTTGTCCAGGATTTCCTGGCGCGGGTTCTGGCGGACGCTGCCGCTGCCCGGGAACAGGTACGAGATGTCCAGCGCCGCGAGGCGGCGGAGCGATTCCAGCGTGGCGCGGATGTCGTAGTCGGGGCGGTACGCGCGGTCCCGTCCGCCGATGAACAGATCGCCGGTGAACGCCCAGCCCATGTTCGGCTCGTAGAGGACGAGGTGGTCGGGGCTGTGGCCCGGCGCGTGGATGACGTGGAACCGATGGCGCTCGGTGAGGATTTCGCGCGGGGCTTCGCGGCCCTCCGACGGCATAGGCCATCCCCAGAAGACGCGCCGGTACAGTTGCAGGCCGATGAGCGACGGGTCGCGCAGGTAGGGCAGCGCCAGCGGGTGGGCGTAGATGGTGGCGCCGTGCTCGCGGACGATTTCGGCGTTGGCCCCGATGTGATCCTCGTGGTGGTGGGTGTTCACGATGTAGCGGACGGTGTGGCGGCGCAGCGCCGAGCAGAGTTCGCGGGCGGTGAAGTGGCAGCCCGTGTCCACCAGCAGGCCGTCGGCGAAGTAGGCCGCCGTCCAGTAGGCCGGACGCCCCAAGAAGCCCCTGGCGAGGCGGAACTTGATGACGCTGTCTATCTGCTCGGTCTGGATCACGGGTTCTGCTCCAGCAATAGTTTCCTTCGGAACTCTTCAGGGATTGGAATCGGCTTGAACGTCTTGGGATCCATCATCACCTGCACGGTCTCGCCCTCGGCCAAGAGGGTGCCCGTGTCCTGGTTGAGGACATGGTACGCGAAGGTGAAACTGCGCTGACGGACCTGGCTGATCCACGTGCGGATGAGGATGGGGTCGTCAAAGCGGGCCGAGGCGTGATACCGGCAGTGCGCCTCGGCGATGACGAACGAGATGCCCTGCCGTTCGCGCTCGCGGAAGTCAAAACCGATTTCTCGCAGGTAGTTGACGCGCCCCACCTCAAACCAGACGAAGTAGTTGGCGTAGTACACGATGCCCTGGGCGTCGGTTTCGGCGAAGCGCACACGGAGCGTGCTTTCAGAGACGCGCGGCGATGTCATGGGATGTGGCCCCCTCCGCTCAGGATTTGACGAAGCCATATCGGGATGGTCTGCACCTCACGGTTCTTGTTGACGCAGATGTGGCGGGTGTGGCCCGTCGCAAGGAGCACGTCGGCGGCGTTGCGCACCTCGTACTGGAAGGTGAGGCCACGGCTCCGTATTTCCGTCAGGCGCGTGTGCACGGCCACCTCTTCGTCGTAGAAGGCCGAGTGGGAGAAGCGGACGTAGAGTTCGCTGACGGGCAGTAAGACGCCCCTGGCCTCGCACTCGGCGTAGGAGATGCCGGCGGCGCGGAAGAAATCGGCGCGCCCGGCCTCAAACCAGATGGCGTGCTGCGAATGGTGCACGATGCCCATCGCGTCCGTTTCGGCGTACCGAACTCGGAAGCGGGTTACGACTTCCGCCACAGGCACGTGGCCTCCTTGCTGACGAATCCCCCGGAGCGGTGCGCCACGAGCGCGACGCACCGCTCCCGTGCGATGCAACCCAGACGTGATCCTAACCTGCGACGCACCTCCGAGGTGCGTCGCAGGTAGCGTTTACACAGCCGTCCCTGCGGTGGCCGCCTCAATCTCCTTGATGAGGGCGGGGATGACCTTGTACAGGTCGCCCACAACCCCGAAGTCGGCGATCTGGAAGATGGGTGCCGACGGGTCCTTGTTAATGGCGATGATGTACTTGGCTTCCTTCATGCCCGCCTGGTGCTGGATGGCACCGGAGACGCCGCAGGCGATGTAGAGTTCCGGATGGACGGTCTTGCCGGTCTGGCCCACTTGGTGGTCGTGGGAAATCCAGCCTGCGTCCACTGCCGCGCGGGAAGCGCCCACGGCCCCGCCGAGCAGGGCGGCCAGTTGCTCAATGAGTTTGAACCCATCGGGGCCGCCCAGTCCGCGCCCGCCGGTTACGATGACCTTGGCATCCTCCAGGTCCACCGTGTGCTTGCCTTCCTTGACGATTTGCAGAATCTTGGTCATCAGGTCGGTCTCGGACAGGTCCACCTCTACGCGGGTGATTTCGCCCGTGCGGGACTTGTCCTCGGGCAGGGCGCGCATGACGCCCGGGCGCACGGTGGCCATCTGCGGGCGGTGGCGCGGGCAGGCGATGGTGGCCATGATGTTGCCGCCGAAGGCCGGTCGGGTCTGGAGCAGGAGCCGCTCGCTCTCATCAATGTCCAGGCCGGTGCAGTCGGCGGTGAGGCCGGTGTGCAGGCGCTGGGCCACGCGCGGGGCCAGGTCGCGGCCGACGTGCGTCGCGCCGAAGAGGACGATCTCCGGCTTCTTCTCCTGCACCAGGTTGGCGAAGACCTTGGTGTAGGCATCGGTGCGGTAGTGCTCCAGCAGCGGGTGATCGGCGTGGAGCACTTCGTCGGCCCCGTACCAGATGAGTTCCTGGGCCAGGTTGTCCACGTTGTGGCCCAGGAGCACGGCGATGGCCTTGGCGCCCAGCGTGTCGGCCAGTTCGCGGGCCTTGCCCATGAGTTGGCGGGCGACCTTGGTCAGCATGCCGTCGCGCTGCTCGGCGAAGACCCACACGTTGCGGTAGTCCTCCAGCCGCACGCCGGTGGTGGGCAGTTCGCCGAGGACGAGGGCCTGCTCGGGGCACGCCTCCACGCAGATGCCGCAGGAGACGCAGGTCTCGTAGACGACGGCCACGTTCCCCTTGACTTCAATGGCTCCGAATGGGCAGACCACCTGGCAGGTGCCACACGCTGTGCATTTTTCCTCAATGACCTTCAGTTCCATCCTTGACCTCCTTGCTGGCAGTAGTTGGTGGGTTCAACGAACGACGGCGAGCGCACCGTGGCGCTCGCAGAGAGCACTCATCCGAATTCGCGCATGATGGCGCGGGCCAGGCGCTGGATGCCCTCGCGGATGATCTCCGGACGGCAGTAGGAGAAGTTCAGGCGCATGGCGTTGTGATCGCCCTCGTCGGGGTAGAACGCGGCGCCGGGCACATAGGCCACCTTCTCCTCCAGCGCGGTCTTCATGAACTCGGTGGTGTCAATCTGCGGTGGCAGGCGCACCCATAGGAACAGGCCGCCCTGGGGCCGGGTCCAGGTTACGCCGGCCGGGAAGTGTTCCTCCATGGCCTGGAGCATGGCGTTGCGCCGCTCGTAGTAGGCTTCGCGCACTTTTTTCACATGGGAGCGCAGCAGGCCGCGGCTGCAGATGTCGTGGGCCACCATCTGCACAAAGACGCCCGTGTGCAGGTCAGCGCCCTGCTTGGCCTGCACCAGTTTGCTGATGATCTTGGACGGCGCGGTAACCCACCCGATGCGGATGCCTGGGGCCAGGGTCTTGGAGAACGTGCTCAGGTAGATGACGTTCTCCTTGTGCAGCGTCTCTATGGGGGTGATGTCCTCGCCCTCAAACCGCAGTTCGCCGTAGGGGTCGTCCTCAACGATGGGCACGCCGTACTTGGCCGCCAGGCGCACCAACTCTATGCGGCGCTCCAGGGGCAGGGTGGTCCCCGCCGGGTTGTGGAAGTTGGGCAGGACGTAGATGAACTTGACCTTGCCCTGGTGCGCCTTCAGGACAGGCTCCAACTCGTCCACGCACATGCCGTCGTCGTCCAGGGGGACGGTGGCGAATTGCGGCTCGTAGGCGCGCCAGGCTTGAAGCGCGCCCAGGTACGTGGGGCGTTCGGTGATGACCACGTCGCCCTTGTCCAGGAAGATGCGGCCGATGAGGTCCAGCGCCTGCTGCGAGCCGTTGGTGATGATGATGTTCTCCACCTCGGCGGGGACGCCGTACTTCTGCATCTTCTCGCTGAGATACTCGCGCAGGGGCGTGTACCCCTCGGTTGCGCCGTACTGGAGCGCCTTGCTGCCGTTGGTGGTGAGGACGTACTCGCACGCCTCGCGGAACTCGCGGATGGGGAACAGTTCGGCAGCGGGGAGCCCGCCCGCGAACGAGATGATGTCGGGCTTCTCGGTGAGTTTGAGCAGTTCGCGGATGACGGAACTGGTCATCTTCACCGCGCGGGCTGCCATCTTGGCGTCCCAATCGGTGGTAACCTCGGTTTCCACAGGCTGAATGGGTAACGACATGGGTCCTCCTCATTGAGTGGTTGGATATGTCCGGGAGTCTCGTCGTTGAGATTGCATCTCCCGGTGGATGATTTCTTTCAACAATTGTGCGCGCGCCGCCCCGCCCACGGTCTCCAGTTTGCGGATGCCGAGGGGGTCAATCTCCTCGCGGAGCAGGCGCAACTCCTCGGCGGTGGGCGGCTCGGTCTGGCGCAGCGGCTGGGCCACTTGGAGCGGGAACCCCGTGCGGGCCTGCACGTCGTCCTGCGACACGCCTGGGTGCAGCGTGAGGAGCCGCACGTGACCCTCGTGCAGGTCAAAGGTCGCCAGGTCGCTGACCAGGTACCAGTCGCGGGGGCGGTCGGGCACGTGGCCCACGCCGCTGATGAAGTCCACCGCCTCCACGAAGACGCGGGCATCGTGGCGCGGGACGTAGAGTTCCACGCGCCGGTAGATGGGCGTGATGTCGGCGATGCCGCCGCAGCCCGGCAGGCGCAACCGGGGCCGGCGCCAGTCGCCGATGCAGACGTTGTTGAAGTGGCCGCGACGGTCCACCTGGGCGGGGCGCAGGAATTCGCGCGGCTCCAGCGTGGGTAGGATTTCGCGGCAGATGGACGGGAAGTTCATGCGGCGCAGCGGGCGGTCCAGCCACATGGCCTCGTCGTGCACCAGTGACAGCGGCTTCCAGTCCAGGGTAACTGCCATGCCGACCGCCGACGCCAGCACCAGGTTGGGCGCGTAAGTGCATTTGGCGAGGATGTAGCCGGCCAGGGTCAGGGGCGTGGACAGCCCCTGCACCACGATGTCGCCATCGCGGAGCCGCCGGCTGATGCATGTGGCGATGATTTCGTCGGGCGTGAATTCGGGTTTCATGTCTCCAGCCACGCGCTCAAGTACTGTTGGAATCGGTCGGACTGGCAAGCGTCCACGTAGGCCACGATGGCCTCGGCGTCCAGCGGGTACAATGGGTAGCAGGATGTGGGCGCAGCGCCATGGGGCGCTTCCACCACATGGGTTACGCGCTGGCCCAGCAGGTCGGCTTCGGCCGACAGACGCGGCACCACGCGCTCGGCGGTTACGATGACGGTTCGCGCCGTCAGGCTGAGTTCCCAGTCCACGGCCAGGTTGCCGCCCAGGATGGCGTTGCCCATGGGGTCGGCTTCCAGCGCGTGGATGAGGGCGACGTCGGGCATGATGGCCGGGAAGGCGACGCAGGTCTCGCCGGTGTACGGGTCGGCGATGGTGCGCACGTCGGGTCGCACGCGCAGGAAGTCGGTGCCCACCCACGCGGGCGATGCGATGAAGCCGACGCGGGCGAGGGTCGCCCGAAGGCCGCAGGCGATGCTGGTCTCGGTCTCCTCTACGATTTCCAGCGCGCCCTCGGATGCGGCGCGGGTGAACATGGGCGCCAGGCCGAAGGCTTCCAGGCCGAAGTAGCAGGTGCGCACGCGCCGCGCCAGGCCCGCGCCCACGAGCAGGTCGGCTTCCAGGCCCAGGGTCGCGCCCAGCAGGGTCAGGCCGCCGATGCGGGCGCGGACGAGTTCGCGCACGGCGGCCATGGGGCGGCGGTGGAGCATGAGGCCGCCGATGGCGAGGGTGCTGCCGGGCGCGATGGCCGCGATGGCCTGGGCGAGGGTGCAGGTCTTGTCCGTCATTTTGCCCCCTCCACCCTGCTCGGCAGCCGCCCATCCAGCAGCGCCGTGATGCGCGGCAGGTCCTCTATGCGCGGGATGGCGAAATGGGCGTCGTTGGGGTCATCGCTGCCCACGAGGACGGTGAGCATGCCCATCGCCCGCCCGGGCACCAGGTTGCGCGGCATATCGTCCAGGAGCAGGCACTCCTCGGCGCGCGCGCCCAGCAGTGCCAGCGCCTGTTGGTAGGCTTCCGGGTCCGGCTTGTTTACATAATGAGTTGCCTTGATGTCTATGATGGCAGAGAAGTGGTGCGCCACGCCGAGGAGTTCTAGCACGCGGCGGGCGTGGGCCTCGCTGGCGTTGGTGAACACGACCTTGGTCAGCGGGAGCGCGGCCAGGGCCCGGTCCAGCGCGGGATTGGGCGCGATGAACTGCTCCAACGGCAGGTTGTGGACGTAGGCCAGGTAGTCGTCGGGGTCCACGCCGTGGTGGAGCATGAGGCCGCGCAGGGTGGTGCCGTACTCGCGGAAGTAGCGGTCGCGCAGCGCCACGATGTCGGCCTCGGCAAAGCCGCACCGCTCGCGCATGTACTGCTTGATGAGGCGGCCCACCTCGTCCATGAGGCCCGACGTCATGGGGTACAGGGTCTGATCCAGGTCAAACAGGGCGAATCGGAGCGGCGGCGGGTCGGACTTTGCGGCGCGCGTGCGCGGTCTGGCCGATGCGCTGGCCTTCGCGCGTTTGCGCAGCACATCGGGCTCGGACGCCAGCAGGACGGCGGCGCCATTGGCCCCCGCGCCGCACAGGGTCGCCACGCCCAGGGCCGCCCCACGCCGTCGCATCTCGTAGGCCAGCGTCATCAGGATGCGCGCGCCCGTAGCGCCGACCGGGTGGCCGATGGCGACCGCGCCGCCGTTGACGTTGACGCGGTCGGGGTCAATGTCCAGTTCGCGGATGCAGATGAGGGGCACCGCGGCAAACGCTTCGTTGATTTCCCACAAGTCCACGTCCTGGGGCCGCAGGCCGCGCTCGGCCAGCAGTTTGCGGGCGGTGTCGGCGGGGACGGTGGAGATGCGCGGCGGCTCGTCGGAGACCTGGGCCGCGCCGACGATGAAGGCCAGCGGCTCCAGGCCCAGCGCCCGCGCCTCGGCCTCGTCCATGAGCACAAGGGCCGCAGCGCCGTCGTTGAGGCCCGGCGCGTTGCCCGCCGTTACCGTCCCCTCGGGCGAGAAGGCCGGGGGCAGGGCGGCCAGTTTTTCCAGCGTGGTGTCGGCGCGGGGCTGTTCGTCCGCGTCCAGGACAGTCTCCGTTTTGCCGACCTTGACCGTGGCGGGGAGGATTTCGTCGCGGAACGCCCCCGCCTCCTTGGCGGCAAAGTAGCGCCGATGGCTGCGGAGCGCCCACTCGTCCTGCATGGCGCGGGTGATGCCGTAGGCTCGGGCGGCGTCGTTGGCGTAGTCGCCCATGTGCTTGCCCTGGAGCGGGCAGGTGAGCGACGCGGTCAGGTCGTCCACCAGCGGGCCGTCGCCCAGGCGGTAGCCCCAGCGGGCGCGGGGCAGGATGTAGGGCGACTGGCTCATGTTCTCCATGCCGCCGGCGACGACCCAGCGGGCGCGGCCGGTCTGGACGAGCAGGTCGCCCCAGATGACGGCGTTGAGTGCCGAGGTGCAGGCCGTGTTCAGGGACATGGCGTTCATGGCGACGGGCAGGCCGGCACGCAGGGCGGCCTGGCGCGCGGGCACCTGGCCCACGCCTCCGCCCACGCAGTGGCCCAGGATGAGGTGGTCGCGCTCGTCGGGCGCGAGGGCCACGCGGGAACAGGCGGCGCGGATGGCCCACGCGCCCAGTTCCACGGCGGGCACGTCCTTTAGCGCGCCGCCGAAACGCCCGAACGGCGTCCGAACGGCGGATACGATGACCGTTGCCATGCGCTCGTCCCTTCGCGGTGCGGGTTCTCGCCTCCGAGGGTTGGGGCGGCGGGCCGCGTTGGCCCCCGGAGGCGCAGACCCAGCCTTACCCCTGGATGATGTTGCGAGCCTTGAGCCGGCTCAAAATCTGGCGCGCGGCCTCTTCGGGCGGCGCGGTGATGGTCTCGCCGGGCTCCTTGGCCGGCGGGCTGAAGGAGCGCCGCACCTGCGTGGGCGAGCCTTCCAGTCCCAGCGTACCGGGTTCCGCGCCCAGGTCTTTGGACGTCCACAGCGTTACCTGGCGCGCGCGGTAGGCCGTAATGATGCCCGGTGCGGTGGGGTACCGGGGCTTGTTGGCCTCCTTGGTGATGGTGAGCAGGGCGGGCAACGGCGCTTCAATGATCTCGTAGCCGTCCTCCAGTTTGCGTTTGGCGCGCACGCTGCCGTCGGTGAGCGTGAGTTCGGTTACGTAGGTGATCTGGGGGATGCCCAGATACTCGGCCAACTGCGGGCCGACCTGCGCCGTGTCGCCGTCAATGGCCTGGCGGCCGGCGAGGATGAGGTCGTACTCGCCGATCTTCTTGATGGCCATGCCCAGGGTCGTGGCGGTGGCCCAGGTGTCGGCACCCGCGAAGGCGCGGTCGGACAGCAGGATGGCTTCGTCGGCGCCCATGGCCAGGGCCTCGCGCAGCGCGTCGTCGGCCTGGGGCGGGCCCATGGTGATGACCACCACGTGGGCGCCCAATGTGTCCTTGAGTTTCAGCGCCTCCTCCAGCGCGTTCTTGTCCTCCGGGTTGATGATGCTGGGCACCCCTTCGCGGATGAGCGTGCCGGTGCGGGGGTCCAGTTTGACCTCGGTGGTATCGGGTACCTGTTTGATGGTTACGACGATCTTCATATTTGGCCCTCCTGTGATTGCTCCTGCGCGGCTCGCTCTAGCGGATGCGGACGCCGACTTTGCGGAACAGGTTGGTGGCGATGACAAGGCGCTGGATTTCGTTGGTGCCCTCAAAGATGCGGGTGATGCGGGCGTCGCGATACATCCGCTCCACGGGGTACTTCTTCATGTAGCCCATGCCGCCGTGGATTTGCACGCACTTGTCCACGCAGCGATCCAACACTTCGGAGCCGAAGACCTTGCACATGGCGGCGTAGGTGCTGAAGTCGCGGTCCATGTGGCCCGAGTCCATCATCCAGGCGGTGCGGTACACGAGCGAGCGCAGCGCCTCAATCTCGGTGGCCATGTCGGCGATCATCCACTGGATGGCCTGCTTTTGGGCGATGGGCTGGCCGAACTGGTAGCGGTTCTTGGCGAAGTCAATGGCCGCCTCCAGGGCCGCCTGCGCGCCGCCGAGGCAGCCCGCGCCCAGGCTGATGCGCCCCACGTCCAGCGTCTTCAGGGCGGTGAGGAACCCTGCGCCGAACTGCCCCAGGACGTTCTCCTTGGGCACGACGCAGTCCTCAAAGATGATTTCCGCGGTGGATGAGCCACGGATGCCCATCTTGGTCTCCTTGGTGCCCACGCGGAAGCCGGGGAAGGTCTTCTCCACGATGAAGGCGGTAACGCCGCCGCGCGCGCCCAGGGCCGGGTCCGTTACGGCGAACACGGTGATGATGTCGGCGATGTCGCCGTTGGTGATCCAGATTTTGGTGCCGTTGAGGATGAAGTTGTCGCCATCGCGGACGGCGCGGGTCTGGATGGCGGCGGCATCCGAGCCGGCGTTGGGTTCGGTGAGGGCGAAGGCGGCGATCTTCTCGCCACGGGCCAGCGGCGTGAGGTACTTCTCCTTCTGCTCCGGCGTGCCGTCCAGGTAGATGGCCATGGCGCCGATGCCGGTGTGGGCGCCGATGACGGTGGCCGTGGAGGCGCAGACCTTGTTGAGTTCCTCCATGAGGATGCAGTAGCCGATCTCGCCCGCGCCCGCGCCCCCGTACTCCTGGGGGAAGGGCACGCCCATCAGGCCCAGTTTGCCCGCCTTGCGGATGACGTCCATGGGGACTTTTTCTTCTACGTCAATCTCCTCGGCGATGGGCGCGACTTCGTTTTGCGCGAACTCGCGGATCATGCGGCGAAGGAGTTCGTATTCTTTGGGAAATGTGAAGTCCATAGATGCGCTCCTTTGTTGTGCGTCGGGCCTCCGAAGCCGATGCGACCTCGGAGGCCCGGGAGGTGGCTTGGCTACCGGTCTTCAAACTTGGCCTGGCGCTTCTGCAGGAAGGCGGCCACGCCTTCGCGCATGTCGTGCGTCTCGCAGAGTTTGGCGAAGTGCTCGGCCTCGTAGAGCAGGGCGTCTTGCAGGTCCATCTCCAGGCCCTTGTTCACCGCGTCAATGATGGCGGCGAGGGGCAGGGCCGACTTGGACACGATCTTCTTGGCGAGGCCCTTGGCTTCCTTGATGACGTCGCCGGCGGGCACGACCTTGTTCACCAGGCCGATGCGGGCGGCCTCCTGGGCGGTGATCATGTCGCCCGTGAACAGGAGTTCAAAGGCCTTGCCCTTGCCGACGTAGCGCGGCAGGCGCTGGGTGCCGCCCCAGCCGGGGATGATGCCCAGGTTGATTTCGGGCTGGCCGAAGCGAGCGCGGTCCGAGGCGATGCGGATGTGGCAGGCCATGGCCAACTCGTTGCCGCCGCCCAGGCAGACGGCGTTGATGGCGGCGATGACCGGCTTGGGGCTGGCCTCAATCTTGCTGAACAGTTGCTGGCCTTTGACGACGACTTCCTTCGCGTCGTCGTGGCCTTTCAGGGCGTTGATCTCGTTGATGTCGGCCCCTGCGACGAAGGCGAACTGCCCCGCGCCGGTGATGATGATGGCCTTGACCTCGGGGTTCGCCAGCACCTCGTCAAAGGCGGCGTTGAGGTCCATGACCGTTCGGGTATCAAAGGCGTTGGCCGGCGGATGGTCAATGGTCAGGATGGCGATGCGCTCCTCAACGGAGACCTTGACATACTGATACTCACCCATGGTTACGCTCCTTTCTCTCTATGTGTTGTGTGCAATCCATCAGCCGTTGGGTTGGCGCGGGGCGGGGATGGCCGCCCCACGCCGGTTGGGATCACGCGTTAGGCCGTGTACTCCATGAAGCCCTTGCCGACCTTCTTGCCGAGGTGGCCGGCGCGGACTTTGGTCTTGAGCAGGCGTGCCGGACGGAACCGCGGGCCGTACTTGGCCGTGAACTCCTCCAGTTTCTGCAGGACGTAGTCCAGGCCCAGGGTGTCGGCCAACTGGAGCGGGCCCATGCGCTCGCCCTTGTAGGTCATGCCGGTGCCCGCGATCATGGCCATGTCAATGTCGTTGACGGCGGCGATGTGCTCGGTTACGCACAGGACGGCCTCGTTGATCATGGGCATGATGAGCCGCTCCCACGAGAACTCGGTGCCCGTCTGGGCCTTGCCCTCGGCCTGCACTTCCTTGATCATCTTGATGACGGCCTCGGAGTCGCCGGTGCCCGGGTAGTCGTAGAACCCGGCGCCGGTCTTCTCGCCGAAGCGCTTGGCCTGCACCAGTTTGAAGAACAGGTAGGCCGGGGTCATGCGCTCGCCGTACTCGGAGTACAGGTACTCGCCCACGTCGGCGCAGATGTCAATGCCCAGCATGTCCATGAGTTGGAAGGGGCCCATGGGCCAGCCGAAGTCGCGCATGGCGGCGTCAATGTTGGTGGCCGTCTCGGTGCCTTCCTGCAGGGCGTACACGGCCTCGTTCAGGTAGGGCATCAGCAGGCGGTTGACCAGGAAGCCGGGGCACTCTTGCACGACCACCGGAATCTTGCGCAGGCTTTCGGTGAACATCACCACGTCGTCAATGGTCTCCTGGGTGGTGTCCAGGCCGGGGATGATCTCCACCAGTTTCATGACGTGGGCGGGGTTGAAGAAGTGCATCCCGATGACCTTGCCCGGGCGCTTGGTGGCCGCGCCCATCTCCGAGATGGACAGGGCGCTGGTGTTGGAGGCGAAGATGGTGTGCTCGGGGCAGACCTCGTCCAACTCGGCGAAGACGCGCTTCTTGATGGCCATCTTCTCGGGGACGGCCTCAATCACGATGTCCACGTCCTCAAACCCGTCGTAGGTGAGGGTGGACGTAACGAGGTCCAGTTTGCTCTGCATTTCGCCCGCGCTCATCTTGCCCTTTTCCACGCGGCTCTGGTAGATGTTGCGAATGGTCTCCATGCCCTTGTCCAGGGCGGCCTGGTCAATGTCCTTGAGGACGACGGGCAGGCCGGAGAAACTGATGACTTGGGCGATGCCCCCGCCCATGGCGCCTGCACCTACCACTGCGGCTTTGAAAATGTACATCTTCGTACCCTCCTCTTGCGGTATTGTGGGCCAGCCGCTCGTCCGCGCGGCCGGCAAAGGTTGCTACCAGGTTTTCAGCGGGATGTTCGCATCGGGCTGGCCGATGCGCACGAACAGCACCCAGGTGTCGGGGTGCTTCTGGAACATGGCCTTGTCGGCCTTGCCCAGGGTCTTGCCCACGACGTAGTCGCCGCTGTTGGGTTCTATGGCGACGATTTCGCCGTTGTGGGCCGGCTCCAACTGGCCCTTGAGCGAGTTGTAGATTTCCAGGCCCTTGCCGATGAATGCCTGGCGGGTTGCCTTGTCTTTGTACATTGCCATCACGTCGGTCATGCTACGCCTCCTTCTCCGTGCCGTGCTATTTGCGCTCAATGATGATGGTGCCGCCCAGCCCGCCGCCGACGCAGGCGGTGGCGAGGCCGAACTGGACGTCGCGCTTGATCATCTCGTGCATCAGGGTAACGACGATGCGGGTGCCGGTGCAGCCGACGGGGTGGCCCAGGGCGATGGCGCCGCCGTTGACGTTGACCTTGCTCCAGTCCCACCCCTCGTCTTCCAACTCGCGGCCGCAGGCGATGGTCTGCGCAGCGAAGGCCTCGTTGATTTCAATCAGGTCAATGTCCTTGAGCGTGAGGCCCGCCTTCTTCAGGGCGATGGGGGTGGAGATGGCCGGGCCCAGGCCCATGATCTCCGGCGGCAGGCCGGCGTAGGCGTAGGCGCGGATGTAGGCCCACGGCTTGAGGCCCAGCACGTCGGCCTTTTCCTTTGACATAACGAGGGTGGCCGCCGCGCCGTCGCTGATGGGGCAGGCGTTGGCCGGGGTTACGACGCCGCCCTTCTTGAACACGGTGGGGTACAGCGCGGCCTTCTGCACCGACAGGGCCGGGTTGATGCACTCGTCCTGCACGATTTCCTCGTAGGCCACCTCCTGACCGGCCACCTTCTTGGACACCCGGAAGGGGACGATTTCATCCTTGAAGCGGCCGGTGCGGGTGGCCATGAAGGCTTTCTTGTGCGATTCCACCGCGTACTTGTCCAGTTCCTCGCGGGTGAGGCCGTACATCATGGCGAGGTTCTCGGCGGTGTAGCCCATGATCATGTCGCACACGGGGTCGGTGAGGCCCTCCCACAGGGTGTCAATGAAGGTGGTGGAGCGGAGTTTGAGGCCCCAGCGTGCGCCGCGCACGCAGTAGGGTGCGGTGGACATGCTTTCCACGCCAGCGCACAGGTACAGGTCGCCGTCGCCAGCCTTGATGGCCTGGGCGGCGTTGGTGATGGCCATCATGCCCGACACGCAGTTGCGCTGGACGGTGTAGCCGGGGACGTGGGTGGGGATGCCGGCCATGAGGGCGGCGACGCGGCCGATGTTGGGCGCATCGCTCTGCTGGCCGATGCACCCCATGATCACGTCGTCAATCTGGTTGGCGTCCACGCCGGTGCGCTGGATGACCTCCCGCAGCACCGCGGCTGCCAGGTCCTGCGCCGGCACGTCGCGGAACGCTCCCCCATGGCTCCCGATGGCCGTTCTGACTCCTCCGACGATGACAACTTCTTTCATGCGCGCCTCCTTTGCGACAGAATGAGAATACGGCTTGGCCCATTCCGGTGTGAGGTGAAGACACGTGTTTGCCAAACGGGACGCTCAAATCC
This sequence comes from Chloroflexota bacterium, assembly GCA_014874485.1. Lineage (GTDB taxonomy): Bacteria > Chloroflexota > Anaerolineae > DTLA01 > DTLA01 > DTLA01. Next base: position 38,227 of record JADBJK010000014.1, read on the forward strand.
CGTCATGTGCCCAAGGTCGGCGCGGGAGCCTGGTCAGGGATGCCTCAGGCCGGGCGTGGGACGGCCCCCGCTTCGGATTTCGTCAGCCGGTCGGTCGGTTCGTCTCGGTGCCAGAGAACGCCGGCACAATGCAAAAAGCACGGGGAAGTGGGGCGGACGGCCTAACCCACATCCTCGTGCTCGCTAATTCGGGAAGGACGCGCACAGGCGCAAAGGACGGTCTCGGAGTGTAACCGAATCCGGTTGCTAGTCAGACTGGCTAGCATGCAAACTCCCTCGTTCATGGCGAGCCGCCGGCGCTCGTCGGTTGTCTTGGCCTGGTCTGCGCGTATACTCTATTTTAGCACAGGTTGGCGATTTTTGCAAGTTGACATAATTCACGGGCATATTTCAATTTTGGGGCGGAATGAGCGAACGTCGTTGGGTTGCCGAGTGGAATCTACCCCACCTATCCCCACCCCGGCCCTCCCCTTTCCTCTCCGCGGGCGGCGAGGAAAGGGGAGGGTGTGGGAGGGGTTAGGTGAGGTCAAGCAGCCCCGCCATTGCCCGCGCGTGGAATTGGATGCGTTCGCGGTGATGCCGAATCACGTGCACGGGGTGATCGTGATTCGGGGCGATGCGGGGAACGCCGCACGCGTAGGGGCGGGTCTCGTAGGGGCGCAATTGAATTGCGCCCCTACGAGAGACCAACGTTGCGCCCCAATCGTTGGGCGCCATCGTGCGGGCGTTCAAATCGGCCGCTGCGAAACGCATCAACGAATTGCGGGGGGCGCCGCGCGCGCCCGTGTGGCAACGGAATGATTACGAACGCATCATCCGCAACGACCGCGAATGGAACGCGGTGCGCGAATACATCCACAACAACCCGGCCAATTGGGCACAGGACGCGGAAAACGCCGACGCGGGTTTGCGGTAGGGTGCGTTCGTGGGGCGGCAGGCCCGCGCCAACGAACATGCGCACACGGGGCGCAGCGCCGACCGTCGCGCCCTACGGCAGGGCGATGGTCTTGCCGAATCGGCGGGCCTGTTCCAGGATGTCGGGGTTGGCTGCGGCGTCGCCCGCGTCCTCCAGGCTGTTGAACGTCAGCGCGCCGTCGTAGGTGGCGTCCAGGGCGTCCATCCACACGCGCATGGTCAGGCCCATGCAGTCAAACTTGATGCGCGGGTGGCCCGCCGCCGCGACGAGGTACCCCTTGCGCGGGTGCGGCACGGGCGGCATGGGACGCCGCACGATGTACTTGCGGGCGTAGAAGCACTGGCAGCGGTCTATGAGTTGTTTGGCCTGGGCCGAGACGTGGCCGAAGAACATGGGCGTGGCCAGGATGATGCGCTCGGCCACCTCCAGTTTGGGGTACAGGAGTTGGAAGTCGTCCTGGACGACGCAGAGGCCCTCTTTCCAGCAGCCGTTGCACTCAATGCACGGGGCGATGCGGTACTGGGCCAGGACGATGCGCTCCACGTCGGCGCCCTCGGCGCGCGCGCCCTCCAGCACGTGATCCAGCAGCGTGTCGGTGTTGCCGCCGCGGCGGGGGCTGGCCGCAAATGCCAGGACGTACATGGGCCGCTCCGCGTTACGCCTCGTGCTTCTGGACGACGGTGCCCGCCAGTTCTTCCAGGAGCGTGGTGATGGCCGAATGGTCCAGGTCGCCGCGCCCCGCCACCTTGAGCCGCTTGAACATCTCGGTAACCAGGGCGGTAACGGGCAGCGGGACCTCGTAGGCTTTGGCGGCGGCCAGAGCGTTGTTCAGGTCCTTGTAGTGCAGGCGGACGCGGAACCCAGGCGCGAAGTCGCGGTTCACGATGCGCATCCCGCGCGTTTCCAGCACGCCGCACCGCGCAAGGCCACCGCTGAGCACCTGCACGATCTTGGCGGGGTCCACGCCCGCCTTGGCCCCCAGGACCAGCGCCTCGGCGACGGCCTCCAGTTGCAGGGCCACGAGTATCTGGTTGCACAGTTTGGTGATCTGGCCCGCGCCGTGCCCGCCGCACAGGACGATGTTCTTGCCCAGCGCCTGGAACACGGGCAGGGCCTCGTTGAACACGTCTTCGGGGCCGCCGACCATGATGGAGAGGGTGGCCTGGCGCGCACCCACATCGCCGCCGCTCACGGGCGCATCCAGCACCTTCACGCTCTTTTTGCCCAGTTCTTCGGCCACCTTGACGGCGGTAACGGGCGAGATGGAACTCATGTCAATGAGGAGGCTGCCCGCGCGGATGCCCTCGGCGACGCCGTTGGGGCCGAAGATGACCTGCTCCACGTCGGGCGAGTCGGGCAGCATGAGGATGACGATGTCGGCGCGGGCGGCCACGTCGGCGGGCGACGTGCCCAGCATCGCGCCCTCGGCGGCCAGTTCGTCCATGGGCGCGCGGCTGCGGTTGTAGGCGATGAGGGGATAGCCCGCGCGCATGAGGTTGCGGGCCATGGGCTTGCCCATGATGCCCAGGCCGATGAATCCAACGGTCGGTTTGGCGTCTGCCATCGTTCTCCCTCCGTAGCGCAGGCCCGCGCCAAAGGCGGGCGGCTATCCTGCGATGGCGCGGGTCTCGGCCTGCGCCAGTTGGTCAAAGGTGATTCTTGAGAGTTCGTCCACCATCTGCGCTTCCATTTTCTTCCATACCTGGTGCATGGGGCAGAAGGCACTGCGCGGGCACTCGTGGGGGTGCAGGGTGCAGCGGGCGATGGCGATAGGCCCCTCCAGCGCCTGGATGGCGTCCAGCATGGTGAGGCTGCGCGGGTCGCGGCCCAGTTCCAGCCCGCCGCCGAGTCCAGGGTAAGCGCGGACCAGGCCCGCCTGGGCCAGTTGCCGCGCGATCTTGCTCAGGAAGGTAATGGGGATGCGCTGCTTGTTCGCGATTTCCTCCGTGGATGTCCGACTCCCTTCGGGGAGCATGGACAGTTCCAGCAGCAGGCGAATCCCGTAGTCGGCTCGTCGGCTCAGTTGCATATCCCTCTCCTTCTTCGCGCTAATTGGGCGTGGTCGGGTTGGCTTCGGACAGCAGGCGCGAGGCGTGCTCAAGCCGCCGCAGGACGCGGTCGCGGCCCAGGATGGCGAGCGTGCCGAACAGCGGCGGCGAGACGGTCTTGCCCGTAACGGCGACGCGGATGGGGGTGAAGAAGTCGCCAGGTTTCATGCCCAGGGATTCCGCCGCCGCGCGCAGGGACTGCTCCAGGCCCGCCTCGGTGAAGTCGGCGGTCTGCAGGACGTCCAGGGCGCGGCGCAGGGCTTCCAGCGTGGCCTCTGGGGTCATCTTCTTGCCGATGAGCAGGTGCGGGTCGTAGCCCTGCGGGTCGGCGAAGAAGAAGTCGGTCATCTCCACCGCGTCGTTGAGGGTCTTGATGCGCTCCTGGATGAGCGGGACGATGCGCTCCAGGGTGGGCAGGTCCGCGTCGTGCCCAGCCTGGGCCAGGACGGGCTGGATGCGGCGGGCCAGGTCAGCGGCGGGCAGGGCGCGGATGTACACGCCGTTCATCCAGTCCAACTTGTCATAACTGAATGCGGCGGGCGCGGCGTTGACGGCTGGCAGGTCAAATCGGGCGATGATCTGCTCGGGCGTCAAGATGTCGGTCTTGTCGTCGTAGGACCAGCCGACGAGGGCCAGGAAGTTGAACATGGCCTCGGGTAGGTAGCCCGCGGCGCGGAACTCGCGGATGAGGACGGGGAACTCGCGTCCGTCGGGCGTGCGCTTTTTGCGCTTGCTCATCTTGCCCTTGCCGCTGGGGTCCAGGATGACGGGCAGGTGGGCGTAGATGGGCGGTGTCCAACCGAGGGCCTTGTACAGAATCTGGTGGCGCGGCGTGGACGGAATCCACTCGTCGGCCCGCATGATGTGGGTGATCTCCATCAGGTGATCGTCCACCACGTTGGCCAGGTGGTAGGTGGGGTAGCCGTCGGACTTCAGGAGCACCATGTCGTCCAGCGTGCGGTTGTCCACGGTGATGGTGCCGCGGATGACGTCGTGGAACGAGGTCTCGCCCTCCAGCGGCGACATGAGGCGGATGACCGGCACGATGCCCTGGGCCTCGTAGTCGGCGATCTGCTTGGCAGTGAGGTGGCGGCAGTGGCGGTCGTAGCCGGGCGATTCGCCGCGGGCGGCTTGCTCCTGGCGCATGGCCTCCAGGCGCTCGGGCGAGCAGTAGCAGCGGTAGGCCGCGCCCATGCGGACGAGTTCCTCGGCGTAGTGCTTGTAGAGGTGCAGGCGCTCGGACTGGAAGTAGGGGCCATAGGGGCCGCCGACCTCCGGGCCTTCGTCCCACAGGATGCCGAGCCAGCGCAGGCTGTCCATGATGTCGGCGAGGGCGTCGGATTGGTAGCGGGTGCGGTCGGTGTCCTCAATGCGCAGGATGAACGAGCCGCCGTGGTGGCGCGCGAACAGGAAGTTGAAGAGGGCGGTGCGAGCGCCGCCGGCGTGCAGGTATCCGGTTGGGCTGGGCGCGAAACGGACGCGCACGATGTTGGATGCCATGAAGTCCTCCGATGCGAATGTGAGACGGGATTCGCCAGGGATTCACCGCAGAGTGCGCAGAGATTTGTCTGGACTCCCTCTGTGTTCTCCGTGTGCTCTGCGGTGGATGGACAGCCTTTTCGGCGAAACCCCGACTATTATACTCCGAAATGCGGGGAAGGGAAAGAAAGGGCGCATCCCCCTAGTACGCATTTCCCATTGCCCTCGGAGTTGGCCGGGCGTACAATGGCGGTGTATAATCCCGTCCGAGGGAAGTGGATGCGCGTCCTTATCCGTGTCGTTTCGTTGGTCCTCGTCGTTGCGTTCGTGTTGGCGCTGGCCGCGCCTGCCTTCGCGCAGGACGCCGCTGGCGGTTCCGCTGTCGCCCTCACCCTGGAGAGTGCCCCGTACCAGGTGCTGCCCGAAGGCGACGGCTCGGTGCGCCTCGCCATGGACGGTTTTCAGACTGCCCTCATCCCGGGCTATCCCGCGCTGCCCGTGCGCGTGGTGGACGTGGCGCTGCCGGCGGGCACCCGCGCGGTTGGCGTTGTGGTCAGGGAGGCCCAGACCGAGCCGCTGGGCGAGGGATGGAGTCTCGTGCAGGTCCCGCCCCAGGTCTCTGACGACGGGCGGATTGCGCAGTTGGAACTCACCGAGACGTTTCCCGAATCGCCCGTGGTGCTGGAAGGGACCCATGCCCAGGGCGGCGTGGTGTTCGCGCGGCTGCACCACTTCCCGTTCCGGTACGACCCGCGCACCGGCGCGCTGACCCTCACCCGGCGCGTGTCGGTGAGCGTGCGGTACGTGCGGGCCGAAGGGCCATCCCTGCCCGTGAGGCACGGCGACCTGGCGGCCCTGGCCCTGGCGAACGCGGATGAGGCCCGCGAGTGGTATGACGCCGGCCCCGAAGTCCAGGCGGGCGAAGGCTACCTCATCCTGACCAGCGCCACCCTCGCCGGCTCCCAGGCCGTGCAGAACTTCGCGGCGCACAAGGCTGGCCTGGGCTTCTCGGTGTACGTCGCCACACCCTCCAACTGGGCAGGCTTCCCGGGCGGCGACTCCGCCGACAAGATTCGTAACTTCCTCATCAACCGCTACGCGGCGTGGAATCTGCGATACCTGCTCATCATCGGCAGCGCGTCCACGATTCCGATGAAGACGGTCTATCCCAGCCCCACAGATCACGGGGGCAGTTGGCCCACGCCGACCGACGCCTACTACGCCGACCTGACGGGTAACTGGGATGCCGACGGCGACGGCTACTACGGCGAGCGGGGCGAGGACGCGCCCGACTTCGCTGCCGAACTCCGGGTGGGCCGCATCCCCTTTGACAGCGAGTCGGTAGTGGGGCCGATCCTCCAGAAGACGATAACCTATGCCACCACCGACGGCGACTGGCGGCGCAAGGCCCTGCTGGCCATGGCGATCCAGGGCTACACCAGCGGCGGGGCCATCCAAACCGACGGCGGCTACCTGGGCGAGGAGATGCGCAACCGCTATCTGAACGCGGCGGGGTTCACGTCATATCGCCTTTACGAGGAGAACCCGCCCGCTACCTCGCTCCCCCACGAGGCGGGCCTGACGCTATCCCGCATGACGTCCACGTGGGCCAGCGGATACGGCCTGGTAACCTGGTGGGGACACGGCAACGCTTACGGAGCCTACCGGCGGCTCTGGGACGGTAGCAGTGCCTACGACACGCCCTTCATCACCTACGATAACCTGTCGGGGTTGGACGATTCCAAGCCGTCCATCGTGTTCCAGAACTCTTGCCTGAACGCGCAGGTGGGCTACACCAACCTGGCGTCGGAACTGCTGAAGCGCGGAGCGGTGGCCACCGTTGCCGCCACGACGGTAACGTGGTACTACCTGTACTGGGACGCTTACAATGACGGCGGCAACGCGACGATGGCCTATCTCTTCGGCCAGAACCTGGTGAGCGACCGCGACACGGCCGGCGCTGCGTTGGCCGATGCCAGGGCCACCTACGCCCAGTCCTACGTCTGGTTCACGGGCGACGTGCAGAACCTGGCGGCGATCAACCTGCACGGCGACCCCTCGGTGGGCCTGTGGCCGGCGGGCGTAACGCTGCAGAGGTCGCTGTCGCCCGGGTGGAACCTCATCTCGTTCTCCAACTTGGCTACGGCCGTGCCAGTCGCCGACGCGTTCGCGTCCATAAGTGGCTTCTACACCCAGGTGTACGCCTACGACCTCCTCGCCCCGGGCGGGCCGTGGCTCCACTATGTTCCGGGGGGCAATCCTGCCGAGAACACCCTGACGACTGTGGACGGCGCGCATGGCTACTGGGTAGAGGTTACATCTGCCTGCACATTGCAGTTCACCAGCACCAGCGCCCCGTCGTCCTCGTATTCCATCCCCCTGTACGCCGGGTGGAATCTGGTGTCCTACCCGCGCATGTCGCCCAAGGCGGTAAGCGAAGCGCTGGCGACCATCGCCGATAAGGTGCTGCTGGTCTTCGCCGCCGACGCGGGCAGCCCCAACGGGTGGCTGCGGCACAACCCCACCGCGCCCGCGTGGGCCAACAGCCTGACGACGTTCCAGCCGGGTGTGGGGTACTGGATCAAGGTCTCCGCCAACACCGTGTGGACGCCGTAAGTGCTGTATCCGCGAATCCCGCGAATCTACACGAATGGCAAGGAGATTCGTGGCCATTCGCGCTGTTCGTGGATCGGATTGGCGCGGGCTTGCCTGCCTGCGCGCGTGCGGGTACAATCTCCTCGCAATGCCTGTGCGGGAGGTTTGAGCCTATGGAAGTGCGAGTCGGTTCGTCCATTCTAGAACTTGTGGAGGGCGACATCACGCAGCAGGGCACCGATGCCATCGTGAACGCGGCGAACCCCACGCTGCTGGGCGGGGGCGGCGTGGACGGGGCCATCCACCGCGCGGGAGGCCCGCAGATTCTGGAGGAGTGTCGGCGCATCGGCGGGTGTCCCACAGGCGAGGCGCGCATCACCAACGCCGGGCGGCTCAAGGCCAAGAAGGTTATCCATACGGTAGGGCCGGTGTATCACCGCGACGGCGACCGCGCGCCCCAACTCCTCGCCAGCGCTTACCGCAACTCGCTGCGCCTGGCCTCGGAGCACGGGTTGCGCTCGGTGGCGTTCCCGTCCATCAGCACGGGGGCCTACGGCTATCCGATGGAGGAGGCCGCGCCCATCGCCCTGCAAACCGTCATGGACTACCTGCGGGAGCACCCGGAGATAGAGAGGGTTCGGTTTGTGTTGTTCGGCCGCACGGCCTACGAGACCTACCGCCGCGCCCTGGAGGCTTTGATGCGGCGCGAATAGCCCACGGGCCAACCCGGCAGATGTCCGCCTTGCGCAGCCTGTGTTCGGCCCAAGAGGCTCCCCTTTTGCGCCAAGATGAACAGATTGTCATCCAAAGGGGTTTGCGTTTTCATCGTTTTTTCATCTTGGTGCGCTATAGTGGTGGTGAGGGGAATGGGCTGAGGGAGGCCTTTTCGCAGGTCGCACAGGGACCCTGTGCCGCATCGCCGTTGCCTACCTCCGCAATCCCAACCGGCAGTATCCTGGCGTTTTGGCATGCGGATTGCATGGGGACTCTCGCCAACGCAAACGCTATGCCACACGCCGCGAGCGGAGGAAGCGAAGATGAGCGTTGAACCGGCTGCTGTGGACGCGACGACCCTGGAATCCAGCCTGAGGCAGGTGAAGGGCGTGTACGCGTGTCGGGTGGTGATGGATACGCCCGACGAGATCGGCGAGATTCACGTAGTGGGCGCGCCCGACCGCAAGCCCAAGCAAATCGTCCGAGACATAGAGTCGCTCCTGTTCGCCAAGTTCGGCCTGCGGGTGAACTACCGCAAGATCAGCCTGGCGCAGATGCAGGAGGAGAAAGCCTTCGCGGGGTTGGGGTCTCGCCCCCGGCTCCTGGCGGCGGAATGCGTGAGCGAAGGCGACGCCGAGGTGGTGCGGGTGCGGTTGGCCGACAACGGCAACGTCTTTGAGGGCGTGGCCCACCACCCGAAGGGCGACGACAACGCGGGCCGGGCCGCGTGCCTGGCGACGCTGGACGCCCTCAACCGGATGGTGAGCAAGAGCGGGCTGTTTACCTTGGACGCGCTGGAAGTGATGCCGGTGGCGAACCGCGAAATCGTGATCGTGGTGGTTACGTTTGCCTTTGCCGCGGGCGAGGAGCACCTCATCGGCACCAGTTTCTATCGCGGGGATATGGTGGAATCGGCCGTGCGGGCCACGCTGGACAGCGTCAACCGACGGCTTTCACTCATACGGTCGCTCTAGGGTTTGGGCGCGGAGACGCCCGACCGAGCGCAACGGAAGGGATGGGAGGCGGCATCTGGCTGAAGAAGCCTGAAGCGGAGCGAAGGGGAATCGGAAGAGACCTCACATACTTTCGGCCGAAAGGCTAGACTAGCGAAGGAGGAGATTCCCCATGAAGTGGAGAGTCCTTTACGCGCTGATGATCGTCGCCAGCATCGTCGCCGCAGCCGGCGCCACCGCCAAGTGGCACTAGGATGAACACACCGGCCGCCTCCCATCTCCGTCCGGTTAGACTTGCCGATTTGTCCAACTCTGAATAAACTCGGCATGTGGCCTCTGGGAATCCCGGGGCGAAACACGACAACCCGCAGGATCGTGCGGTTTCGGGGAGAATGTTCTTGTGAGGGAACTGCCCAGGCGCGCTCAAGTCTACATCATCTTCCTCGCGTTGGCAGCCCTGTTGGGAATCCTGGGCATGTTGCCGACGCTGATGGCTCAGCCATCCCTGTGGCCTGTTGTTCTGCTCTTCGCAGGGCTCATCTGTCTGTCTGACCTCTTCCCCATCGTGATGCCATTTCCAGGCGACGCCGAAATGACCGTATCGGGCGCGGTGCAGGCGGCGGTCGCCATCCTGTTCGGCCCGGCTGTGGCGGTGTGGGCCGCCTTCCTGGGCACGCTGGTGGCCGAGGCCATCCTGCGTCGGGCCTGGCACAAGGCAACGTTCAACGTGTCCCAGATGGTGATCACCTTCGGGGCTATGGGCTCGTTGTATCGCCTTCTCTACGATGGGAGCGTGAACCCGCTGAACTCCCCCCAGAATGCGGCGGCCCTGGCGATCCTGGCCGTCTTCTACTACGTGGTCAACACGGGGATGGTGTCGCTCATCATTGCCTTCGTGAACCAGGTCTCGGCGTCCTACGTCTGGAAGGTGAGTTTCCGCAACATTGCCTGGCACGAACTCACCATGGTTCCGCTGGGCGCCATGATCGCGATCCTGTGGCAGGCCAGCCCGTGGGCCATTGTCCTGATGGTGCTGCCGCTGGCGGTGGTGCGCACCTCGCTGCTGCAGTCCAGCACCCTGCAACTGCAAACGATGGAGACGCTCATGGCGCTGGCGGATACGATTGACCAGCGCGACCCGACCACCTACGAGCACTCGCAGCGCGTGGCCATGTTCGCCGAGATGATCGCCAGGGAGATGGGGCTTCCGCAGGATCAGGTGGAACTCATCTCCATGTCGGCGCGCCTGCACGATGTGGGCAAGATCGGCATGAGCAATGCGCTGCTGTACAAGCCTCAGCAGTTCTCGCTGGAGGAGTGGCACGAGTTCCGCCGCCATCCCACCATCGGCGCGAGCATGGTGGAGAACTTCCCCCTGTTCCGCAAGGGCCGCGACCTGATTCTGCATCACCACGAGCGCTGGGACGGGCAGGGCTATCCAGACCGCCTGGCGGGCGAGGAGATTCCCCTGGGCGCGCGCATCATCGCCGCCGCCGACGCGCTGGAGGCCATGACCGCAGACCGCGTGTACCGCGACGCGCTGACCCTGGACGCCGCCGTGGAGGAGTTCAGGCGGGAGCGGGGTCGCCAGTTTGACCCCAAGGTGGCCGACGCCCTTATCGCCGTGCTGGAACGGTACCGCCGCGAGGAGCCCGACTGGGAGCGCGAGACGTTCCAGAAGCGCGTGCGCGGGTACCCGGTGGTGCAGCCCATCTCCAGCCAGGTGGGGAGTTGACGTGATCCTGCTGGTCTTCGCGCTGCTGGCGCTCCTCATCGCATTGGCCCGCGGCGGCGACATCATGGCGCTGGCGCGGGTTCCCTTCCGGATGGGCTGGCTGGCGATTCTCGCTGTGGGCCTCCAGATTCTCATTTTCTCGCAGTGGTGGGCGCGGTCGGCGCTGGCCGGTTGGACGCCGGCGCTGTACGTCCTGTCGCTGGCGCTGCTCGTGGGGCTGGTGGCGGCCAACTGGCGGCTGCCTGGGATGCCGGTGGTGGGGCTGGGGCTGGCATGCAATGCGCTGGCCATCGGGCTGAACGGCGGGAGGATGCCGGCTTCGCTCGCCGCCCTGCGCACCGCCGGTCTGGAGTTCGTCATCCTCAAGGCCGGGACGCTCGGCTCCTCGGCCAATACGGTCCTGCTGGGGCCGGAGACGCGCGTCCCCTTCCTGTGCGACATCTTCGCACTCCCCTCGTGGTTCCCCCTGGCGACGGTCTTCTCGGTGGGCGACGTGCTCATCGCGGTGGGGGCCGCCTGGTTCTTGCTGGCGGTCGTGCGGCCCAGGGCCAGGAGTGGGACTTCACCGCAGAGACGCTGAGGGCGCAGAGGGTTTGTCTTTTGTCATCCTGAGCGAAGCGAAGGATCCCGGTGGGCGGGGTGCTTCGCGGCTGCACCGCTCGGCATGACAGGCTACAGCACCGCAGAGTCGCTGAGGGCGCAGAGGGTTTGTCTTTTGTCATCCTGAGCGACGCGAAGGATCCCGGTGGGCGGGGTGCTTCGCGGCTGCACCGCTCGGCATGACAGGCTACAGCACCGCAGAGTCGCTGAGGGCGCAGAGGGTTTGTCTTTTGTCATCCTGAGCGAAGCGAAGGATCCCGGTGGGCGGGGTGCTTCGCGGCTGCACCGCTCGGCATGACAGGCTACCGCACCGCAGGGACGCTGAGGGCGCAAAGGGTTTTGTTTTCTTTCATCCTGGTCGCTCGGCATGATGGCGGCTGGGTGCATTTCAGTGTGGGGGCAAGGCTGCTGCGATAGGCAGTCTCTTTCGCCGCCTGGCGTAGGGCGATGGGGCTGCTTGACCTCACCTAACCCCTCCCACACCCTCCCCTTTCCTCTCCGCCCGCGGAGAGGAAAGGGGAGGGCCGGGGTGGGGATAGGTGAGGTAGATTCTGCGCGACAATCTAACGACATTCGGTCACTCTTGCCCCAGAATGGAAATGCACCCTGGTGTCCCCCTCCATTGCCCGCGCCCGACGTCCGTGTTACAATAGGGCGACAGGGTTTCCGGGGGCGATGCATGGCCAGGTGTGCGTTCTGCGGCAAGCGCGACCGGTTGGTGGCGGAAGTGCTGGGCGTATGCGCCGACTGCATCCGTTCGCGGCCCGAGGCGCTGGCCCGCGTTGCGGAGCGTCGGGCGCAGGCCCGTCGCGAGTTCGGCCTGCCGGTTGCGCCCCCGCGTACCGAGGGGGGCGTGGTCTGCCGCATCTGCGCCAACGAGTGCCGCATGGGCGAAGGCGAGCGCGGGTTCTGCGGCCTGCGGGTGGCGCGCAGGGGCAAACTCGTTCATCTGGCGGGCACGCCGCGCGCCGGCCTGTTGCAGAGTTACCACGACCCGCTCCCCACGAACTGCGTCGCCGACCCCGTGTGCATCGGCCATTCCAAGCGCGGGCGCACGAACCTTGCCGTCTTCTACGGCGCGTGCTCCTTTGACTGCGTGTACTGCCAGAACTGGCACTTCCGGCAGATGACCCCATCGGGGCGGCGGATGTCGGCGCGGGAACTGGCCGACCAGGCAGGGACGCGCGCCGCGTGCGTGTGCTACTTCGGCGGCGATCCCACGCCGCAGATGCCCCACGCGCTGGCGGCGTCGCGCATCCTGGCCCAGCGCGGGCTCCACGTGTGCTGGGAGACCAACGGCTCCATGAACCCGCGCCTGCTGCACCAGGCCGTGCGCCTGTCGCTGGCCACCGGCGGGACGGTGAAGTTTGACCTGAAGGCGTGGGACAGGTCGCTGCACATGGCGCTCACGGGCGCGGACAACCGCCGGACCTTGGAGAACTTCGCGCGGGCCGCAGAGATGGGTCGGTCGCGCGCCGAACCACCCCTGGTCGTGGCCAGCACGCTCCTGGTGCCTGGCTACGTGGACGCGCAGGAGGTGCGGGCCATCGCGCGGTTCATCGCCGCGCTTGACCGCAATATCCCCTACGTCCTGCTGGCGTTCGCGCCCGCGTTCCTCATGCATGACCTGCCGTGCACGTCGTCGGCCCACGCCCGCGAGGCGCTGGAGGCGGCACAGGCCGAGGGGCTGACGCGGGTACGCACCGGCAACCGCCACCTGCTGGACGTGGGCTGGTAGCGGGCAGCGCGGCTTTGCCAGGTGGCGCCACATCCGCTACAATATGCCCACGTGTCGCCCTGGAGGCGCTGATGAACGTCGTGCTTCGCGCACTGCTGTACGCTGCAGGGGGTGTGGTGGCCGTCCTCGCGGCCGTGTGGGTATTCGGCGAGCGGTGGCGGCTCATCCGTCCTTCCACGCGCCGCTGGTTCGCGGGCGGATGGCGCAACCTGCCGCAGAAGATTCACGGGTACGTGTACGCGCGGTGGAGCAATCAGTACATCGGCATCGCTATACACCGCATGCGCCCAGGCCCGCGCAAGTTCCAGAGCAACTCGGCGGACCATTACCACGGCAAGGTGCTGCCCCATGCATTGGCGCGACAGGTGGTCATGCTCAATCACGACCTGGACCTGCGCGACCAGGAGCAGGTGATCCCGTATCCCGTGGCGCGCGACATCGTGCTGCGCAGCCCCGAGCACATCGCCGTGTACGATTGCCCGTGCCGCTCGGCCAGGACCAACCCGTGCCTGCCGCTGGACGTGTGCATGATCGTCGGCGAGCCGTTCGTGAGTTTCCTGCTGGAGCACAACCCGCAATCGGCGCGGCGCATCACGCGCGAGGAGGCGCTCGCCATCCTGGAGGCCGAGCACGCGCGCGGGCACGTGCACACGGCGTACTTCAAGGATGCCATGGAGGGGCGGTTCTACGCTATCTGCAACTGCTGCAAATGCTGCTGCGGCGGGATTCAGGCCATGGTGCAGGCGGGCGTGCCGATGATCGCCTCGTCGGGGTATATCGCGCAGATAGACCCAAGCCGATGCACGGGGTGCGGGCTGTGTGCCGAGGTGTGCCCGTTCAAGGCGGTGCGCGTGGAGGATGGCGGGTCGGGCAGGCGCGTGGCGCGGGTGGACGAGGCCCTGTGCATGGGGTGCGGCGTGTGCCAGGCGCGGTGCGCCTTCGGCGTGCCCGTGCTGGTGCGAGATGCGCGCAAGCCCGTGCCGATGGACATCGCGGCCCTGGAAGGCCAGCGGCCGTTCCGAGAGCGGATTCTGGAATCCGAAAACTGATACCTTATGGAGGTTCGCAATGCGGTGCGTTTCGTGTGGCGGGGAGTTGGTGGGGACGGAGGCGTGCGGCCTGCAGATTGACCGCTGCCACCTGTGCGGCGGGATGTGGCTGAACCGAGGCGAACTGGACAGCCTGGTGAGCGCCGAGGACGAGGACGTGCGGTGGATGGACCTGGACCTGTGGGCCGAGGCGCAGAAGGTAACGGGCGCGGTTTCGCCGCGGGAGTGTCCCTACGGCCACGGGCCGCTGGCTACGCTCACCTACGGCGATTCGGGCGTGCAGGTGGACGTGTGCCGAACGTGCGGCGGCGTGTGGCTGGATTCGGGCGAGTTGGAGCGGATTGTGGACTACCTGGAGGAGCAGGCGGCGTCGCTGTCGTTGTCGGGATACGTCCGCGAGTCGCTACAGGAGGCGAAGGAGTTGATCGCGGGCGGCGAGGGCCGTGCCGCCGAATGGAAGGACCTGCGGGCGGTGCTGCGGATGCTGCGGATGCGCCTGGCGGTAGAGCACCCGGCCATTGCGGCGGTCCTGCGGTCGCTCCCGCGCTAGAGAAGAGGTGCGGGGCCCTGAGGGCCGGGCCCCGCATTCGTGGGGTGAGGGTGCGCCAGAGGGGCATCTGGGCGTACCGTAGAGGGGCATCCGTCGGGGGCGCGAACCCCGACACGGCAGGCACCGCTGTTCATGTGCGTTCCAGGGCTTGGAACGTTTGTTCTACCGACAGTCCCATCATAGCACAGATGTTCTATTCTGTCAAGGGGATTTTGTTTAAAATTTCGTGCACGGGGAGGAATACGATGGGCAAGCACATCATCGCGACGGACAAAGCGCCCGCGGCGGCAGGGCCGTACTCGCAGGCGGTGCGGGTGGGGAATTTGGTGTTCACGGCGGGGCAGGTGGGCCTCGTGCCGGGGACCAAGGAGTTCGCCGGGCCGGATATCGCCTCGCAGACCCGCCAGGTGCTCAAGAACATCCAGGGGATTCTGGAGGCCGCCGGTTCGGGCCTGGAGCACGTGGTGAAGACCACGGTGTTCCTGCAGGACATCGCCGAGTGGCCCGCGATGAACGCGGTGTACGCCGAGTTCTTCCCGACCAACGCGCCGGCGCGGTCGGCGGTGCAGGTGGCGGCGCTGCCCCTGGGCGCCAAGGTGGAGATTGAGGTCGTGGCCGAGGTGCCCGCGTAGCGCGGCGCTTGCTGCGCGGGGCTGGCCCGCCGAAGCCGGGCGGCGGATGCGGAGCGCCCGTCGTGGGGCGGCTCCGGTGGATTCCGACACGCATAGAGGAATGCGACAGGGGTGCATGGCGGCCGCGTCGCTTTGCGGTTCTCCTGGGCTTTGACAGTCCGCCGCTCGCACGCTATTCTTTGCGCAACCAACTCCGGAGGAAACGCATGGATCAGAAGGGACTCTTGGAAGCCGTGCAGACTGCCATAGAAGCCGAACGCGCTGCGCGTCAGTTCTACCTTTCCGCTGCCGACAAGGCTACCAATCCCCAGGGCAAGGCCCTGCTCCTGCAACTGGCCGATTCTGAGGCGTACCACGAGCAGAAGTTGTTGGACCTCGTGCAGTCGCTGGGCGCGGGTCGGTTCATCGCCTACGAGGGCAGGGAATTGGCCCGACCCAAACCCGAGGGAGGCCGCGCGTCGCGGGAGGAAGCAAACCCGCGCGACGTCGTAGATGTCCTCAACCTGGCCATGGAGGCCGAACAGAAGGCCCAGGACAGGTATCGGAAACTCGCCGAGTCCACGGCCGACCCGTTGGGGAAGGCGATGTTTGAGCGCCTGGCCCAGGAGGAGGGCGTCCATTACCGAATCTTGTCGGACGAGTTCTATACCCTGTCCAACAAGGGCTTGTGGGTGTGGGCCGAGTAAGCCGCGAGCGAACCCGCCGGCTTCCCGCCGCATCTAACGTGTAGAACCTTGGAACATGAGGAGAAAATGATGAACAAACCGACCCGGCAACGTCCATTGATGTATGGCTTGAGCACCTGCGGCTGGTGCCGCAAGGCGCGAACGTGGCTTGAAGAACGCTTCGGGGAAGGGGGATTTGACCTGGTGTATGTGGATCTCCTTCCGACCGAGGAGAAGATGCAGGTCATGCAAGAACTTCGCAAGTACACGCCGAGCCCGGCCTTTCCGATGGTCCTGGCCGACGACGAGTGCATCATCGGCTACCGCGAAGATGAGTACAGGAGGGTGTTTGGCGCATGACGATAGACCCCGAGCGCGTCCGCAAGACTTACGAGCAGTTGAAAGCCGACGCGGAGGCGGGCGGCTACCATCTGAACCCCGATGAGGCGTGGACGCTGGGACTGGTGGAGGGGCTTCTCACCAATGAGGACCGCTACGGCTACTGGGCCTGTCCCTGCCGCCTGGCTTCGGGCAACAAGGACGAGGACCTGGACATCATCTGCCCGTGCGATTACCGAGACGCCGACCTGAACGACTGGGGCGCGTGCTACTGCGCGCTGTACGTCTCGGAGGAGGTGCTGGAAGGAAAGCGCCCGCTGCAGGCGATTCCCGAACGTCGCCCCGCCCAGCGGCCCAAGGGTGGCGTCCGGGAGGAGCCGTCGGGCGGGATACGGCTGTGGCGATGTCGGGTGTGCGGGTATCTGTGCGCCCGCGAGCACCCGCCCGCGGTGTGTCCGGTGTGCAAGGCCAAGCGCGAGCGGTTTGAGCCGTTCGTCTTGCCGCCCAGTGCCCTGCCAGGCCCGTAATGCGCGCAACACGAGAACTGCGACGCACCTCGCCGGTGCGTCGCAGTTTGCAGTGGCCGCGAAACCCCATGCGTCGGGAAGCGGGCGGGCCTACGGGCTGGCGGTCGCCTGGGCCGTCGGCGTGAACGTCGGGGCGGGCGTGGCGGTGGCCGTGGGCAGCGGCGCGACATCCCACCAGACCTTGCAGGCGGCCCCGCCCGTGTTCTCGTAGTACTCCACGCGGACCGTATGCGGCCCGGCTTGCAGGGCGATTTCGCCCACGTAGGCGCGGCGCAGCGAGTCGTGCCACTTGTCTATCAGCAGTTGGCCGTCCACCCACAGGCGCACGCCATCATCGGCCAGGGTGCGGAAGCGATACAGCCCTGCCCCCAGGTTCAGCGTGCGCGTCCAGCGGACCGAGAAGCGGTCGGGCGTGGCCAGGCCGGGGGGCGCGCCCTCGCCCCAGTCAAAGTCTATCTGCGGCTCGTCGCGTACCAGGACGGGCGCTCCGGCCAGGTCGCGGTTCTCGTAGTACTCGGCCTTCCAGCCCGCGAACTGGGTCAGCGGCGTCCACCACAGTTTGGCCACGGCGTTGTCCACGGCGTCGTAGTACTCCATGCGGATGAAGTGCCGGCCCGCCGTCAGGTACAGCGGCGCGGTGTACTCGGTGAGGCCCGAATCGTGCCACTCGTTGATGATGAGGCGCTGGTCCACCCAGAGCCGCGCGCCGTCGTCCACGGCGACGTGGAAGATGTAGGCCCCCTCGTCAAAGGCGAGTTCGCGGGTCCAGCGCGCCGAGAAGCGGTCGGCGGGGAGGGCGGGGTCGGGCGCGGCGGTTCCCCACGCGAAGTCCACCTTGACATCGTTGCGCTGCAATACGGGGTCGCCCGATAGGTTGGGGTTGGCCCAGTACTCACCTAGCCAGTCGGTGGCCACGAAGGGGGTGCGGGTGGGCGTGGGCGTTGCCACCGTAGGCGTGGGCGTGGGTGTGCCGGGCGTCGACGTGGGTGTGAGGGTCAGCGTGGCGGTTGCCGTCGGGGTGCTGGTGGGCGGGACCACCTGGAACACCGCGCGCGCCTCGCTGCCCGTCCGGTTGGAACGCGCCAGCACCGTGAGTTCGGCCATGCCCTCCCACGGCGCTCCCTTCGGAACGTTGAACGACTTCTCAAACCCGCCCTGCTCGTTCGTAACGGCCACGGCAACCGTGAGGCTCTCGTTTAGGTTGCCGCTGGGGGCCAGCAGGAAGACCACCACGACCTCACCCGGGACCCAGCCAGACCCGCGGATGAAGACCGGCGTGCCCAGCGCGCCGACGTTCGGCTCCAGGCGAATCTGCGTCTTGAGTTCGGGCGTGGCGGTTGCCGGCGGGGTGGTGGGGGCCGGCGCGACCGCACCGCGGTTGCGCAGGAGCATCAGCCCGCCCACCAGGGCCGCGGCGGCGCACGCCAGCGCCACCATGCCCACGATGAGCGCGGCGATGAGCAGGCGTTGGCTGGATCGGTCGGGCTCCGGTTGGAGTGGCTCTCGGTACATGATTCCCCTCCCGTTGCGTTCTCTCCTGTCAAAGACGGCAGGCGGCTGGCAGGTGTTCCCGATGGGCCCGCGGGTGCCGTGCGTATTATGACCGAACTCGGCGCTGCGGGCAAGCGCCAGAGGGGGTGCGCGTGGTGGGCAAAAAGAAAAGGCCCCGTTTGGGCGGGGCCTTTGCGTATTCAGTTGTTGTCGTGGCTTACTGTTCCAGTTTCACCACGTCGGCGGCCTGGGGCCCCTTCTCGGTGTTCTGGACGGTGAACTCCACCTTCTCGCCTTCGTATAGGTTGCGGTAGCCCTCACCACGAATGGCCGAGTAGTGGACGAAAACGTCCGCCCCATCCGGCTGGGTGATGAAGCCGTAGCCCTTCACCCGATTGAACCACTTGACTGTACCTGTAACTCGCTCACCCATGGTTAGAAAACAAACCTCCTGCGGTATTCTGTAGGACAGGGCTTGCGTGTTCGGGCGCCAGATAGCAAAAAGCCGCCATGATACGTCGTGGCGGCGATTTCCTATTCTGAGTCATCCCGATACGGCATCTTCCTGCAACCTACTTCAAGCCCATCATATCACAGAGTGCGGGTTCTGTCAAATCCGACCTGCGGCGGCGTATTTTTTGGGTGGGCGAGTGGCCGCGCCCTCGGCTTCCCACGCATGGGGCGGTGGCCTGGTTGCGCAAGGAACCCAGGGGTTTGCCGTGGCGCGGAAGATTCTTATACTACAGCCATCGGGGCTTCGCGAAGGCCCTCTGCGACCTTGACCCATCAACGAACGTGGCCACAGACTGGCTGGAGGTGTGCATGGAGAAAGACCTGGAAACGTTGATTCGGGAGTTCACCAACTTGCGCGTGTGGGCGGTTGTGGGGGCGTCCACCAACCCGGCCAAGTACGGGAACCGCATCTTCCGCACGCTGCGCGACGCCGGCTACAAGGTGTACGGCGTAAACCCGGGCGGAGGCGAGATTGACGGGCGGGCGCTGTATCCCAGCCTGGCCTCGCTGCCCGAAAAGCCGCAGGTGGTTGATTTGGTGGTGCCGCCGCAGGTTACCGAGCAGGTGGTGCAGGAGTGCGCCGCGCTGGGGCTGACGCGGGTGTGGATGCAGCCTGGATCCGAGTCCGAGGCCGCCATCCGGTACTGCCAAGAGCAGGGCATTGAGGTGGTCCACGACGCCTGCGCCATGCTCCACAGGCGCGACTGGGGGGATTAGCACTTTACCACGGGCGTTCTTGGTGGTTTGTCATTGCGAGGGCGCGGAGCGCCCGTAGGGACAATTCATGAATTGTCCCTACTTGGGCGCGCAGCGCCTAAGAATCTCGTCAACCGAGATGCTTCGCTCGCAATGACGCGAGAAGGCACGTGCGACGCACCTCCGAGGTGCGTCGCACGTGGGCCGACTGGATTGCTTCGCTTCGCTCGCAATGACAACGGGCGATTTTCTCTAGGGGGTCAATTACCAGGGCGCTGGGCCACGGAGACGGGGGCCGCGCGCGGGGCGTGGGACGGGGATTCGTCCTGCGCCCCGCTTCTTTTTGACAACGATCAGGCTCTTGGCTATAATGGTTGCAGATGTAATTGCTTACAGGAGTAAGCCATGTCTCACCACATGAAGGTCGCGCGCCAGTTGCAGGGTCAGGGGTACCGCCTCACGCCCCAGCGCCTGGCCATCCTGGAAGTCATCAAGGGCGCGGGCTGCCACATGTCCATTCAGGACATCCTGGACAAACTCGCGGACTCGTACCCGACGCTGTCGGTGCCCACGGTGTACCGCAATCTCCAGTGGCTGAAGGCGGCGGGCCTGGTCGCCGAGACGGATTTGGGCGGCGAGTGCCATGAGTACGAGTACATCGCCGAGCACCCGCACCATCATCTGGTCTGCCTGGAGTGCGGCGAGCGGCTCACGCTCCCCGATTCGCTGCTGGACCCTGTGCGCGAGTACCTGCGGGACACGTTGGGCTACCTGCCCCGCGCCGAGCATTTCGCCTTCTTCGGCATCTGCCCCGCATGCCAGGCGCGCGAGGACCACGATCACCCACACGAGGAGCACCACGCCGACGCGCCGTAGCGGTCAGGCGGCGTCGGCTCAACATTTCACACGAGGAGATGAGACGATGTCAGGCACTGCGGTAGGTTCTTCGTTGGCGGCGATAGGACGCATCGCGGGGGGTGTTGGACCCACGGGCGGCCCGCAGCCCATGCACATCCCCGACGGCTTCCTCTCGGTTCCCGTGTCGGTGGTGTTCTGGATTGTGGCGGTCGTCGTCATCGGCTACGCGCTGCGGCGGGTGAGCCGTGAGTTGGACGAGCGCAGGGTTCCGCTGCTGGCCGTGCTGGCGGCCGTCATCTTCGCGGGCCAGATGCTGAACTTCTCGGTAACGGGCGGCACGTCGGGCCACCTGCTGGGGGCCACGCTGGCGGCGGTGCTTCTGGGGCCGTGGGCGGCGATGGTCGTCATGACGGCAGTCGTGAGCATCCAGGCGCTGGTGTTCCAGGACGGCGGCATCCTGGTGCTGGGCGCGAACCTGTTCAACATGGCGATTGTGGGCGTCCTGGTAGGGTACGGCGTGTACCAGTTGGTGAGCCGCGCGCTGGGCAATCGGCGGTGGGCGGTGCCCGTGAGCGGATTCGTGGCGGCGTGGCTGTCCATCGTCGTGGCGGCGCTGGCGTGCGCGCTGGAGTTGGCGCTGTCGGGGACGTCGCCCGCCAACATCGCCGTGCCTGCCATGGGCGGCATCCACGCCCTCATCGGCATCGGCGAGGGGCTGATCACGGCGGGGGCGCTGGTGTTCGTGCTGGCCGCGCGGCCCGACCTGGTGGCCCCGACGGCGAAGGCGACCGCGGGGCAGAAGGCGCTCTGGATTGGCGGGGCGGCGCTGGCGGTGGTGCTGGCGGTGCTGTCGCCGCTGGCCTCGGCGCACCCCGATGGGCTGGAGTGGGTGGCCGAGCAGCAGGGATTCCTTGAGGCGGCCCGCGACCCGCTGTACAGCATTATCCCCGATTACGTGTTCCCTGGCATTTCCAACGAGGCCCTGGCTACCATCGTCGCGGGCGTGGTAGGCACGCTTATCGTCGCGGCTGCGGCGTACCTGGTGGCGCAGGGCGTGCGGCGCAGGGCCACCCAGCAGTAAGCGGCGTTTGGAGAGCGGATGGCGGACGTTCTAGATCCCTATCGCCCGCGGGCGAGCCTGATCCACCGAGCCGACCCGCGCGTGAAGGTTGTCGTCGCCGTGATGAGCATCCTCATCACGGCGGCGCTGCCTCTAGGCGCGTGGCCGTCATATGTCCTGCTGCTGGCGGCGGCGCTTGCCCTCTCGGTTGCGGCGCAGTTGGGCGTCGGGTTCACGCTCAAGCGGGGACTCATCGCGGTGCCCTTCGCGCTGGCGGCGCTGCCGCTGGTGTTCTCCACGCCTGGCGATGTCCTGGCGTCGCTCCGCATCGGCCCGCTGGCGCTGGATGCGAGCCTGGCGGGGGTGGAACGCTTCGCGTCCGTGCTGGTGAAATCTTACATCTCCGTGCAGTTCGCCATCCTGCTGACCGCGACGACGCGCTTCACCGACATGCTGGCGGCCATGCGCGCGCTGCGGATTCCGCGCCTGCTGGTGGTCATCTTCTCGCTGATGTGGCGGTATCTGTTCCTGTTCGCCCACGAGGCCAAAACGCTGCGCATTGCCCGCGACTCGCGCAGCGCCGACGTGGGGCCGAAGAGCGGCGGGTCGGTGGCCTGGCGGGCGCGGGTTACGGGCGGCATGGTGGGAAACCTGTTCGTGCGCGGCTACGAGCGCAGCGAACGGGTGTACCAGGCCATGCTGGCGCGCGGGTACGATGGGGACATTCGGACGTTTGCCCTACGGCCGCTTGCGTCGTCCGAGTACGCGGCGCTGGCGGGCGCGGTGGTCATCCTGGCGCTGCTGGGCCTTCTGGGAATCCTGTTCGGTTAGGAGCGAATGGTGGAGCGCACACCGTTGATTGAGGTCAACAACCTGTCGTTTCGGTATCCCGATGGCCAGCAGGCGCTGGTGGACGTGAACCTGGTCGTGTATGAGGGCGAGCGGGTGGCGCTGGTCGGCCCCAACGGTGCGGGCAAGTCCACGCTCATCCTGCACCTGAACGGCATCTTCGCCAGCCAGGATGGGCACGTGCGGGTGGCGGGGCTGCCTGTGGCGGGCGAGCACGTGAAGAAGGTGCGCGCACTGGTGGGGCTGGTGTTCCAGGATCCCGACGACCAGTTGTTCTCGCCGACGGTGTTTGACGACGTGGCCTACGGGCCGCTGTACATGGGCCTGCCCGAGGACGAGGTGCGGCGGCGGGTGGAGCGGGCGCTGGCCGCCGTGGGGATGCAGGGCTACGGCGACCGCGTGCCGCATCGCCTGAGCGCGGGCGAGAAGAAGCGCGTCGCGCTGGCCACCGTGCTGGCGATGGAGCCATCGGTGCTGGTGCTGGACGAGCCGACGGCGGGGCTGGATCCGCGCGGGCGCCGCATGTTGATCCGCCTGCTGGACTCCATGCCGCAGACGATGATCGTGAGCACCCACGACCTGCTGATGGTGCGCGATTTGTTCCCCCGCATGGTGATTCTGGATCGCGGGCGCGTGGTGGCCGATGGCCCCAGCGCCGACCTGCTGCGCGACAGGGCGCTGCTGGAAACGCACGGGCTGGAGTTGCCGTAGGGGGTGAGGGTTTGCCGCGGAGACGAGGCGGGTGCCGCGGCGGCACAGCAACGGGAGCGGACGCTGCGCCTGCGCCACAACGACACGCGACGGCGAATGCCCAACCCATGGCACGCACGATTGCGGCGCGAACGGCCCCAATCCGAACCGTTCGCGCCTTTGGGTTGCGGAGCACGCGCCTACACGGGCTGGACGGGGCGGTGCGCGAGGGCATAGGCGGCGGCAAGGAGCGCCAGCCCCGCCGCGTCAAAGGCGATGAACCGCGTGCCCGTGGCGCGCAGAACCTCGTGGCCGCCAGGCAGGGTGGCCAGCATCCACGACTCGCCTGCCAACCCGATGGCCTGCATGGCGAGGATGACCGCGAAGCAGGCGCGATGGCGTCGGGGGTTCCAGATGACGGGCAGGAACGGCACCTGCCACATGAGGAAGAGGATGCCCATGCCGCGCACCAGCGCTTCGCCGCCTGCGCCGCCCACCTCAAACTCTGGCGCGTAGCGAGCAGGCGCCAGGATGAACGGGACCGCCGCCGACAAGTTCCATGCGCACACGGTTGCGACGGCAACCCGCGCCGCCCAGATGGGCCAGCGCCGCTGGGGGCTGGGCTTCACCTTCGCCATCGGTTGGCCTCCGAGTTTCGGGCTTGTGGGGTGAAGTGTACCACAGAACTGACGGCGGGAAAACCGCGAACGCGGCGCGCGGGCTTCCTGCCGCGTTTGCCCAATGCGCGCAATTCTGCTACACTAGCCGCGAACGATTTCCTTTGGGAGGGACGCCATGCCGACCATACCCAGCGCGCTGCTGAAGAAGTTGTACGTAAGAGGCAGCCTGAAGAACACGGAGAACGGGTTTGAGTTCGCGCTGAAGAATACGCTGGCCCCAGGCACCATCGTGGGCATTCGCACCCTGGTGGTGGACGGCCAGAAGGTGGACGGTTCGCGGGTGGAGGTGGCCTTTGGCGGCAAGACCTGGGCGCTGGAGCAGATTACGCTCCAGAGTCCGCTTGATTTCGCCGTGAACCTGGTGGTAACGGTGCGGGTCAAGGGCGCGCCGCTGGCCGCCGGGCCGCACCGTATCCTCATCGTGCCCAACACCAAAGAAGTGGGCGAACTAGACATAGAGATTGCCGACGAGGTGGCGTGAGGGACGGCGCGCCCGCCCGACGCTGAAGCATCGGGCTGACGGGGCAAAGCCCTGCGGGCTGGGGCTAGGCCCGAAGGGGGCTTGGTTCATTTAGCGCGGGGGTTCGGCCCCGCGCGGGCTTGCCCGACGCTGAAGCATCGGGCTGAAGGGGCAAAGCCCTGCGGGCTGGGGCTAGGCCCGAAGGGGGCTTGGTTCATTTAGCGCGGGGGTT